>DHGP01000037.1 GCA_002402825.1 Firmicutes bacterium UBA4795
ATGCAGCCTGGTATTGGATAGCAAAAGAGGATTGGGATAAATGCGTTGCCTTGGGCGCAGCTGCCGTTGAACCACTGCTTGATGCACTAAGAGAAGAAATTGTGGGTAGAAAGCCCTACTACGTCGTTAAGGATTTTGCAATGAGGACGGTGTACATTGCTGAATTGAGAAATAAGTTTTTGGCCAGAGAAATCGCACGGACTCTAGTTTCACTGTATCATTCCCACACGATACCTGCACAAGTCAAAAAGAAGATTTTGGAATGGAGAGATACGATAACAGCTGAGTGGCATACGTATGACAGTTGTGGCACACATTTTGATGAAGGCATCGGGGTTGAATTCCCTCTATGAGTGGGCTTATATTCATCGTCCTGACAGGCGGTCCCTGCGGCGGGAAGACCACGCTTATAAGGGAACTACTTGCCGATCCGGGGTGGAACGGTAAAATAGTAGCCTTGCCCGAAGCCATCTCACTCATAAGCTGGCTCGGTGTCTCTCCCGCGGAGCCTCTTTTTCAAAGACTGATGGTTCTGCTCCAGATGGCGCTGGAAGACGCTGTGCGCGTTGGGCTGCAAGAAGCGGAGCCGCGGTTTGTCCTCTGCCACCGCGGCAGCCTCGATCCCTTGGCTTACTGGCTGGCGCGTGGCTGGAAGGAAGAGGGCTTCTTCGCCTACACGGGAACAAGGCGTGAGGAGCACTACCGCCGCTATGATGCGGTTATCCATCTTGTCACCGCGGCGGACGGTGCCCCGGAGGCATACCGGCGCTGGCCTGATGCCCACCGTCCCGAAACACCTGAGGAAGCTATTCGCCTTGACCGCCTGCTTCAGCATGTTTGGGGAGGACATCCACGCTACATACGCCTGGACAACAAGGGAAAGGACTGGAACACTAAATCTGCACTCGCTCGTAAAAGACTGGAAGAGACATGGCAGGAGTACGGAGCTAACCGCAATGCCAAGAAAGGAAAATAGGAGGCATTAAAGATGGTACAAAAGTATCATTATACTAAAGACCCTACGAGGCTCACCAGATTTCTTATAATGATGCTAAAGTTATTCTTAGTCGCAGACATTCTTTTTGTAATTGCTAACATTTCCAACCTGTCATTGACTATTGGATTAGGACCTTTCCATCCAACCCTGTATGTGTTAATAGTTTTGGCGTTCTATATCACGTTAGTCATGACCTGGATCGCATTCATCAAGTGGAAATATCGAGCAAATCTTAATTGCCAAGGATTTGGAGCACAAGGAATGAGATTTAAACCTGAATCGGTTACGATATATTACTTCATTCCTTTTCTAAACTTGGTTAAGCCATATCAGGCAATGACCGAAATTTGGAAAGTCGGTAAAAATCCTTCCAAGTGGCAGGATGAAAAAGAAAGTCCATTAATTATTTGGTGGTGGATTCTATGGTTGGGATTCTGGTCCTTTTTCTTGCTTGCATATTTTATCAGCCAGTATGAATATGCAATCGTGAAAAATTTGCGTCTATCTTTTAGTTTTTTAAGTGATGCTATTTTTATTTTAATGACTATCGAAGGTATTATTGGTATCTATTCGTGTATTGTTACAATACGCCTTGTTTTGATTATTTTTGGAATGCAAGAAGATTTAGTGAGAGGGCAATCTTACGAAAAAGAAAGGACTATTAAGGGGAAATAACCAAGCATAAATCCAAAGGAGGTATTTCTAATGAAAGGTTTAGTGAGATTATTTTTAGCCTTGTCTCTCCTTGTTTTCCTAATTTCCTGCTCCAAAGGTAATTCACCTTCATCTAACCCTAATCCAAAACCTTCCTCTGCCAGTATTCCTCAATTTCAGTGGATAAAGGATATGATGGATAAGTACCACAAAACCTTTGATGTATATACGGATGTTGGTTCTGGTGGAAATCACTTTCCTGTTATGGCCAAGATGGAGGCAGAATATAATAAATTTTATGATAAAC
Source organism: Firmicutes bacterium UBA4795 (assembly GCA_002402825.1). Classification (GTDB taxonomy): domain Bacteria; phylum Bacillota; class Desulfotomaculia; order Desulfotomaculales; family Nap2-2B; genus SCADC1-2-3. The sequence goes on from DHGP01000037.1 coordinate 1,959, forward strand.
ATTATTGTAAGTTGCTGATGGAAGTGGATCAGTGCGAAACAAAGATTCCACAACCACATCATAATAGCGCGACATGTATAAAAGTTGTATTTAAACCTCAAGATTATTCTTATTTAGCCATTAGGTGGCCAAGGCTGTACAAAGTTCTTACAACAATTTTTTTTACTAAGTATTGGGGGTGGGGTGGTTTTTATTTTATGAACGGAGTCTTTCCAACTGATGCCAAAGAGCCTCAGCAGAACTGGGGAGATTACCCAAATGCTGGCTTTAACCTTACTGGTGCTACCAAACTAACTTTCTTTGCCAGGGGCGAAAAAGGAGGTGAGCAGGTAGAGTTTTTTGTAGGTGGAACAGGCTGGCCAGATAAACCTTACAAAGAATCCCTCCCAAAGGTACCCTGCGCTCCTAAGATGTTTTCAAACGCAAAAACAGCTATGGTAACCTTGAGTAGGGAATGGAGACAATACACCATAGACCTTAAAGGTAAAGACCTCAGTTATTTGCTTAGTGGCTTTGGATGGATTGTGAATGGAAAATGGAATCATATTAAGCCTAATGAAGAATTAACTTTTTACTTAGACGATATTCGCTTTGATTTAGAAAGACCTGATGAATTGAGATTTATACAAAGTTATGAGACGCAACCAACTCAACAAAATGATTTTGATGTAGTGATGCGAAATGTGGCATTCACCTATGATAATGCCCTTGCCCTTCTGGCTTTTCTCGCAAGGGGAACGCCAGATGACCTGAGAAGGGCAAAAATTCTTGCTGATGGCTTTGTATATGCTTCCCAAAATGACAGATTCTACAATGACGGAAGACTGAGGAACGCCTATTCAAGTGGAGACCTAAAGTCCTTTCCTGGCTGGAAGCCTAATAACAAAGAAGGTTCAGCAAGACTTCCTGGATTCTGGAATTGTACGGAGAAGAAATGGTTTGAAGATAAGTTTTCAGTGAGCACACATACCGGCAATGTTGCCTGGGCTATGATTGCCATGATCTCAGCATACGAGAGATTTAAAAAGGCAGAGTATCTTTCTACAGCGGAGAGGCTCGGCGAATGGGTTGAACAAAATCTCAAGGACAATCGTGGTGCAGGAGGTTATTTGGGTGGTTTTGATGGCTGGGAACCTGATCCTCAGAAGCTTTTTTATAAATCAACAGAACACAATCTTGACCTTTATGTGGCTTTCATAAGACTTTATGAATTGACAAAAAATACAAAGTGGAAAGAGAGGGCTTTGCATGCCAGGAAATTTGTTTTAGCGATGTGGGATGAAAAGGAGGATAAATTCTGGACAGGGACGAAATTAGACGGGGTTACTATTAACAAGGATGTAATACCCCTTGATGTTCAGGCATGGGCAATTCTGGTTTTTAGAGATGAGGCACAAAGCTACATAAGGGCTCTAAGATATGCAGAAGGGCATCATGCTGATGGGGATGGTTTTGATTTTAACACAGATAAGGATGGGATTTGGTATGAGGGAACAGCCCAGATGGCAGTAGCGTATCAAGTAGTGGGAGAAAAGGAAAAAGCCCAAAACCTTTTAAAGACCATAAAAGAGGCTCAACTTTCAGCTGGCGCCATTCCTGCAGCGTCAAAAGATGGTTTAACCACCGGTTTTGACTGGCAATATTTTCATAGAGGACATCTCGGAGCAACAGCCTGGTATCTCTTTGCAAAATTAGGGGTAAACCCTTACTGGGTGAAATGAATGGGAAACTGTTTCTTTTTAGAGAATTCGGTCAAATGCTTACCCAAAGAAATAATTGTAGGTAATGTGGTAATAGCAATCAATTCTGATAAACCCACAACTTGTTCACATCTTGGCATAACACATTTAGTTCAAGCAAGATGTAGGGTCTGCCCCTATAATATTGAATGTGAATGCATTTATTTAGGTGACAATTTAGGTAAACCTTTAAAACTCAGAGATTGGGTAATTATCTCAGGAAAGGACCCTGTTGAAACGGCATATAATGCTTTCAATATCCTAAGAGCAAAGTTTAGTTCAATTATCCCCGAATGGTTAACTATCCTTATGGTATGTCCTTCTCAAACAAATTTAGGTGATTTTGAAAACATCATAAATGCCATAATTAAAGATATGAATATAAAGACTTCATTTGCTTTTGAGTTTGTAAAAAACGAAGAAATTACTATTTTAATTTGCGTTTGGAGGAGTTAAAAAAGGAAAAATGGTAGAAAGAATTTCAAAATGTTTGTGAAGAAATAAATGAAAAGGAGAGGATTTAGAATGTCCTTACTGTTATATTTAAACCCCTATCATCAAGAAGATATTTTACCAGTGTTGAAGAAGAAGCTTATTGAATATTTAAAGGCTAAGAAACGACCTAAAATTCAGGAAATGGTTTCTGACCTTGGATTAGAATTTGGGTCACTCACCAGAAAGGAAAAATCTTGTCCTGTTTGTGGTGGGGATACTTATACATTATATAAAGACTTAGGAGGAATTGATTATTATGATAACTACTGGACAGTTTGTGTCAATCCAAATTGCTCTTGGGAAGGAGTCCATATAGAGAAATATGAACCAGGACCGTATATTTAAAGATAGAATCAGTTTAGAATCTACACACATCATCATCATCATCACACATACACACACATCATGCTTTTGTCAATGAAAAAGTGACCCACCTTTTTAATTAAAAAGGGACCCACCCAGATGTATTGATTATGATTATGAATAAATTACTTCAAGTTAAATAAATTTGGTAAATCAAAACCACAACCTTGCCTTCATGCCGGGTTTCAGACCGATAAGATTATCGCTTTCATCTACCAAATGCCAACTGTACTCATCTTTATCAACCCGGCCGTAAAGCCACTGGTGACCGAAAAACAGACCAATTCTCGTCCCCTTTAAGAATCCAAACGGTCCCTCGTTAATGTTTAGACCGCCGTCGGTAGTCGGCTTTAAAATCCCTTCCGGTTCTCACTTGGCAATTTTTTCATATGTATCTTGATCAATTTCCCCCCCAGAAAACATTTTCGCCAATGCCTCAAGCGGATTTTGGCCGAGATATTTCGACCGGCACTTAACCTTCCCGTGATCCAGGTAGCGCTGCTCCAGATAAGCGTACCTTCCCTTCCAGCGGATAAACAATTCTTTGGCCTCCTCATCAGGTAGTGCCCAATTAATTAACCACTATCCATGATATTTTCCTTGTTTTTAGATGTAATTTTAGCCGCCGATACCGGGTCGGATTTTAATCCGACCCGGTATCGGCGGAAGGGGCGAAGCCCCTTTTAGCTAACCAGCCAAGTCCTCTTCCCTGCGCTTCAAACTTTCCCGGAAGCGATAGCTCTCTCCGTTCATCACCAGGATGTGGCAGCGGTGCGTCAGGCGGTCTAAAAGCGCGGCGGTCAGCTTTTCTTCGCCAAGTACCTGGGTCCACTCTGGAAATTCCAAATTGGAGGTGATGATTACACTCCCCCGCTCGTAGCGGCCCGCTATCACCCGAAAGAACATTTGGGCGCCTTCGGGCGTGTAAGGGACGTAGCCCAGTTCGTCAACTACGATTAAATCCTGCTTAAGCCACTGTTTTTCAAAATGGGGCAACCTGTATTCGCGGCTGGCCGCCAACAGTTCGGTAACCAGACCCGGGGCGGTGTAAAAGCGCGCCCGGTACCCCTGCCGGCAGGCACATAGAGCCAGGGCGATGGCCAGGTGGGTTTTTCCCGTGCCGCTGTTGCCGATCAAAATGACGTTCTCCTTTTGCTTAATGTACTCTCCCTGGCTTAAGCTTAAAACCTTCTGTTTGTTTAGAGAAGGAATGGCGGTAAAATCAAAGCCTTCTAAAGTTTTCAGTACCGGAAAGTTGGCCCGGCGGATCCTGACTTGGCGCATGTGTTCTTCCCTGGTCAAAACTTCTTGTTCTAAAAGAGAACAGAGATATTCTTCGTAAGGACAATTCTTTTCGGCCGCCTCCCGGGCAAGCGCCCTGTAGTTGCGGGCGACGGTAGGGAGTTTTAAGCGCTTTAAATAGTTCTGTAAGAGCAAATCGGTCGAGGCATTCAATGGAGCACCCCTCCTAAAAGCCGGTTGAATTTGGTCAGCTCCGGCCGGTTGATTTTGATGTGTGTGGTCAAGAAGGGGGTGGCCAGGTATTTTCCGCTCAGGCGCTTCACAATGTGCTTGACTCCTTCGGCGTGATAGACACCCTGGCGGTAAGCCTCCGCCAGGGCAAAGGTCGAGCACATCCCAGCCGCACTGCCGATGTAAAAGAAGGATTTTTACGAATTCTTTTTGGGCCCGGGCGTGGTGCTCCTTTAAGGCGGCCAAATATTTATTGTAGACGGGCGGTAAATTTGCTCCTTTGTACGGTCTGGCGTATTCTAATGCTCCGGGCTTCAGGAGCAGGGTATCCAGGTAATGGTCCAGGACGAAGGATTCCCGCTTCTCTCCGTAAAGGCGGGGGTGGGAAGCGATCAATAAATGGTTGGCGTAGATATCCACTCTGTCCACGTAAGCTTTTAAAACGAGCGCCCGGCCTGCCCAGGTCTGAGGAACGGAGTAAAAGTTGTTTTGTGAGCGCACCAGCTGGCTGGCGTTGGCTTTTGCCGAAAGAACGCGGCAGCATTCAAAGGGTCTTTTGGGTAACGGCAAAAGGAGCTTTCTTTCTTCTTCGAAGGCCTGGGCGATGGTGTAATTTGCCCCGGGTACCCGGTGGTTTTGGGCGTAGGCCAGGCACTGGTCATTTAGCCAGAGATTTAGTTCTTCGAGAGAGTTTGCTTCCGGGATGGGGGTAAAGAAGTTTCTTTCGGCAAAGCCGATTAAATTTTCTACCTGGCCTTTTTCGTTTCCCCGGCCGGCGTTGCAGTAGATGCTTTCGAAAAGGTAGTGGCTTTGATCCGGCGATAAAAGCCTGTTGTTCTATTCTGGTGCGCCCTTCAAGGATTTTGAAGACGGCTGTTTTTAAGTTGTCGTAGGTGATGGTTAGGGGGACACCGCCGAAGAAATCGAAGGCCCGCCGGTGCCCTTCAAAGAAGGCCTCTTGTTTTGTGCTGGGAAAAGCCTGGCAAAAAGAGAAGCGGCTGTTGGTCAGGCGTAAGGCAAAAAGTTCAACCTTGACCGGTTCCCCGGCTAAAATTACGGTGACGGTACCCCACTCGCGACTTTAGCGTTTGTGCCCGGTTCAAAGGAGAGGGGAACATAGGTTTCGCGTTCTTTTTGCCTTAATTTGTGGACCAGCATGTGGATGCTCGCTTTGCTGCCCCGGTAACCGTATTCTTGCACCAGACGTTCGTAGATTCGGTTGGCCGTGTGCCTTTGTTTTTTGGGTTTGGCTTCGTCTGCGGCCAGCCATTGTTCCACAATAGGCTGAATCGTTCCGGTGACCGGCTTGGGAGGCATCAGAGCGAAATGAAAGATTGGAAGTGGAGACACGAAGAAGCAAAAATACGGTTAGGCCCTCCTCCTCTAAATGCTGCCTGCATTTAACAACTCAAAGCCCTTACCACAAGCATAATAATCATAGCATATTTAGGGCGCAATGATAAGGACTATCGTGAAAATTTTTTGCGGTATCTAGAAGGCATGGAGTTAATATGTCCTGAATGTGGTGGCAGAATGGTTTTTCATGATAATTACGAGCGTCACGTACATATTAATTTTAAGTGAGCCGGGCTTGCTGAACTGCAATAAAAAAGCTTCGAATTCGTTCCTTTTCAGCTCCGGAAACTCGTTCATACGCTTACCTCGAGCACCTGCACATCGACTTCGGGGTTGATGTCTTGAAATACCGCTTCCCGGCCAGATTCCCTTATCATTTCGTCTATGGCTTCTCTTAAATTTTTTAATGCTTCGTCTGAAGTGTCCCCCGTGGCGGTGGCCCTCAATGGCTCACAGCGGGCGATGTACTCCTTGTCGTACAGTTTAAAAATTATCACGGGTAGTTTGTAAATCAACTGTCCTCACCACCTAATCTTTCTTGAACTGATTATACCACAAAAAAGGCTTTGTTTAACCATGTGCATTTTAAGCTTGATGAAACCTGGGTTTTTGGCACCTTAAAAACCAGCAAGTTCGAAAACTGCCCGCAGGGCCCGTTCGTTGCCGGGGTTTGTGGGACTTTTCTTTTTTCGGGTATAAAAATTTTTCTCGAAAAGAGTTGGTCTTCAATGATCCAAACATGGCATCTATCCAAACCCCACCATGCCCTTTTTACTGACAACCCCCACATAAAAGTTACACAGGTACGTACTTCTATAAGGGTCAGTTCTAAATGATGATAGGTATTATTTTCTATATCGCCTGCAAATGCTGATTAAGAAAGCGGAGCGTAAGAGTAAAGGAAAGGAACTGGAGCAGGAAATCTTAAAATTTTAACTGAAAGGTTAATTAACGAAATAGGATACGATATTCTTAACGGTTAAGGCAAGGTGATAGATTTTGCGGGTATTTGGTTAATCAGTTGGGATAAGAAGGTATCTCATAGTAAGATGGTACTTTAACAACGAATCCAAAATTAAAAACCTTGATATTAAAGGGTATTAGATTTATGATTAAAAAAAAGGTATTTTAAAGCTAACGTTTAATTATTGTTCTTATAGGTGATAAGGCTTGCTTGAATTACTAGCTCCGGCTAAAATAAACTTGTCTTTAAATATTACCGGGATTCGTTCCGATGGTTATCACGAACTGGAAACAATTATGCAAACTGTTGCTCTGGCGGACCGGTTGGTTTTTAAAGCAAAGGAAAGTGGTATTTCTATTTATTATGCTCCCAATTTAACTCCTGCCGGTTCGGATGATTTAGTTTATCAAGCTGCTTTGTTGTTGCAAGAATATACAGGCTGCAGAAAGGGTGTTTGTATTTTTCTGGAAAAGCATATTCCAGTAGCGGCTGGTTTAGCAGGAGGTTCGGCGGATGCCGCGGCTACCTTAAAAGGGTTAAACCAGTTATGGGACTTGGGTTTAACTAAGGCTCAAGTTCTGAGTCTGGGTGAGCGCTTGGGAGCAGACGTTCCCTTTTGCCTGACCGGGGGCACAGTTTTAGCCCGGGGCAAGGGAGAGCAGTTAATGGTCTTGCCCTCCCTGCCGCCGTGGGGAGTAGTACTGGTAAATCCACCCTTTAGTGTAACTACTGCCCAAATATATCAGGCATATGATCGGATGAACTTAAAATGCCCGCCTTCAAATATCCAGACTTTGGTTAAGGCGGTAAAGCAAAAAGACTTAAAGGGCGTTGCCGGTTTGCTTTATAACGCTCTGGAACCGGTTACCGCCTCGTTTTATCCGGAGATTACCCTAATTAAACAGGAGCTTATAGCAGAAACAGGAGCCTTAGGGGTAAATATGAGCGGCAGCGGGCCTACCGTGTTTGGTTTGTACCCGGATTTGGAAGCGGCAGAATTTGCGGCGACCCAATTTATCACGCAAAATAATTATAGTTTAAAAGTCAATTTGATTAACACTTATCTTAGCTAAAATATTTGGCCATTTATAAAGGGAGCGTTAAAAATGACTGAAAAGCAACCACGTCTTAAGCCTATTAAATTTGACCAGTATAAACCTTTAAGGGAAATAGTTTATGAATCTTTGCGCGAAGCCATTTTGCAAGGAAGACTGAAACCAGGGGAACGTTTAATGGAAGCTCAATTGGCCGAAGAGCTAGGGGTTAGTCGAACCCCGGTGCGGGAAGCTATCCGGAAGCTAGAACTAGAAGGACTTTTGGTAACGGCTTACCGTAAAGGAGTTTATGTAACCGACGTAAAAGCAAAAGATATTATTGATATTTTAGAAATAAGGGCTGTGCTGGAGGGCTTAGCGGCTGGCCTTGCGGCCGAAAGAATTACGGCTGAAGAGCTGGAAGAAGTAGAATTAATTTTACACCAACATAAATTTATAAATTCTAGCCCTAAGTTTTTGAAAGGTGGTAATCAGTGGGATGATTTTTCTTTGCCGGCCGATTATGAGCGAAATTTAGCCCATATGGTGGAAATAGATACTAAATTTCACGACCTTATTTATAAGGCTAGCCGTAATAAAAGATTGGAGCAGATTATTACGCTTTTAAAAACTCAAATTCAGCATTTTCGTACCACTTCTTTAGCGCAACCCGGTAGAACAAGGGTAGCCACAGAAGAGCACAAAAAAATTCTTGAAGCTATTAGTGAACGTAATGTATTCCTGGCGCAAGAACTGGCCCAAAAGCATATAGAAAATGCTGAAGAGGCTCTGCTTAATAGTTTACGGCAGGAAAAAGGAATTTCTTTTGGCGACAAATAATAAGCAATAATTTTAATTATTTTATAGTTATTAAATAAGGTGAATCTGATGATAGAAGCAATTGTTTTGGCTGGCAGGACTAATAATGGCAGGCTTAAAAATTGCAGTCCGGTAAACCATGAAGCCATGATTCCAATTGGAGAAAAACCAATGGTGGTATACGTGGTGGAAGCATTATTAAATACGCCCCGAATAAATCAAGTGGTAGTGGTGGGGCCTAAAAAAGAATTAGCTGATTACTTGAATATCAACCGGGTATCAATAGTTTCCGCCGGGCAAGACATGCTGGAAAATGTTCGACTTGGTTTAGCGTACTGCTCCGAAACCCGCTATACTCTTATTGTCACCTCTGATATTCCCTTACTCACCGTCGCCGCAGTGGAAGATTTTCTTAACCAGTGCGAGAGGTTAAACTGTGCCGACCTTTTTTATCCAGTTATATCCCAGAAGGTAATCGAAAATTATTTTACGGCGCTAAATATTCCGCTGTCCAGGATCCAACGTACATACGTTAGTCTTAAAGACGGGGTGTTTACCGGAGGGAATTTGGTTTTACTAAACCCGGCTGTTTTTACCCGCTGTTCGGAAAAAGGATTACCGTTTATTGAGGCCCGAAAAAGTCCTTTAAAGTTAGGACGATTACTAGGAACTAGCTTTTTATGCCGTTTTTTGCTTCGCCAAATTACCTTAGCTGAAGCAACCCAGCGCGTTTCTTGGCTTTTAAACATTAGGGGGGCAGTGGTTAAAAGCAATTTTCCTGAAGTAGGGATAGATGTTGATAAGCCAGCTGATCTGGCTTTAGTAAGAGAAGTTTTAACCTTAAAAAAAAGGTGGTGAATAAATTTGGAGGTCACTGAGGTAAGAATACGTTAGGTACGGACTTAAATTTGTTTCCTTAGTTTTTTATCCTGTCTCGGAGGGGTATTATGCAACCTTGTTTTAAACCGAAAATTAAACCGGTGGCCGCGGTAATTTTGGCCGCCGGAAAAGGAACACGAATGCGTTCACACTTGCCTAAGGTACTGCATAATGTTTGTGGGCGGCCATTATTGACTTATGTTTTGAAGGCCGTAAAAAAAGCAGGGGTGGAAAAAATAATTGTGGTGGTTGGTTTTGGTGCGGAGCAAGTTGTTCCGCTGGCCAAAACATATGGGGAGGTAGTCTATCAGGAACTACAATTAGGTACGGCCCATGCTCTACTTCAAGCAGAAAAGGTTTTAGCCGGGTTTGCCGGGGATATTTTAGTCCTTGGTGGTGATACACCCTTAATTACTTCCACCACCCTGGTTAGATTAATTGAAACTCACCAAAGTCAGCCGCCAGCGTGTAGTATTCAAAAGAGCGCGTGTTTTCTTCCTCCTTCTCACCTTTCGCCTTCCCTTTCTAAAACTATGGCTACTGTATTAACGGCCAAATTAGCTGAACCTGCTGGATACGGCAGGGTTATTCGTAATTCTGACCAACAGATAGTTAAAATTGTGGAGCAAAAGGATGCTTCCCCTGCGGAATTGACCATTCAAGAAATTAATTCAGGGATATATTGTTTTGCTGCCGAGGGTCTTTTTGAAACCTTGGCCCGGCTAAAGGCAGAAAATGCCGCGCAAGAATACTACTTACCGGATGTTATAAAAACCTATGTCCATCAAGGTTTACCAGTGGCCACCTGTTTGGCAGAAAATGAGGAGGAGATTCAAGGGATTAATGACCGTTGTCAATTAGCCGCGGTGGAGGAAATTATGCGGCAGCGGGTGCGTAACGAAATAATGCTTTCCGGAGTGACTATATTGGATCCTCTTTCTACGTTTATTGATTCAGAGGTAAAAATAAAACCGGATACGGTTATTTACCCTTTTACAATAATTGAAGGAGCGTGTCGGATAGGAGCCAATTGTGTTATTGGCCCCGGAACACGCCTGAAATCGGTACAGGTTGGAGATAACGTAGTCATTTCAAATTCAGTGGTTGTAGAAAGCTCAATTGGGGATTTTTGTACCATAGGCCCCTTTGCTTATCTTCGTCCTGGCACCCGTCTTGCCCGTAAGGTAAAAGTGGGAGACTTTGTGGAAATTAAGCAGGCGATTATAGAAGAAGGCAGTAAAATCCCGCATTTAAGCTACGTTGGAGATTCCCATATAGGACAAGGGGTAAATGTTGGGGCGGGGACGATTACCTGTAATTATGACGGTCAAAAAAAATGGTTAACCATAATTGAAGATAAAGCTTTTATTGGAAGCAATACCAACCTGGTTGCTCCGGTAAAAATAGGAGCTGGTGCTTTTATTGGGGCTGGCTCTACCATTACCAAAAATGTGCCTGCGGCCGCCTTGGGTGTAGCCAGGGGTTGCCAGCGGAATATTCCTAATTGGACAAAAGAGAAAAAACGGATGAAAAAAGAAAATATAAACCAGGCATCAGAAACTTGACCCTAGGGGAGGGAAAGAAATTGACGGGTGAAAGAAATTTAAAAATTTTTACTGGTAACGCTAACCCAACTTTAAGTCAGGAAATTGCCCGGTATATTGGCATAGAACTTAGCTTAGCGCAAGTAACTCATTTTTCAGACGGGGAAATTTACGTTGAAATTAAAGAAAGTGTACGGGGGGCAGATGTCTTTATTGTTCAACCTACTTGCTGGCCGGTAAGTGACCACTTAATGGAGTTGTTGATTATGGCCGACGCTTTGAGAAGGGCGTCAGCCCGGCGTATTACGGCTGTGCTACCATATTATGGTTATGCCCGCCAGGACCGCAAAACCCGCGGCCGCGCTCCTATAACGGCTAAATTAGTGGCTAATTTAATTACGACCAGTGGCATCCGCCGCATCCTGACTATGGACTTGCACGCGGGGCAAATTCAAGGTTTTTTTGACCTTCCCGTAGACCATCTTCCAGGCGTGCCTATATTAGCCCAGTACTTTTTGCAACTCCAGCTAAAGAATGTGGTCGTGGTTTCACCTGATTTGGGCGGGGTTACCCGGGCCAGGGAACTAGCTGAACGCATTAAGGCTCCCATAGCCATTGTGGATAAACGCCGGCCGGAACCTAATGTGGCAGAGGTAATGAATATTGTAGGTAAAGTAAGAGGAAAAAAGGTAATTATTATAGATGATATGATTGATACGGGGGGTACAATTAAACAAGCCGTAGTGGCCTTAAAGGAAGCCGGCGCGGAAGAAATTTATGTTTGCTGTACCCACCCTGTTTTAAGTGGGCCGGCAAGACAACGACTTATGGAAGCCCCAGTTGAGGAAATAATAGTTACTAATACCATTCCTATTTTGCCTGAAAAAATGTTAGACCGGATAAAGGTACTCTCCGTGGCTCCTTTATTGGGTGAAGCAATCATTCGAATTCATAAAGATCTTTCGGTAAGTGAACTTTTTAATTAATTAGAGGGTTTAAAATGTGGTTAGTAGCGGGTCTGGGTAATCCAGGGCTAAAATATCACCGGAGTAGGCACAACGTTGGTTTTAGGGTGGTAGACAAGTTAGCCGTTAGTTACAAAGGAAAATGGTTAAGGCAAAAAAACGCGCTTGTAGCAAAAATAGAGCTGGAGGCTCAAAAAATTATCCTGGCTAAGCCCTTAACCTACGTTAATAACAGTGGTGAAGCAATAGTAGTCTTATTAAACTTATATAAATTAAGTCTGACCAATTTATTGGTAATTTATGATGACCTTGATTTACCCTTGGGAGAGATTCGGATTCGAACGGCTGGTGGTGATGGAGGACACAAAGGAATGCGTTCTATCATTGCTTGCTGTCAGAGCAAAAATATCCCTCGTTTGCGTATTGGTATTGGCCGGCCTTCTCGATGTTCGATGTTCGAGGTTCGAGGTTCGAATACTCAAGAAGGCCATGGTACGGTGGAGTGGGTCTTAGGTAATTTTACCCCTTTTGAAGAAAAAGAAATGGAAAAAATTATCTTGAAGGCCGCCGAAGCGGTAAAAATAATCGTTACCTTAGGTTTAGACGCAGCCATGAACACCTTTAATTAATTGCTTTTTGGTTGGTTAAGGATTTTGCCCTCAGGATTTGGATAAAAAAATCTATCCCTAAAATGATTAGGGTAAGAAAAAAAAAGCCAGCTGAGATAAGACAAAGAACGCATAGGCTTTTTAATACTTGCACCTGAAAGGAAATTAAGTAACAACTTACGCCAGACCCCAAAAGGGCCAAGAGAAAGGCTAAGAATTGCCCTAGTTTACTTTGCCGGGTCAAAAAACAAAAAATAGCCAATCCGGCAGCAGTGAAAGCCCCGGCAACAGCAACAGAAACCTTTTCTCCAACCAAAAGAAGCCATGAAGGGCAGTTTTGGTTATAGCAGAATATTCCAGTCAGGGTAAAAGAACGGTGAAAAGATAAGTAGACTAAAAGAATTAAATTAAAAAAAGAAAATATCGCGGCCCATTTATTTAAGGCCCAAAGACCCCTTTGTTTTTCGACCAAAAGCTTGATCTCTCCCTACGTTATATATGTGTTGCCTTTAAAGCAGGGTTCATGTTTTTATGATAGCGGGATACACCAAGGACAATAATTATCAATTATGGTTACCGTATAATCTTTTTCCTCCCATTTAACTTTTGCCTGCAAGGATTCACTTACCAGGCGCAAGGGAAGATAGAGCTTATTGTTTATAAGTTTAGCCGGGACATCCAGGGTGATGGGTTTATCGTTTAGATAAGCTACCTGACGGTTAACGGTTACTTCTAAACTGATTTTATCTCTCTTTACCGTTGCAGTTTTAGTCTGGTTATTCCAGTTTACTTTTGCGTTTAAGGCTTCGACTACGGCACGCGAAGGAATTAAAACCCGTCCGTTTATCATAACTGCCTTAACCTCCTTAAGTGTTTTGCCGTTTACCATCACTTTTATTTGTTGGGCCTGGGCCGGAAGCAAAAAGGTTGCCTGAGTCACCATTAATGTGGCCATTAGGATAAAAGCCATCATTAAAGCCGGAGAACTATATTTTTTCTTTTTGACCATTAAAACCCCCCATTTCTCTTAATTAACAATAATTAACAATACCTGGTTTGAATTTAGGATATACATTAAAGGATTAATTTATTATAATAAAAACTAAATTACTCTGAGTAATTATATAATTAGCTACCAGCTTTTTGTCAACAATAATATTGGTATAACCGCAATGAGTGCTCCTCTGATAACTGCTTGATTATTTTTAATTAAGACTTTTAGGTTGGGAGAGGTTAGATGAAGTTAAAAAGGTGGGTACTTCTTTTTTTAGTTTTTGGAATTATACTCCTTTTGGGAACTAAATGTTATTATAAAGAGATAAACTATAGTCCTATAAAAGATGTTAACCATAATCCTTTAAAAATCAAGGTTGAAGCTAAACTAAAAACTTTCAACGAAGATGATGCGTTACTAAATGATACCGTAAATAAAAAGACTGGTAATTCAACATCTTTTGAAAAAAACATAACCGTAAATGTTATTGTAGCTGACGTTAAAGATAAAACAAAAGTTAGTCAGGAGGTAAAAAAGCTTGGAGGAGAAATTATAAGGGGGGAAAAGGAAAAAGGAGTAATTTTAAGGGCTAAAATATCTGAGGCGACCTTAAAAAGGTTGGCGGCTTCTTCTCAGGTGGTCCGGATTGAACCCTATATTGCGCCCCAATTTTTAAATGACCGGGCAGCGGGTATTATTGGAGCCGAGCCTTTAGCTGCTCCTGGGTTTATTTCTATTGATGGCCTGACAGGAGCAAATCAAGTGATAGGTTTGGCAGACAGCGGCCTGGGAAGAGGGAAGTGGGAAGATTTACCGGAAGATTTAAAAAGTAAACCCGGACAAAAACCAAAGGTAGTTATGCTTAAATCGTTGGCCGGCCGGCCGCAGCCGGACGATCCGGTGGGTCACGGGACCCACATGGCGGCAACCATTGCCGGTACCGGACTTGCTTCACAAGGCAAATTTGCGGGTCTGGCTCCTGAGGCAAGCCTTTATTTTCAAGGTATTCTTAATAAAGAGGGGGAAATTGATCCCCCGGCTGATGTTACTGCTCTTTATCTTCCTGCTTTTGAAGCCAATACCTACCTTTACGTTAATGGTTGGGGTAGTCAAAGCAATGCTTATCTATCTAATGCCGCTCAAACCGATGCTTTTATGCGCCGCCACCCTGACTTTTTAGTTATTTTTGGGGCTGGGAATAAAGGGCCCGCGGCCGGAACAATTACCGCCGAGGCAAACAGTAAAAACGCTTTAGTTATTGGAGCTACGGAAAATGTACGCCCGGCTTTTGGTTATGATAATGATAACGTTAACGAACTGGCATGTTTTTCCAGTCGGGGTCCTACCGCTGACGGGCGGTTAAAACCTGACCTGGTAGTTCCAGGAGCAGGAATTGTTTCTGTCTGTTCACCTTTAGTATCCAGTAATTTTTCCGCCTTCCCTCAATATACCAGGCTAAGTGGGACAAGCATGGCCGCAGCCGTTGGCGGTGGGGCGGTGGCTTTGCTTCGAGAATATTTGCAAAAGGACGAAAAAATTGCCTTACCTACTGCCGCCTTACTTAAAGCCTTATTAATTAACGGAGCCGCTCATTTGGAGGTTACGGGGGCTGGTTTTGGGCGGTTGGACCTAGTTAGCACCGTGTTAGCCTTAAAAGAAAAAACCTTTCGTTATTTAGAGGAAAAAGACGGGTTGGCGGAGGGAGAAACAAAAACCTATACTTTTGAGCTTAAGGAGAATAATGCTTCCCCAAATCGTAATCAGCGTCCCTTTAAAGCTACCCTGGCTTGGACAGACCCGCCTGGTACACCGGGAAATAAAAAAGTATTGGTTAATGATTTAGATTTAATAGTAATAGCGCCGGACGGAAGAAAATATTTAGGCAATGGTGCCAGTCAGGGAAAAAGAGATGAAAAAAATAATGTGGAACAGGTTTTTATTCCTGAGCCAGTACCTGGGGTGTATACTTTAATGGTAAAAGCAACGCAGGTTACGCAAAAAGGTTATAGAGGTTCTAACTTAAGACAGGATTTTGCTTTGGTTTTTGGGCAGAAATTAGCCCAAGATACGGTAAACAAAGTTGATTCGGTAGCAAAAGAAATAAAATTAACCGGGGGAGAAACCATTTCCCTGCCTCAAGAAGGCAAAAATGCTTTAGGTAAAAAACTAACTTCCTGGGGAAGTGATTATATTTTACCAGGAGAAGAGGTATTTTGGGGAGAGGAAGGCTTGTATTTACAAGGCAAAATCTGGCGTGTTCAGGCGGCAGAAAGAATAACGCTGTCTCAAGGCCCCTTATTTTTAGAAGCTGATTCAAAAAGGTGGGAGGGTGGTTATTATTTAGCTTTGGATGCGTCTGCTCCCTTTTGGATCAACGAGGAACAAGCCAGCGAAATAAATGTCTTTCCTACGGGAGCAGAATTATTTGCCTCCGTAAATCCCCTCACCCAGACCTTATGGTTGGCAAAAGCTTCCTTTGAAGAAGCCGAAGGCTTTATCCAGGAGGTTAACCTGGCAAAAAATCAGTTGTTCCTTATTAACCAGAAAGAGCCTTATATTTTAGCTTCAGGGGCCGTCGTCTCGATTGTAGATACAGTACAAGAAGGCGACCCGGCCGATTTGCCTTTTGGTTTGCCGGTAAGTGGGGAGATTGGGCAACTAGCGCCTGGCATGGCGGTAAAGCTAAAGCTTTCTCCGGCAAGTAAAGAAGTAAGCTATGTGGCCGTAAAACGAAATTTGGCCGTAGGTACACTGTTAGCCATAGATGAAAAACGCGGTAAACTTAGCTTAACGGATGGCCAAAAATACAATCTGCTTTCTCTTCGGCTGCCAGTGTGGTTAAATGATCAAACCGTTGACTTAACTGGGTTAGCGCCGGGTGTTTTGGTGGGGCTTCTTTTAAGCGGACAGCAGGTAATTACGGTTATGGCCTATCATGAGGCGGTATATGGCCAGGTTGTTTATTTTAACCGGGAAAGCGGTAGTCTTTACCTGGTGGATGCTCAAAATCAATTTCGCTTATTAAAAATAACCCCTGAGGCAAAAATATACCGTTGGGGCCGTTTGGTCAACTCATTTGCCTTGCAATCAGGAGATTGGGTTCGTTTAATAAGTCAAAATGATAAAAATGAAAACCCAGATGAAAAAACAGTATCCCGCATAGATGTGGCGGAAGGGGAAAGTTTTTTACCCGGTGAATTTATTAGCTATGATCAAAAAACTAAAGAAATGTCCTTTAAAATTACCGGAGAGAAACCAAACAATTCTTTAGATTTTAAAAACGGTGTTTCAAATTATGCTGGACAGGACCGCAATATTTTTGTTAAGGGTCTGGTTACTACCCGCACTTTAATTACCAAAAATGGTTTTCCTGTTCAGGCGGAAGACTTAATAGCAGGTGAAGAAATTGAATTTACGCGGTTAAAAATTCCGGGTCAGCGTTACCAAGTATTAGCCGAAGTTAAAGCTAGTTCAAAAACGGGAATAAAGCCTCCTGTACTGCAGGCAACTATTCGTTCGTGGGGCCAAGCGATTCAAATTTCCGGATATACCAATGCCAGCAAGCTATATCTTTATGGGCCGGGAGAAGTTAAGACCACCATTATTCCTGATTCAGAAGGACAGTTTTTAGTTATCAGGGAAAGCCCAACTATAAAAACAATTCAAATAGTTGCGGTTCAAGAGCGGGAAGGAGGAGTGACCGGGAAATACTTAACTGTCCCCCCAACAGGGATGTTTTTTGCCGATATAAAAGGCCACTGGGCCGAAAGGGAAATTAATATCCTCGCCGAAAAGGGTCTGCTTAACGGTTACCCTAACGGTAAATTTTTACCTAACCAACCGGTTAACCGGGCTGAGTTTACGGTAATGCTTATGCGCTACTTTCAAGAGCTAACCACCTCTTCTATTTCTACGTCCCCTAATCCTTTTGTTGACGCGCTGCCCTTATGGGCCAAAAAGGAAATATTAAGGGCCTGGCAGGCAAAGATTATTACCGGCTATCCTGACGGATATTTTTACCCCGACCGGCTGATTACCAGGTTGGAAGTTGCGGTTATTTTAGCCCGGACTAAAAACGGCTCAGCCTTAAATCTGGAAACCAAAAATTTATCTTACCTGGACAAAAATAAAATCCCCTCCTGGGCGTTAGCCCAAGTAAGTTTTGTTACCCAAACGGGGCTGTTGCAGGGCTTTCCTAATGGTTATTTTATTCCTTTAGCTAACCTTACCAGGGCTCAAGCGGCCGTGATTATTTTCCGGTTAGCTAAACTATAAGCTTACTCTTCTAGCCAGAGGATAATCGCTTGGTACTGGGCTTCTTTGTCCCAGGTGGTAAGTTGGTTTTCCAATTCCTTTATTTGCGCTTCCAACTCTTTTACCTGGCCGTCGGTAGGGGCATTTTGCCTTTGGACAATTAAATCTTGATAACGTTGTAAGGTTTCGGCAAATCTGGCCGAAAGGTCTTTTGTTTCAATTTGTTGGTCAAAAACTTTTCCTACGGTTAATATTTGCGACGTAAATTCTTTTGCTTGGGTTGCCGGTACTTCCATTCGTAATATGCCCATCAACTTTCCATCCTTTTGTTGCTGGCCTAGATTTTGACAACTAATCCCTGCTGCTTTAGCCAGGGCCTGCACCTTTTGTTGGGTCTGGGTAAGATTATCAACTTTTATCTTATAAAGATTGCTTTCGCTAATCCGGGGCTGATTTAAAAATGCGCGCGGTTCATACTTTATTACTGGGTTTAGGCCTTTAGCTTCCGGGATATTTACGGCCACCTTAAGGCTTTTATTATTACCGTTACTTACTTTTTTGTTAGAAACTTTGCCTGGAGCCGGCTGGCTTTTATTTAAACTGGTTTGCTCCTTAATTTCATTATTTTGGGCTTCTGGTTGTTCTCGGTTTTGAACCCCTGGTTGATTATTGGTAGCTATGCTTATTTTTGCCGGAGCCTTTTTATTTTCTCTTAAACCTGTTTTGGGGAGAGAGGAAGATGAATCCTTTTTATTTTGGGCTACGATTTGTTTTAAGGGCCCAAAAGAATACTGGGGGTACTTTAGGGTTAAACCAAAAGAAGTTCCTATAACTAGAAAAAACAATACCGCTACAGCAAAGCTATACCTTAGGTGGCTTGCTTTTTTATTATTTAAGATACTCTTAATACCTTTGCTGATTTGGGGCCTCATGGCTTTAGAGCCTATCTTTTGGGCGGTAACTTGGGCCATTACTTTTGCGGTAAATTCCGCGGGGGCTGGTTTTTTTTCTTCAACCCGCAAAGCCGTACTTATCCTTTGTTGAAAAGAAAATTCCTTCAAGCAGGCGGGACAAGAAGACAAATGTTCTCTTAAGGACTGCTCAGTTTGGGGAGCAAGAAAACCATCTAGTAAAGCTGAAAAAATTTTTCTTGCCTTACGGCAGCTTATTATTTTCACTTGCCTCTTTCCCCCTATTATTAGTTAAATCCCTTAGTTTTTTTTGTAAACTTTGGCGGGCTCTATTTAACCGGGACCGCACCGTACCAACCGAGCAATTTAAGATATTGGCTATTTCAGTATAACTGTACCCTTCCACTTCCCGCAAAATTAAAACGGTCTGATGGGCAGGAGAAAGGTTTTTTAGCTCCTCTTTTACCTGCTGTCTAAATTCTTTTTGCACGGTTATTTCCTCTGGACCGTCGTTGGAATCTGGTAATAACCGCATCATTTTTCCCTCTTCTGTTCCCAGTGGCGCATCAAGGTTAAAGACCGGTTTTATTTTTTTCTTATGGTGGTTATTCAACCAAAGATTAACCGTTATCCGGTGTAACCACGTTCCAAAGTCCGCCTCGCCGCGAAAATTTTTTATGGCCAGGTAAGCCTGAAGAAAAACTTCTTGGGCTAAATCTTGCGCGTCAATCAGACTTTCTGTTAAACTATAACTAAGACCGTAAACTTTATCTTGGTATAATACAACCAGTTCAGCAAAGGCGTCCTGGTCCCCCTGCTTTGCTTGGTCAATTAAACTTTTTATTTTTTCCACAGGATGTGCACTCCTGTTGGGCACGGAAATAAACCCGCTTAAATATTTAGACAAATATTTCGCTAAAAAGTTCCTTAAATAAAGGGTTTTTTAGGCCATTTAAAAAATTTTTTTAATTATTCAACCATTAGCCTTCATCCTTCATTTTCCTGCTGCAGGCTGATTGTTGAGATATTGGTAGCTAAATGTCGCTTAGTTGCTTTCTTTAATAATAACATTTTATTTTGCTTCTTTTCAATGGGCAAATAAAGGGTAAGAGGGGGGGGTAGTTTTTATTAAAATTTATTGACACTACTTATTTATTATGATAACCTTTACAACATTGTGGCAAAGTGATATTTTAAATTTAAGATGGTTTAAGACCTAAAGCAACAGGAGGATAAAGACTGTGCGCGTTAAGGTAACCTTAGCTTGTAACGAATGTAAGCACCGTAATTATATTACCAGCAAAAATAAAAAAAATGACCCTAACCGAATAGAAATGAAGAAATACTGTAAGTTTTGCCATACTCATACTTTGCATAAAGAAACAAGGTAGTGGTAAATGAAAGCCTAGGGAAAAACCTTTAGCAATTTTTAGGGGTGTGAAATTATGAAAAACCAGGCTAAAAGGACCAAAGAAAAAAATCAGTCGTCTAAAAATTATTTACCTAAAACAGGGCAAAAAAATGTGGTACCCCTTAAAAAACTGGAAAAAAAACAGGCGATAGCAAGAAAAGAGCGTTCAAAATATCTTGAAAAAACAAAAGATTTTTTACGCGGCGTTAATAATGAATTAAAAAAAGTACACTGGCTTACCCGTCGGGAGGTGGCTATATATACCGGGGTAGTATTGGTGGCCGTAGTAGTCGTTGGCGCCCTTATTTGGCTTTTTGATTCGCTTTTAAGTTTTTTGCTTCAGTTAATCATAAAATAAGTCTTATGGAGGTGGGGACCTAATTTCAAGGTCTCTTATTTATGGAAGGACAATGGTATGTTATTCACACTTACGCGGGATACGAAAATAAGGTAAAAGCCAATCTAGAAAAACGGATTTGCTCCATGAGCATGGAAGAAAAAATATTTGAAATTATAATTCCCGTAGAAGATGAAATTGAAATAAAAGATGGCCGCAAAAAAATAAATAAAAGAAAAATTTTTCCTGGCTATGTATTAGTAAATATGATTATGAC
>DHGP01000011.1 GCA_002402825.1 Firmicutes bacterium UBA4795
CGTCCATGTTCCTTTTTCCGCCATTAAAGCTCCTCCATCCTATACAATCCAACTTTCAAAAATATTTTACTTAATTCTCCTGATAAAAACAAGAAATTATTTTTTCTTGATTTATCAAGATCTTTAATTACTTTTTAAATACCATAAAAATTTTAACCTGGAGGTAAATAATGGCAGTATTGGACGTGGAGAAAAACAACCATAGCCGCCACCCCCGACTAAAAAATTAAGGAGCTTTGCAGCAGGGTAATTTTCCTTACTAATTAGAATTCACGGATAAAGAGATTTAAAAATACACTCCTGATATAAAATTAAGCCATTTAAATATTTTAACCCCTTTCTTGCCTTACTCTCCTTTAAAATTTGGAGCTCTTTTTTCCTTAAAGGCATTTACCCCTTCCTTAAAATCTTCTGTCTTAAGGCAAATGCTCTGACTATACACTTCATAGGAAAGGCCAGTATTAATATCAGTACTCAGGCCTTTTTTTATAGCTTGTTTGGCTAGACCAATGGCTATTGAAGGACCCTGGGCTATTTTTTGAGCAAACTCCTGGGCGGCAGGGATTAATTCTTCCGCCTTTACCACTTTATTTACCAGGTTAATTCTTAAGGCCTCCTGGGCATTTACCATCTCACCGGTAAAAATAAGTTCCTTTGCTTTTCCCAGGCCAACAATACGCGGCAGCCTTTGGGTCCCCCCTAAATCAGGCACAAGGCCGACCTTAATATACTGTTCACTAAAAACTGCCTTTTCTGAAGCTATTCTAACATCACAGGCCAGGGAAAGATCACATCCAGCTCCCAAGGCAAAACCATTTACCGCTGCAATAACGGGTTTATCCATTTCTTCAAAACTGGTAAAGACGGCTTGTAATTCCTGGAGCTTTTGCCTAAAGGCCAGCGGGGTAAGAGAAGTAATTTGGTGAATAAAAGTTAAATCAATGCCAGAGCAGAAAGCCCGGCCCGCACCCGTTATAATTACCGCTTTGATTGTTTCATCTTCGGCAACCTTACGGCTGGCCTGGGCAAGCTCTTCAAAAGTTTGTAAATCTAAAGCGTTTAAAACATCCGGCCGGTTAATAGTTATCGTAGCTACGTGGTTATTTTTTTCTAATTTTACTTTTTCCATAATATAACTTTCCTCCCATTTTAATATTTTTAATCCATACTTGCATAATCTTTAATAATTAACGCTAAAATTAGGTTGAATTATACCTTAGCTCCAAAAATTAGTCAATAGATTGAATTATTTTTTTTATAGTGCTATTATACCTAAGGAAAAAAATAACTATCTGGCGCGGCTCAAAAAAGGCGGAGGTTTTAAATTTAAAATGATTCGCATCCGGAGAGGCAAAGTTTTACGTTTGTTATCTTTTAATCATAACATAACTACCATAAAAGTAAAGGTAGATGGATTAGAAGAAAAAGCAATTAATTACAATTTATTAACTGGGGCTGTTAAACCAGGCGATGAAGTGGTTTTAAATACCACTGCTGTGTATAAAAAGTTAGGCACCGGTGGGGCGCATTTTGTGATGGCCAACCTAACCCAGGAACAAAAAGAAGCCGCCGAAGCAGGACATATCATGAAGACACGTTATACCCCTTGTCAGGTAAAAGTGTTAGCTATTGAAGAGCAAGAACATCCAGAAAATTATTTATTCCAGCAAACACGCTCCTTGGCAGGAACACCAGTAGTAATTGGCAGTTTACACAGTATGCTGGCCCCGGTAACCGCCGTCATTCATTATTTAACCCGTGGTCAGGCCAGGGTTGTTTATTTGATGACTGATGGAGCAGCATTACCCCTAGCCTTAAGCAACCTGGCTGCCGAACTAAAAGAAAAAAAGTTGATCGCCGCCACGGTTACCTGCGGGCAAGCCTTCGGGGGTGATTATGAAGCGGTTACTAAATACAGCGGATTGCTGGCGGCCTTCGGGGTGGCAAAAGCAGATATAATTGTTGCTATTATGGGGCCAGGCATTACGGGAACAGCTTCAGAATTTGGTTTTACCGGGGTGGAACAAGGAGAGTTGGTTAACGCGGTAAATATTTTAGGGGGTTGTCCCATAGCCACTCCTCGAATTAGTTTTGCCGATAACCGAACAAGGCATAAAGGAATAAGTCACCACACCCATACTGCTTTAGGCCGGATAGCTTTAAATCCTTGTGTAATTCCTGTGCCGGTAATGGAACCGGAAAAAGAAAGGTATGTCTGGCAACAGATAAAGGAAAACAATTTAGAAGAAAAACACCAGGTGATAAAAATAGAAGCCGCTATAACGCTTAAAATAATGGAAAAATATGGTTTAAGAGTAACCACGATGGGAAGAAGTATAGACCAGGATCGTGAGTTTTTTATGGCGGCCGGAGCAGCGGGAATCTATGCAGCCCGGCAATACTTGAAAGAAAGCAAGGCGAAAAATGAGGGTAGCGTTGACAGCTAATGCCAGCGGAGCGGTTTATGGCGCAGAGTTAGGCCACCTGGTTTTAATTGTTGACGTATGTGATATGTCCACCAGTTTGGAAGCAGCCCTGGATGCCGGAGCCATAGCCGTTTTTGGCGCTAGTCCTGATGACGTCCGGCCCCCTGTGCCCGTTAACCCTTTTAAAGTAGGAGTAAGGGCCGGCGAGAGCGCTCAAAAGGCAGCAAGTAAAATTATTTTAATTGCCGAGCCAAGAACAGGACCGGCTGCAAAACGATGGGAACGAGTTCAAAGGGTTTGCCAGGGGATTGACTCAGTCGGAGCAAAAATAGAAAAAATAATTCCTAATTTAGGCAAAGAAATAGTAAACTTGTGTTCCTTAAACAAACGGGTGGTAATTGCCGTAACAAATTCAGGCGGGGTGGCCTTCGATGCTGCCCTAACAGCTGGAGCGCCGGTTGTATGCACAGGAACAATTGCTCGAACCACTTTTAAAAAGGGAATCATGCCGGCTCAGGCAGCCGCAGCCCGAGCTTTTGAGGCGGCGCAACAAATAAATGCAGGGATTACCGTAGTGGCAGCTAGCAGTAATTCATTAGAAGATGTTCTGGCGGCAGAGTATATTTATAATCTTATCCTTCAAAAGGCAAAATAAAGGAGAGGCAAAGAAGTAATTTACTAAGGTTTACCCATATAATGGTTAATTTTAGTAGTTTATTTATAAATACGTATATTATGATATTTATGTCCTGGTATAATAATATTTACCATGGGAAAAATAATATTAGGACTACAAAAGTTTACCCAGGATGGTATTAATAAAAAATTAATATAATTTTAATAAAAAAGAGGAAATAAAATATATTATGAGATATTTTTTATAAATGGTGCAACAGAGCTTTTTTTGGTTCTTTAAAGTAGTTGCGTTTATTTCCAATTGTTAAGTATGATTTAATTGTTATTAGCACTCAATTAAATAGAGTGCTAATAAAAAATAAAATCCAAGGTATTTAAGTAAAAATCAAATTGTTAAGGAGGGATTGTAGTGATTAGGCCATTGGGTGAACGCGTCGTGGTGAAACCGCTTCCCAGTGAAGAGGTTACCAAAGGGGGTATAGTGCTTCCGGATACCGCCAAAGAAAAACCACAAGAAGGTGAGGTTATAGCCGTAGGACCAGGAAGGTTACTGGATAACGGCACTCGGGTAACTATTGATTTGAAAGTAGGCGATAAAGTCTTATTTTCAAAATACGCGGGCAATGAAGTTAAACTAGATGACGTAGAATACTTAATTATGCGAGAATCAGATATATTGGGTGTTATTGAAAAATAAAAAGGGGGTAGAAAAAATTGGCTGGTAAAGAAATTGTTTTTCGCGAAGACGCCAGACGTGCTTTAGAACGAGGAGTTAACGCCCTAGCAGATGCAGTACGGGTAACTTTAGGGCCTAAAGGCCGTAATGTGGTACTTGAAAAAAAATTTGGTTCTCCATCGATTATTAATGACGGGGTAACCATTGCCCGGGAAATTGAGTTAACCGATCCTTTGGAAAATATGGGCGCTCAGTTGGTAAAAGAAGTAGCTACAAAAACAAATGATGTTGCTGGCGATGGAACCACTACAGCAGCTTTATTGGCCCAGGCCATTGTGCGGGAAGGTATGAAAAACGTCGCCGCGGGAGCCAACCCCATGATTCTAAAACACGGGATTGAAAAAGCCGTGGAAAAAGCAATTGAGGCTATGAAAAAAGCATCTAAAAACATAGAAAGCAAAGAAGCAATCTCCCAGGTAGCTTCTATTTCCGCCAATGACCCGTCAATTGGCGCCTTAGTGGCTGATGCGATGGAGAAAGTTGGTAAGGACGGCGTCATAACCGTAGAAGAATCCAAGGGCATTGGAACAACTCTAGAAGTAGTAGAAGGAATGAACTTTGACCGCGGCTATATTTCTCCTTATATGATTACCGACACAGAAAAAATGGAAGCAAATTTAAATGAACCGTATATTCTCATTACCGACAAAAAAATTAGTGCGGTATCCGATTTGCTGCCGATTTTAGAAAAAGTAGTTCAATCCGGAAAGCCCCTATTATTAATTGCCGAAGATGTAGAAGGTGAAGCCTTAGCGACCTTAGTTTTGAACAAATTACGGGGTACTCTTTCTTGCGTAGCCGTAAAGGCTCCCGGATTTGGTGACCGGCGAAAGGCTATGTTAGAAGATATTGCTATTCTTACCAATGGTACGGTAATTACTGAAGAACTTGGTCTTAAACTGGATAAAGCTACGATAGACATGCTGGGTAAAGCAAAAAGCATCCGGGTTAAAAAAGAAGAGACCATAATCATTGGTGGTGCAGGTGAACAGGATAAAATTAGCGCTCGCGTATCCCAAATTAAAAGGCAAATTGATGATACTACCTCTGAATTTGACCGGGAAAAACTACAGGAACGTCTGGCAAAGCTAGCCGGTGGCGTAGCTGTAATCCAGGCAGGAGCAGCTACCGAAACAGAAATGAAAGAAAAGAAACTTCGGCTTGAAGATGCGCTTAATGCTACCCGGGCAGCGGTTGAAGAAGGGATTGTTTCTGGCGGTGGGGTAGCTTATATAGACGCAGCTAAAGCTTTAGATGGCATTGTGATTGAAAATAGTGATGAAAAAACAGGCGTAGAAATTATTCGCCGGGCGCTAGAAGAACCAGTACGGCAAATTGCTAATAATGCCGGCGTAGAAGGTTCGGTGGTCGTAGAAAAAGTCAAAACTTCACCTTCCGGTATTGGTTTTAATGCTTTAACTGGTGAATACGTTAATATGATTGAGGCGGGAATTGTAGACCCAACAAAAGTAACCCGGACGGCTTTACAAAACGCAGCTTCAATTGCGGCCATGATTCTTACTACAGAAACATTAGTAGCTGAAAAACCAGAAAAAGAAACGGCCGGTCCGGGAGGTATGGGTGGCATGGGAGGTATGGGCGGCGGTATGCCCCCAATGTAAAAATATAGAAGTAAAACCCTTGGGTTAGAAAAACCCAAGGGTTTTTACTTTTTTATTCATGGATAAAATAATTTACGTACTATGTCTTTGTTATATTGAAATATTTCAGGTATCGGGTTAAAATATAAATGTATAAACGACTGGCTGGTGTAGCTCAGCGGTAGAGCAGCGCACTCGTAATGCGCAGGCCGTCGGTTCGAATCCGACCACCAGCTCCAGAAGAAAGGGGATATGTCAATATTCCGCTTGCTTCTTGGGGTCTTTGGTTGCTTAAACTGTACTCAAGTTTTTGCATGCGTGTAGTGCTTTCACAACACGCTTCATGCTTGCGTTAGAAGCAGTGAGAGAGTATGTCCCTGTTACAATCGGAAAGGAAAGGCGGTTGATTATGGAACGCAAGGTTTTTAAAGTCATCCTGGAATGGAATGAAGAAGAGGGGGGGTATACTGTTACCGTACCGGCTTTACCGGGGTGTATTACTGAGGGGGAAACGATAGAAGAAGCTCTGGCCAACGCCAGGGAGGCTATAACAGGCTACCTAAAAGCAATGGAGAAATTAGGCCGACCAATACCGGCAGGAGACTTGCTGGTTGAAAAGCAAGAACTGATGATAAACATATGACGCCACGTCTGTCGCGGGTATCGGGCAAGGACGTTTTAAAAGCCTTGTTGCGTAGCAATTTCAGCCTGGTTGACATTGAAGGAAGCCATCATACTCTTATATCTCCTGCTGGAAAACTGGTTACTGTGCCCGTCCACGGCAAGAAAATTTTAAAGCCGCGCTCTCTTAAAAGTATCCTTGATCAGGCTGACCTTTCCGTTGAACAACTAATTGATTTGCTTTAACTCTCCTTCCCACGGAAAAACCCTTCTCTATTCTGGCTGGAAGGGTAAAATTCTATCTAATAATTTTCTAATAAACATAGCGGAAAACGATAAAACAGGAAGGGGAATGCAAATGTTCTATATCCAGTAAAATCAAGGCTTGCAGGACACGGTAACACGGTATAAACCATGAGCTAACAACTGGTAATGCACAGGCCGTCGGTTCAAATCCCACCATCAGCTCCAAAAATTGCAGAAATGGCAAGGCTTCCGGGGTTGGAAGTCCTTGCCATTAAGTCAACAAGAACAAAATTTATCAGAATTTTATCAGAATCGGTTTTATTTTAGCAGCTCTTCTAATTGACGGGCTGCTTCTTTTTGCATACCAGGCATGACATGGGAATATAAATCTTGAGTAATGCTTATTTGACTATGGCCCAACCGTTCGGATACTATCTTAGGAGGAGTGTTTATTTTTAGAAGCAAAGCAGCATGGACATGCCTTAAACCATGGAAAGTTACAAACAAGCCCAACCTTTGCGCTATCTTCCTGAACCTGCTGCTTAACGTTGGTGGGTTAATGGTATCACCATTTTGTAAGCAGCACACCAGATTATAATTTTTATATCCTTCGCCCCAGGCTAACCGTTCCTTAGCCTGGTTCTTTTTATGTTCTCTCAAGGTCTTAACCACAATGGGGGATATATCAATGGTTCTTCGACTGCCTGGTGTTTTCGGCCGCTTGAATAGCGGTTCTCCTGGGGTTCTCTGGTAGAGATTCTGCTTTACCTGGATAACTCCCCGGTTTAAATCCACATCCTGCCAGGTTAAGCCTAATATTTCTCCCATCCTCATGCCGGTATAAATAGCCAGGAATACAGGCATGTAAAGGTAGCTATCCTTTACTGCATCAAGCAGTAGTTTAACCTCCTGCTCAGAAAGGACAACAATCTCTTTCTTCTCTTTTTTCGGGGCATCAACGTAATCCGCCGGATTGCGGTTAATCAACAGGAGTTTAACGGCCTGCTCCAAAGCTTTGTGTAATATCCTGTGATGGTACAATACCGTTGTTGGAGATAATCCCTTGCCAACCGTCTTTTTATTGTCTTTCCTGCCTTCTGCCAAATCTTTGGCGTACATTTCCTGAATGTGTATGGGTTGGAGCTTTGCTAAGGGAATTTTACCGAGAACAGGGTTGATATGCATTTCGATAGCTACTTTATACCTTTGATATGAAGAAACAGAAAGGTTAGATTTCCCGTAGGTTTCTACCTAACCATTCAGATATTCTGCTACTGTCATTTTCCCTGGATCAGCGTACATCCCATTTTCAACCTGGAGCAAAAGCTCCCTTAACTTCCGTTGGGCATCCTGCATGCTCCCTTTGACAGTAACCCTCTTCTGCTCGTATTTACCGGTAACAGGGTCTTTACCTAATGAAACTACAACCTCCATGTTTCTTCCTTCTTGCCTTTGTATTTCCTAATGCTTCCTCTCATGCCTCAATGCCTCCTTCTTATACTGACAGTAATCTTTGAGTTTTTCACAATAATAAGGTTTACATTCCTTTTTTAATTGCTCCAAGTAAGCCTTGAGTTCATTTCCGGTTAAAGTTAAGGGTGAAAAAGTCTAATAGCAGAAGCAGTTAACGGGGTATACAGAGGTTTTTGGTTATACGCAGCAAACAACCAACAGAAGGTTAAAAAATTTACACCTGCTTCATGTTTTTAAGCGTCTTTTTAATCCAAACCAAGCAAATCCCAGCGATCCTTGAATTCCTGGATGGTTTTTACGCTTAACATGCGCGGTTGTTCCCTGCGAACATGTGGGCGGTCCTGCAGGTATTTCTCCCGCTCCAAGGCGCTCAGCCTGGCAACTTCCTGGGAGGGGACTATATAAAAATCAATTTTATCGTCGGGATGAATATAAACAAACACGTACGGCTGATCAGATTCGTCAATGTTTTCGGGGATATAATAATCTTTACCGCCGCGCTTTGTTTTAACCTGGATGGCAACCTGCTTCCCGTTTTTCGGGTTAAGGCAGAAAATATCTACCTTCGGATAGTTCTTTAACGTAAGGGAGGCCACGTATCCTCTCAAGCAAAGGTTCCCTGCAACAAGGAATTCACCGGCTAAGGCGGTAAGCGTCTTATCTAGCTGTGGCTTTGCCATTTTTTATAAACCTCGTGTTTATTTTTCTCTCCAAGGTAAAAAGCCTGGTTTTTTACAATGGTTTATAACTCGAATATCTTGTTAATCCAGACTTTCAACTCACCTTCACAAATAACCTGAAACTCAACAAATTCCAGGCTCCATCTATCAAGTTAAATCGCTATGGGCTTTTCCACAAATAATCGTTTGTTATGCCTGGTTTTAAACATCAATGTAAAAGCATGAGGTAATTTATTTCTTAAAAATAACACTAGTTAATTTAATTGACTAATCAGTTTACTCTTTTTAATTAAGTTCAAACAACTTAGGAGTATTAAACTTCATAGAGAATTGTTCAATTCGCCTTTCTGCTAATCTTACATATTCTTTATTTATATCATATCCCACATAGTGGCGCTTTGTCTTTACCGCTGCAATTGCAGTTTGTCCGCTACCCATAAACGGATCTAAAACTACTTCTCCTTCAAAAGTATAAAGCTGAATTAGTGTGTAGGGCAATTCTACTGGAAACGGTGCAGGATGTCCTATTTTTGTTGCTGATTCAGCAGAAAATGTCCAGACGCTTTTAGTAAATTCAAGAAATTCCTCCCTAGAAATTGTGCTTCTTCTTCCATGATTTTCCCTTTTAAACACATTTTTAGAAAAAACCAAGATATATTCATGGATGTCCCTTAAGGTGGGGTTTTTAGCGGAAAGCCAACTACCCCAGGCGGTTGATGGGCTACCGCTAGAGGCCTTATTCCAGATAATTTCACCGCGCATTAAAAAGCCCAAATCAAGCATATCCTCAACGATAAAAGCATGGAGAGGGATATATGGTTTTCTTCCAAGATTGGCAATATTAATGCACGCCCTTCCACCGGGGACAAGCACTCTTTTAACTTCACTCCATACCCTTTTTAAAAACGCTCTATACTCACTTAAGGTAAGTTCCTCATCATATTCTTTTCCCACATTGTAAGGAGGAGATGTAACCATCAAATGAATGCTATTGTCTGGCAGCTCCACCATATTTTCACTTGTTTTGCAAAAGATTTTATCTAAGAACTCTAAAGGAACTGGATTTTCGGTGTACTTGACTATTTCCTCTTTGGATAGCTCTTTATATAACCTGCTTGTATAAAAAGGGGTAGAATCGTGATTAATTCTTCCCGGTGAGCCAAAGGCACTTGTTTTGGTTCCATTTCTTTTTTGCTTCAATGCCATTTTAGTCCTCCTTCCATAGGTCAACCCACCTTAAATATGAGTTAAACTCTATTTTTGTCTTTTGCCATCTTATTTTTATTTTCCAAGCAATAGTCGCCTTTTTTAAGTTTTCTGTACTGCGCCAGTTGATCGGTCGCTGCTTTGTAATCGCAAAGCTCTAAATGCATAAAGTTCCCTCCTTGTTTTTTGTGAGGTTTGGAGGTTTGTGAGAAAGGGTAAGCTTGTCATGGTCTTTCACCCTCTCCCTTTTAATTGGCAATAAAAGGCAAATATTATATCTCCCCTTGAAAAATATCAGCCGGAAGCTCACCCGTCCGTACCCTTGTATTGTCTTCACAATCTTCACATTGCTCACAAGTGCAGTATTTATGCGGTTCCTGACTGTGAAGATTGCTGTGAAGATTTGTGAAGGTTGGGCTATCTTCACAATTCTTGTCTGTGAAGGTTAGACTATCTTCACACATCTTCACGCCAATCTTCACACCCTGGAAGCCTTGTCCCGTCTTGGTTTGTGAAGGTTGTGAAGTTTGTGAAGCATATTCCTGGGTGTAAGAGGGTATCTCCTGGCTCTCTTTTTTTGCTTCTTTTAGGCCGTATCTGATAGCCAGTAACTCCATAAGTTTTCCGTTGAGTTCGTAAACGCTTCTGCCCGTTCCGGACTGCCTTCCCAGGAAAGTAAATCCCAGCGCTCGTAACTTGCTTCCCAAATACCGGTTTGATAGCTGATTTTTTTCAGGCCTGCCTGCGTTCATGATTTCGGCCAGGTCATCAAGCACAATAGCTTCCTTGCCACCCTGAAAGTAACTTTGTTGTCTTTCCTTAAAAAGAACAGGGCCTCGATTATTTTTGCATCTAAACTCTCGGCGAGGGTTTTCCTTTTTTCCTCTTCCAGTTCCGCTATAAGTTCCCGGAGAATCGGTTCTCTTTCCGGCTTGACCAGCCTGATTACCTGCAGTAATGGCCTGGTTATATCACCCAGCCGTTTAAAGGCTGGTTTGGGAATATCGGGCAAATCCTCTTCCGGCATGCCAATTTGGATTACCCTGGTATTTAACCCGCCACCAATTGGAACGTTAGTGGCAACTACCGTTGGGCCGAAGATGTTGTAATAAACCACGTCCCGGTATGGGCCGCGGTCTGGATAATTTACCCTGGGAACAACCGTTCCTTTCTCAAAGCGATTCATTAAAACATCTTCTGCCCCGGCTTTTTCTGCCTTCTTCCAAAGGTCGATCACGTCAAAGAAAATAGTTGCCTGCCAGTCATTGGCCAGCCGGACGATATAGGCATCCCGCAGGCTTTCCACGTGAACGCCCCGATAGGCAACGTAAATCAATCCCTTTCCTGTTCGGCTTTTCCCGCGCTCCCAAACAGCAAAAAACCAGAGATACGGGGAATATTGAAATTTTTCGAGCAGGTAAGTATGAAACACCCAGGCAGCCAGCAGGTCATAATATTTTTCATCCGGCATTTCGGAATTGTCTTTGAGGTAAACCAGCAGGTCATCATAAAGCCTGGAATCGTCATCTTCCCGGTAATATCTGATAACCTCAACTGTCCGTCCTCAAGCATCATGAAAGCAGGCAAGGTCTTTGTCTCAACGCCTTTTTCAGTTTCAACGGTTTCTTGTACTTCCACGATGTCCACCAGGCCGGGGAAGACGGCCAGGGGTTCCGGTTCCTCTTCTTCCCCGCCAGTAGTTTCCTCTGTCTCCTATCTAAACGTTTTAACGGCGGCGTCAATCTCTTCTTCGACCGCTGCCTTCCGAACACCCAAAGGTTTTAACTTTTCGTGGAAGTATCTGGCCAGGGTATCCCGTTCGATTGAGCTATCAACAGAAGCAATTAAAAGAGTGATTTCCTGCCAGATGGTCTTAATTTCATCCGTGGCAACCTTGGTTTTTGATTCCTGCTTTGCCAGCTCGCTGTCCAGCCTCTCAAAAGCCAGGGAAAGGACATCCCTGGCCTGGCTGGTCAGCCGGTCAATAAGTTCCCGGAATCCTTCCGGGTTCTCCCGGTAGCAGTCGTTAGGGTCTTTGCCGTCCGGCAGGAGGATATTCCGGGCCTTCGGATACATTTCCCGTAGTAGCTTCAGGGCCGCTTTCTAGCCGGGGTTGTCCGCTTTCTGGTCATTGTCAAACATTATGTAGATATGACTCGCCCTCTTTAAATACTCCTGGTACTCAAGGTTAACGCTGGTTCCCAGGGTGCAAACCGCAATGTAACCAGCCTGTCTCATAGAGAGCCAGTCGAAAATCCCTTCCACCAGATAAACGGGCTTGTCCCTACGGATAAGGTCGAAACCAACGGGCTTTTTCTGCCAGCCAGAAGGGTTTAAATATTTGAAGTTTGGGCCGTCCCGGTGGTTCCAGTCCCAGAATTGAACGTAAACCGGTTTTCCGTACTCAAAGAAGGGAAGTACAATCCGCCCTGCCGGGATGTAACCGGTGGCATTGAAAAAACCCAGGCGCTCGTAAAATAGCAGCTTATCCACCGAAGGCTGGAAGTCTTTGGGTCGGGGGTCATAGCCAATCCGAAATTCCCTAATTGCCCGTTCGTCTAATCCCCGCCTGCGCAAGGCCTCCAGGGCGTATTTCCTGATTTCTGCCTTTCTCATTTTTTATTTTCACCTTCCAATACTTTTCTAAAGTAGTGTGGGGCCATTTTGGGAAATTTATTTTTGATCTCTTCTATTTGGGACGGAATGTCCCTTGCTAGGAAGACAAACTCTTCTTCGTCTACCTGGAAAAGCCTTGCCAGTTTTCTCGCCAGCTCTTCCGAGGGCTTACCCAAACCAGCCTCGATCTGGCTCAAGTAAGCGTAATTGGAGCCAACCCTGGAAGCAAGTTCCCGGAGGGTAAGCCCTTCCCTATTCCTTAGTTCTTTAAGTCGCTGCCCAAAGCTCATACTCTACCCTCCTGTATGTAATTTTACCAAACTAACTATAGCAAAGTCGGAACATGTTGTCAAGTATATTTTTTGCAGGTACAAAATATAGTACCTGCACCAAAGCAGGCCACGTGGCAATAAAAGTGCTTGCTGGGAGGTAGAGGAGGGGGTTAAAATAAAGTGAATTTTGCTTTTATTGGGGGAAAAGTAGCTTGTTATATCTGTATCTGGATGAAAGTGGAGATTTGGGATTTGACTTTTTTGGCAAAAATCCTTCAAAGTTCTTTA
Source organism: Firmicutes bacterium UBA4795 (assembly GCA_002402825.1). Lineage (GTDB taxonomy): Bacteria > Bacillota > Desulfotomaculia > Desulfotomaculales > Nap2-2B > SCADC1-2-3. The sequence continues at coordinate 12,802 of DHGP01000011.1, forward strand.
CTGTAACGATTCTTACTTTGCAAGGAGAACAGAACAACAGGGTATTAATTAAAGCTGTCCAAAAAACAGTTCGCCGGAAATTACGTAAAAAGGGAAACCCTGAATTAAAGGGCAGCCATACTTCTATTGAGGTTAAGAAGTATTTCTATAAGCTGGTTCAAGCTATACCATTTGAAATCTATGCCTTAACCCTCAACAAAATAAGGGTTTATGATTATCTAACAAAAAAGAAAGACAGGGTTTACAACTTCATTGCCAGGAATGTTCTGGATAGAATTCCTTTAGAAAAAGCTTCAACAAGAATTGAGTTAATTATTGACAAGAGTAAGAATAAAAAAGAGGTACGGGAATTTAACAGTTATATTATTCGTCAATTAGAAAGCCGGATTGATCCCAGGATACCCCTAGATATTTATCATCATTTATCCCATGAAAATAAAGGGTTGCAGGCAGCAGACATTTTTTCATGGGGAATTTTCCGGAAGTATGAAAGAAGGGATTTAGAATGGTATAACGTTTTTAAAGAGAAGGTACGATATGATGATCGCTACCTTTAAAAATAAAAAATAGCGTGCCGGATAAGGCTTTAATCTACCCCCTGGCTATAGCCAACCGATGGAAGGGAACACCAGGAGAACCTACCACGGGCTTACCGCTACTTTACCTTTAGTATATGTAATTAACATGAATTGTGTCAATACATTTTTTGCCCCTTCTTTTGCTCGCCTGGTTTTATTTTATCCGAAAGACGCTTTCTTTTATACCCATTTTAAAATTTTTTCACGCTCAGAAGCCACAATATTATTGGCAGGGAGAATAAAAAATTTTATCAGAATTTTATCAGAATCGGGTATTAAACAGCCATTTGGGATGTTAATTTCTTACAGTCAAAAAACCCGTAACTCCTTGACATTCCTGGTTTTCTTTAATACGTAAAATTTATAAAAACACTATGGCTAACAACTGGTAATGCACAGGCCGTCGGTTCAAATCCCACCATCAGCTCCAAAATATCAAGGCCCTTAAAATAATCAATACCGAAACACAGCCGCTAATGGTGCATCGTCAGGCATTTCTTCCAGCTTGACTACAAAAACAGTTCCTCCGTTCATAATGGTTTGGATGGCGGCAAAGTCCAACAGGTCCCTATCGCCGGGTTCTGCTTTTTGGTGCAAATATAGGCTATTGTCGTCAGGATTAAAAGTTCCCCACTGCTGAAAGTCAACAGCCACAAACAATAAATCAACTCTTCCAAAGTGAGCTGCCGGAACAATTTCTTTTATTTCTTTAGAGGTTCGTCCCGTACCTGCAAGCTGTTTGTATTGGTCAATTGCTTCCTTTTGTTTCTGCTTAAAGTAAGGTTGTATTATGGCCCAGGCCTGTTCGTGTATTTTTTCCACACTCATGCTTTCAGGATTGCCCTTAATCCCCTCGTCCATAAGGTAGGAATAATTATTTGCCTCTTTATAAATCGGAAAGAGATAATCAACTCCTGCCAACAGTAAGGGTACCCGTTCTTCTCGAAGCAATCCGTGCAATCCCTTATCAATTTTGCGAAAGTACCGCAGGATATTATCCTTAGCATCATCGGTAACTGCATGTCCATGAAAAATAGCAGTTCCTGCTGGTGCACCTCCGCTATGCGACTGAAGCTGTTTTTCCGAATCATCATACTTTAAAGCTTCAGCCAGACTTTTGGGAATACTTTCTAGGTGAAGTGTTTTAATGAAGTCGCGCGTACCCTGAAAAAATTTAACCTCGTTTTGACTGATAGCCAAAATATAGAAATGCCCGTCGCCGGTAAGTAAACGAAGCAAAGGTTTAATATGGAAATGATCCGCTACGACGGTCAATTCTTCAAATTCAAAGGGCAAAAAATAATAGCGAAACACTTCTGACGAAAGAAACATAGCCAACCCATTGCTTTGTCGCCAAAAAGGGGCGTCCCATAAAAGTTCTTGGGCTGGTTCCAATAATTCTTTTGCCTCTGGGAAACGAAGACCGTTAGCGATTAGTTGTTCCTCAACCTCTTTGAGCAGATTCTTAAACCTGATTAGATTTTGCTGGGATTTTGCTCCTGTCCGGTACGTAGGCATAAAAATCGAAACACAAGGCCCCGTGGATTTTTCCATTAATGTTTTTAGTTCATCTTTAGACAGTATGTTCATACCAGTTACTCCTTTTCGTGTTATTATATACTTGTATCTTACCTAATTTAGTGCCCTCTATAATTTTAAAATGGACGTCAAAAAAGGGGTTAGCCTATATTGAATTTACTAAAGAAAGTTACTTTATTAAATATAGTTCAAATGGCCGTTTTTATGTTTTTATATTATAGCAGATAAAGATTGATTTAAACAAGAAAAATAACGCCCTTAAACAAAAGGCAAAATGTTTTTACGTTGGAATTTACGTAAACTAGTGCATCATAGACAAGGCTTTTTCCAAAAGGGGGATAAATATGGGGCCGGAGCCATGTTCTCACTGTCCTTTGTGGACTAACAATAATACACAGGAAAAGAATATTCTGCTTTTAAAAAATCTTGAAGGGATTACAAGGCCCCTCCGGTTTAAGAAAAATCAACTGCTTTTTACGGAAGATGAACCGTGCAATAAAGTTATTGTTTTAAGAAAAGGCAGGGTAAAGCTGTTTTACCAGGATACCGGCGGCAAGGAACTGATCGTAAATATTGCTGGTCCCGGAGATATACTTGGTATAGCTAGTTTTCAAAACCAAAAATATTATATAAATGGGCAGGCCCTTAATGACGGCGAAGCTTGTGGATTTTCCCGCCAAGATTTGCGTTCACTTCTGGCTAACTATCCTGAGCTTGCCCTTTGTTTTTTGGAACATTGTGAAGATCTTTTGCTCCGTTCTCATCTAGCGATCCGTAAGGTAGGTTTACTACGGGCCCAGACGCGCCTCGCTTCGACAATTTTTGAGCTGGCAAAAAGTGCGGGAAAACTCAATCAAGAAGGAATTGTTATTGAGATGCCTGTAACTTCAAGTATGTTAGCTGCTTTAAGCGGTGTTACGGCGGAAACGGCCGCCCGCATCATTGCCAAGTGGAAAAAAGAAGGGGTTCTGGTGCTGAAAAGGAAAAAACTCATTCTTCCAAATCTTATTTTCTTTCAAGCACATTTAAAAAAAGAGGGTTTTATCCTCTGAAAATTGATTTAAATCATTTTTTGTCCTCTGCATTTCCTTTAAAATTAAAAGGATGAAAAAATAAAGAAAAAAAAATTTAGGGGGGTCGGATTAGCGTGAAAAATAACTCGGGATG
>DHGP01000035.1:0-2307 GCA_002402825.1 Firmicutes bacterium UBA4795
GTCTATAAGGCAAAATTTTCCAGGGATTAATAAGCCCCCATACTTATCCAATTCAACCTTAATTAACTACCATTTATAAAATCTGTCGCCCAATATTCTATAGCCTGCCATAAATTTTTCTGTGTAATATTCTTACGGTCTTTCATTTTATCTATCGCCTTTTTAATTATTCTTGCCGCTTCAATCGGGATATTATCTGTGTTAAATATAGAAGCCAATGGTACCCAACTAATGTTTTTAGCATTTTCTGTATATTCCCATCCTTGAGCCAGATCATCATTTGGAGCGTGTTTGGTGAATCGAACACCTCTTTCCGGCTGGTGGCCGGATGTGCAACCATTACACTATACACGCCTTTAACCCCACCGGTTATCTTCCCTAGCAGTTTTTAAATTATGATGATAAGCGCATAATACTTGCCAATTACTTACATCCCAAAATAATTCATAGTTCCCTTTATGCGCTATCTTATGGTCAACTACCGTTGCCGGTGTTAACCTTCCATCTTTTTGGCACTCAATACAAAGAGGATTTTGTTTGAGATACACTATCCTGGCCCTTTGCCACCGGCTATCATATCCCCGGCTTGCGGCACTTCCCCGCTCTCTGTCGTACCGTTTAGCTTCCTGCCTTTTATGTTTTTCGCACCGGCTGCCTTTGCCGATAATTAAAGCAGGACAACCTGGATACGTGCAGGGTCGAGGTGGTAACATAGGCAAAGACACCACCACCAAACAAAAAGCCGTCCCGAAAGCGGCGACTCGTGAACACTCCCACCGCCTAAGAGGCGGGGGCTTCTAGGGATAATCCCAAAGACTGTGTTCCCAGTCTCAAAATAAAATTTCACGCTTATATTATAGATCAAAAACCGCCTCCAAAAGTTGCAATATTTTTGCATATTTTCTAAAACGTATGCCCAGGTCACATTTCCCATCCTAGTCTCGCAGCAACCATCTTAACGATACTGTTTCGCCAGCGGTAGAATGTTACCAGGTTAATATTCATTTCTAACGCTATTCCCTGGTTTGTTAAATTTCCTTCCCAGTATTTCAATCTTATTATTTTTTTTTGTTCCTCGTTTAGTTTGTTGTAAACATATTCTATTGCTTCGATTCGCTTGGCTGATTCCATTAGCGCCAACGAGGATAATTTTATTGCTTTTTGGGCTGTGGTATCGCTGAGACGGGAAGTACTAACCGGCGTTCCGCTAAAAGTAGCGGCTTGTATAGAAAGAATATTCTCCCTTAATTCTTCCATTTCTTTTTTTGTTTTTTGATAATTAAATAATTCAGCCTCAATTAATTTAAACGTGGCTTTTCTTTTGTTTATTTTCTTCCACTCCTTTATTTTTATTTACCACGGTGACTACTAGCCAGCCCCACTGTACCGGAACGCATACCGCAAAAAGTCCATCATTTATAAAAACATCTATTGAATTATTAGTGACCGAAGCACCCGTTCGCAATTTCGACATTAATCTTTGCCGAATATATCCTGCCGACGGTTTTTTTCCTGTCCGAAGTAAACATTGGTCAACTGCATGATGGGTTAGAAATACCTTACAGTCTCTGTTGTATTTACAATTTTTAGCTGCTTTCATAATAATCACCTTCTTTTTTTAGTTGACGAATCTGTGTTTATATAATTCGGACAGAAAATAACAGTGCCCAATTGCATAGTTTTGTACTCATCCTTTACTTCTGTATATTTTATCACCGCTCCCGGTACTTCTTTCTCCGGCCAGCAGCAGGCACCCCAGGGGACAGCCAAGGAACATGTCCAGCACAGGGAAGTGGAGGTTCTACGATCTATTTTTTTACGCTTGTAGATGCTTCCATCCTTTTGGTTTATTGGGATATTGTTCACTTCAGCTAGTCTACCCACTGTATCCCTTGCCATTTTTAAGATTTTTGCTTTTTTTGATAAGCTTAGATCACTTCTAGATACTACTCCCACGAAGTTCTCAGGTAGTTTTTTTCTTGGCATTACCATCGGCTTCAACCTCCTTTTCAATTATAGCAAAGTGATCTGGTGAACTCTTTTTCTACGATCCGGTTTAAGTATTCATCAACCTATATTGCCGTATTCTTTTTCCAATAGATCTTTAATACCCCGCGCCAGCACGTAAACACCCCCGTGCTCCTCAACTTGCCTTTGAAACTCCCGTTGCACCTCGCTTTGCCGGCCGGCAGGGGTTTTCACCTCAACCCAAATCGAACGTCCGCCTTTGACTGCGTATAAATCAGCAATACCGGGGTAGCTGCCAAGCGACTGGTGAATCTTAACCACGAACCATCCATGCCACTG
>DHGP01000035.1:2312-4988 GCA_002402825.1 Firmicutes bacterium UBA4795
TTTAGCTAAGGTATAGCGATTTGATCATCTCCCTTCTTTCTTGGTTTTCTGGGTTGTTACTGTTTTTGCTTTCTTCATCATGCAACCGGGTTATTACCCAATTGAGGATAGCCCGGTAATCAGACTTGTATTTCTTCCCGTTGGCCCCTTTATAGTTGTCTAGAATTTCTATGCATCGCTTAACCTTGTTTTCATCGCCAAGTTTTGCAACGAGTGATGAATACTCATCGTTGGTCATGCTAACAAACTCAGCGTATTTAATCTTCCCCCCTTGTATTTTTGAGCATTGGTCAACAGGTATTGAGTGCTCGTTTGAGCATTGATCGTCCTGTGAGTGCTCGTTATTTTTTTTAAGGGGGGAACTATAAGGGGGGTTATATATATTATTTACTTTACTTTTCTTTTCTTTTCTTTCCCCCTTTTCTGATGAGTTTCTGGTGAGTTTCTGCTTAGTTTCTGCGTCAGAAATTCTTAAGCCATACTCAGACCGCATTTTATTCCGTTTTTTAACCACTACATTGGCTCTTTTTTTAATGCCATTACTGGTTAAAACACCTCTTTTTTTGTATGCGTCTTCATCAAAACAACCCCACTTTAATGATGAAAAAAGTATACTGTCGAATTCCTGGGTAGTTATTGAAAGTTTTCTGGCGAATATCTGCTTAGTTTCTGCGTCAGAAATTTTTAGCTCGAAATCCTTTGTTCTGTAGATTCTTTCAAGCATGACAAAATAAAACATGTATCCAATTGGACCATGTAGCATGACTAATGCTTCTATTTTTTCATCGTTAAATGCATCACAATCATGAGGAAAATAATCTAATCCTTCTTTTTGAGGTCTTGCCATTTATTTTACTCCTTAAGCCTCACTTATTTCGATCAACGCTGCTTCTACTCCGGCGCCTGCGCCCACATTCGGCCGTCCAACTCCGGCATCTTCACCAACTTGCCGCCGCTCTCCATCTGTTTCAGGAAGAAAGCTAATCCAGCAGACACACATTGATCCCGGAGGATACGAATCCACTCAATCTCTGTTTGCCGGCGGTTCGGTCCAGATTCGCAACCGCAAATAACCCAATTTATAAGATTAAGGCTGTCTTCTTTTAGCCACTTGCTTAAGTCCACAATGTCAAGTAGTGGCTCCACACTCACAAACCTTACCACCGCCGGAATTCGCAGCAGAATCGGTATCCGCTCATCGGCGGCTTGTTGGTTTTCTGTTGTGACGCCCAGCCAAACATTGCGAAGTGGCCATGAGAACGGCAGTCCTGGGCCATCCCAATATATATCATCACCTTCTCCGCGATAACGATTAAATTTAAATCCACTCATTGGATAATGTTTTGTCTTATAAATTAAATTTCCAGGCCAAAATACTTCTTCACATATAAAGAGGGGTAAACCTGTATATTTACTTTTATCACCGTCTAATTCTTGTACATAATTCATCATACGTTTTGGTCGTTTAGTTAAAATAATAAAAATATGATGTGGAGATAATGCCATAACCCCAAAAACTTTATTTATATAATCAAAAGTCACATCCTCATGAAACAGATCCCCCATGCTGCACACAAACACACGCCGGGGCTTCCGCCATCGAAGCGGTTCATCCAACCTTTCCGGGTGCAAGGTGACTCTGAAAGGCTCATCTGCCGGGTATCCACACCTTCCAACCAACCTTTTACTCATGCGCTTCGCATAGCAGTTACGGCATCCCTCGCTCACGGAAGTGCAGCCGGTAACAACATTCCACACGCAGTCGCACCATTCGATTTTGCTTTTTCCCATAACTAATTCACCCTCTCTAAATGTGCCCATTTTATGCCTAATGCCGCCCTTCTGATGCATGTATGAGACACTCCATAAAGGTTAGCCATAAATCTTAATGTATGCTTTCCATAATTTTTTCGTATCTCTAAAACCTGTTCCTCGCTTAATTTATGAGTTATCGCTTTTTCTCCACATGGCTGTGTCTGATGTTTTATTTTGTCTTTAACATTTTCAAGCCTTGTTCCCCATTTAAGGTTCAAAAGATTGTTATTCTGGGGATTGCCGTCTAAGTGGCGACATTCTTGTTTTGTTTTCGGAATATATCCAAACGCAAATAATACTGCATGATGAACCCAGCATTTTTTCATGAGACCATTTTTATAAAAGAACACATATTTATGACCATCTTTAGACGTTATTTGTTTTAAAATCTTTGGATGCTTGTATTTCATAGACATAATTTGACCATCTTTTGACGCATAGTATTCTTGGTAATTAGGAACCGGGTTCCACGTTTGATCGCACCATTCTATTTTTGTGCTCACGATTTCACCTCCATGATTGATTTAACCCTCGCCATATACTCCACCCATACCCCCCATGGATATGGCTGTACCAGGCAGGGGTATGCCGCCACTCTCTCCACCTCGTACCCCTGCCGCTCCAACTTCTCGTAAATCGCCTCTATTGCCTCGTCTGTGCTTGTGGCGACAACTCGTCCTTGGAGATACATCTTATCCATCTACAACCTCACTCTCAAACAACGCAAGCTGCCTGATACCCATTTCCGCTTCCGCCCGCTGCAGGTTTCCTACCGCCTGTTCCCAATAACTGCGTTTCAATTCGATCCCAATGTGTCTGCGCCCCGCCTTAACCGCAACATACCCTGTTGAACCAATACCA
>DHGP01000038.1 GCA_002402825.1 Firmicutes bacterium UBA4795
AATTACACATTGGATGATTCAACCCTGTTGGCTTCATCCGGCGGCAGCGCGCAAACATACAAATAAACCAGTGGTTTGTTGCGCGTGTTGCTCACCCTGTGCCAGGTTCGCGGAGGGTTATATAGCACGCTGCCCGCTTCTACAGCTAAAGGTTCCATCTGTGGACCGGTGAGTTGACCGCTCCCGGAGAGCGGAATTATGAGCTCTTCCCCTTCCAGCGTGGAGTGCAGGCTGATGGAATCGCCCGCAGCCAGGGTGAAAACCTAAACTGGAATCTAGATTGGAGTAATTTGCTATTAATACATATATCAAATGTTGCCCTTGATTAATATTTTTTGGAAACCTCGAAATTGGAGTCTTTTGATAGAGCGAAGAACAAACACCGATAGTAGTATGTACCAACTTATTCCTGCCCATTTGAATTGAGCGCTAGACGGACCAAATACATCAAAAGCCACTGGGAAAAAAAGATAAGTACTAAAACTAAATATTGCAATCAACCAAACATCAAATTTGTTTTTCGCTGTTAGAATGAGGAATGGAATCAACCATAAAAACCATTGAGGTGAGTCAATCCTTGAAAATAGTATGAACATTGAAATAACCAACACAAAATGATTGAACAGGGTTTCTATATTTTTTAACTTAATCAAAAGGATTGATACCGGTGAAATTACCTGAAGTAAAAAAAATATAACGAAGTACATCGTTAGGTTAAGGTTTACCAGATCTGTTTTTTTAAGAAGGTCATGGATTAATAAAGGGATGGAAACATACTCCATACCACGGGCTATGTGGAATTGATACGGAAAGGCAAAAGCTTCTATACCCCCAATAATGAAAGTTGGTAAAATTATGAGCGCAATTGTGAGAAAATAAAATATAAAAACTCTCCCCAAAAACCTTTTTTCAACGGTGTATGAATAAATAATCGCACCAGGAAACAGTAAGATTGGATACCATTTTGTTAATGTTGCTATAGCTAAAAAAATTGACGCCCTTCCCCATTTCTTTTGATTTAGATAATACACCGCTATTAAGCTGAATAATACCGGAAGAATATCAAACCGGTTTATTGTAAAGTAAACGGTAGGCGGCAAAATCAATAATAAGCATAAGGCTTTTTTCTCTGGTGTTAGTAATTTGTATAGAATTTGTACAGAAAAAAATAAAGCAATTGCCATTTCCAATGAAAAGATTGATATAAATGCACCAAATTGGAATGTTGATGGAAAAAAACTAGACAGGAAATAATTGAACCCAAATAAGTATGTTGGAATTTGTGGATACTCGCTTATAGGAGCTTTAGGACCAAGAATCCACTTACCTCTTTCAAAGTATGCCGAAAAATCAGCAGGGTCAACAAAGTAACGAATCTCGTCGTTTAGAAGAAAAAGTAAAATACTGAGACTCCAGAGAAATAGTATGTAAATCCATACGAAAAAAAACTTTTTTTGTTTTCCACACTTGCGTTTACAGATATTCTCATATTTGAGCCCCATATTTTTCTTTTTTAGTAATTCCGCATTAAATATTTTCACGAAAAAGTTGATTGGCTGACGGTAATTATCAGATTTCACCAAAAAGACGTAGTGATAAAGTCTTTTTGATAGTTACTCCTTTTGTTTTTTTGATCCTAGTTTAATTTTAAAGATCGAATCCCCCATTTCTAGTTGGCTGTTGGAAATAACTTGCTTTTAATGTAAAAAAAAGAATCATAATACCTGTAAACAAACCGGCAATTGATACTGCAACCACCTGATTAACCTCAATCCCTGCCTGTCCGACAATCAGCGCGATAACCCAGACCAGCGGAGGCAGGATAACCCATAAAAAGAGAATTATCTCCGGCAGGAGATTTTTGGCAGTTACATAAAAAAGAAGCGGGATTAGAACAAGCGCCATGTGATGATGTGAATGCCATGTGACCAGCATCGTTGCGGTGAAAACGCCTAGTATACCTAAAACCCACTGGGGACCGCCGTTATGCGGCGTGTGCTTCACAATCATGTAAACAGCGCTTACTGTTGCTGTGATACCCAGCGCGGCGACAATCCAGCCGACCAAAGAGTAACCAGTCAGTTCGTTAATGAATGTCGCAAGCATGCGCCAGTTTATCATCGCCATTGGCGCAGTTATGGCGTTACTTTCTCCCCACCCGGTCCAGAGTTTGAACAACGCCATCGTTCCATCGATACCGGACAGGGCGACTGAAAAGGACAGGATAAACCCTGAAGAGATAATAAAACCAAGTAAGACTTTCCAGTAACGCGTAATCAGTAAAACCGGCACGACTAGGATAAGTAATTGTGGCTTAAGAAGTAACCCTGCCAACCATACTCCCGAAAGGATCGGTTTTTTGCCTAAGGTATTGCGAACAAACTCACCCGTGCACACCATGAGGTAATCTCCGCCGTAATGTATGGGCAATTGACTATCCCTGATTGCAATTACAAATAATCCGGCATAGAAAATCGCGATGGCAAAGGCGGCGATTAATTTCCAATTCATTCGGGTCAAACGCTGCAAAAAGTCTTTCATGCCTTTAATTTACCCGTTCATTGTGAAAACATCGTTACAACATAAAGTTTCCTGACGATCATTTTTATCAGTGTGTAAATCTGGATAATCCCGGTAGGATGGTTACTATTATATAATTAATGCCGAATCAATAAACCAAGCTATTCCGAATCGATAATGGTAGCGTCACCACAAACTCAAACTTCTCAAGCCCATCCCTCAAGCCGAGCCACGCATTCATGGTTCCTGGTTCTTTCATTTGTGCTGATGTTCCTTCTTTCTGTCGCAGCAGAGCTCCCGTTGGCGCCGAATGATTTTTTCCCATACGTCCGGATAGGCGAAGAGATCGTGAATACGAGCGCTATCCCCGAAACTGAATTCATGACCTATACCCAGTTTGGCAAACAGGTCGATTATCCGTACTGGTTGCCTTCGCTGATATTTTTCTCGTTATTCAAAACCGGCGGCGCGACGCTAATTTCAATTCTAATTGTCGTGCTTACCGCCTCCTTTTATATTTTGCTGTGGTATTGCCTGAAGGAGTTAAACCTCCGTCCATTGACCGCCGGGGTCGTTCTGCTGCTCATTGGATTGTATAACGCCAGCTTTTTTGTGGATCGTCCCCAGATATTTGCGTTTCCTCTTTTTAGCCTGGCTTTACTCCTCCTGATCCGGTGGCAAAAAGGGGATAACAAGTGGTTATGGCTATTGCCGGTGATCTCGATGTTATGGGTCAATTTCCACGGGTCGTTTATTGTCCTGTTCTTCCTTACAATTCCCGCCCTGATTTTTGGTTCAGGCAGCCGCAAACGTTTGTTGATCTTCATTGCCCTGTCCTTGTTAACCACACTCATAAACCGCTACGGAATCAGCGCCTGGACGGATATGTTTTCTGTCATTAATAACGAATCCAACCGCCTGTTCAGCAAGGAATTCCAGGCGCCGGTAAACGAAGGCTGGCAGGCAAACATTTTCTTTGCGTTGCTGCTGTTGACCCCGGTGTTGACCGCCATTTTGAAACCGAAGATTCACATTCTCTACTGGATATGGTTTCTCGGCTTCGGGTGGATGGCGCTCTCTGGGATTCGTTATGGCATCTGGTTCATGGCTGCACAAGCCATCATCCTGGGACTGTTAATCGACCCGATCATGGCA
>DHGP01000041.1 GCA_002402825.1 Firmicutes bacterium UBA4795
GGTTGCCATGGGGTTTTAATTCATAAGTTTTAATTCATAGGTTTTAATTTAAGTTGGTTTGGTTAAATTTAATACTTTTTATCATTTTAGATTAGTTTTTCCATAAGTCTATTTAGAGGGAAGCTGTTTGGTAAAAGTTTTTACACAAGAGTATTGACACTACCAACTTAACCAACAAGAAGAAGAACGGTTGAACCAGGCACTGGGTAAAATAGACCAGAAGGAGGCTAATTTAATTATGCAAATTACCACCAGTTGGCACGAGAAAGGGAAGATTGAAGGGAAGAAAGAAGGGAAGATTGAAGGGAAGATTGAAAAGGCCCGTGAAGCCATTTATAAATTCATGGAGAGAAGATTTAGCGCTGACCCTGGCGAAGTGAGAGAAAAAATCCAGCAGGTGGCCAACCTGGAACTTCTTGATAGCCTAATGGAAGAGTTGTTTGCTACCAATACATTGGAAGAAGCACAGGGTATCATCCAAAAGGCAGTTGGTAAATCTCTTCAATAAGGGTCATGGTGACGATAGCAGGCTGCGTAATAAGTTAGGCGTCTTCAATCTCGCACGGGTGAAGGCGGAGACCTTCGTGCTTAAGCCGCGAGAGCACCTTTGGGCAAAGCGGAAAAAAGCACCGCCTGGAAAACCCAGGCAAGATTTTATTAGAAGTTATTGAAGTGCAGTTGGGCGAATACCTGGATGAAAACGACATCATCCGCTTTGATGATGATTTCGGACGGAGATAATATAGGTAAAAATTCGTCATCTATCCAAAATATCCTGCTTAAATATTATAAAAGCCGTCATTATTTTTAGTATGATAATTTTTAGCATAACGGGGATTGTAGCCGAAAGCCTGTGCCTTAATTGTATCTGCCAGGATAAAGCTGATGAAGTCGAACCGAAAAAGGTCGAAAGACACCTGCTCAACTTGAAGTCTGAATCTACGTATTTCCTTATCATTAGAAGGAGATTAAATTCAAATGCGTTTATTGGTCACCGGCGGGGTTGGATTTATAGAAAGCAATTTTATCAAACACATGCTGGGCCGGTATGATTACCAGTTGATTAATTTGAAGCTATCAGCAGTCTGCGTTTTAATTGGATAACTAAAAATAGATAAGCAATAGATCAAGGAAAGAGGGGTCATTTACTTAAGAAAGCCGGGCAGTGCTGTTGCCAACGATGTTCTGGGCTTCTTCTTTAGTGTTGGCGGCAAATAATTCTTCCATTAGTTTGTCCAGGATCTCCAGGCTGGATATCTGCCCAATTTTTTGGGTTATCTCGTCAGGATCTGCCCCAAAGCGCCGCACCATAAATTTGCAAATGGCTTCCCGGGCTTCCTCTATTCTTCCCTCTATGCGCTCTTCCTTAGCCCATTCCTGGTAAACGGGTGATTGCATCACCATTTCCCTCCTTATCATTGAATATACCACTTCCGCCGCATACTTACCCCCAGCTAAAATACCCATCACGGCTAAAAGGTCCTGCCGTAAGGCTTCATTCTTAATTTTACTTACTACCGTAATGCTTTCTTGTAAAACTCGCTCTGCTTCTTCCCCTTCCTTTCCTTTCATCAGGGGAAGCAAGGGATAAAGGCCAATCAGTTCCCGCTCAATAAACTAGCTAAAGGAAAAATAAATATTTTATTTTTCCTTAATTGTTTAGCAAAATCTTTTTGTGTTAATTTTAGACTTTTCGGGTAAGGCACATATCGCCACGGCTATTGGCAGAAGCGAAAGTGAAATGTGGCCTGTAAAGATGCTCTGCTGGAGGACTGAATTTTGGTCTTATCGTTGTTCTTATTCTTAGTGCTCTGTTTATATTTCACAAACTTTCCCAACCTTTAATGGATACAGATTCTGACTTTTTAACTATCAGTAAATGGGTTAAATTAAAATCACTTAATGATACGAAGAGAATGCCCTGTCATTAGGTAAGGTAGCAGAACTAGCCGGGAAACATAAAAGCGAATTCATGGAATTATTATCAGAAAACAAAATAGATGTTATAAGGTACTCAAAAGAGGAGCTAGATGAAGAAATAAAGTTTCTGGGGAATACCGTATGAAGATAGTCTCAAACTCCTCTCCGCCCAAGAAAGAATATGTCAAAGCTAATTCCGGATAATTTTCCAGGGGTACCTTAATTTCTTTTTTTGGCGTTTTTCTGGCTGAATAAATATCAATAAAGCTTTTCTCTATTTTTTTCAACACGTTTGCTTTAAAATATTGCTCTCCGCAGTGTTCACATTCCTCACAAGGAACATCGTTAACGAACAGAAAATGATTATTATGTTTGTAGATGTATTGGACTTCTTTTTCTTTAAAGTTTTTATGTCCCCAAAAGTTACACACTTTACTACGCCCGCAGGTTGACCTCTTCCGGTAAAGTGTAGAAATAATTACCGGCTTGTATTTTTGGCCAATCCTGCATAACAGGGGAAGATTGGTTATCTCCCCAGAAAGTAAAAGAAAGATTTCAATCTTCTTGACCAGGCCTACCATCCAAGATAAAATTAAAAGATGAAAAACAAAAAGAGGTGAGCCGAAAATAGATAAAAATCTTCTGGAAAGAATAACGATTGATCCAGGCGTACTTTGTGGTAAGCCTGTTATTAAAGGGACACGAATTTCTGTTGAACTTATCTTGGAAAAACTTGTCCAGGAGTACAGCTACCATAAAATAGCAAAAGAATATGATATTCAAGAAGAAGATATAAAAGCTGCTTTACTTTATGCTCAAAAAACAATAGCCAACAAAGAAGTTTACGAAGCAATATGAAATTAAAATTTTTGGTTGATGAAAATATTTCAAGGCATCTTGTTAATTTGCTCCGGGAACAGGGTAATCACGTTTTTTGGATTCGCGAACTTGAAAGGGGAATAAGTGTTTTAAATATTATCGAAATAGCTGACAAAGAAGATTTGATTATAATCACAAACGAAAAGAATTTTGGTTATCTAATTGTTAAGCAAAGGCTCAAATGTCTCGGAGTAATTTTAATAAGAGTTGATGAAATAAGCCGGGGAAATACAATACTTGCCATTATTCAGAAATACCACTATAAATTAAAAAATCATTTTACTGTTATCACTGATAAAAAAGTCCGGATCCGCCCATTAAATCTTTAATTTATCACTCTCAACCCCAGTTTCTTGAGCAATGCGTAACAAGGAATATAGCTCCGGTTTTTTTGTGGGAATGGCGGAGATCTCCAAACTTCAGAAGTCAGCGGACATCAAGGATTGTTCCGAGAGAAAGATCTCACGCCTCTGGAGGTGCTCTCCGCCTATCATACCCTCTGGAAAATCGAAGAATCGTTCCGAATCATGAAGTCGACCTTGGAAGTACAACCGATCTTTTACTGGACGGAGATAAGGATCAAGGGCCATTTTGTAACCTATTTCTTGGCTTTCCTGCTTGAGCGCACCCTGGAACTCAAGCTCAAGAGGGCCGGTGAACATCCCTGGTGTGAGCAGATACGGGAAGCCTCGAACAGTTTGAACTTTTCAAAGGTCGACATCGATGATAAGGCTTACCTCATCAAGAATAAAGGTAAAACTCGGTAAACCTTTCGCCCACCTTAGGAGTGGCCACCACATAAACAATGCTTCCCAGGGCAAAAACAATGACCGCCGCCAAAAACGAGGTTGTCGAAAAAGTTCAAAAATAAAAGCATATTTACGCTGCGTCAGCCAAATCAATCTACATTTAATATCTTCTCCCCTAATGCTTAAAGTGTCTTTTTCCGGTAAATACCATCGCTATACCGTACTGGTTACAAGCCTCAATAGATTCTTTATCCCGGATTGAACCGCCAGGTTGAATAATAGCCGCAATACCTGCCCCGGCAGCCTCATCCACCGTATCCCGGAAAGGAAAAAAGGCATCAGAAGCCAGTACTGCTCCCCGGGCTTTCTCTCCAGCTTGAGCCAAAGCTATCCGGGCCGAACCCACCCGGTTCATCTGACCGGCTCCCACCCCAATTAACTGGTGTTCTTTAGTTACTACAATGGCGTTAGACTTAACGTGCTTTACAATCGTAAAAGCAAAAACAAGTTCGGCCAGTTGTTCCGGCGTAGGCTGCTTTTGGGTTACCACCTTAAGCTCATTTAAATTTACCGTCTCCTCATCTGCTTCCTGAACCAGCAGCCCCCCCCCTACTTTTCGAAATTCGAGGTTCGAGGTTCGAGGTTCGATACCTGTTGGAATTGGTCTACGACCAATTCCTTTAATTTCGAATTTCGAATTTCGAATTTCGAATTTCGAAGAGGGGTCTATTTGTAAAAGACGTAAATTACCCTTTTTCATTAAAATTTCCTTAGCTTGCGGCGTAAACTCCGGAGCAACAATAGCCTCTAAAAAAACTTCCGCCATAGCCTTAGCACAAGGCTCGTCAACGGGATAATTGCAGGCCACAATTCCCCCAAAAGCAGAAACCGGATCGCCTTCAAAAGCCTTCCGGTAAACCTTCTCGAGGTTCGAAGTTCGAGGTTCGAGGTTCGAGGTGCGAACTTCTAACTTCGAACTTCGAGTAACGGCCACCCCACAAGGATTATTATGTTTCACAATCACTACCGTGGGGTCGGCAAATTCCTGCACCAGTTTTAAGGCGGCGTCTAAATCAGCAATATTATTGTATGATAATTCCTTGCCGGCAATTTGAACGGCGTTAGCCACACAAGGCCCGTCAGCTACCGGCTCCCGGTAAAAGGCTGCTTTCTGGTGGGGATTTTCGCCGTAACGCAGACCTTGAACTAATTCCCCCGTAAGACATATAGTGGGCGGAAACAATGCTGAAGCTAGAATTTGCTTTTGCAAGTATTCGGCAATTAAACAATCGTAAGCCGCCACGTGCGCAAAAGCATCAAAGGCTAACGACAGCCTCAAATCGTCCGTTATTTCACCTGCTTTAAGGGCATCTATAACTGTCTTGTAATTCGTCGGGTTAACGATAACCAACACGTGAGGGTAATTTTTTGCGGCGGCTCTTACCAAAGCAGGTCCACCTATATCAATATTCTCTATAGCTTCAGCTAATGAAACGTCAACTTGCGCGATAGTTTCCCGAAAAGGATAAAGATTTACCGCTACCAAATCAAACGGTTCAATGTCATGGGCAGCTAGCTGGGTTAAATGTTCCGGAAGGCGGCGAGCCAAAATGCCGGCGTGTATTTTAGGGTGTAAAGTTTTTACCCTCCCGTCTAAAATTTCCGGGAAACCAGTTACCTCACTAACCAACGTTACAGGAATATTTGCTTCTTGAAGTGATTTAGCTGTCCCTCCGGTAGATACAATTTCAACCTTTAATTTAACCAATTCTCGACAAAAATCTACCAGGCCGGCTTTATTAGAGACACTTACTAAGGCCCTTTTTACCATTTAAATTTCCTCCTGTCTTGCCCTTTTTCATACTTCCTTCTCACTTCTCAATTTGTACCTATTTTAGCATAACCTTATGTTTTTGAACAAGAAAAACAAAAACTTTGTAAAATATTTCCTAAAATATTCCAAATAATGGACTTGACGAACGTAGGGGTGGGGGTTATAACATAAATGTGGTGAAACATCCTTAATCTTTACCTCGGAATTTTCCTCCTGCCTTAACTGGTCAAAGACAAAAGACAGCGTAGTTCGTCACGCAGCAGGCGGGTAATTAAAAAGTTTTTTCTTACCCCTTCTTTGCCTTGTTGGCCTATAAATTTTGCTACTTCGGGATTGGAAAGTAAATAGATAACCCGCTCAGCACACTCCTGGATGCTGGTGACTAAAAAACCCCCGCCGTCTTGCAGTTGCATGGGGATACCTCCTGTTTTTCCGGCAACCACCGGCGTTCCTTTCCAAAGTGATTCAGAAATCACCAGTCCAAATCCCTCCCGAATAGACTTTTGAATGACTACCTGGGCTAAATGTTGAAAGGCATTTACCTCTATATTGCTTACCCCGATAAGATTAGTAAATACATGTATGTGAGGGTCTTTTAAGTCTTCAGCCATTATTTTTTCGTAAATTTCCCATCCTTCAGGATCATCAAGGGCCATGGAACCAACCATAGCCAAATGAATGTGCGGAAATTCCTTTTGTACCAGGCGGTAAACCTCAATAACCCCAAAAGGGTCCTTCCAGGGGTCAAAACGCGAGACCTGCGTGATAAAAGGCTCCTCAGGGTAGATCCCTATCCAGTCAAGAATATTTTGGGCCAGGTCATCGGAAAGGGGCAAGTTTTTAGGACTTAGCGGGTCAATAGCCGGGGGAATAAAGATAATATTTTGGTGCTTAAAGTCCAGTGGGACAAAATCTGCCATGGTAAAAATAACCGCGTCATAATCGGCAATATAGTCCTCTAAAAAACGCCAGTAGTCTGGGCACGGTTGGGAGGTGTCAATATGGCAGCGCCAAATCCATTTTGTATTCATGTTTTTATGGGGAAAGAAGGTTTTAGAAAAAGCCCGCAAAGCGGCGGGTTGGGGGTCATGAATAATAATGACGTCATATTCATCCTCTAAAAGTCTGGCGTTACGAATATTATAGACCAGGTATGTTTCCTCTTCTTCCTTGGTAAAAGGGCGTACCTGCCCTTGAAGAGCGTTATGAAAACGTTTAGTAACGTTAAAAAATTTCTCGTCGCCAGAAATAACCCGCCATTCGGCTCTAATACCTAAGTTTTGTTCTAGCGGCACTATGGAACGCAAAAGTTCCGAAACTCCTCCTCCATAAGGGGTAGCGTTAATGTGGGCCAGACGCAAGCCCGCAAGGGGCCTAGCCAGGTCCTTAAGTTCCGCGACCGCTTCCTGACCCACAATGTTGAGGTAAGCTTCAATAGCTTGTTTTCCCACGTCAACCAGTTGAAGCAAATAAATCACTCCTATCTCAATATTTTGGAGCCATTCTTTTAATAACTCCATTTATCAGCCTTAAAAGTTATTTTTTTAAATTAAAAATAAAATAAGTTTCGAACAGGCTGGAAGCCTGCCCTACTATGAAATAAACCCCCAAGCCAATAAGAAATAAACCACAAATTAACATTGTTCCTCGGTAAACCCGGGGTGGAAAAAATTTTTGCCCTTTGATTACTACACCAGCAATTAAACAATACCAGGTAAAGTCAGAAAGAATATGACCGCTAAAAAAACTGACTAGACCTAAAAATCCTTGTTTTAAAGCTATAGCTATGTAGCTTAAACCAATTGTAATCCACCATACGCTCCAATATGGGTTAGATAAACTAACTAGAATTCCAGCCCATACCGGATATATTTTGGTAGTTTGGGGGTCAGGAAAAATTTTTCTTCTAAGTTCATTAAGTGTATTTGATTTTTCAAAGTTTAAACTTAATCGATTCGACCAGGAACTGCGTACCTGGGAAAAACCAAGGTACAGTAAAAAAAGGCCTCCTCCAAACGCCACTATCAGGATGGTAACTGGGATGGTTAAAAACGAAGCTAAACCCAAAACTAAAGCGGTTACTAAAATAAGTTCTAAAATACCGTGTCCTAGGACAATTAAGGGACCGGCTATGAAGCCCTTCTTAATTGTTTCCCCAATTGTAACAGCCAAAAGAGGACCGGGCGTAATAGCCCCCGAAAAACCAACCACAAAGGCGGTTAAAAAAATAACCATAATTTCCATTAATCATCTTTACCCCTTAAAATTAATCATTACTTTAGGTACTTTTGAAGGCCTCTTTTCTTCCTGGGCTGCTGTTTGCGGCCATAGGTTGGTCAAAAGTCCAATGAAACCTGTGCCGGCCGCAAAAAACATTGCCCCTTGAAAGTACCATACCTGGGCTATGGCCCCTCCAAGGAAGGGGCCTACGGCATTACAAAGGTTTAGAGTAGCGTTAAAAAGCCCGCTGGCGGTTCCTTTTTCCTCCCCCTTTTTAAGTACCAAAAGAAGTGCTCCCACGTAAAGAAACGACCAGGAAAATCCTAAAATAGCCTGCACAATAACCAACTGGGTAAGCCCATGAAAAAAGTAAGCTGAAAAACCATAGCCCAAAAAAACCAGCACGGATAATACCTGACCCCAGATAAATATAGTTGAGGCTGGAAACCTATCTACGTAACGCATGGTAATAAATTGTACGCCAAAATTAATACTCCAGAGAATACCAATCCATGTTTTGTCGGCTCCTAAGGAGACCAAAAATAAAGGCAGAATAACCCAAACGGAAGCTGCCCCCAGGTGACGGAGAAAAACAGCCAGGTAAACCCGGAAATTTTTTTGGGTTACACTCCACAAATTAGGAACTAGGCGGCATTTTGTGCCCGGCGTTTCTTTTAAACCCAGGGAGACCACAAAGGCAAGCAATGATAAGGCTGCACTAATGAGGAACAAATAGTGGTATTCTTTTAATATTGCGCCCGTGAGTGCGCCGGCAATCCAACCTAATGAACCATTAGAACTAAACTTACCCATATTCCCTTGCGATTCAAAAATATAGGCAATTAACGCGGCCGTTGAAATGCCCAGGGAAAACCCGACAAATGCCCTTACCACGATTAAAATGGCAAGGTTAAAGGCAAGAAGTTGGGTTAAATAAGCCACGCAGCTAATACCTAACCCTAATTGAATATAAAAAACCCGGCCCCGAGTATCTGATTTTCGGCCAAAAATAAGGGAGGAAATTAAAAAGGCTACCCCGTAAGCCGCCCCATTTACTCCAACCAAAAAATTTGAGGCCCCCAACTCAGCTGCCAGTAAGGGAATAAAAAGAATGGAAGCTTCAATGGCAAAATATACTAAGAAATTAATCAGATTTGCTTTTAGTTTTAAATTTTTATTTGGATTATTATTAAGAACATCTGATTTCGTATTTATTTTTTTTTCTTTTTTTTCTTCGTTTTTTTTCATACTTGTCCAAACTTTCTAAGATTAAGATTGTAATATTTTATTATAGCATATTAATCAGGAGTATGTTTTATTGAAATTGGATTAAAATTGATTTGCAAAATAGCCTGGGGCAAATTTTTTCAAAATAAAAATTATTTTTTATTAGTTTTTAAGCTATAATTAAATATACAAACTTATTAAATTTGCCATTCAACCACCCGTTAACAATCTATTCTACCATTTGCCATAGGTTAAGTGGCAGATAATAGCTTAAAATTTGCAGATGGCTAAGCTTTGAAGGGTAACTAACTTATATGGAAGATCTTGCTTTACCGCTAAAAACTTTTTACTGGAAGGTAAACGCCCAGGAACCTGCAGAAGAGGTTATTAGGCAGGCAGCGGAAATAATCCGTCAGGGCGGTTTAGTGGCTTTTCCTACCGAAACTGTTTATGGCTTAGGAGCAAATGTATTTGATCGGAAGGCAATTGTGAAAATTTTTAACGCTAAGGGCCGTCCTTTGGATAACCCGCTTATTGTTCATATTGCTGCCCCGGCCGATATTTATCAGTTGTCTGTTCTTGTTTCTCCTCTTGCTCTTTGTTTGGCGGAAGTTTTTTGGCCCGGACCACTTACGTTAATTTTACCACGTCTGAAAACAGTACCCGCAGAGGTTTCGGCGGGATTGAATACCATAGCCGTTCGCTTACCGTCTCATCCGGTGGCTTTAACTCTGATTAAGGCTGCTGCCGTTCCTATTGCCGCTCCCAGCGCGAATCTTTCGGGTTGCCCCAGTCCTACCACCGCCAAACATGTTTGGGCCGATTTAAACGGGAAAATTGACGCCATCATAGACGGTGGGCCAACCGAAATAGGGGTGGAGTCAACGGTGGTGGACTTGACCGGGGCAACCCCGGTAATATTGCGTCCAGGAAAAATAACACCGGCTGAAATTGAAGCCGTAGCAGGAAAAGTATGTTTAGACCCGGCGGCTAAAGGAATAATAACCAGCTTCGAGCAGGCTGGAAGCCTGCCCTACTTCGAGCAGACCAGGCTGAAAGCCCGGCCTACCAGAAGCCTACCCTACTTTAAAACAGATACTACCTTTGAAAAATGGCGGCCGCGCTCACCAGGGATGAAGTACCGGCACTATGCCCCCCGGGCCCCTTTATATCTTATTGAAGGAAATGTCCCACAAGTGATCAAATATATTAATGAACTGGCTAGTCGTTACCAAAAAGCCGGTTTACGGGTAGGCATTTTTACCTATAAGGAAACGGCCAAGCACTACCAACAAGGAGAAGCGTTGGTAGTCGGTAATCGGTGTGAACCGGCCGGCGTAGCGGCAAACCTGTATCGTATCCTAAGATGCTTTGATGAATTAGGGGTAGATCTCATTTTAGCGGAAGGGATGCCCCCAGTTGGCGTAGGCTTAGCCGTAATGAATCGTTTGCGCCGGGCGGCGGGAAATAATATTATCAGACTGGGAGACAACTGTTGGACTTAATTCTTTTAATCTTACTTGCCCTGGCTTTGGGTACCGATGCTTTTTCTTTATGCCTGGGTCTGGGCTTAGCTGGCGTTAATTTTCGGCAAACAATAACCCTAAGTTTAATTATTTTATTTTTCCATATAGCCATGCCGCTTGCGGGCTGGCAAATAGGAGAAATAATGGGTAACTATTTAGGCCGGCTGGCCAGCCTTGTCGGGGCTTTGATTTTAATTTATCTTGGGGTCCGTTTAATTTGGGTAACCCGGCAAAAAACTACCAGAGAAATTTCTACCAGGCTGTTAAACAGCAACTGGGGGTATTTTTTGTTAGGGCTTAGCGTAAGTATGGATGCTCTTAGCGTTGGTTTTTCGTTGGGAACCCAAAAAATAAGTTTGTTTTGGACGGTAATAGTAATTGGGCTGGTAGCAGGTTTAATGACCTTAAGCGGCCTTATCGGTGGACGTTATTTAAGCCGCCTGGCAGGTCGCCGGGCTCAAATGTGCGGCGGTCTTGTTTTAATTGGAGTAGGGGTAAAGTTATTTTTTTGAGGTGAAATAAGTGGTCCAAAAAATTCTTTTTGTTTGTACCGGTAATACCTGCCGCAGCAGTATGGCTGAAGTAATTGCCAGGCAGGTGTTAGAAAGTCAAGGGCGGGAAAAAGAAATTGAAATTTCTTCCGCCGGCCTGGCCGCCTGGGCAGGTACGCCTGCTTCCAAAGAAGCGGTTGCGGTTATGCAGGAAATGGGGTTGGATTTAAGTAAACACCGGGCTAAGCTCCTAACACCGGAAATGGTAAAACAGGCCGATTTAATTTTAACCATGACCAGAACGCACCAGGTCCAGGTACGCAAAATGGTTCCTGAGGCAGCAAAAAAAACTTTTCCTTTAGCGGCGTACGCAAAAAGCAAGGATGAAGATGAAGATATTATTGATCCGCTGGGTTATTCCATAAATGTTTACCGTAAGTGCGCGGCGGTATTAAAAGATCTGATTGAACAAGCCCTTAAAAAGCGGTAAAATAAACATTTAAATTTTATATTAAAATTAATAGAGGAATATTCTAATTCTTGTAGAAAATATTCAAGGAAAGAAAGTCATCTTTTGTCTTCCTTTGAAGCAAGAGAGGAGCATAAGGTGAAAACTATGCGCATTGCTTTAGCTAGTGATCATGGCGGGTTTCGTTTAAAAAAAGAAATTATGGTTTTTTTAGAGCAAGAAGGTATTGCTTTCCATGACTTTGGTTCTTTTTCGGAAGAAGCTGTTGATTATCCCGATTATGCTTTAGTGGTGGCAGAATCAATCCACCGAGGTGATTTTGAACGAGGTATTTTATGTTGCGGTACAGGCATTGGAATGGTTGTTGCCGCCAATAAAATTCCTGGCGTGAGAGCAGCCTTATGCCACGATTGTTTTTCCGCCCGGATGGCGGCCGAACATAACGACGCCAATATCTTAACGCTGGGTCAAAGGGTGATTGGGAATGGCCTGGCCATAGAAATAGTCCGTACCTGGCTTAAGGCTGAATTTCAGGGAGGCCGTCACGCCCGCCGGGTAGCCAAGATTACCGTCATTGAACAAAAATACGGAAAGGAATAAAAAAAGATTAATTATGCGCAATATGCTTAACAGACCCTTGGCTGAAGTGGACCCAGAAATTGCCCAGGCCATAAATTTAGAGTTGGTGCGCCAACAAAACACTTTGGAATTAATTGCTTCGGAAAACGCTGCTAGCCGGGCGGTGATGGAAGCCCAAGGCTCCGTTTTAACCAATAAGTACGCTGAAGGTTATCCTGGCCGGCGTTATTATGGAGGTTGTCAGTTTGTAGATATTGCGGAAAATCTTGCCATTCAGCGGGCTAAAGAGCTTTTTCGGGCGGAAAGTGTTAATGTGCAGCCCCATTCGGGAGCGCAGGCCAACATGACTGCTTACTTTGCCTTTTTAAAACCCGGCGACACTATTATGGGGATGAATTTAGCCCACGGAGGCCATCTTACCCATGGTAGCCCCTTAAACATTTCCGGAAAATATTTTCAGGTTGTTTTTTACGGGGTAGAAGAAGAAACGGGTCAGATTAATTACGATAAGTTGTTTGATTTAGCTATGACACACCACCCGCAAATGATTGTGGCCGGAGCCAGCGCCTACCCCCGGGCTCTTGACTTCGCTAAATTCAAAGAAATTGCCGCGGCCGCGAGAGCGTATTTAATGGTAGATATGGCTCATATTGCCGGGCTGGTGGCTACCGGAGAACATATGAGTCCAATTCCCTATGCCGATGTGGTTACCACTACCACTCATAAAACCCTTCGCGGGCCACGCGGGGGCATGATTTTATGTCCGGAAAAGTACGAGAATCAAATTAACCGGGCCGTTTTTCCCGGAGTCCAGGGAGGGCCTTTAATGCACGTCATTGCAGCCAAGGCGGTAGCCTTAAAAGAAGCTCTGCAACCTGAATTTAGAGCTTACCAGCAGCAGGTGGTTAAAAATGCCCGGGCCCTGGCCAATGCTTTGCAAAAAAAGGGCTATAATTTGGTTGGCGGCGGAACGGATACACACCTGATTTTGGTGGATTTACGAAGCAAAAATATGACCGGCAAAGAAGCCGAAGATGTTTTAGATCAGGTAGGGGCAACTGTAAACAAAAACGCCGTTCCCTTTGATCCCCTTCCGCCAGCTAAAGCTAGCGGTATAAGAATTGGGACTCCTGCGGTTACCACTCGCGGCATGGTGGAGCAAGATATGGAAGTATTAGCCGAAATTATTCACCTGGCTTTACATCATAGAAATGATCCTTGTCAGTTGACCCAGGCCAAACATATGGTTGAAGAGTTGTGCAGGCAATACCCCCTTTATTAGAGACCGTAGTATTTTATTAGAGAATGTGAAATGACTTGATTAAGGAATTATTTATGATGGTCGTGAAACGTCCTACTTTTGACGAAACCTATATGGAAGTAGTAGATATTATTGCCCGTCGTTCCACGTGCTTACGCAAAAAAGTAGGGGCGGTAATTGTGGTGGACAGACGGATCATTGCTCATGGATATAACGGCGTGGTCAGCGGGGAAGAACATTGCTGTGATATTGGCGTGTGCCGGAAGGATTTGGCCGGGCGGGAGGACTATAAACCGTGCGTGCACGCCGAACAAAACGCCTTATGTGTTTGCGCTAAAAGAGGTCTGGCGGTACAGGGAGGGACCCTTTACGTAAATGCAGATATTTGTGTTACCTGTGCCAAGCTTATGGTAAGCTGCGCCCTAAACCGGGTGGTAATAAGACGAGACCATAAAGGAACAGAGGAAGGAATAAATTTTTTGCTTCAGCACGGTATACAAGTAGATTTTTGGGGGGAGCTAAGTGAAGGTTGAGTTGTTATTTGTCACCCCCCAAGCCGAAAAATTAATTGAAACGGCGGGGCGGACGGCTTATCTGTCGCATGACAGGCAAGCGGAAAATACAGAAAAAAAATTTATCAAAATGCTTCTTTTAAAAGGACATCATTCCGTATTTGAACACGCTTACGCTACCTTTAGGATTAGCGGGGTTTCGCGTGCCTTTACCCACCAATTCGTAAGACACCGTTTATGTTCCTTTACCCAACAATCACAAAGATTTGTTAATGAGGCCAACTTTGCTTATGTTGAACCTGAACCGGTAAAAAAAAATCCAGAGGCTCACGCTATATTTGTAAACCTTATGAATGAAGCAAAAAAAGCATACCTGGACTTGCAAAAGCTGGGAATAAAAAATGAAGACGCCAGATTTGTCCTCCCCTCAGCCACGGAGAGTCAGCTTGTAGTTACGGCAAACTTAAGGGAATGGCGGCACATTATTGAGTTAAGGGGTAACCCGTTTGCTCAATGGGAAATTAGGTATGTAGTCTTGGAAATTTTAAGGCTTTTAAAACAGCATACCCCGGCTGTTTTTGCTGATCTTACAATTGATCAGGCAACCATGACGGTAAAAAAGTCCGCTGACTTTAAATAATTAAACTTTACTTTATAGACAGTAAATAGTTTAAATTGAAAAGGAAAAAATATATGGGTTTTAAAAATATCTCCTGTCAGGTAAAAATTAAACGTATTCACCCTGACGCCCGGTTTCCTAAATACGAACACCCTGGTGATTCAGGAGCCGATTTATACGCCTTAGAAGAGTTTATTTTGCCGCCTTTGGAAAGAAAGATAATTCCCACCGGCCTTTGTGCTGAAGTGCCGCCTGGTTTTGAACTGCAGGTGCGGCCAAAAAGTGGGTTAGCCCTATCTCACGGCTTAACGGTTCTAAACACCCCCGGCACTATAGACGCGGGATACCGTGGCGAGATTAAAGTTATTTTAATAAACTTAGGCCAGGATACTTATCGGGCAAAAAAAGGGCAAAAAATTGCCCAGTTAGTGGTAACACCTGTAGTTTCAGCTTGTTTTCAAGAGGTAGATGAAGTATCTGAATCGGAACGTGGCACCGGAGGGTTTGGTTCTACCGGCATTTTCGATGTTCGATGTTCGAGGTTCGAGGTTCGATAATGGTAAAGGTGGATTGTGGATTATAGCGGGGAGCTTATTTATGCTTAAAGTGCTGGTTGTTTTTGGTACCCGTCCCGAAGCAATAAAAATGGCTCCGGTAGTTAAAGAATTAAAAAAATACCCTGATTTGCTTGACTGCAAGGTAGCCGTTAGCGCACAGCACCGCGAAATGCTGGACCAGGTGTTGACTTTATTTAAAATTTCTCCTGATTATGACTTAAATATCATGCAGGCAA
>DHGP01000016.1 GCA_002402825.1 Firmicutes bacterium UBA4795
CATCCCGAGTTATTTTTCACGCTATCACCCCTTACTTTAAGTTTCTTCATTTTTAATTTTTACGTTTGCGCTCCCTAATAAATTTTTTAATTCTATTATAACTGGCCCTGATAAATTTACCCAATAATCTTGTCCCGTAAGAACCATTTTCCTTTCTTCGGGAAAAAATAAATATACGGGGGATTTTCCTGGAAAACTGCGTAGAATGCCTTGAGTTTGGGCAATTAAATGGGAGGACAACTTTTCTTTTACCAGTTTTAAGTAAAGACTGGCGCTAGCTTTTTTGGGTAGCAAAGATAACTCTTCACAGATTATTTTATTATCTTCGCTTCCAGTATTTACCCGTCCTTTTACTAAAACAACCGCTTCAGTTTTTAAAAAAGAGACATACTTTTGATATACCCGGGGGAAAAAAACTACCTCCAGACTGCCCGTTAGATCTTCCAAGGTCCCAAAGGCCATTGTTTCGTTACGACGCGTATTAACTTTTTTAAGTGAAGTTAACATGCCTCCAACAGATAAGACACTATCCTCATCTTTTATTTCCCGTACTTCAGCCAGGCAGGCAGTGGTGTATTCGGCCAACGAGTGCCGGTATTCGGTCAGTGGGTGTCCGCTGATGTACAAACCCAAGGATTCCTTTTCCATCGTCAATAATTCTTGTTTGGGGTATTCAGCC
Organism: Firmicutes bacterium UBA4795; assembly: GCA_002402825.1. GTDB lineage: Bacteria > Bacillota > Desulfotomaculia > Desulfotomaculales > Nap2-2B > SCADC1-2-3. Next base: position 680 of record DHGP01000016.1, read on the forward strand.
AGGTCGGGCAGTTCAAGCAGGTTTTTTTGAGCGCCGCCATCCAGTAAGTCTAAAAGAGATAGCTGGCCATGGTCACGTTCTCGCTGGGCTGCTTGCGCCAGGCCCAATCCTATGTCTACGGCTGCCATTAGTTGAGCCCGCCGGTTCCCTAAAGAATCAAAAGCGCCACATTTAATTAAACTCTCCAAAACACGCTTATTTATTATTCTAGTATCCAAACGGCGGCAAAAATCAGCGTAAGATTGAAAAGGACCATCTTTTTGCCGGGACTTTATAATTGCTTCCGCTGCTGTTAAACCTACGTTTTTTATGGCTGCCAGGCCAAAACGAATTTTATTTTGCGCCGGCGCAAAGTCTTTTTGGCTTTCATTAATATCGGGAGGCAGAACTTCTATTTTTAAGCGCCGGCATTCTTCAATATAAACAGCAATTTTATCCGTATTATCCTTAACGGAGGTAAGTAAAGCCGCCATATATTCGGCCACATGATTGGCTTTTAAAAAAGCAGTTTGGTAAGCCACCAGGGCATAAGCTGCCGAATGGGATTTATTAAAGCCATAACCGGCAAAATACTCCATTAAGTCAAAGATTTGAGCGCTAATAGAGTTATTTAGACCGTTTTTTTCAGCCCCACCAACAAATTGGGCGCGTAGTCCGGCAATAATTTCTGGTTTTTTCTTGCCCATGGCCCGGCGCAAAAGGTCAGCTTCACTTAAGGTAAACCCTGCCAGCTCACTGGCAATCCGCATCACCTGTTCCTGGTATAAAATTATCCCGTAAGTATCCTTTAAAATTGTTTCCAGCTTGGGATGGAGGTAAACCACCTTTTTTTCTCCGTGTTTTCGTTTAATAAAATCTTCAACCATTCCACTGCCTAAAGGTCCGGGACGATAAAGGGCCACCAGGGCTATTAAATCTTCAAAATTTTGCGGCCGCAAATCCTTTAAAAGGGTTCTCATGCCGCTGCTTTCCAGTTGAAAAACCCCAATGCTTTCCCCTTGGCTTAAAAGAGCGAAGGTTTTTGGATCATCCAAGGGAATCTGGTCAATGTTTATAGCGGGACCACCGCCCTCACAAATTAAACGTAAAGTATCCGCAATTACCGTTAAGGTCCGGAGCCCCAAAAGATCTATTTTTAAGAGGCCCAGTTCTTCTACCTGGTCCTTGGTAAACTGCGTAGTTAAAGGTCCGTCGGTAGATTTATAAAGGGGTAAATAATTTGTCAGGGGTTCTGGCGTAATTACAATTCCAGCCGCATGAGTAGAAGCGTGTCTGGGCATACCTTCCAACATTATGGCCGTATCGATTAGTTGCTTTACCCGTTCATCCTGCTGGTATAATTCCTTTAGTTCAATAGATTCCCGAAGGGCTTTTTCAATGGTAATGTGGAATTCAGCCGGAATTAGTTTGGCTACCTGGTCCACCTCACTATAAGGTATATCCATTACCCGGCCTACGTCTCTGATGGCTGCTCGCGCCATCATGGTTCCAAAGGTGACAATTTGGGCCACCTGGTCAGCGCCGTATTTGTTAATTATATAATCAATTACCATGCTCCGCCGCTCAAAACAAAAGTCTATATCCACATCCGGCAAGGAAATACGTTCTGGATTTAAAAAGCGTTCAAATAATAAACCATATTTTAACGGGTCAAGATTAGTTATTCCCAGCAAGTAGGCTACCAAGCTGCCGGCGGCTGAACCCCGCCCCGGTCCAACCGGGATATTATTTTGGCGGGCAAAGTGAATAAAATCCCATACAATAAGAAAATAAGTGGCGTAACCCATTTCATTAATTACCTTAAGTTCAAAGTCTAAACGCGCGAGCAGGGAAGTTAAAAATCGGTCGTCGGTCGTCGGTCGTCGGTCGTTGGTGAAGGGATCAATCTTTATCCCGTACCGCCACTCAATACCTTCCAAGCATAATTTTTTTAAATAACTGTCTGCCGTAAAGCCTGACGGCACATCATACGCCGGCAGAAGGGTTTGTCCAAAGGGTAAATTTACTTCACAGCGCGTGCTAATGTGCCGGGTATTTTCTATGGCCGATGGTACTTCCCGAAAAATAGCTTCCATTTCGGCCGGGCTTTTTAAATAAAGCTCTGGCGAACGAAACTTTAATCGCGCCGGGTCGCTTATAAATTTACCTGTTTGAATACACAACAATACATCCTGGATGAAGGCATGTTCTTTTTGAATGTAATGGACATCATTAGTGGCGACTAAAGGAATATCCAAGGTACGATGTAAATTAATTAATTCCTTATTAATTATTTGTTGTTCGGGCAAACCATGTTCCTGTAATTCTAAATAAAAGTTACCCGCCCCAAAAATATCGCAGTATTCAAGGGCTGCTTTTTTAGCTTTTTCTAAGTCTTTCTTCAGGATTAAGTCGGGTATTTCGCCGGCAAAACACCCGCTTAAAGCAATAAGCCCCTGGTGGTACTTAAAAAGAATATTTTTATCTACCCGTGGTTTGTAATAAAAACCCTCGGTATAACTTGCGGATACTAACCGCAGTAAATTACGGTAACCAGCTTCATTTTCCGCTAGAAGAATCAGGTGGTATAGTTGGTCATCTATATGGGGTGTACGATCACGCATGGAGCGGGGGGCTACATATACCTCGCAACCCAATATGGGCTTGATTTTATCTTTTTGGCAGGCTTTATAAAAATCAATAATTCCAAACATGCTTCCGTGGTCGGTAATGGCCAGGGCCGGCATATTAAAATTTTTAGCGGTCGCAACCGCCTCTTTAATTCTAGCTGCTCCGTCAAGCAAACTATATTCTGTATGCAAGTGCAAGTGCACAAACATGTTTAAATCAATCCCTTCTAAATAATAGGGGCAAAGGGGCAAAGTGCCAAAGACACAAAGTAAAATCTTTAAACCTCTGTGCCTCTGTGCCTCATTTCATATTACTTCTCACCTCTCATCTCTCACCTCTAATAAGTTCAGCGACCCTTTTTCCTGATAAAAGCATCCCGCCAAAAACCGGACCCATCCGGTGGCTGCCATACACCGCATTTGCCGCCATTCCGGCTACGTATAGCCCAGGGTAAATTTCACCCGTATTTTTTATAATCGTTGCTTCACCACGTTCAGCCCACATTGGTTTTTCCCCTTCTATTTTGCCGCTGGGTGTTTTTAAAACAGCGCCCATCTTACGGACTATAATATTAGCAATTTGAGCATCGTGTCCGGTGCAGTCAATCACGCAAGAGCAACTTGCCGCGATAGGGTCTACGTGCAAACGGGCCAGGCCAACCGCCGTCCAGTTAAGGACAAGTCCGCAGACCCGTTCATTTCTTACCATCACATCTTCCGCGGAAATAAGATTAAAAATTTTTACTCCCTCACGAACTGCTCCTAAAATAATGGCCGCTACGGTCTCTGTTGCGTGGGCAGTATAATAGCCCGGCTCAAAAGTACGGTACCGGACGCCAAAAGTATCTAAAATGGGTCTTGCTTCTTCCTGAACTACAATCTGGTTGAACATCATACCCCCGCCCCACATTCCACCGCCTAAACTTAAATTACGCTCAAACAATACCACTTGTGCGCCCTTTTGGGCTAGGTAAAAAGCTGCCACTAATCCTGACGGTCCCCCACCTGCAATAGCTACATCTGATTCTAAGGCTGCCAGTAATTCCTGATTGTAATGGGTAATAATGGCTTTTGAAATAGTAATATCTTCCAATGACATTACTTAATTTATTCCTCCCTAATTTATTTTTAGTTTAGCTTCATTTTAACATATTAATATTTTAACGTCATAATTTTCTTTGGTTGAAAAGATAAATTATATTTTACCTATATTTTTTAATCATAAACATTTTAGAGTATGGCAATAATAAAGAAAGTTTAAGCTGGTTTAGACAGTTTTAGTTTTTACTTTTGATTTTAATCAAATTTTAAAAAAGGCTTTAACTTTAAGGAGGGAACGACACATCATGACGGTATTTTTTCCCTGGCTTTTTGGCTTTTTAATTATTTTTTTATTTATGCTGGCCTTTTTAATGTTCAAAAAACATAAGGTGATATTTAACTTAAGGTCCTCCACCCCAAAAGCATCTTTAATTAAATCAGATTTGCCGTTATCTATGGAGGAATACGCCAGCGATTTAACCGCTCCGTCACCGGTAATGCCCCAACCCCAGAAACCGGGAGAAGAACTGCCGGGTAAATATAATATTGACCGGCTGGTGCTTATGGCGCGCGACCCTTACTGGCTTTATGCTTACTGGGAAATCAGCGCCGCCATACAAGAAGAATTTAAAACAAATTATGGGCCCTTTGCCTGGGGTCAGTCTCAACCGGTGCTGCGGGTTTATGACGTAACCGGGACTAATTTTGAAAAACAAAGCCCGCTTGAATATACAGATATTCCCATTAGTGACCAGGTTGATGACTGGTATATTCAGGTGGGGCAGCCGGACCGCTCTTTTTGTATTGAGGTGGGGCGCAAATTTCAAAACGGGCACTTTGTAACTTTGTTACGCTCCAACGTGGTCAGTACCCCGCGCGCCTCTTTATCGGAACAAGTGGACGAGGAATGGATGTGGATTGAAGATCTTTATCGTACCATCAGACACCAGTACGGGGTCAGTTCTCCCCTGATTGAAGAAGAAATAGCGGGTCGCATGGGAATTGTTCCTTTAGGGATTAGTTCTCCTGGCTTTTAGGAATAATTTGGAGAAAAGGAGTAATTTTTTATGCCCTTAGGCTTTTTAGCTCTTGTTTTGCATATGCATCTTCCTTACGTTCGTCATCCGGAAAATGAGCATTTTTTAGAGGAAAGATGGTTTTACGAAGCGGTAACCGAAACTTATCTTCCTTTATTGCAAATATTTGAAAGATTGGTAAATGATAATGTTCCTTTTCGTTTAACCATTTCTCTTTCCCCCACTTTAATTTCTATGTTTACCGATCCTTTACTCCAGCAGCGCTATGGTAATCATTTAGAAAAGATTATTGAACTGGCGGATAAAGAAGTAGGCCGTACTTATAACTCACCTTTTCATAAAACAGCCTTAATGTATCAGCATCGTTTCCGTCAGGCCAGGTATTTGTTTAACGATGTTTACCAAAAGCAAATTATTCAAGGTTTTAAAAAATATCATGACCTGGGATATTTAGAAATAATAACCTGTCCCGCCACGCACGGTTATTTACCTTTAATGATGGTTCAACCGGAAACGGTAAGGGCGCAAATTGCCACCGCCGTAGATGTACACCGCCAGTATTTAGGAACTTTACCGTTGGGTATCTGGTTATCGGAATGCGGGTACGCCCAGGGTATTGACGACCTCTTAAAAGAATTTAAGTTGCGCTTTTTTTTCACCGATACCCACGGGGTATTATTTGCCTCTCGCCGTCCCCGCTTTGGAGTTTTTGCTCCCATATACTGCCCCTCCGGGGTGGCTGCCTTTGGCCGCGACGTAGAATCTTCCAAACAGGTATGGAGTGCCAGGGAAGGTTATCCAGGTGACTATGATTACCGGGAATTTTACCGGGACATTGGTTTTGACCTGGATTATGATTATATTAAACCATATATTCACCCGGACGGGATTAGAATTAACACCGGGATTAAATATTACCGGATCACCGGTACTACCAATCATAAGGAGCCTTACGTTTTTGAATGGGCTGATAATAAAGCCGCTGTTCATGCCGGCAATTTTATGTTTAACCGTCAATTGCAGGCTGCCCACCTAAAAAAACTAATGGAAAGACCCCCGCTTATTGTGGCCCCTTATGATGCGGAGCTTTTTGGTCATTGGTGGTTTGAAGGCCCTTTATGGCTGGAATACTTAATCCGTAAGATACACTTTGACCAGGATACATTGGAACTGATTACCCCCAGTGATTATTTAACCCGTTTTCCCTGCAACCAGGTAGCACAGCCCTGCGCTTCCAGTTGGGGAAATAAAGGCTACCATGAAACCTGGTTGAACCAGGCTAATGATTGGATGTACCGCCACCTTCATTATGCCGCCGCGCAGATGGTTGAACTGGCCAACAGTCATCCTGATGCTCAAGGATTGCTACGACGGGCTTTAAACCAGGCGGGGCGTGAATTAGTTTTGGCGCAAAGCAGTGACTGGGCCTTTATGATGAGCACCCGTACCACGGTAAATTACGCGCTTTCTCGCACTAAAAGTCATTTAAGCAACGTGCTTAAATTAATTGCCCAAATTAAAGAAAATCATATTGATGAAGGCTGGCTCAGTTCTTTAGAAAGCAAAAATAATATTTTTCCGCGGTTAAATTATTCTTGGTATCAAAGCCATTACCGCCCGGATTTTTCTTAGAAGTTTATGTTTTTTCTAATATTTGAAGCTAAACATGCCAACTTTAAAGTGTGTGTTTATTTTAAAAACTTCTTTCTCCCTTAAAGATAATTTTTTAAAAAACCTGGTTTTTAAAGGCCTGTTTTTTTTTGCTTTACCGCTACCGTTAATTCATACCTGGCAATGAGCTCTCTAACCTTGGGCAGCAGTTGGCCAGGTACCGCAATGAAAGTCTGTTCTTTTTGTTCAAAAGCAGCTTCATCTTCAGCTACTTGCTCTTCCTCAGTCTGCTGTTCATAGTGAGCAAGAACACGGCGGACTCTCTCTTCATCCCAGCCCGGCGGAAATTTATTGCTCATTTTTTTCTCCTCATTTAATGAATCCCATGATCTTTTCTAGCTTTCTCGTTAATGTTGCCTTAAGAATATTTTACCTTAAAATAAATTCTAGTTACAACATTTTTTAAATAGCAGGTAAAGTATTGCAAATACACCAATGTTAAGCAAAACTATTTTGGAACGGGCTTAGTATAAATTATGCTTAGTATCTAGGAGGTTGTGGATAAGAATATTAAAATAGGCTTCTATTATTTTATTTTTATCTGTTTCTAGCTTGTTTTGAGTACATTTTTTTGTTAATCTTTTTATTGGTTTGACTATTTTCCAGAGACAGGCAGGATGCCCGCCCTACCTTAAAATTGCTTTGTGGGGAAGGTTGAATTTGGTTATTGGAATTTTAACCTTAAAATTATACCTTGGAGAAACAAACTCTTTAAAGGAAAAACGCCGGGTTTTAAAAAGTCTTTTGGATAAATTAAAAGCCCGCTTTAATATTTCGGCTGCGGAAGTGGACACCCAGGATGCCTGGCGTTTTTCTACCATAGGTATTGCCTTGGTAAGTAATGATGGGGCTTACACAGAGCAAACGTTAACGGCAGTAATAAATTTTATTGAAAAACTAGGCAGGGTGGAGATAACAGAGGTGCAGACAGAAAAAATATACATCTGAAGGAAGAAAGGTTAAGGAATAAAATGCGGAACAAAATTAATTTTGGGCTAAATTGTTTCCAGTTTATTTGTGTGTTTATTTTAGCGGTTTCAGGGCTGGTCAGGTGGTTGGTTCTGCCTTCTGGATACGGGTATGGTTATGGATATCATGGAGGTAAGTTTTTAAATAAGGTTAATCCACTGGTATTTATCTTTGACCGCCACACTTGGGGAGATATCCACCGGTGGACGGCGGTTATTTTCCTGGCTTTAATTGTCCTCCACCTTATCTTACACTGGCGCTGGATAACGGTCATGTTTAAAGGTTTTTTCTTGTCTAAATAAAAATCTTGACATCAATTTTTAAGTTATATATACTTAACCAGATAAATAGTTAAGTAATTTAACTTTTACCTAAAGCTATATTTAGAGGGATAATTTTGGAGACGGAAAAATTTTCTTTTTATTTTAAAAAAATAGATGAACTTATGCGCCAATTAGTCCAGCGCATTCATATCGAACTAAAAAATAACCTGGTTAAAGGAATTACCGGCAGTCAGCTTTTTGTTTTAAAAACCATCTATGAAAGCAAGCAAATGACTGTTTCCTCCGTGGCTGAAGAATTAGGTGTTTCCTTAAGTGCTATCACTGCTTTTATTGATAAGCTGGCCAAGGCAGGTTTTGTGCATCGACTTCGGGATGAAGACGACCGTCGTCTGGTCTGGCTCACCGTCACTCCCAAGGGGGAAGAAATATTAAAGGTCTGTCTTGCGGGACGGGAGCAGATTTTAATGAAATACTTAGGACAACTGCCAGAGGATGACCTGGAGCAGTTAGAAAGAATTTATGAAAAATTACTGGCAATTTTACGAGAGGAAGAAGCTAAAGAAAAAGGTTTAGCCTGCCAGGGAAAATAATTCTTAAATTTAGAGAATATTAAAATTTACGCAAACCAAAAATTTTTTGGGGGGGCACGTCTAAAAATGCCGGGAAAGAAACAGTTAAGGCTCATTATACTAGTCGTAATTGTTTTAGGAGCTTTTTTGAGCTTGGTGGCAAGCAGCGGGTGCAGTAAAAAGCCGGAAACAGGAGCATCTGGCGAAGCTAAACTGCCGGATGTTAGGACTATATTAGTAAAAAAAGGATATTTAGCCAATCAGTTTGTTTTTCCGGGAAAAGTGGAAGCTTTGCAGTCAGCAAATATTGTATCTAAAGTACCGGGTAAAGTAGCTGCCGTGCCCGTCGATTTAGGAAGCAAGGTTGCTGCTGGTCAAGTGCTGGTAACCTTAGAAAACAAAGATTTGGCTGACCGAGTGCAGCAAGCTCAGGCCGCAGTAGCGCAAGCAAGAGCCGGCGTTGAGCAAGCGCAAGCTGCCGGCAAACTGGCCCAGGCCGCCTTGCAAGCGGCTGAAGCAGGCCTGGCTACTGCCCAGGCAAATTTTGAGGTAGTCGAGGCTAATTATAAAAGAGGACAGGAACTATTGGCCGGAGGAGCCATTCCTGAAGCGGTTTTTCAGGCGGAATACGAATTAAAGTATAAGCAGGCCAAAGAGCAGGTGGAAAAAGCCTCGCCAGCTCAGGTAAAAACTGCCCAGGCGCAGATTGCTCAGGCGCAGGCAGGGTTAAAAAATGCCCAGGCCGGGTTGTCTGCTGCTCAGGCCAGTTTATCTTTAGCCCGTACGGCTTACGAAGACAGCTTTATTAGGGCCCCTTTTCGCGGGATAGTAATTACCCGGAACATTAACCCTGGTGAAATGGCTTCCACTGCTGTACCTGTAATTTCCCTGGTAAATTTAGATAAAATAGTGGTAAAAGTAAACGTTGGGGAAGAATTAATCAACAAGTTAGTGGTAGGCAAAAAGGTAGCCGTAAAAATTAAGGCGGTATCAGCAAAACCTTTTACCGGAACGGTAGTTAATGTTGCTGCCTCGGCCGACCCTCAGGTTAAAACCTACCCGGTAAAACTGCATATAGATAACCCAGCCCACTTAATTAAGCCCGGCATGTTTGCAGAAGTAAACCTGAATTTAGAGCAGCCAAAACTTTTAATACTCCCTATTGATGCAGTAGTAAAAGACCAGCAAGATAGAGATATTGTTTGGGTGGTTAAAGATGGGGTGGTTAAATCCAGGCTGGTAAAAATAGGGGATTTAGACGCCAAGCAAGCGGTTATTCAATCAGGCTTGAAGGAAAATGAAGAAGTTGTGATTGCTGGACAGGAAGGCCTAAAAGAAGGACAGAAAGTAACGGTTAAACGCCAGTTCAAGTAGGCCCAGAGGAGCAAAGGCACAAAGGTCCAAAGGGAAATGAAAACATATAGAGATCTGCAAGTCTGGCAAAAATCAATGACTTTAGTTGCTGAAATATATAAGATTTCTAAAGGGTTTCCCAAGGATGAAGCTTACGGATTAACTTCTCAAATGAGACGTTGTGCGATTTTAATTCCCAGCAACATGGCGGAAGGTTATGGTCGAAACTCTACTCAAGTAGGCCCAGAGGAGCAAAGGCACAGAGGTCCAAAGGGAAATGAAAACACTTTGTGCCTATGTGCCTTTGCCCCTATGAACCTGAGTAGTTACCGATTAAAACAGATTGACCTTAAGACTTTGAGGTGAAGTTAAGTTATGAAATTAGCCGAAGTGTCCATAAAACGTCCTCTCCTAATTGCGGTGCTGGTAACGGCGGTGCTTATTTTAGGAGGCATTTCTTTTAGCCGCTTAAGCATTGACTTATTACCGGAAATGAAGGTTCCAGTAGGAGCAGTAATTACCAGTTACCCCGGTATAAGTCCTCAAGAAGTGGAAAATCAGGTTACCCGGCCGTTAGAATCAGTGTTAAGTACGGTAAATGATTTAGATAGTATTACTTCTACTAGCAGCGTAGGGCAATCGGTAATTATCGTTATGTTTAACTGGGGTACGGATATGAATTTTGCGGCTTTGCAAATGCGGGAAAAAGTAGATTTGGTGAAAAGAAATCTGCCCGTGGAGGCTGAAGCGCCCATGGTACTTAAGATGGACCCCAATATGATGCCTATTATGCAGGTAGCTTTATCTAGCCCAAACTTGGTTCATTTACAAAAGCTTACAGACGATGTAATTTCCCCGCGGTTAGAAAGAGTAAGCGGTGTGGCCAGCGTTAGTGAAATGGCTAAGGTAGAGCGCGAAATTCACGCCTGGGTTGACCCGGTTTGCTTAGAAGGTTACGGCCTTACCTTAAATGAACTGGTGGCTGCCTTAAAAGGAGAGAACTTAAATGTTTCCAGCGGGGAAATAAGGCAGGGCAAAAAAGACTTGCTGGTCCGGGTAACCGGAGAGTTCCAAAGTTTAGATGAAATAAAGCAGGTGGTGGTAAATAACCAGGGAGGTGTCCCTGTTCACCTGGGGGAGATAGCCCAAATAGAAGACGGACATAAAAAAACCACCCAGTTAAGCCGCGTAAATGGACAGCGCAGCATTGCTTTAATGATTAACAAACAAAGCGGCACCAACACAGTGGCAGTGGCCAATAATATCCGCAAGACGATAGCGCAACTGGAAAAGGAATTGCCTGGGGTAAAGTTTAATATAATGATGGACCAATCAATTTTTATTCGCAATTCCATTAACCATGTTTTCCGGGAAATCATTTTAGGAGTGGTTTTAGCTGTTTTTATTATCTGGTTATTTTTACGAAATTTACGTAGTACTTTAATTATCGCTACTTCTCTTCCCGTTTCCCTGATTGCTACCTTTATTCTTTTATATTTTAGTGATATGACCTTAAATCTTATTTCCATGGGCGGCCTGGCCATTGGGGTAGGTTTAATTGTGGATGATTCTATTGTGGTGCTGGAAAATATTTTTCGTCATCGCTCAATAGGCTCAGGTTTAATTGAGGCCGCCAATGTAGCCACCGATGAAGTCGCCGGCGCCGTAACTTCTTCTACTTTAACTACCATCGCCGTATTTTTACCCATTGTGTTTATTCAAGGCCTGGCCGCGGAGATTTTTAAGCCAATGGCTTACACGGTAAGTTTTTCTGTTTTCGCCTCCCTGATTGTAGCTTTTACCATTGTTCCCCTTTTGGCTTCGCGCTTGCTCATCTTTAAAAAAGAACCCGGCGCGGAAAAGAAAATGGAAAATCCAGAACGCTTGCGGGACAACTGGTTTGAACGTTTGAAAAATGCCTACCGGCGTCTTTTAACCTGGGCTTTAAGCCATCGCCGCCAGGTAGTAATTTTAGTAGTAGTTCTTTTTGTTTTAAGCTTGGGTGGTGCGGCCTTGGTGGGAGCAGAATTTTTTCCCAGCACGGACCAGGGGTACGTAAACGTTAACCTTGAAATGCCCAAAGGAACCTCCCTAATGGAAACAAACCGGGTAGTTAATAACGTGGAAAGATCAGTTAAGGAATTTTCTAAACAGATAAAGGCTATTTATACCGGGGTGGGTTATACCGGCAATGAAGCTATGGGAGGTACTTCGGCTTCTGATTTGGCCCAGGTAAACATAGAACTGGTAAAGAAAAATGAACGTACCTTATCAGCAGATGAAATGGCAGACAAGATAAGGCAAAAGATTGGTATCATTCCCGGGGTAAAAATTAAAGTTACGGCTCAAGACCCAACTATGCAAAGTATGCCTGGTATGACCGCGGTAGAGGTAAAAATTAAAGGAGATGACCTGGCGGTTCTGAGCCGGCTGGAAAAACAACTGATAACGTTAGTGGAAAAAACGCCTGGCACACGAGATGTAAGCAGCACCTTAAAAGAAGAACGGCCTGAGGTCCAGGTACTGGTTGACCGTAATCGAGCAGCCATGTATGGTTTAGCTCCAATGGAAATAACTTCTACCGTACGGACGGCCATTGATGGGGTAGTAGCGACAAGGTACCGTACTGGCGGTGAAGAAATAGATTTACGCGTACAGTTGGCTGCCGGGTCAACCCCAACATTAAACGAACTGACCAACTTAATGATTTCCTCCCCGACGGGTACAAAAGTACCCCTGGCCCAGGTAGCCAACTTAAAATTAGCCGCGGGTCCTAACGAGATAGAGCGCGAGGATCAAACCAGGATGGTAACGGTAGGAGCAAATTTGGAACCTGGAAAAAACTTAAGTAGCGTGATTAATGAAATAAAAAACCGCCTGCCCTCGCTTGCTTTGCCCCCCGGCTATACGGTGGAATTTGGCGGCGAACAGGAGATGATGAGTGAAGTATTCCAAAACCTGATTTTAGCTTTGGTTCTAGCTATTGTGCTGGTTTATTTAATTATGGTGGCTCAATTTGAATCAACGCTTTATCCCTTTATTATTATGTTTTCGTTGCCCATTACTTTAATTGGCGTGGTGGCCAGTCTTTTAATTACTGGCCGGGCCTTTAGTGTCCCAGCCTTTATCGGTATAATCTTGCTGGTTGGGATTGTAGTTAAAAACGCTATTATTTTAATTGACTACGTTAATAAATTACGCCAACGAGGTTTAAGCCGGAATGAAGCTTTGCTTACAGCCGGTCCCATTCGGCTGCGGCCCATTTTAATGACCGCGCTAACGGTTATCCTGGCCATGTCTCCTTTGGCTTTAGGAATTGGAGAAGGAGCGGAAATACAAGCTCCCATGGCTACTGTGGTCATTGGCGGACTCTTGTTTTCCACCTTAATTACCCTGGTGCTGGTACCGGTAATTTACACCATATTTGATGACTGGAAAGAAAAATGGTTTACCCGGCGCCCACGCCGCTTAACCGTTTCCGGCTTGGGTGGGGCTGATGATTTACACCAAGAAAGTTAAGAAGAAATGCAAAATATATTCGGTATTCGGTAGTGACAATTATAATTTGCTAATTTAAATGTAAATGATCAGGGTTAATAACTGGAGGTTATCGGGAGGTTAAACGTGAAGAACAAAAAGCTGCTCATTGTAGTAATTCAAATAATGGTGGCCGTAGTTGTCCTGGTTACTTATTACTATTGGCATATGAACCATTATTACGTAATTAGTGAAGATGCCCGCATTAACGGCGATATTTATAAAGTAAGTCCTTTAGTAAGCGGTAAAATCTTAGAAATCAGGGTTAACGAAGGCGATTTTATCCAGAAAGAAGGTATTGTTGCCCGCCTTGATAACAGCACCCTACCTGCTTATGCTGACCCTGATTTAACTACGGTGAAGTCTCCTGCTTCTGGTTTGGTAATTAAAAAAACAGCTCAGGTAGGAGAAGTTGCCGTTCCAGGCCAATCTATAATAATGTTAATAGATCCCAATAATTTATACGTTACCGCCAATATTGAAGAGACGAGAATAAACCGCATCCAGCCAGGCCAGCGGGTAGATGTTACGATGGATGCTTTACCAAGGCATAAATATACCGGCAAAGTAGCTTCTATTGATGAGGCCACCATGGCTACCTTTTCTTTACTCCCGACGGCCAACTCAAGTGGCAATTTTACCAAAGTGGTTCAACGAATTCCTGTAAAAATTTTTTTAGACCAGCAAAACTTGAAGTTAACTAATAAATCCCTTTTACTGGGTACAAACGTAACAGTAAAAATACACGTTCGTTAAAAGGAGACCTGAAGTTGGAAATGAAGGAAAATAACCCGGCTGCGCCGGGTTCTTTTTGGATACCTTTATTTACCGTAGTTTTAGGGGCTTTTGCGGCTATTTTAAATCAAAGCTCTGTTAACGTGGCAATACCCAAGTTAATGACTATTTTTGGGGTAGATACCGATAAAATTCAGTGGGTAGTGACCACTTATATGTTAACCTCAGGGGTAATTATTCCGGTAACGGGGTTTTTGGGCGATTACCTGGGGAGTAAACGATTATACATAATTGCCTTGTCTGTTTTTATTTTAGGCTCTCTTTTATGCAGCCTGGCCTGGGGTTTAAACATAATGATAGCCGCCCGGGTAATTCAAGGCATTGGCGGCGGGGCAATTATGCCGGTAAGTATGGCCATCATTTACAAAATTGTCCCCCGGGATAAAATAGGCACCGCTTTAGGAGTTTGGGGCATTGCTGCTATGGCTGCTCCGGCTATTGGCCCAACTTTAGGAGGCTACGTTATTGACCATTTAAGCTGGCACTTTATTTTTATCCTTAATATACCAGTTGGTATGTTAGGAATATTTTTAGCTGTTTTTCTTTTGCCTTCTGAAAAACCCCCTTTAGAAAGAAGATTTGATTTTTGGGGTTTTGTTTTAGTAATCGGAGGGTGTTTTACATTTTTGCTAGCTTTAAGTCAGGGGAACAAAGAGGGTTGGACCTCCCAATATATAGTTAACCTTCTGTTGGGAGGCTCTTTTGCGTTGATTTTATTTGTTTTCGTGGAACTGGAGCAGGATAATCCCATTCTGGATATTCGTATCTTAAAAAATAAAATTTTTTCTTTAAGCATTGTAGCCTCAGGCTTAATAACGATTGGTCTTTTTGGGGGCATTTTTTTAATCCCCTTATTTACCCAAAACATGCAGGGGCTAACGCCTCTTCAAACAGGGCTACTTTTAATGCCGGCAGCTATTGTAACAGGTTTAGTGATGCCCTTAAGCGGTGTTCTTTTTGACCGGATAGGATTTTTTATTCCCGGCCTTATGGGATTGCTTATTACCGCCTGGGGAACCTGGGAATTGCATACCCTAAGCCTAGAAACCAGTATGCAGCACATTCAATTTATCATGGTCATCAGAAGTATTGGGATGGGACTGGCAATGATGCCCATTACAACGGCAGGCATGAATACAGTTTCAAATTTAAAAATTGGCGAGGCCTCCGCCTTAAGCAATGTAGTTAGGCAAATAGCCGCATCTTTTGGGGTGGCGTTGCTTACCTCCGTCCTGCAACAAAGACAAATCTTTCACGCCACCAGGCTTTCTGAAGCGGTTTCAGTATCTTTGCCAACAGCAAATAGTATTATCAACCAACTCGGTCAGCAGATGGGTCTGGGAAGAGAAGGGTATGAGTTCGGGTTAAGTTTATTAAACATGCAGATACAGCGGCTAGGTTTTACCCAGGCGATTGGCGATACTTTTCTTGTGGCCACCTTATTTGTGTTGTTAGCCATTCCTTTTGTTATTTTAATGAAACAGCGCTTTTCTTAATTTTGAATATCCCAGTAAAAGCGCTTTTTAAACCTTTCCAAAATGTTAATTACCTTTGCGCCAAAAATTATTATAAAAAGGGCATTGGCCAAAGCATGGGTAGCATCCCAGATGACGGAATTGGCTAAAGTGTAAAGATATGTTTTTAAAGTTAAGGGGAAGATAAAGCTGGTCCAAAACCAGACGTTAATGATTATTCCATATAGCCAGCCCCAAAATAAACCAAAAATAGCCAGGACAATAATACTGGTTTTTGAAGAAAGGTTAAGTTTGCGCAACCAACCTGCGGTAATTCCTACCAGTCCCCAGGTAAACATTTGGTATGGCGTCCACGGCCCATGCCCTAAAAAAAAATTAGAAATTAGGGCCGTTAAAGAAGCCACCATAAAGCCGGCCACTGGACCAAAAACGTAACCGCTGCAAATAATAAAAAAGGTACAGGGTTGAAAGTTCAGCATAGCGGCAAAAGGGAGGCGGGAAAGGGCGGAAATAGTTCCCAGCATAGAAACCAGGGCTATTTCTTTGGCTCCTTTAGCTGTCCTTTCAAATTCGCACCAAAAACCCAGTACGCTTAGGCCGACAAAAATAGTGGCGACCAGGCCCCAGTTAAAAGGACCCGCGTTAGGGTCAAATATACTTCCTTTAAAATACAAAGGAGCCAGGTAAATAAAAGCTCCCAGGCAAAAAATTAAAACGGCGATAATTATTCGCATTTACTTATAATTTTAACGGAATAATGATTTGGTAATATTTGCATTCTAAAGCCCTCCTAAAGATTCTTAATTTTAATGACTATCTAACTTTATAACATTTTTAAATTCAAGTAAGTCTAAGGCTTCTTCAACTGTTAGAATATCCTGGGGCACACCATACTTTTCAAAACCCTGCAGGACCCGGTTTACCTGAGGAGAAAATAACAAAGCCCGGGAAAGAACTTCTTTTTTATGACCATCTACCACCACCTTTCCTTCGCTTAGTAAAATAACACGTTCGGCGTGGGCAGCCGCCATTTCTACATCATGAGTAACCACAATGACGGTATTACCACGCTGCCGGTATTCTTTTAAAAACTGCATTAAACTGGTTTTTAAGGCGTTATCCATACCCCGGGTAGGTTCATCCAAAATAAGGACCTTTGGTTCGGCAACTAAAACAGAGGCTAAAGCTACCCGTTGTTTTTCCCCTCCGCTTAAAAAGCGAGGGTACTGCTTTTTGTATGGGGTTAAATTAAACCGCTGCAAGGCGTTATTTACCCGGGTAGCTATATTTTCAAAATCCAAGCTTTTTAAAGTAAAAGCTATTTCTTCTTCCACGGTGTCGGCAAAAAGATGATCGTTGGGGTTTTGAAAAACATAACCCACCTGCCGGGCAAGTTCGGCTACCGTAAGTTTTTTTATATCCTGTCCGTTTACCAGAACCTTGCCTTTCCCGGGTTTTAACAGTCCGTTAAAATGTTTAACCAGGGTGGTTTTACCGGAAGCATTACGGCCCATAACGGCAATAAACTCTCCCTGGTAAAGACGTAAATCTATCCCTTTAAGGACCATTAGTTCTTTTTGGTAGGCAAACCAAAGTTTTTCTACTTCTATTGCCGGTATTCCGGACGGTTTCTTGTTTATCCAGGGAGGTGGTTTTTTGACGGTCCTAAAAAAGGTTTCCAGTACAGTCCGTGCCTGTTTGACGGTCAAAGGCAGGCCATTTACCTGGTGACCCGTCTTAATAAGCTTTTGCGCTAGAGCAATCAGGGGAGGGAAGCCAAAGCCAATCTTATCCAGCTTTTCGTATTGCGAACGCATAATTTTTGCCGGTTGGCCGTCAGCAATAATTCTTCCCTGATTTAAAACAATCAACCGGTCTACCAGGTGCACTACCCGGTCAAGACGGTGTTCCACTAAAATTACCGTTAAGCCTAACTCATCATTTAAACGGGAAATGATACCCAGCACATCTTCCGCCCCTTGAGGGTCAAGCTCAGAAGTAGGTTCATCCAACACCAGTATTTGGGGTTTTAAAGCCAGCACGGAAGCAATGGCTACTTTTTGTTTTTCTCCACCCGAAAGCTCGTGTAAAGAGCGATAACGTAAAGAAGCAATGCCTACCGTATCCAGCGCTTCCTCCAAACGTTTACTTATTTCGGCACGTGGTAATCCTAAATTTTCCAACCCAAAAGCAATTTCTCTTTCTACGTCTGTCGTAACCAACTGGTTTTCTGGGTCTTGAAAAACTAGACCTACCCGGGTGGCTAGTTCAGCTAAAGAGTAATTTATGGTTACAAATCCTTCCACTTCTACCGTCCCGCTTATCCTGCCGCCGTAAAAATGAGGGATTAAACCGTTCAAGCAGCGGACCAGGCTAGACTTGCCGCTTCCGGAGGAGCCGCTTAACAAAACAAATTCCCCGTCCATAATGGTTAAATTAATTTCTTTTAAAACAGGTTCAAGAGAACCGGCGTATGAAAAAGTTAAATTTTGAATTTTAATCAAGTGACCACCTCATTTTAGTCGTCAGTCGTCAGTATTTGAGTGTTGATAGATGAGAAATAAGAAGCGGGAAGTTAGAAGTGTATTTTTAGGTTGAAATTTAGCCTTCCTAGATTCCTTTTTATTCTCACTTCCAACTTCTCACTTCCCACTTCTCACTACCCCAGGCCAGGGGCAGGATGGCTAATAATAAAACTACCAGGATAAGTATAAGGATTAATTCTAACTGGTTAAGATTTATCTTTTGTATGGAAGGATAATAACGGTAGCCCCCGTAGCCCTTAAAGCGGAAAAAAAGGCCAAAGATAAAGGGCAAAAAACCTGCCGCTACCTGGATTAGGCCAAAAGGAGTTAGCTTTATTTCTCTAAAGTAGGTGCGCACCTTACGGGCCCCAAAGGCTCTGGATTCCATAGCTTCAGCTATTTGAACCGTCCGGTCTAAGGAGTTAGATAATAAAGGGATTAAAACTGCTCCTCGGGACCTTATTTTTTGAATTAATTTACCTTTATCTATTTCCAGTCCTCTTGACCTTTGAACGTCAGTAAGACGTCCCAGATCGTCAATTAAAGCCGGCATGAAACGGGTAGAAAGTGAGGTGGCCAAAACTGATTTATAAGGGAGTCTTAGTTTTAAGGCCGCCAGCAGCATGTCATCTGGATGAACAGTAAGATTTAAAATAGTAAAGGCAGAAACAATAGCCAAAAGCCTGAGCGACATTCCCAGGGCAAAGCAAATAGCCTCCAGGGTAATTTTCGGCTGTCCTAAAGTGGGAATTTCAAAGGTAAACTCCAGCAAAACGTGCGTACCATGGTACATTACCAGGGAGTTAATGATTACGATAACCAAAGAAAGGTAAAGTACAAAGCGCAACAAGGAAAGCCATTCCTGCCATCCCTTGGCGGCAATCACTACGGGTAGAGTAACCAGAAAAAGCAATAAAAGGTAAAGGGGGTGCTCAAAGATCATAGCCAAAAGCACAATGCTGCTTACCCAGGCCAACTTAACAAAAGGATTTAACTTATGAATCAGCGTGCCTTTATCCTGGTAGCGAAAGTTTAACTTCACGATTTAAATAAACCCTTTCCCTAACCCATCTAATAAGGCCTTCTTTTCTTTTTTATCCACCAGATGCCTGCTTCAATTACTATCGCCAGTGGGATTATCCACCAAAAATCAGTCAGGTGCTTATTATTTTTAATTGCCTTGGAATTACTTTTAGTGGTTACCGGGGTGAGTTGGTTATCTTTAGGGGCTTTATTAGTTTTACTTAAAGAAAAATTTTTATTTGTATCTGTAGACGCTTCAATCTTTTTGGTTTTTGTTTCTGGTGTTTTTGACGCGGCTTTTTTATCCTGGTTTTTAAGGTCTAGGACTGGGGTTTGCTTTTCCAAGGCTTCTTTAGTTTCTTTTTTTTGCTTTTGCTCTGAAATACCCTCTTCTGTTTGAACCGTTAAGACCTTTATTCCCGATGAAGTTACTGGAGCTTTAATCACTTTTTCTTTGCCTACTACCGCCGCAAAAGCATATTTTAACTTTTCTGAATGATTAATTAACACGTTAGCGGCCCGCTTAACACCTGGTTCATCAAGACCAGATATTACCGCAACCACTCCTTCGCAGCCCAGGCTTCCTTTGGGATTCCAAGGATTTTGCGCTGCCTGTAGGATCCCATAACCAGAACCATAAGTTGTTCCTGTTTTTCCTTTATAATTACGGATGATTATTTCATTATGAGCAAAGTAAATAACCTCACGTTCTTGAAAAACCTGGTTTAACTCTTTAATTAAGGGTGAACTTGCTAAACCAATAAGAAATAAGTTATGGCTTTCTTTCTCGTTTACCGTTAAAGCCGACATCTTTTTAACTTGGACATTTTGTACCCCGTATTTTAAAAGCTTATTTTTTAATCTTTGAGCTTCTTCATAAAAACCCTGGGCATACACCACGGTAGTTGGAACCACCCTTCCTTCATAACCGTGCAGGCAAGGCTCAGGAAAAAAACCAATCATCGCGGAAGGACCCATTACGTAAGAGGTCCAATCATGAAAGTCCCAGTGTTGAATGTCGCCTGGGTATAGCTTATAACTATGGGCAAAAACATTAGCCATTACCCCGTTGAGGTAATAAAACCAGTATTCCGTTTGGTTCCCCTTAATTCCTTCAATAGCTTCAATATAGCTTCCGTCCATTTCAATTTTAGCAGCTTGTTCCAAAGCCTCTCCGGCCGTGGCGCCTACCCTTACTTCTACTCTCCGGTCAAAAACTATTTCTTCACCAAAATTTTTAGTGCCTATTATGCGTATGCTCATTTGCTCTTTGGAAGGAAGCTTGACAAAACCATAAACCGGTCCAACCAGGGAAAGTAATAAGAACAATAAAGCAAGCGCCGGAAGAAGGGGCGCTTTTTTTAACCAACAAAAAAAGTTTTGATTAAGAGCAACCAGATAATTCAAAACAGCATTTAATCCTTTTGCCAACTGAGCTTTTATCCTACCATTCATAATTTTTTCCTCCTAAAAATATAATCCTCTCTGTCAACCCGTGTTTCAGTAAAAAGTTTTTTAAATCTTTCCAGTTTAAAAATACAAAAATCCCGTTCCTCCGTTGAGAGGTGGCGGGAGTTTTATTATTAGCTTTATGAGCTGGTACCTGCCCTCTCCATGGGAGGTAAACTTATGTACCTGCATGCCGGATAGGTCTCCTGACTTGTGGATCATTACCTACCTAGCTACCTTCCCAGAGTTAACACTCAGCACTTTTAAGACCTACAGTAACCCAAACATACTACCCTTAAATAACCCAAGTTACCTTTATGAAATCTTCTTTTAACGCTGAGTGCCACTCCAGTGGTTTTTTGCTTAAGTGGCTTCCCACTTACAGTGGCCGGACCGCCCAGGACTTGCACCTGGTTCCCTATTTTCCTGCAGTTGCTTGCAGTAACCCGGCATGAATTATATTATTTAGTTTTTTTTAACATAATTTTTGCAAGTTGTCAAGGTGAGATTTGCAATGAGCTTATGTGTTCGAAATTTAGCTATGATTCTTGTTATCTTACCCCTGATTTTTTAAGCGCTTACCAAAAAGAATGGGAAGCAGCCATTTTTTTAAATAATTATTAATTTAATTTATCCCCACTTTCTGGTTTGACTTTAGGTAATCTGCTTGTTAAAATAAACGTGTTTTTTAAAATAATTTTAATGTTTCTACAATTTTTTTATTTTATATAAAGGAGGAAAATAAATGGCCAAGCATTTGTTCACTTCAGAATCGGTAACCGAAGGCCACCCGGACAAGTTAGCAGACCAGATTGCGGATGCTATTCTAGATGAAATTATTAAGCTGGACCCTTATGCCCGGGTGGCCTGTGAAGTGCTGGTAACTACCGGGCTGGTGGTCGTAGCAGGTGAAATTACTACGGCATGTTACGTAGATATACCTAAAATAGTAAGGGATACGGTACGCGAGGTTGGCTATACCAGGGCCAAATATGGTTTTGATGCCGATACCTGTGCGGTTATCACCACTATTGACGAACAGTCCCCGGACATTGCCCTGGGGGTAAATAAAGCCCTGGAAGTACGTGCCGGGAAAATAAACAACTCGGTAGAAGAGGTCATCGGCGCTGGTGACCAGGGGATAATGTATGGTTACGCCACCAATGAAACACGAGAAATGATGCCCCTGCCCATCTCTTTGGCCCATAAGCTAGCCCGGCAGTTGGCTGCCGTAAGAAAAAAACGTGAAATGCCGTACTTGCGTCCTGACGGCAAAGTACAGGTTACTATTGAATACGAAGATGATAAACCTGTACGTCTCCATACGGTTGTTATTTCGGCTCAGCATCATCCAGACGTAGAAATGGAGGTTATACGCCTGGATTTAATTCGTAAAGTAATCCGTAGGGTAGTGCCTGCCGAATTGCTTGACGCGTCAACCCGGTACCTGGTTAACCCTACGGGTCGTTTTGTAATTGGTGGTCCGCTGGGTGATACAGGTCTTACAGGCCGGAAAAATATTGTGGATACCTATGGAGGGGTAGCCAGACACGGGGGAGGGTCTTTTTCAGGAAAAGACCCAACTAAAGTAGACCGGACAGCAAACTATGCCGCCCGTTACGTAGCCAAGAATATTGTGGCAGCTGGTCTGGCCGCAAAATGTGAAGTTCAGTTAGCTTACATTATTGGGGTGGCGCGGCCTGTTTCCATTATGGTGGATACTTTTGGAACAGGAAAGGTAAGTGAAGAATTACTGGTTAAACTTATCCAAGAAAATTTTGAATTAACTCCGGCAGGCATGATTAAGGAATTTGATTTACGCCGTCCTATTTATCGCCAGCTTGCTGCTTACGGTCATTTTGGCCGTTTAGACCTCAATTTACCCTGGGAACGAGTAGATAAAGCTGAAATTTTGCGTCATGCCGCGGAGATGTAACTTAAGGGGCCCAAAAGCAAAAAGGGCCCCTTAAATTATTTTTTAAAACCAGCACCTCTTATTTTAATGCTGCATAAGGTACATTAGCGTGAGATAGAAGAGGGCTGGGCTCAAAATGATTATTGGGGTTTTATTGGTTTTACTGGTAGGCTGGGTAGTTTTTATCCTTATCAAGGTTTATAGGCTTGTTTACCAAATTAACAAAAACCAATACTTCTTAAAAATAGTGGTCATTTTACGTAATCAAGAGAAATCGCTGGAAGGTTTTTTACGTCCTTTGCTATATTGGCGAAACAAATTGTGGCCGTTTTTGGAAATAGTGATTGTAGATGATGGTTCTATTGACCAAACGCTAAAGATTTTAAGCCTGTTAAGGCGGGAGGTTGATTTTCCTTTGGTTAATTTTTCTACTGTTAATATAACTACTAAAAATAGTCAGGCTTTATTTGATTATTTCTTTATTTCTTATCCTCCCCTTTACTTTATTCCACCGCAATAAAATACTTTTCTTTACCTCCTATAATGTTTAACTACTGGTTTTTCATTTATTTTTCACCTAAAGGTAAATTTTCTTTTTTGTCGAAATATTACCTTTGAGGTGTAAAAAATGATCCAAAGAAATAATCTTCCCCACGTTTTATATACCTGGTTGGTTATTTGTTTGGGAACAGGTGTTTTAATTTTTCTTTTTAAGGAACTAGATTTAGATTTAAGCCGGGAATTTCTAGTTTTTATTGTCTTAGGAATATTAACTGAATGGTTGGGAGTATCTTTTCCCAAGGGTAAACTGTCGGCCGGCTTTACGGTAGTACTGGCCACCTTTTTAATTTATGGCCCGGCGGCAGGAATTTGGATTAGCGGCTTGGCCAACTTAATTGGACAGGGAATTATTAACCGGGGTAGTCCCATGAGGGTTACTTTTTTTAGTACCGGTCAATATATTCTTGCTTTTTGGGTTGGTAATTATGCTTACTTGTGGGCTGGCGGTCAAGCGGCAGTTGAAAAAGGTTTAAATTTTGCCCTATTTGTTCCATTAGTTGCTTTTACGGCCGCATATTATTTTACTAATCACTTCCTGGTCTATCTTTATATGTGGCCGGAGCACCAAAAAACATCTTTGGTAAGGTGGAGTGATATCTTACGGTGGGATGGCTTTACCTACCTTTTGGGTATTCCTCTGGGACTCCTTATGGTCATGCTTTACCAGCGCTTAAGCATAACTGGTCCGGTACTTTTTTTTCTACCTGTTTTCATAATCCAATTTTTACTCCGTTTGTACCTCCAGGTTACCTTAGCCAACCAGGAGCTTAGTGTTTTTTACCGGGTGGCTAAAAAATTAAGTAGACCGCTTGAGGCGGATAAAATATTTGACCTTATTTTAAAGGAAGCGCGACGGGTGGTAAATTATCACTCAGGGATAATTTACTTAAAAATAGGGCAGGCTAGTAGACCAGGCTTTCAGCCTGGTCAAAGCCTGCTCGAAGCAGAGGAAAAAAATCATTACCGGGCAGTGGCCGGAAAAGGTCCCCAGGTAAAAAACCTTATAGGCACTACTTTTACTCCAAAAGAGGGTTTTTTAGGCTGGATGGTGAGCCAGCGCCGGCTACCAGAAATAATAAATGACGTCCGGAAAGATTTGCGGCTTAAAAATGAAGCCGGATTACCCCAGGTTTGCCGGTCTTTATTAATTATTCCTTTACAAACAGAAAATGAAATATTAGGTATTTTTATGCTTGGTGATAAACATCCTTTTGCTTTTAAAGAAAACCACCAGGATATTTTAACAGTTGTTTGCCACCAAGCTGCCGTTGTCCTGGCTAATATCTTTCTTTCCCAGCGCGTTAGGGTTAAGGCAAACATTGATGAATTGACCGGCATTTATAGCTATCATTCCTTTTTTCATCGGGCGACGGAGGAATGTCACCGGGCTGGCAAGGAAGGCTCTCCTTTGGCTTTAATTATGCTTGATGTGGATGCTTTTCAAATGGTTAACGATTCTTTTGGCCGTAACATTGGTGACGTGGTGCTGGCGGCCCTGGCCCGGTTAATTAAAGAAATGGTAAATCAAGCCGGAATAGTTGCCCGTTACGGTGGAGAAGAATTTGTTATTTTACTGCCTAACTATGGCGAAGTAAAAGCAGTTCACCTGGCGGAAAATATCCGGCGGATTGTTCGGGAGCACTCGTTTCAAGCGGAAGGCTTATCTTTAAATTTAAAGGTAAGCCTTGGGGTGGCTATGTACCCGCAGGACGCTAATAGCCTTTCTGAGTTGCTGCAAAAAGCAGACGAGGCACTTTACCGGGCTAAAAAAAGAGGTAAAGATTGTGTTGTGCCTTTTTCTGGTAAAATTTAACCGGAAAGTAAGTAGCAGGGACGTCCCGGATAAAGGAAGATATAATGTCTTATCTTAAAAAGTTATGGTCCGAATTGCTAAATTTAGTTTTTCCGCCGCTGCAATGCTGTCCTTTTTGCGGTATTGCCAGTGAAAACGGAGAAATTTGTTCTTTTTGCCGGCAAGAAATTGCTGATTTTCAACAGCAACCCCACTGTAATCGTTGCGGGAGAAGGCGAACAAACAAAAAACTAAGTTTTTCTTCAGGTAAAGTATTGGATCCGTTAGATAAACTTTTTAGCTGTGCTGATTGTCTAAATCAGGAAAAAACTTTTAAAATAGCCCGCGCTATAGGAACTTACGAAGGCGGCTTAAAGGATGCAATTCATAAATTTAAGTTTAAACGGCAACGTTACCTGGCTCAATTTTTAGGGCCGTTACTGGTGGATGTGTTTTGGACCTGCCCTGCTTACCAAAGGGTGCAAGTAGTCGTGCCGGTTCCTTTAACCTCCCGGCGCCTTAGGGAAAGGGGGTTTAATCAGGCGGAATTACTGGCCCGGGAGGTGGCTAGAGCGTTAAACTTACCTTTATTCTTGACCCTGGTTAAAGCACGGGAAACTACATCTCAAACAGGCTTAAAACGAGAACAGCGTATGGATAATTTAAAAGGAGCATTTAAAGTGGAAAGACCATTTTTAGTTGCCAACAAAACAGTTTTGCTTATTGATGATGTATTTACTACCGGGGCAACCGTTGAAGAATGCAGTCGCGCTCTTACGAACGCTGGCGCCAAGGAAGTATACGTATTAACCGTGGCCACAGGGAATAGTTATGGTTAAATATGATTATATTCGACGGAATAATTTTATTTATCCCCCAATACCCGAAAAAAAAATATAATTTGCATTTTATCCATAGCCTAAACCTAGAATTTACGGGTTATAAACAAACTTATCCACATTATCCACAGTTTTTTTGCCCCTTAAAATTAAAATTTCGACCTTGTTTATTAGGTTGACATTATTATATGAATATGTTATTTTTACTCAAGTAGGATTTTAGGTCAGTCCATTAAAAATTATATTTTTCTAGGAAAGAAGGTAAGAAAATGCAGGGCAAAGTTAAATGGTTTAATGTGGCTAAAGGATATGGTTTTATTGAAAAAGAAGACGGTGGGGATGTATTCGTTCATTTTACAGCCATTAAAGAAGAAGGTTTTAAATCCTTAGGGGAAGGTCAAGAGGTAGAGTTTGACGTTGTAGAAGGTACGCGTGGTCTTCAAGCAGCTAATGTTGTAAAATTATAGATATAGTAAAACAGCCCCCCGTTATTTTTATTTTACGGGGGTTTTTATTTTACGAAGGAGTGGTAAAGGGTGAAATTACAGGTACGAGGAAGAAATACAGAGATTACGCCAGTTTTAAAGGACTACATTGAAAAACGCGTCGGAAAGTTAACCAAATATCTTAATAATCTTAGTAATGGGCAGGTAGTTTTAACGGTTGAACGAGGCAAAAGCCGGGTGGAAGTAACTATCCCTATTGACGGGATGATCTTGAGAGGCGAAGAATCTACGGGTGACATATATTCCTCTATAGATTTAGTAGTAGAGAAATTAGAAAAACAAATTGAAAAGTTTAAAGGACGATATAATAAACGGTTTAACAAACAGTTTAATAAAAATGTTTCTGAAACATACCCTTTAGCCGAAGAAAAAAAGCAGGAAACAGTTCCTGGCATCGTAAAAACAAAGCGTTTTGCCATGAAGCCAATGACCACTGAAGAGGCCATACTTCAAATTGATTTACTGGGCCATAATTTTTTTGTTTTTTCTAATGCCGAAACTGAACAAGTGAATGTGTTATACCGGCGCAAAGATGGGAATTACGGCTTAATTGAACCGGAATTTTAAACGTGAAAACCTAACTACCAAAATGTTGTATTTATCTTGCGCTGATAATTTAGAAGTGCTAGAATAAAAAAGGCACTCATTTCTGATGAGGAACCAACGATGGTTCCTCATCAATTTATGGAAAGGTGATTATATGTTAAACGTGTTGCGTAATTGGTTGGACGATAACACCCGTGAAGTTAAACGGTTACAGCGGATAGTAGATAGTATTAATGGGCTGGAACCTGAAATGATAAATCTTACTGACGCTGATTTGCAAGCTAAGACAATCACCTTTAAAGAGCGTCTGGCGCAAGGGGAAACATTAGACGAAATGCTTCCTGAAGCTTTTGCCGTAGTACGTGAGGTCAGTAAACGTATATTAGGGATGCGCCATTTTGACGTGCAGCTTATGGGGGGGATAATACTTCACCAGGGCCGCGTGGCCGAGATGAAAACAGGAGAAGGAAAAACCCTGGTGGCTACCTTGCCGGTTTACCTTAATGCTCTAACCGGTCGCGGGGTTCACGTAGTCACGGTAAATGAGTACCTGGCCCGGCGGGATAGCATCTGGATGGGTCAGGTATACAAGTTTTTAGGTCTTTCGGTAGGACTAATTGTCAACGGCCTTAACGAACAGGAACGGCGGGCAGCTTACGCGAACGATGTTACTTACGGGACAAACAATGAGTTTGGTTTTGACTATTTACGGGATAATATGGCTCTTCATCCTGAACAAATGGTTCAGCGAGAACTGC
Source organism: Firmicutes bacterium UBA4795 (assembly GCA_002402825.1). Classification (GTDB taxonomy): domain Bacteria; phylum Bacillota; class Desulfotomaculia; order Desulfotomaculales; family Nap2-2B; genus SCADC1-2-3. The sequence continues at coordinate 27,934 of DHGP01000016.1, forward strand.
ACTATGCCATTATTGACGAGGTGGATAGTATTCTAATTGACGAAGCTAGAACACCGCTTATTATTTCTGGGCAGGCTGAAAAATCAACTAACCTCTATTATACTTTTAACCGGCTTGTCCCCCGTCTTGTCCCGGAACACGATTACACAGTAGATGAAAAAGCACGAACGGTAAACCTCACGGAAGCAGGGGTAGCCAAGATGGAAAAAATGCTTAAAGTAGATAATCTTTACGCTGATGAGCATACAGAACTCACCCACCACCTCCAACAAGCCCTAAAGGCCCACGTGTTGATGAAAAAGGACCGGGATTATGTGGTAAAGGACGGCCAGGTAATTATTGTTGATGAGTTTACTGGGCGTTTAATGTTTGGTCGCCGGTACAGCGAGGGTTTACACCAGGCCATTGAAGCTAAAGAAGGAGTAAAGGTGGAACACGAGTCTCAAACTTTGGCCACAATTACCTTTCAAAATTATTTCCGCATGTATGAAAAGCTAGCCGGCATGACCGGCACCGCGGCAACGGAAGAGGAAGAGTTGCGTAAAATATATAAGTTGGATGTAGTGGTTATCCCTACCTATAAACCAATGATTAGAAAAGACTTAACTGATGTAGTTTATAAAACTCAGGCCGCTAAATTTCGGGCCGTGGTTGAAGAAATTGCCCGTCGTTACGAAACAGGGCAACCCGTACTGGTAGGCACCTCTTCCATTGAAAAATCGGAACTTTTAAGCCAAATGCTTAAAAAACGCGGTGTTCCTCACCAAGTATTAAACGCTAAATACCACGAAAAAGAAGCTGAGATTGTTGCTCAGGCCGGCCGGCTAAAAACCGTGACCATCGCTACCAATATGGCTGGCCGTGGTACCGATATATTATTGGGCGGTAATCCAGAATTTTTAGCGCAGGCAGAATTAAGAAAAGAAGGAATTGACCTTCCTCTTGAAGTCCTTAAAAAAGAGCCTATTTATCAGGAAACGCTGGCTAAATTTAAGCGCCAAACAGAAGAGGAACATAAAAAAGTGGTGGCGTTAGGAGGCCTTCATATCCTGGGCACAGAACGGCACGAAAGCAGACGGATTGATAACCAGTTGCGGGGTCGGTCAGGCCGGCAAGGAGACCCAGGCTCAAGTCAATTTTTTAGTGCGTTAGAAGATGACTTAATCCGTCAATTTGGGGGAGATAATATTCAGGGTTTAATGAACCGGTTGGGTATTGAGGAAGATATGCCCATTGAACATAGCCTGATTACCAGGTCTATTGAAACAGCCCAAAAACGGGTAGAAAACCGGAACTTTGAGTTGCGCAAGCATATCCTGCAATATGACGACGTAATGAATCAGCAAAGGGAGTTAATTTACCGCCAACGCCGGCAGGTTTTACGGGGAGAAAATTTAAAAGATATTGTGACCCAAATGATTGAAGAAGTAACCGACCGTCTGGTAGATGCATACTGTTCTGAAGGAGTTCACCCGGAGGAATGGGACTTAATCGGTCTTTTATCCCAATTTGAGCAACTTTTTGTTTCCGGCCGCACTTCGGCCAGCAAAAGAGATGCTTTTCTGGTTGAAATGGAAAATACTCCCTTATCACGCAGGCAAGAGTTAAAAGACAAGCTTAGGAATTACGTGTTGGCGAAATACGGAGAGCGGGAAGCTGAATTAGGCTTCGAAACCTTACGGGAAATAGAACGGGTGGTGCTGCTGCGGGTTGTTGACGAGAAGTGGATGGAACACCTAGACGCTATGGATGATTTACGCGAGGGTATTGGCTTGCGTGCGTACGGACAAAAGGATCCTTTAGTGGAGTATAAACGGGAAAGTTATGAAATGTTTCAACAAATGATTGCTGCCATTCAAGAAGAAGTAGTACGTTATGTTTTTCGGGTTAGGATGGTCCAAGAACCCCAAGCCCGGCCCCAACAGTTGGTGGAAAACCGTTATGCCGAAGAAGAAGTCCAGCGTCCAACCCGCCGGGAAAGTAAAGTAGGGCGAAATGCCCTTTGCCCGTGCGGCAGCGGGAAAAAGTATAAAAAATGCTGTGGTCGGGCCGTAAGCTAAGTCAGTCGTTGGTCGTCAGAAATCAATGGAGAAAATGCACGTTCAATTTGGTAGTCGGTCGTTGGGCGTCAGGATATAATCTCGGCGACTGCTGCCTAACGACTGACGACTGATATATTGTTAATCGGGAGGATGTTTTAAATGTTTAGTGAATTAAAACGTGAGTTAGAAATTATTAATCAACGCCTTCATGATTTGAGGGTTTCTCTTTGAGCTTAATAATGTTGAACTAAAAATTAAACAACTAGAAAAAGATATGCTGACGCCAGGTTTTTGGGAACAGCAGGAGCGGGTAGCCGAGGTATTTTCAGTCCTTTCCCCTTTGAAAGAATTATTTGCCTCCTATCAAGAACTGGTTCAGGCTCATAAAGACTTAACCACCCTTTTAAATTTAAGCCAAGAAGAAAATGACCTTAAACTTGCAGTTGAAGTATATGGTGAATTAGAAAAATTAAAAACTAAAATAAATAAATTAGAACTAAATGTATTATTAGGCGATCCTTATGATCAGAATAATGCTATTTTAACTTTACACGCTGGCGCCGGTGGAACTGAAGCTCAAGATTGGGTGGCCATGCTTTTACGTATGTATACCCGCTGGGCAGAGGAAAAAGGCTACCAGGTAAATATAGTAGATCTTTTACCCGGGGAGGAAGCAGGGATAAAAAGTGTGACCGTTATTGTAACCGGCCCATTTGCTTATGGTTATTTAAAGGCGGAGAAAGGGGTTCACCGGCTGGTAAGGATATCTCCTTTTGACGCGGCCGGACGACGCCACACTTCATTTGCTTCAGTTGATGTTTTACCTGAGGTGAAGGAGGAACTAGAGGTTGTTATCAAACCAGAGGATTTAAAAATAGATACCTTTCGTTCTAGTGGAGCAGGAGGACAACACGTAAACAAAACTGATTCCGCCGTTCGGATTACTCACCTGCCCACAAATATTGTCGTTCAATGCCAAAATGAGCGTTCTCAAATGGCTAATCGTAATGCCGCGATGAAGTTACTTCGGGCCAGGCTTTTTGATCTAGAGAGAAAAAAGAGAGAAGCGAAAGATACTTTAAGATGGGAAGAACAACCGGATATTGCCTGGGGAAGTCAAATTCGCTCCTACATTTTTCATCCGTATAGCCTGGTTAAAGACCATCGAACAGGAGTAGAAATAGGTAATATAACTGCAGTTATGGACGGCGAAATTGATCCTTTTATAATTGCATACCTAAAAGGCAGCGTAAAAAATAATGAAAAAATTAGCCTTAAAAAAACGGCCTTTTCTTAAAAAAGAAAGGACTTTTGCTTGGCGACGAACCGTAGTTGAATTTTTTGGTGTTACTGCTGGCGTTATTTTTACGGCCTTAGGCTTAAATCTTTTCCTTGTTCCTAACAAAATAGCGGCTGGTGGAGTAAGTGGAATAGCCACTATCCTTCATTATTTAATTGGCGTGCCGGTAGGGTCAACCATGCTGGTTTTAAATATTCCCCTTTTTGCCCTAGGTTTTTATCGCTTAGGCTTAAAGTTTGGTTTTCGTTCTATTTACGGTATAGTTAGTCTTTCTTTATTTATTGACCTTTTAGCTCCATACTTGCCTGTGCCCACCCGGGACCTTTTATTAGCCAGTATCTTTGGAGGGGTACTGGTTGGTTTAGGTTTAGGAATAGTGTTCCGCTACCGGGGAACTACTGGTGGTACGGATTTGGCCGCCGCAATTTTGCGCACCTATACGGGAGTCAATGTAGGACAATTACTTTTTATGGTAGATGGAGCGGTAGTTTTATTAGCTGGTTTTAGTTTTCACTCCTGGGAATTAGCTATGTATGCTTTGATCACCATTTTTGTTTCTGCCTGGCTTGTTGACTTGGTGCTGGCGGGTATTAGTTATACTAAAGCATTTTTGGTTATTTCAGAACAGGTGGGGGAAATTGCCCGCGCTGTTTTATATGAACTAGACCGGGGGGCTACGATTTTAAAGGGACGCGGCATGTATACCGGTCTTGACCGGGATATCTTGCTGGTAATTGTAAACCGCAATGAAGTAATCCAGCTAAAAGAATTAATCTACCAAAAAGACCCGCGTGCCTTTGTTGTTTTAGCTGACATACACGAAGTTTTAGGAGAAGGTTTTAAACAATATTACCTGGAAAAATAAAAAGGGCAGTCATTAGTCGTCATAAGTTTTATTTTTAGAAAGGAGAGTTGCAAAAAATGCCAGGAGATCCAAGAGATTATTGTCTTTCAAACCTGATCGAGGCGGCAAAGAAAATACGCCGTCATATAATCCAAATGACCGGGGCAGCCGGTTCAGGTCATCCAGGTGGTTCTCTTTCGGCGACCGATATTGTTACGGTGCTTTACTTTCACTTTATGCGCTTAAATCCTGCTCTTCCTAATTGGCCGGATCGGGACCGTTTTGTTTTATCCAAAGGACATGCGGCGCCGTTACTTTACGCCGCTTTAGCCGAGCGGGGGTATTTTCCGGTAGAGGAATTGTTTACCTTACGTAAGTTAGGCAGTCGCCTGCAGGGACATCCGGACATGAAGCAACTGCCCGGGGTAGAAATGTCTACAGGCTCCCTGGGACAAGGTTTAGCGGCCGCTAACGGAATGGCTTTAGCCGGAAAATTGGATAAGCGGGATTACCGGGTTTATGTTTTACTGGGCGATGGTGAAATCCAGGAAGGGATGGTTTGGGAAGCAGCTATGGCGGCCGCCCATTACCGCCTGGATAACGTTACGGCTTTTTTAGACAATAATGGTTTACAAATTGATGGTTCCATTAAGGAAGTAATGTCCCCTGAACCAATAGCAGATAAATGGCGGGCTTTTGGTTGGGATGTTCAGGTTATTGACGGACACAGTATACCGCAGATTATTCAGGCGGTAGAGAAGGCAAAACAGGTTAAAGGACAACCCCAAATGGCTATTGCCAAAACCATAAAAGGCAAAGGAGTTTCCTTTATGGAAAATCAGGTGGACTGGCACGGGGTGGCCCCAAAACCTGACCAGGTGACCAGAGCTTTGGACGATTTAAAAGACTGTTGATAGTTGTTTAATAAATTTTAATAAATTTAAGGGAACTTTTTAACCTTCCCATACGTCTATATTCATAAAGGCAACAAGACAACGGGTTAGTTATTAGCAATTAGCAATTAAAAATGAAAATGATTTTGTTGATGGCTAATCACTAAGTTTAAGGAGGGTTATTTTTTATGCGTTTGTTTTTCTTTAAAGTATTTTTAGTGGGATTTATTATGGCTTTGTTTAGTATAATACCAGGTTTTGCTTTGACGCACGCCGCCGAAGAAAATAAGACTATTTTTATTTCCCTTCAGGCAGGACAGGATTTTGCCTTGGTAAATGAAAAAAAGGTTTCCTTAAGAGAAAAAGTTTACGTTAAAGAAGGAACTACCATGGTTCCCCTGCGTTTTTTTAGTGAAACCTTGGGGGCAAGGGTGAAATGGCAAAAAGGAGAAATTTTAATTTCCCGCCAGGATATGCAATTAACTTTATGGCCTGGTAAAAAAGAAGGGCGATTAAACAGTCAGACCCCATTCTTTTTAACCCGCGCCCCGGAAAACATAAAAGGAGTGATACTCGTTCCGCTTAAAAATATAGCTAATTTTTTTGGGGCCAAAGTTAATTACATTCCTGCCGGAAAAAACATTATAGTTACCTATATGGAAAAAGCCCCTTTGCCGTCAGAAGAAGTTAGACCCCCCAATTTGCCGCCAATAGCCTGTTTTAGTGTGGATAAACAAGTTGTAAAGCAAGGGGAAACAGTTAATTACCAGGATAAAAGTTTCGATCCAGACGGCGATTTAATTGTGACTTATAACTGGCAGGGAAAAAAGAGAGCCTTTTTTACTTCTGGGGAGCATAAAGTAAGTTTGCGCGTAAAAGATGAAAAAGGAAGCTGGAGCGAGCCTTATGAAATGTTAATTAAAGTCACCGATGAAGTGCTCTGTTCAGAATTAAATTACCACCTGCATAATCCTTTACCTGGTGATGTGATTAACCTGGACGCAGTTTATAACCCCCTAAATTTTCCTGAGATTGAAGTAAAAAATTACCAGGAGGAAGACGTAACCCTTCTCCGTAGCAACAGCCCCGAAACAATTAAACGGCCCGGGATTTTATATCAAGATAAAGCAGGGGGCATGGTACGTTTACTATACCATCACAAGAACGGCTTTCCCGAAAAAATAAGCGTTTACGCCCTGGTTTATAACGAAAATGCATGGCCGGTCAAATTAAGAATTTTAAAAAAAGGATTTAGCGGACCGTCAGCAGGTGATTTGGGAGTAGGGGGCCGGGGAGTGGCGCGTTATTTAAGCAGCGCAACAGAGGATTGGCTGGAAATAGCTCCCGGCCAGATAATTGCTTTAAATGGCAGTCAAGGGACCATAATGTTTCCTGAGCAAAGCATAGAGGGGTTAATTGACTTAGAAACAAAAGAGCCTTTGACCTTTATTTTTGCCGCGGCGTTAGTCTCAGGGGAAGAAATTAAATTAGAGGGGCTGCTTTTGTTGCCAATTCTAGAAAGGGATATGCACGGGCGAGGAACTTTTCCCAAAGCAAACCGCCAGCTAACAGTTAACTTTAGCGGCAACAAGAGTAAAAAGTTGGTTATTGCTGACGGAGAGAAAGATAAGTACCTGGTTGGAGTTGATGCTCTTAACTATAACCTGGCGGAAACAAATAAGGGTAATTACGGGGTAGTGTATAAAGTTAGAGTGAGGGCCGCTTCAGCAGTGGGAGTTTTCTTAAACCCCAGGGGGGGGATTTTCAGCGGGGCGGTAAGAGGAAAAGACCAAAAAGTATTTTTAGTTCCCTTGGAACAGGAACGTTTTTTAAAACCCAAAGAAACGGCAGCCATGCTGGGGGTAATAGATAAAGATGAAGAAGGTGAATTTGTTTTTATACCCCCCTGTTCTTCAAACCTGCCGGTTTACTTTTTGTTTGTTCCGGTTACGTAAAATTAGTTAACCAGCCTGGTTACCTAGTTTGTCAGGGTTTGTTTTTCGTGGTTATCGGCCTGCATCTATAAATCTTTCAGTACTTTTGGTTATAGAAATATTTCAGGGTGACATTATCACAAAACAAACACATTTTATTTTCTTTCACTCTTGACAACTTTAGAAATATATTGTAATATTTATAACATTAACAAGAAAGGGGCGGGGCTAATATTTTACCTGACGGGGTAGTTATGACTTAAAAATGAATTTTTGTTATAACTTAACTGACAACTTGTTATTAACTTTAAAGTGGTTGTATAATATAGTATATTATACAACTTAAACAACTTAAATATCTAGCCCTACAAGTTATTTAAAGGTTAGCTAAGCCATAGGGATGGTTCAAGCATCCCCGAAGGGCTGAAGGGAAGATGATGGAACTGTTACACATCCCCAGAAAATAAAAATATAGTTTTAAAAAGGGGGGGGGAATTATGTATAACGCTTTGAAAAATAACTTAGTCGTAGTTTCTAACCGGGGGGCATATGTATTTCAAGAAAATAATGGTAAAATAAACACCGTCCGAACAGTTAGTGGTCTGGCTTCAGCAGTAGAGCCGGTACTCCTTTTAAACGGCGGGATGTGGATTACCTGGGGTGGCCGTTTGGAGGAAAATAATGGCGTAAGTCGGGGCATAAGATTTACGGTACCTGCAAGATCATCAGCTGCTTTACCCTATCAAGTACAAGAAGTGCTGCTTACGGAAGAAGAATATAATTTATATTATCATGGTTTTGCCAATAGTTGTCTTTGGCCCCTATCCCACCAGATGTTGGACAAGTGTTCTTTTGACAAAGAATTTTGGTTGGCTTACCGGCAGGTTAACCATAAATTTGCCCGGGTTACCGCGCAGTCAACTAAAAGTAAAGATTTTTTATGGGTTCATGACTACCATCTTACCTTGCTTCCACAGTTAGTAAAACGTTATCATTGTCAGGCGCAGGTAAACTTTTTCTGGCATATTCCTTTTCCTCCTTTAGATATATACCAGGTGCTGCCCTGGGGTCGGCAGTTGTTATTTGGTTTATTAGGGAGTGATTTTATTGCTTTTCATACCCAAAATTATGTAAATAACTTTTTAGCTTGTGTTTCTTATTATTTTCCGGATAAATTTTATCAAAAACAAGAAGAATTATGGTTTGGGCAAAGAAAAATAAAAGTTCAGGCCTTACCAATTGGTATTAGCTGGCATCGTTTTGAAAAACTGGCCGCCGAGCCAAAGGTTCGTGCTCAAGCGGAAAAAATAAGGCAATCTTTAGGAGCAGAGTTTGTGCTTTTAGGCATTGACCGGCTTGATTATACCAAGGGTATTTTGGAGAGAATAAAAGCCCTGGAAATTTTTTTAGCCCAAAACCCGGCCTACCGGGGAAAAGTAACTTTGCTTCAGGTGGCCGTACCTAGCCGCGATGATTTAGGGGCTTACAAGAAGTTAAAAGAAGAAGTGGAAGGAATGGTAAGCAAAATTAATGGTTTTTATGACCGGGAGTATCAGGCTTTGCCAATACGTTACCTTAACCGTTCTCTAAATGAACAAGAACTGGTAGCTCATTATTTAGCCGCCGATGTGTTACTGGTGACCGCTTTGCGTGACGGTCTTAATTTAATTGCCAAAGAATTTATTGCTTCTCGATTAGATAATCATGGGGTTTTAATTTTAAGTTCTTTTGCCGGAGCAGCAGAGGAACTAAAAGAAGCCTTAATCGTTAATCCTTATCATTTGGCAGATTTAGCCGCCCAAATAAAAAACTCCCTGGAAATGCCTTTAGCCGAACAGGCCCAGCGTTTAAAGATTTTACGTCATAAGGTTAAAACTCACGATTTACGTTGGTGGTGGCAGCATAACCTGGGGGCCTTTTCCCCATCTCAAGTATCGTTGCCTGGTATTCGAAAGGCACTGCCGGGCCAGGTTGTTTCGCGTACGGCCAACGTTAAATTATAAGTTTTTATTTTACTTATGGGTACACCAACACCAATTACCCCGGTTGCTCTGGCCGAACGTCTTTTTACCGCCGGTCAAGTTCTTTTAATGTTAGACTATGATGGTACTTTAGTTCCGTTGGCTCCCACGCCGGCTCAGGCACGGCCGGCGGCTGTACTTTTGCATATTTTAAAAAAATTAGGTGAGCTGCCTCAGTATAAGGTGGCTGTAATTAGCGGTCGTACATTAACTGACTTAACCACTTTATTTCCCGTACCGGGTATATTTTTAATTGGTGGTCACGGCATAGAGATATGTTCTCCGGCGGGGGAAGTAAATTATTTGTTAGACTATAAATATATAACTAAAATAATGAATAAACTAGAACAACTGGCAAAGTATTGCCTGAATAATAAAGACGGTTTTTTGATCGAAAATAAGGGTTATTCCTTAGCCCTTCATTATCGCTTGGTTAAGCCATTAATGGCGCAGAGTGCTTTAAATAAATTTATTGAATTAAGTAAACCCATAATTCAAAAACATACCTTAAATATATTACCGGGTAAAAAAGTTCTAGAAATTCGGCCGTTAGCCATGCATAAAGGGAAAGCAGTAAATTACTTACAGCAACTTTATCCTTATTCTTTAGCGGTTTATTTTGGCGATAATACAACTGATGAAGATGCCTTTCGGGCCTTAAAAAAAGGTCTGAGTATTCTTGTTAGCGCTCAATCTTATAACAGTGCGGCTAACTTTAAATTAAATTCTCCTCTTGAAGTCTTAGAATTTTTAACTTTATTAGAGAAAGTTGCTGGGAATTGAAATCGCACAACGTCTCATTTGAGAAGTTAATCCGTAAGCTTCGTCCTTGGGAAACCATTTAGAAATCTTATATAATTTCAGTAACTAAAGTCATTGATTTTTGCCAGACCTGCAGATCTCTATATGTTTTCATTTTTCTTTGCCCCTCTGTGCCTTTACCCCTCTGTGCCTACCTGAATAGTTAACGTGTTTTTTTAAAAGCTTTTAGTTCCTCCCGGCCATTTTTAATTTCCTTAATAACCTTGTTTAATTCTTCCTCTAACTTTTGGAGGATTTCATCAGCGTAAATACGTGCCCCCTGCTTAATTTCATTTGATAATCCTTCGGCTTTTTGTAAAATTTCATTGGCGGAAACTTTGGCTTGCTGAACAATTTCACTTTCTTCCGCCCGCCTTTCCAGTTCTTTTTGCGCGCTTTCAATAATGCGCTCCGCTTCTTTTTTTGAGCTTTCAATGACTTTTTCGCGTTCTTGAATTACCCATTTGGCCTGACGCATTTCTTCGGGTAAAGAAGCCCGAATTCGGTCTATATAATCTAAAAACTTATCTTCATCTACGATCAGCCTTCTGGTAAAGGGTATCTTGGGGCTGTTTCCGATAAGTTCTTCTAGCTCGTTAAGGATGCTGTACATTTCCATTACCATCCCTCCTGTCCTGAGGCTTTAAGTTCGTGGTATTTTTGAAATAATTTATCCATTACATACAAGGGAACTAATTCTTGAACACAACCTCCAAAAAAAGCGGCTTCTTTTACGGCACTGGAACTAATAAAAGAAAATTCAGCGCGGGTGGTTAAAAAAATTGTTTCTATTCCAGGCGTTAATTTTTTATTTATTAAAGCCATCATAAATTCATTTTCAAAGTCTGATACAGCCCTTAACCCCCTAATAATAGCCTGGGCATTTTTAGACTTGGCGTAATTAACCGTGAGACCCTCAAAAGAATCTACCTGCACATTAATAAAAGGCTGGAGTACTTTTTGAAGCATGTCCAACCTTTCGGCAACCGTAAAAAGCGGCTTTTTGCTTGTATTCCTGGAAACAGCTACAATTAAAAGGTCAAAAAGCTTGACTGCCCGTTCAATCACGTCTATATGACCATTAGTCAAAGGATCAAAGCTGCCTGGATAAACTGCGATCCGCAAAAAATAACCTCCTTGTATGTGTTTAGCCGTAAAACGATAAAAGAGTATCGCCATATTTTTCCTGACGCGTTAATACTAAACCATCTATTTTCACCGGTAAAAACACTCGCTTGCTGCTTTCTACAATTACCAATCCTCCCCCTGCTAGTAAATTATAGCGTATAATTAACTCTACCGTAAATACTTCTAAATTATTTTGGTACGGCGGGTCTAAGAAAATTAAATCAAATAACCGTTTATTTTTTCCCAACCATCGTAAAGCTACGGCCACTTCCTGAGTTAATACATTTACCTTATCGCCCAAACCCGTCCGGTCCAGGTTTTTTAAGATGGCCTGGCTAACCCGGGAATCTTTTTCGACAAAAACCGCTTCCGCCGCACCTCTGCTAAGGGCCTCAATCCCTACGTTACCGGTTCCCGCGTAAAGGTCAAGAAAACGGGCCCCTATAATATTTTCACCTAAAATATTAAAAAGAGCTTCCTTTACCCGGTCGGCAGTAGGCCGACCGGACCAACCACGGGGGGCGCTTAATTGTCGCCTTTTAGCTGTTCCGGCAATAACCCGCAAGAGCAATACTCTTTTTCTGGCAAGATTTTAGCAGTATTATAGCATACGAAGTAAAAAAAAGCGATTTTTAATCATTAAAAATGTATATTTGATTTAAATTGGGAAAACTATAGTTACGTAAAAAAGGGGTGGTTAATTTGCTCCTGGAGTTTTGGCGTGATTTTGGACTTAATCTAGATTTAGCTTTAGAAGCACATGAAGTTATTCGGGGTGAAACGGGGCAAGAAATACCGGGAGTAGAAGTAAAAAAAGAAGGATATGAATATACAGAAGTTACTATAGTTAAAATTTTAGATAAAACAGCCGAAATGATAATGGGTAAACCTTGTGGAGCATATATTACGCTTGAAGCTCCCTTAATTAAAGAAAACAATCCATCTGTTCATACTAATATAAGTGAAATTTTGGCCAAACAGCTTAAACAATTTATAAATATACCAGAATACGGCAATATTTTACTTATTGGGTTGGGTAACCGGTACGCTACTCCTGATGCTTTAGGTTCAAAGGTTATTGAATCAAGCCTGGTTACCAGACACTTGTTTAATTATGCTCCCAGCGAAGTTAAAAAAGGCATGCATTCGGTAAGTGCTTTAGCTCCCGGAGTTCTTGGTATTACGGGCATTGAAACTGCGGAAATAATTAAAGGAGTAGTAGAAAAAACAAAACCCCAAATGGTTATAGTTATAGATTCTTTAGCTGCTCGTAGTGTAGCCAGAATTGTCAGTACTATTCAAATTGCCAATACAGGTATTAATCCAGGCTCAGGAATTGGCAACCAGCGGGTTGGACTTAACCAGGAAACACTTGGCGTTCCGGTAATTGCTGTTGGTGTGCCTACCGTAGTTCACGCGGCCGTGATTTGCCAGGATACCATTGAAGCTTTACTAGCTTATTTGAAAAGTAAGGCCAATCTCTATCAGCTATCTCCCAACTTGCAACCAAATCTTTCACGTGAGGTTATTATGAAAGTGTTAGCCCCTTATGGAGGAAATTTAACCGTTACCCCAAAGGAAATTGACGCTCTTATAAATAGAACAGCCAGAATAATAGCGCAAGGAATTTCTTTAGCCTTACACCCGGGTTTGCAACCAGAAGATTATAGTTATTATTTACATTGAGCAATTAAATTCTTGATATAACTAGAAACCATTAAAAGGTTAAAAGGACGGGGAATAACATCTTGAATAACATCTTTAGCGCTAAAAATTTCCCCGTCCCTTAACTGGCTTTATTTGTTTTTCACTTAAGGGGTAGTCTTAATGTTGGTTACTTGAGGTGTAGGCGGCTTGGTACCGGAAGCCAGACTTTGTTCGTAAGCTGCGATCATTTTTCTGACCATGTTGCCGCCTATAGCACCGTTTACCCGCGATGGTAAATCACCCATATAGCCACTTTGCGGGACCTGAATGCCTAGTTCTTGAGCAGTTTCCCATTTAAATTGCTCCATGGCTGTGTTAGCCTGAGGAAAAAGCAAAGTGTTTCGTTTTTGACCTAACGCCATCTTTTTTTTCACCTCCTTTTTTTTATCTTATTTTTAGTATGGACATTATTAAAGCGTTTATGTCTAGAACATTTTACCCTTAAAAAACTTTCATTTTTAGCTATTTTAAACTAATATTGTTTTGTTTTATTGTATTTTGCTCCTCTTTTCTTTTTTAAGAGTAAATTCTACTCCTTGATCCGGGTCACTCCAAAAATCTGTAAGCCGGAAACCTTGGGCAATTAATTTACGGCACTCGACTACCGCTTTTTCGAGCTTGTCCAGAAAGTGTAACCCGGTTTTATCGCCTAAATCAGGAATGGGATCAACGGTAATTTTTTCTTCAATAAACTCACCTTCGTACTCTTCTTTAATTAACAAATCAGTCATGTTTTATTCCCCCTTACTTAAATTTTAAAGTTTTAAGCCCATTTTATCATTTACTGTTGCCCTTTACAAAGTAAGATAATTTTTGATAAAATATAGCCTGATGTTCTTTAAATTTGAGGTAAGGTTTCGATTTAAATTAAAAGGGTTTTGCCAGGATAGAAAAGGAGATGGCTTAAATGGCTAGAAAATGTGCTATCTGTGGTAAGGGAGTGGCGGTAGGAATGCAAATTAGCCACTCCCATATCCGGACAAAAAAAACATGGTCCCCCAATTTGCAGCGGGTAAAAATCCTTGTTAACGAAAATGTACCTAAGAGGACTCTCGTTTGTACCCGGTGTTTAAGAAGCGGTAAAGTCCAGCGGGCTATCTAAAAGTCGAAGGTTGCTTATTTACAAAATTTGTTTTAAACGCTTGGTTGGCGTAATACCAGGAATACGGCCACGTTTAGCAATGGGTTTTCTGTTAACTTCTTTAAGGTCCATGGTCATGTCAATGGGAGTAGCCCGGGAAATGTAACTTCCTACGCCAAAGGAATCTGCTCCTGCCTCAATTAAGGCGGGAATACGTTCGGCGGTTATGCCCCCGCTCACTAAAATTTGAACGTGTTTAAAACCAGCCTGGTCTAAACGGGCACGTACTTCCCGAACTAAATCAGGTGTTACCCCTCCGCGTTCACCAGGCGTATCCAGCCTTACTCCATTTAATTTTTCTTTTAAGGTTAAAGCTACCCGTAAAGTTTCTTCTGCTTCGTCCTTAAAGGTATCTACCAGGATTATTACCGGAGAACCAGGAGGCATAGTCCGCTGGTAAACACGAGCTACTTCTACGGTATCGCCGACAATTAGAATAGCCGCGTGGGGAACAGTACCCGTTGGTTCTTGGTTCATTAACTTAGCTCCTAAAATGCAACTGGCGCCATCTGCTCCACCTATAATCGCTGCCCGTTCCATTACCGGCGCAACGGCGGGGTGAACATGACGCGCTCCAAAGCAAATAACTTTTTTATTTCCGGCCGCATCTTTACATTTTCGCGCAGCGGTAGCCCACCCGCTGGATTGGGCCAGGATGCCAAGGATTACAGTCTCAAAAATCCCAAAATTTTCGTACGGGCCGGCTATGCGCAAAACTACTTCTTTTTCTTGAAAATACTCCCCTTCCGGCAAGGCCCAAACCTCTACCTGAGCGGGAGCTAAAAGATTTTTCACTTCGGGTAGACCGGCTAATAGTCCGGCACGATTGGCAAAAACTTCAGCTACCACAGGAGTATCAGCCAACCCAATTTCTTTTAACAGTTCAACAGTTTTAACAAAATAAATATCGGTAGTCCAGCCGGCCATGATTTCATGGTGCTCAGCTGAAAAAAATGTTCTTTGCGGAGAAATATGATAATCTGTTGTTTCTTTTAAGCTACTTAAAGGTTTAAGCACTTTTTCTGCCACTCCTTCTTAAATAAATTTTCAACCGCGCTTTTTTACCCCGCAATATTTTTTATTAAATTAGCCATTTCAATGGCATTTAGGGCTGCGTTCCAGCCTTTGTTCCCGGCTTTAGTGCCAGCTCTCTCAATGGCTTGCTCTATGGTATCAGCAGTGACAACGCCAAAAATAGTGGGAACCCCACTTTCCAAGCTTACTTTGGCCACTCCCTTAGCTGCTTCAGCGGCTATATATTCAAAATGAGGAGTGGCCCCTCTAATTACCGCCCCCAAGCAAATAATAGCGTCAAATCTTTGGGTGGCGATTAATTGACGGGCTAAAACAGGAATTTCAAAGGCACCTGGTACCCAGGCAACTTCAATATCCTGTTCTCTTACTCCGTGCCGGTATAAGGCGTCCAAAGCACCGGAAAGCAGGCGATGGGTTATAAATTCGTTAAAACGACTTACCACCAAGCCAAAACGTAAACCCTGACCTATTAAATTACCTTCAAAAGTATGCGGCATTTTTATTCGCCCCTTTTATTTATTATGGTTATAGTGTAAGGCGTTAAATTTAACGCCCCTAATATTTATATATTTAATAAGTGCCCAAGTTTATTTTTCTTTGTGGACAGGTAAAAATAATTATTTTCACCAGGGCAAATTTCTATTGGCACCCGGTCCACAACCTGCAAACCATACCCTTCCAAACCAGCAATTTTACGGGGATTATTAGTAAGGAGGCGAATTTTCTTTAGCCCTAAATCTACCAGAATTTGGGCCCCGATACCATAATCCCTTAAATCCGGAGGAAAACCTAAAGCTACATTAGCTTCAACCGTATCCTTGCCCTGGTCCTGCAGTTTATAAGCCCTAATTTTATTTAAAAGTCCTATTCCTCTTCCTTCCTGGCGCATATATAAAAGAACGCCGGTGCCTTCATGGGCTATCATTTCCAATGACCGGGCAACCTGATCCCCGCAGTCGCAGCGCAGGGAATGAAATACGTCTCCGGTAAGGCATTCAGAATGTACCCTTACCAAAGGTGCTTCTACATTGGTTAATTCTCCTTTAACCAGGGCAATATGACCTTTTTTGTCCAGCAAACTTTCGTAGGCTACGGCAGTAAATTCGCCGTAATGAGTGGGCAGATAAGCTGAATCCACCCGCCGGACGAGTTTTTCTCGGTGCCGCCGGAACATAATTAAATCGGCAATAGTAATCATTTTTAAGCCGTGCTGGCAGCAAAATTCCTTAAGTTCCGGGACGCGGGCCATGGTACCGTCGGGTTTCATAATTTCACAAATTACCCCTGCCGGATATAAACCGGCCAACCTGGTTAAATCCACTGCTGCTTCAGTATGACCTGCCCGCCGCAGAACCCCACCTTCTTTAGCTTGCAAAGGGAAAATGTGCCCTGGCCGGCGTAAATCTTCCGGTTTGGTTTGCGGGTCAAGGAGATATTTTATGGTTAAGGCCCGGTCATAAGCTGAAATACCCGTGGTAGTATTTTTGTGGTCAATAGAGATACTAAAGGCGGTGGTGTGGGGATCAGTATTATTGTAAGGAACCATAAGGGGTAAGTTTAATTCCTCACACTTTTGTTCAGTAAGGGGGACACAAATTAAACCCCGTCCGTGGGTAGCCATAAAATTAATTGCTTCGGGGGTAACTTTTTCCGCCGCAATAATTAAATCTCCTTCATTTTCTCGATTCTCATCATCTACCACCACTACAAATTTACCCTGGGAGATATCCTTGAGGGCTTCTTCAATGGTACTAAAAGTAAACTCCACTATATATTTCCTCCTTTTGATTGTTAGTTACTTTTGGTTAATCGCCAGCTTACGATTTTGTCAGCCAACTACTAAATATTAATCCTGATTACTGATTACTAACGACTATTAAGTGTAACCGTGGGTGGCTAAAAAATCTAAGGAAATACCCTCCTCTTTTTTAGATACCGTTAAGAATTTTTCAATATATTTACCAATAATATCTACTTCCAAATTTACTGTTTCACCTGGTTTTTTATTTCCCAGGTTAGTGGCTTGTCTGGTATGGGGAATTAAGGAAACCTGAAAACTATCTTTCCGGGTATATACGACGGTTAGACTTGTCCCGTCAACGGCAACTGAACCTTTTGGTACAATATAGCGCATTACCTGTGGGGAGGTACGAATGGTAATTAGTACAGCAATACCGTTTTTTTTCTTATCTATAATTGTACCTACGTCATCAACGTGGCCGCTAACTAAGTGTCCACCTAAACGGTCTGTTAAGCGTAAGGGACGTTCCAAATTGACCTGATCGCCCGGTTTTAACTGACTTAAGTTTGATTTGACTAACGTTTCGGCCATTACCTCGGCGGTTAATAAAAACGGTTTTAAATTAACCACGGTTAAGCATACTCCGTTAACGGCAATACTATCCCCTATTTGAATATCCTCCGTAACTTTAACAGCTTTAATAACCAGACGGGCATAGTTTTCTCCCCGGCTAATCTGCTGAATAACGCCCAATTCTTCAATTAAGCCCGTAAACAATTTAAATTACTCCCCTTTGTCTAAAGTACAGAAGAATTTTATTAACGACTGATGTCTGATGACCTTACTAACAAATAACATCTGACGCCCGACGACCGTTTAAATAGCCTTCCACGTAAATATCCTGGCCGCATTTTTTTACGGTAATTTGTTTTAAAGGAAAAGCTTCCTTTATACTGGCAACGCCTTCACCGCCTACCGGACCCGGGGCCTCCTGACCGCCAATAATTAGGGGGGCAATGAACCATCCTATTTTATCTACAATTCCTGCCTTTAGAGCTGAACCATGAACTTCCCCCCCTCCTTCAATGAGCACGCTGGTAATTTCCCGCCGCCCCAGCTCAAGCATTAAAGCTTTTAAATCTACCCTTCCGTTATTGTTGGTATTTACCGATAAAACCTCTACCCCCATTTTTTCTAACCGGTTTATTTTATCTACCGGTGCTGCATTTGTAACGGCAATGAGGGTAGGAGTTTCTTTGGCGCTAGTTACCACTTGAGCTTCTAATGGGGTACGGGCTTGACTATCTACCACTATTCGTACGGGATTTTTAGTTTCTCCTTCCGGTAAATGAGTGGTTAAAGCCGGGTTGTCCCTAAGAATAGTATTTACTCCTACTAAAATAGCGTCATACCAGTTTCTTAACTGATGGCTGTAATTTCTGGCTTCAGGTCCGGTAATCCATTTTGATTCTCCCGTTCGAGTGGCAATTTTACCATCCAGGCTCATAGCTGCCTTAAGGATTACAAAAGGCATTTTTGTGGTGATATATTTAATAAAAGCCTCATTTAAACGCTGGGCCTCTTTTTCCTGAACTCCAACGGTAACTTTTAGCCCTCCTTCTTTTATACATTTTATGCCTTTACCTCTTACCAAAGGGTTAGGGTCAACCATGGCCACCACAACCCTTTCCACACCTGAATTTAATATGGCTTTAGTGCAGGGCTCTGTTCTTCCCTGGTGGCAGCACGGTTCCAGGGTTACATATAAAGTTGCTGCACGCGCATCTTTCCCCGCCTCATTTAAAGCGTGAATCTCGGCGTGCGGTGTACCTGCTTTGGTATGGTAACCCTGGCCAATTATCTTATTGTTCTTTACTACCAGGGCTCCTACCATAGGGTTGGGGCTGGTGCGCCCTTGCGCCCGTTGCGCCAAATTTAAGGCAATTTGCATGTAGTACTTATCCGTGGCTGATTCCAAATTTATCTGCTTCACCCCAAAATTAAAACCCTGAAAGATAAACTTCAGGGTCAAAAAAAATTAAAAAATTATCTTAATTTTACAACCTTCTTCCTTCCAGACTTTAACTGTCGGCCCTGGCTTTGCACCAGATCAACCTGGCTCTCACTATACCATAATAATTTAAAGTTACCACTCTTCAAATATAACATATTCACTTTTTACCGCTTATTGACGTTTGTGAAAGTCAGGCTCGCGGGCTTAAAAAAATACTTCTTACCGCCGGTATGGAATTTCACCCGTCCCTGAAGGTACACATTTTTCTATTTGGTTTTTTTTAATTATAATGATTATATGAACAAATTTTTTTCTTGTCAATAGCTATGATATAAGACGTTAATATTTTAAGGATAAGGTAAAGATTTTTTCAAGTTATTTCTCTTTTAAGGGCAAAAAAGACGTTGCTGTTTTAAAAAGTTCCTCCTTAATGGGTATTGGGGTCAGGTCTTGAAATATAAGAATTGTTCATTATGTTCTTTATAATACTGATATTTCAAGACCTGACCCCAATACCCAACTATTAGTTAGACGTTTTAAACGGCAAAAAAGTTCGGTACATTTATTTATTTCTCAGTTCAATGAACTGGATGAACTTGTTTACTTCACTTTTTAATTGGGCAAAAATTTGCGGAAGATTATTCACCAGACGTTCCATATTTGCTATATTAAGGTTGAAGGTATATATGTTTCGAATAACGTGTCGAAAGCTTCGATATTCATCTAAAGCATCGCGTGTTTGTAAAGAAATCACCGGGGGACGAACCATGGGTATTTCCACGGCCATTTGGCGCAACAGTTCCTGGTGCCACCTTTTTCCCTCCGGTTTATTTTGGTCAATAGAATTGGCAATCAGCTCAAACATACGTTCCAGGCCGGTATAAATACCGTGTAAATTAAGGGCTACGCTATCCAGATAAAACTCATCTCCAGTTTTTTTTGCCCGCTGCCATCCTTGCCGGGTTCGTTCTGCTATTTTTTCTATTTCCAAAAGCTCTTCCTGCAGCCTGCCGGCTAATACAAGGTGTTTTTTGTTCATACTTCAATTCCCTCCTTAATGGCTTTGCGTAAAAAAGGAGGGCATTTTTCCCCATCCACCAGATCAACATTAAATTCTTCATTCATTTCTGTAATTTCACCTGCCGCAGCAAAAAAGCAATCATCCGGGATGCCCCATGCTGCTAAATCCACGTCAGAGCTCATTGTAAACCAGAGATTATGAACAAGGGAGCCGAAAACAACCACCTTTTTAGCTCCGTATCTTTTTTTCAGTAAAAGTGCCGCTTCCTTGGTTAATTTCCATGCCCTTTCCTGTCGTCTTAATAAATCTTCATGGTTTATCCCGTCACTGTCAACAAAGGTAAAGGGATACTTTTGGGCGTAAAACTCAACCAGGTCCTTTTCCCTTTTCATAAGAACAGCCCCCCCTCTCCTTTAGTTATATTATACCATACTAAGATATTTTGTAACTATTCAGGTGGATAGCCTGTAGGCAGTTAGGCTGTAGGAGGAAATAGGCGTGACTAACAGCCTACAGCCTAAACAACCTGAGTAGTAACAAACTAAATATAATAACCGTGCGTTTTTAAAAACTGGCTTTAAACTATTTTAATTTTAAGGAGGAATAGGTTTATGGCGCGGAGAATTAGCAAGTTAAAGTTAATATTATCGTGTATTTTAGCCATAATCTTTGTACTGGGACTATGCAGTCTCACCCAGGCAGGCAATAATAAAAATTTTGGCGCAGCCGGAAAAAAGATAAAACAATTGCCTCCAGGTATTGAAGCTAAGATAAGCGTAAATAATCAAGCCTATAATAATGGTAACCTTAAAGTAGCAAATTGCACCGGTCACGGCGTAATTTATGAAGTGTATATTGTGACGGTAGTGCCACTTAACCAATCGGCCGAAGAGTTGCTGCAAAACTTGAATTTAAAAAGACAACCTTTTGAAAAAGAGTAGAAATAATTTTAGTAAGGGCATTGGAGAAAGGGCATCTTAAGGACGACTACCCGCAAATAATTCTGGCGGCGGTTTCCCCGGCTAAAAAAGAGGCTGTTTTAATAGTAACAAATCAGGAAGTAGCTCAAATAATTAACCAAGCTTTAAATTAGGCCTCAAAGACGAAAATCAAAATTAATGTAGAAGAGTTGTTTCTTGGACAGGTAAAAACTAAAGAGCAAAAAGAAAAAATTAAAGAAAAGCCAGGAATAGGCCCTAAATTGCCAAAATCAAAAAAGTCAAAAAATTTAAAAGCCAGGGATTTACCAAAACAAAATCAAATCCATTCTAATTCTAAGCAAAAAGTGAGATTAAATAGAGAAAGTTTAAACAAAGGAGATTTTTGAATAATAGGCCGCTTATACGGGAGCAAAAATCTCCTTTGTTTCTATTTCAAGCCCTTTTAAAGTTAGAGACTTAACCTTTCCTTCTCCCTCAACTTTTTGGTCAAGAACAAACTTGCCTTCTTCCCCGACATATACTTCAATGCTTTGCTCCTCCGGGTCCACTAGCCAATACTCCTTTACTCCATGTCTGGCGTAAGTTCGGGCTTTTTTCTTTATGTCGTAATAAGCGGTGGAAGGAGATAAAATCTCAATTACCAGGTCCGGAGCACCATTTATTTTAGCCGGCTCGATAAGGGAAAACCTTTCTTTAGCAATAAAAATAATATCCGGCTGGTAACATTCTTTCTCTTCAAAGTAAACATCTACGGGAGCAAAAAGAACCAACCCTACGGATTTTTCCGCCACAAAATTATAAAACCTTCCTTCCAGGCGCATGGAAATAATTTGATGATAGGTGGTAGGTGCAGGGGTCATGATTAGTTTTCCTCCTATAAGTTGATAGGGAGCACCTTCAGGCAAAAGGGCATAGTCTGCATACGTATAAACTTCCCTTGCTGGAATCTGAATTTCCTTTGCCGGTAAGCTCATTTAACAACACCCTCTTTATTTTTCTTTACCTTTATTCTAAACGACATTATACCTTAAGGCAACATTGGGAGATAATATCAATAGTAAAGAGATTTAACTTCTTTTAAATCATCCAGCCGGTTAATTTTTATCATTTTTTCCGAAACAGTGTAAAGTAGGTCATCAATATATAAGATTCTTCTTATGGCTTCATTGTGCGTAAGCGTGCCCTTTAACCAGATTCCTTTAGTTAAAGATAGGCCAAAAACGTAGGCGCCATCCCACTGTCCATAATACTTCTGACAGTATTCGGGGGTTATTATTACGCCATTTCTTACGTCATCCTCAATACCTTCACCAAGCCGCACCGGGTATGAGACGGGTAAAGCCAGCAGGTTCTTTGATTTGCTGAATAAAAAGGCTTTGTGGTCATTTAAAGCCAAGGAGTCCGCGTTGTCCTGCTCAATAATATACTTTGCCTTTTCTTTAGGCTGCTCCGGATTGATAACGTCAAACAAGGCTATCTTAACGGCATTTTGCCGCCTGGGTCCGGGGGGCGGGATAATTCCAGACTGTCCTGGTCTTGCCTCTTCTTCCGCGATAACCGTTTCGCTCCGCTCGGACAGGCTGGAAGCCTGTCCTACCACAGCCGTTTCCTTTCCAAGACCAATAATATGGTTTTCATCATAAGGATGCAAGTAGTTGGAGAAGCCGGATATTTTAAGGTAGCCCAATGTTTTGGGCCGTTCCGGATGCGTTAAATCAATTACAAAGAAGGGGTCTGTTTCCCGGAAAGTAACCAGGTACACCCGCTCGCCTAAAAACCGGGCCGAATATATTCTTTCCCCCGGGGCAAGACCGGTTAATTGACCTACTGGTTTTAGCTTTTCGTCATAAACAAAAATATTATTCTTTGTGCTCTCTTGCCATCTGGATGGTTCGTGGGAAGTAGTGGCAACTCTAAAGTAACCTTTGTGTTCATCCATGGAAAACTGGCTTAACAACCGGCCGGCAACTTCAGCGCTGGTCTGATACTTTACCTTCTGACCGGCAAGGTTAAGCTTGTGTATGGTAGTTTTATCATAAAACAGCGCCATTTCTTTGGCTACCTCATCAACAAGCCGAACCATTTTTACCTCGTCTAACTTAAGACCCTTTATTTCCCCCGCCAGTTTTTCTACCTCAGTTATCTTTTCGGCCGGACTATGGCTAGACTCGCTAATGGCTTTTATCTTTTCCCCTGTTTTGCCTGGCACGGCAAGGGCCAGGGAATTCAGGTATTTTTCCATAAGGGGCACAACATTTCCCGGACCCGGGGAGGTTAAATAAATGTTGTTTGGGGAAACAAAAACTTCTTGCGCCAATCCGGTTAAAAGGACCTCATTGCTAATTAAAAGCGTATTTAAGTTAAGTGTTGTCACCATGCTGTACCGGTAAGCCGGGTAATATTCATCCTTAAAATATTTAATTTTACCGGCCGGTACGGTAATTACCTTTTTTTTGCCTAAAACAATTTCGGGTAGCTTTAACTCCTGGCCAAAATAGCCGGAAGGCAAATTTAAATCCGTAGGCACATTCGCAATTAAATAAACGTAGTTGTTTATCAGGCGGGAAGTTACATAAGAGGCTCCGGTTAAGGAAAACTCTTTGATTAGTTTTGGCTTGCTTTTGTCTTTAAGGTCATAAACGCTTGTCCTTAAGCTTGAACCGGGCCGGCTAAAATCCTGCGCAAAGACCACCAGCCGGTCACCTCCTACAAAAATGCCGGTGGGCTCACCACCAAGCTCGGTGGTGGAAAGGACCCCGGCAGCATCTGCCGGGTATGCCCGGGCAATAACCAGTTTTTTGCCGGCTAAAACATATAAATATTTACCGTCACTTTTTACCATGTCCGCTTCATCCACCCCAGTCACCTGGATATTGGTGGTGGAAAATTCAAGAGCAGGAGCTTCCATAGATTTCATAGTCTGGGCATTGGATTCATTCCTTAGCATGGATCCGGTAGGCACAGGCCCGGTAAGGTCTTCAATTACTTTTTCGCTGTTGACCATTACACCCTCGTAAGGGAGTCCCTGGACAAAGGAAGCTATTCTTGTTTTTTCCGCCACATATTTTTTCAACTGGTCATAATCCTTAAACTGTTGGAGTGAATCGGCGTAGGCCTTTTCAGGCAATTTAAAAACCCCGGTTAAACCGGTTAAAATAAAGACCAAAAATAAAATTATTACCCCGGCCGCAACGACAAAACTAACGATATTTTTTTGCCTTCGAGTCATGGTTAACATCCCCCTTTTTATAATTTTATTACCTATTTTTCTATCTACAAGGGTTATTTTAAATTTTTTGTAATTACTCAGGTTCATAGGGGCAAAGGCACAGAGGCACAAAGTTTTTTTGCCAGACTTGCAGATCTCTATACGTTTTCATTTCCCTTTGCCCCTTTGTGCCTTTGCCCCTCTGTGCCTACCTGAATAGTTACTATTGTTTTAAGTACAGTTACTGCTTCATTTACGTTAAGCGGCAAAAAATTCCTTTTTACACCCGGCAGTTGACGAAAAATCTGAACCACGGTTGGAAAACACAAATTGGCTTTTTCAATTAAGTCTTCATCGGTTAAAAGACAGGTACCTCCTTGGGCTAAGGTTTGTCCTTCTTTGATTATAATTATATGGTCGGCCCATTCTGCCGCCAAATCAACATCATGGGTGGCGATGACAATAGTTGTACCTTGCCGGTGCAACTGATTAAGGATTTTTATTAAGTTTATTTTGCTTTTAGGGTCAAGGTAACTTGTGGGTTCGTCGAATAAAATAACCTTTGGCTGCATGGCCAGCACACCGGCAATGGCCACCCGTTTCTTCTGACCGTGGCTTAAATGATAAGGAGGCTTGTTGCTGTATTTTTCCATCTGTACGGCTTGCAAAGAATCACTTACCCTTCTTTCCACTTCATGTTCAGGTAAATCCATGTTTAAAGGGCCAAAGGCCACATCATCTTTTACCGTAGCTGAAAAAACCTGATCATCCGGGTCCTGAAAAACCAACCCGACTTTACTTTTTACCCACCTTTCGGTACGAGGGTTAATTTCCCGGCCCAAAACACATACCTTTCCTTTTTGGGGTAAATAAAGGCCATTTAAATGTAAAAGAAGGGTAGATTTACCCGCCCCATTAGGTCCTAATAGGGCTACTCTTTTATCTTGCGGGATAAAAAAGGAAAGACCCCGCAAGGCCTCAGTGCCATCACGGTAGCGGTAATAAAGGTTTTCTACTTCAATAATGTTAGTCAAACAATTCCTCCTGTTGCTGATGTTTTTCCGTAAACCCGCGGGCAGCCATAGCCAGGTACACCCGCTCCCCTCTTTCCCAGGAGCGTATAAAAAGAACCCCAATTAACTGGCCCAGGATCTTAAAAGTAAAGAAATGAAACAAGTTATTTCCCGGTTTAAAAGCCCGGGCCCGCCGGGCAAAAAACATTCTTTGCAACTCGTGGTTAAGAACATAAAGATAGCGCCAGGTGAATTCAACTAACTGGACAAAAATTACCGGTACCTTTAGGGCCCGCAAGGCACCAATCAAATTATAAAAAGAAGTTGTAGCTACTAGTAAGTTTAAAGCCAGTAAAGAAGTACAAAGGCGCAGAGTCAAGATTAGTGCTTTATCTATTCCCTCTTTGGTTACGGTTAAAAAGAAAAGACCGGTATTTAATTGCTTTAAAGGTTCTCCGGGTACGGTGAAAGGTAAAAAAACAATTAAAAAGCCGGTTAAAGGTAAAACCCAGACTGTCCGGCGGATAAATTTTATTAAAGAAAGCCTGGCTAATAAGGTAGCCAGGAACAAAATACAAAAAGCTAGCGCCAGGGTGAACCGGTGATGCAAAACAGAGATTAAAACAATAAAACAAAAGACTAAAATTATCTTTAATCTGGGATCAAAAGAATGCAAAAAGAAACCTTGTTTTTTAAAAGAAGGGATATAATTTACCATTTATAAATTGCTCTTTCTTCCTACAAGTTATCAGTGGGCCCTCCGTGGGCCCGGTTAACCCTTTAACTTTAACTTTACTTTATATTAGTTTCTTTCTTGCCGGAAAGAAATAACTAAAAGCTTGCCTATTCCATATAAGACTATCAATACAAGTATGGTACCGATTATGCCGGCCAAGGCTGTAGCCACGCCCTCGTGGTTAATGCCTGGAAAAACATAATCGGGCATCCAGGTTTTAATTAATTCCTTTCCTCCGGCTAAAACAATAAATCCTTTGTCTTCCGCCACCCGCTCCAGTCCATCCGGGTAAGAGGAAGCAAAAGGAGAAAGTATGGCGGCTACTAATACGGCTATTATAAAACCGGCAATTAAAAGCTTTTTATTCATACCTTTTCTTCACCTGCTTTCATTTCCCAGGCTTGAGAAACAACAGATACAACCACGGCCGTAATTACGCCCTCCCCAACACCAATTAAAGCGTGCCAGCCGGCCATGGCCGGCAAAACAACTTTAAGGGGAATATAACCGGACAAGGCAATTTCCACGCTACAGGCTAAAGCAGCAACCATTACCGAAAACCAGGAAGCTAAGAAAGTTCCCCCTACTTTACCCCCTCGACTTTTAAAAAAACGGGTTGACGCCTGGTACACTGCGTAGGCTACCCAGGGGGCAATAACAGCCATATTCAGCACGTTGGCTCCTAAGGCCGTAATTCCTCCGTCGTAAAAGAAAAGGCATTGGATAACTAAAACTGTGGTTATAATAATTCCCGCGTTCCAAGGGCCAAGTAGTATGGTAGCCAAGGCCCCACCCAGCAAATGACCGGACGTACCGCCGGCTACCGGAAAATTTATCATCTGAGCGGCAAAAATAAAGGCCGCCATTACTGCCAGCGTCGGAATTTGCCGGTTTTCTAAAACTTTCCTGGTTTTTCTTACGGCTTGGGCCAAATAGCTTATACCAACTAAATCTGCCATGACCCATACTTTAGGGTCAAGAAAACCATCCGGAATATGCACAAAAATCACCCCTTAACATAGAATTAATAATGATAAAAGTAAAATAAATAAAGTAAAAACAAAAAAATAAAAAACCACGCCTTGTTTTCTCGCCAAAACCTCCGTGGTTTTAAAGTAGTGTCTTCATGACACCTTTATTTTATATATTATATAAATATATATTATACTACCTTCTTTTTAAAAATCCTTCTTATGAGCCTCGATATTTATTTTTTTTAAGATGTGTTATAATTTTTAAAAAAGAAGAAGGTGAATACATTCAACCCCAAAATAAAGGCCGCCTTGCTTTCTATAGCCTCTAACAGTATACTTACCCTGGGCAAACTTGGTGTTGGCCTGGCTATGAATTCAATAAGCATTATCTCGGAAGCAATACATTCAGGGTTTGATTTAATAGCTGCGCTCATTGCTTATATCTCCATATCCATTTCGGGACAACCGGCTGACGAAAAGCACCTTTACGGGCACGGTAAATTTGAAAACGTAGCCGCCATTGTTGAAGCTTTACTGATTGTTGGCGCGGGTATTTTCATTATTCATCAGGCCATATACAGGTTAACCCACCCTACCCCTATCCACGCTTTAGATTTAGGTTTGATAGTAATGGGAGGTTCGGCAGGGGTTAATCTTTTTGTCTCCCGGGTTCTTTTACAAACCGCCAAAAAGACTGACTCCCCGGCTTTGGCGGCTGACGGATGGCACTTGCTAACTGATGTTTATACCTCGGCAGGGGTTTTAGCGGGTATAATCATTATTTACTTCACCCACCTGACAATTTTAGACCCTATTATTGCCCTAGTGGTAACCTTGCTTATTTTTAAGGCTGCCTTTGATCTATTGCAGGAATCAGTAAAAAGTATTGTTGACACCAGGCTTTCAAAAGAGGATGAGGAAGCCATTTTCGCTGTTCTACAGCAACATGCTTATGAATTTGTCCAATTTCATAAATTACGCACCCGTAAAGCCGGTTCAGAACGGCACGTGGATTTGCATTTAGTTGTCCCCTACCATCAGGCTATTACCTCTGTTCATAAGCTTTGCGATTGTATTGAAAAGGATATCTGTCGGTGCCTGCCCGAAGTCCGCATCCTTATTCATGCAGAACCATGTGACCCGACGCGAAATGATTGTCAAATATGCACTTTCCGGCAACATATAAGAAGTCTAACTAAAAAAGATACGGAAAACTTAAAGGAACAATGCCAAACAATTGAGTTGGATATTGATAAGGAAAAAGTTAAAATTTAAGGAAAAAGTTAAAAACATGTTGTATCAGAGACATTTATTATGGTAAAGTTATTATATTAAGCTAACACTAATAGGAGGTGGACAGGCATGCGGGTATTGTTAATCCAACCTAGACCCAGGGATGGTCTTGGCTTTAAAAGCGTTTTTTGCACCGAACCTTTAGGTTTAGAAATTGTTGGCGCAAGCTTAAAAGAACATCAGGTAAGTTTATGGGATATGTTGGATGAAACCTCACCAGCCAATATTATGGCGACTTTCCGGCCGCAGGCGGTAGGACTCAGCTGTTCTTTTACTGTAGACGTTTATACCGTATTAAACATAGCCCAGGTCATTAAAGAAATGGCTCCGGCAACCTTTACTTTTGTGGGCGGACACCACGCTTCATTGTGTCCGGAAGATTTTTTCCACCCCGCCATAAACGCAATTGTAACCGGGGAAGGCGAAACAACCACCCCGGAAATGTTAGCGGCCTTAGAAGGCAATCAGGATTTAACAAAAGTTGCTGGATTAGTAATAAACTTACCCGAAGGTCAGTTTGCTAATAAAAATCGCGCTCCTTTAATCAAATTAGATGATGTACCGTTGCCTGACCGCCTATTAACCAGAGGCTACCAACAAAAATATTATCTGGGTTTTCGCCGTCCTGTGGCTGCCGTGGAAACATCACGGGGTTGCCCTTACCGGTGTAATTTTTGCAGTGTCTGGCGGTTTCACCAGGGTAAAGTGCGCACCATGAGCCCTTTACGGGTGGTTGAAGAAATATCGCGGTTAAAAGCAAATGAAATTTTTTTTACGGATGATAATTTTTTAGCGGATGTACAAAGGGCTGGTGAAATTGCCCGCCTGATTAAAAAACAGGGCTTGCACCGTAAAAACTATATCTTTCAAGCTCGCAGTGACACCATAGTTAATCATTCTGATGTGGTCAGGCAATGGAAAGAAGCCGGCTTAGACCACGTATTTATTGGGTTTGAAAAGATTGATGAAGAAGGTTTAAAGCAGGTAAACAAACATAACAGTGTGGAAAATAATGAAAAAGCTTTTAAATTTCTTAAGTCATTGGGTATCGGGGTGTACGCTTCTTTTATTGTAGACCCTGGCTTTACCGCAAAAGAATTTCAAAAACTTTTAGCTTACATTAACCGCTTGCGGATTAAGCAACCTTATTTTAGCGTGCTTACGCCCTTGCCGGGTACAGAGTTGTTTTCCCAACTAAAAAGTCGTTTAACCACCGTAAATTATGAATTTTTTGATCTTTTACACGCCGTGCTTCCTACTAGCTTGCCTATCCAGGAATTTTACCATCAATTTACTAACCTATATAAGCAAGCTTACCGTAAACCGATACACTTACTTGGCAGTATGCAAATATTTTTCCAGAAGTTACTTAACCGTAATCTTTCTTTTAATCACCTAAGCAGACTTTTTTACGGGGCAAAACAAACCCTGAATTGGAAAGCTTATCTTAAACCGGACGATAGTTAAGTCAAGTTTTAACAGGTAATGGAAATAGGGTAACCACAGTAAAGACACTTATTTTCCTTAAGCGCAACTATTTTTACGGCGTATCCCGAACGTTGAATTACGGTCTGACCGCACTGAGGACAATCGGTATTGCTGCCGGTGGTTATTTGGGGGGCATTACCAATATATACATAATCCAATTTTTCCCTGGCTATTTTATGGGCTGAACGTAAGGAATCCAGTGGAGTTGCAGGTAAGTTTTTTTCAAAACTTGGAAAGTAACGGGAAAAGTGTAAGGGTATTTTTTTGTTCAGATGGGCAATCCAGGCTGCTAACTGATTGATTTCGTCGGGCGAATCGTTTAAGCCCGGCAGTAGTAAAGTAGTAATTTCTAAATGACTTTGCCGGGAAGAAACTTCTATGGTCCGTAGTACAGGGGCCAAATGCCCTTTGCATTCTTTAAGATAATATTCGTCATTAAAGCTTTTTAAATCAATATTTAGGGCGTCAATGTAAGGCAGGAGTTGTTTTAAGGGTTCTTCATTGATAAAACCATTGGTCACCAGGACATTTTTTAAGCCGGCCTGCCTGGCTAAACGGGCAGTATCATAAACATACTCATACCAAACGGCCGGTTCGGAATAAGTATACGCCAGCCCAATACACTTGTATCCTTTTTCTTTATAATCCAAGGCTTTTTTAACTGCTGCAGAAGGTTTTAGATGGTGCAAGCAAGGGTCCCCATGAGCAATGCACCAGTTCTGACAAAAACTACACTTTAAATTGCAACCTTTGGTTCCCAGAGAAAAAACATAGGTCCCAGGACAAAAATGATACAAAGGCTTTTTTTCAACCGGGTCCAGGTTGGCGGCCGCGTATTTTCCGTAATTAGTGGTGTACAAAACTCCCTTTTTATGCTGACGGACGCGACAAAAGCCTGTTCCTCCCTCTTTAATCTGGCACATTTTGGGGCATAGGCGGCACTGGAGGTGATCAGCACCGTTCTTTTCGTAAAATAAGGCTTCTTTCATAGTTTAAACCCTCACCTTTAGAAATATATTACTTATACCTTATGACTTCAAAACGTTCTAGTTTTACGGGTTCGTTAGGTCCGATTCCCGCTTTTTGGCGGGCTATGGCAACCTGTTGGGCAGGGGTATCAATTCCTTCTAAGTCAGGAAGTAATAAGCCGGAGCGGCCGCCTGAACACACAATTACCCCGTATCTTTTGGGATCTAACTCTTCCAGGCCTTTTATCGGCTCTGGCTCAGTTAAAACGTCAACGGAAATTTCTAATTCATCCAGTTCTTCTATTTCTACCGGGTAAAACCGTGGGTCTCTAGTGGCGGAACTAATGGCATTATTAGCTACCTCTTCTACAATATTTTTACACTGGGGAATAATGGTTCCAATGCAGCCCCTTAAATTGCCGTGTTTTTTGAGCGAAACAAAAACACCGGCCCTTTTAGCAAATTCTGGTGGAATATTTTCTGTGGGGTATGCTTTTTGTTTACCTTGATAATAGTTTTCCAAAGTTTGCCGGGCTACCTGGACTAAAAAGCTGGGACTTTCTTGTTGTTCTCTTTTTTTTATCTTTTTCTGTTGTGAAGCATAAAGTTCCGCCAGTAAATTTCTCGCCGGGTTTTGTTTTTCTGGTTTTATGGCCGCCACCATATAACCTACCCCAAAAGGACCTTCATAAGATAAAACGGACGGTTTAAGATTAAAGCCGTCAAACGCTCCTAACATCATGATTATAGGGCGTAAACCACATTCTCCTGCCCGTTCAATTAGTTCCCGGTCCAAATTAATAATTCCTTTTACGTCAGCTTCGCCTATTAACTGGACTACTTTTTGGTCAAACTCCTTGCCGCGCGGCTCATAGCCAGCAGGAGCATCGGGAAAGAGGCGGTGAGATAAATCACCACTAGCTAAAACAGCCACTTTCTTTTTTAAATTTATCGCGGCCCTTTGAATGGCCACCCCAAAAGTATAAAGCTGGGGAAAAGGAAATAAGCCCATAGATATGGCTACCAAGGGTAAATCAATCCCGCCTTTTTGTAAAAAATACAAGGGAACCATTAGACCATGGTCCAACTCCGGGATGAAGCCATAATGGTGCTCCGTATTTTCTAACAGAATTACCTCTATATTTAAATCACCAGCTTGTTTTTTAATCTCTTGAGCCATAAATAAATCATTGGCTAAATCAAAACTTAGCTGGGGAGCTCTAAATCCCGCCAGGTTGCCTTTGAGGCGCGGCGCAAAGTTTATCGCAATGCCATCACGAAAGACCGGAGCGTGGGGCGAAATCATGACCAGCGTTTCAGCGTTGCTTTCTTTAAGTTTCTGGGCTAGCTTTAACATGGCCTGTTGTGATTTTTTTACTACGTTTGCTTCCTCACGGCCTATTTCTGGAATCATAATTGGGGGATGGGGACAGGTGCCGCCAAATACAATTAACATAATTTTCTCACTCCTTTCTTTTTCCTATTTTCTTTTTTCCTATTTTCCCTTTATTTTATTCCATTTTACCAAAAAATTAAAGCTATAAACAAATTTACTCTTAAAAAATTTCTAGATTTAAATATAATATAATCTATAAAAAAAACTTTATAAGGGTGGTACATGATGAATCTTAAAAATAATAACATTTCAGAAACAGCAAAAAGTGAATTGTTAAGTAAGCTTATGTTAGCCTGGGACGGACAGTGGTTTCTTAAGGTAGTGGAAGAATTTGGTCTTGAATACGGATTAAAGTTAAATACGAGGGTCAGGCTTGCTTTTGCCCGGATAGAAATGCGCTCATTGCTTGATGTTCTAAACAAAAAAGAGGCTGACAATTTTGAAGAGGCTATAAATATAATTTATTTTTATTGTCAGGAAGTTTTAAATATAAGTTCCCAGCACGAAATAGAAGTTGTAAATCATAGTGCTACCATTAAAGTAACTTTTTGTCCTATTTTAGAAAACTGCCGCCGCGCTGACCTGCCCCGTTATGACCAAGCCTGTTTGGGTTGTTCTCAGATATGGCAAGAATGGTTAAAAATCTTATTGCCTGAAGAAAAATGCTATGTCCAGGCAGTAAAACAAATGGGACGTAACGATGAGTTTTGTTTGCTGTATATTTTTTAAATTAAATTATTATTTGTAACTATTCAGGTAGGCACAGAGGAGCAAAGGTACAGAGATCCAAAGGAAAATGAAAAAACTTTGTGCCTGTGTGCCTTTGCCCCTATGAACCTGAGTAGTTACTTTGGTTTCATTATTTTTCACTATTAAAATAAAATATAGTTTTTTAGTAGCTCCTAACTAGCGATACTACCTTTCCCAAAATATTAGCTTCTTTAACCAAGATTGGCTCCATGGTTTTGTTTTCCGGTTGAAGCCGAATGTGACTATTTTCTTTATAAAAACGTTTTACGGTAGCTTCGTCTTCAAGAAGAACAGCTACAATGTCTCCATTTTCGGCGGTGGGCTGCCTGCGTACCACTACCAGGTCACCGTCGAAAATACCCGCTTCAATCATACTTTTGCCTTGTACCCTTAAAGCAAAGAAATCACCGTGGCCGATTAGTTCTGATGATAAAACAAGAACATCCTCCCGATTTTCTACTGCCAGGATTGGTGTTCCGGCAGCTATCTGGCCCAGCACCGGCACAAGCGTGAAACCCGGTTTTTTTAACTTGCCTAAAACTTCCATAGCCCTTGGTTTTTCCGGGTCACGGCGCAAACAACTCTTATTTTCCAGTCTTTTCAGGTAACTGTGAACTGTGGCCGTCGAATTTAAGCCCACTGCCTGACCAATTTCCCTTACAGATGGTGGGTAGCCTTTCTCATCAACTACCCTTATTATAAAATCCAGTATTTGCTGCTCCCTTTCGGTTAATGGGGACATATTTTTTACCTTCCTTTTTTATAAAATTATATCACTGTACAGGTGTTTTGTAAACATAAGTTTAGAGTAATGATAAAATAGAGGTTCTGCTAGACAACTACCTATAATTTAAGTAAAATTAGTTAAAAACTAAACGAAATAAAGGAGGAGCTTATGCTAAAGTACCCTAAAGTTATTTGTTCAGCCTTATTAATTATTACTTTTTTGCTTGGCATCTTTTTTGGGAGCGGGTGCAGTAAAAAAGAAGCCACAGTTTCACCAGGGAAAGAAGGTCTTCGATTTCCTTTGACTATTCAAGATGATTTAGGGCGCAAAGTAAAAATTACTAAAAAACCTGCGCGTATTGTTTCCCTGTCTCCTTCAAATACAGAAATTCTTTTTGCCCTGGGATTGGATAAGCAAATTGTAGGGGTAACAAAATATTGTAACTACCCATTTGAGGCTTTAAAAAAACCAAAGGTAGGAGGTTTTGCTGATCCTAGCTTAGAACTGATTGTAAACGCAAAACCTGATTTGGTTTTGGCTAGCAGTATTCATAAGGAACTTATTTATCGCCTGGAGGAGTTTTCTATTCCCGTCATTGCCTTGGAACCAAAAAGTATAGAACAAGTGCTGGAGAAAATCTTGCTGGTTGGAAAAGCCACCGGGACAAATGAAGAAGCTCAAAACATAGTAGAAAACCTGAAAAAACAAATTAATGAGGTCGAAGTAAAAGTAAAAAACTTGCCAGAAGATAAAAAACCGCGGGTATTTTTTGAGTTATACCATGAGCCCCTTACCACAATAGGCGGGAAAAGCTATATTCATGATTTAATTTCGGTGGCAGGCGGGAAAAATATTACGGGCAGTTTAAATCAAGAATGGCTAACCTATAATACAGAACAAATTTTAGCTCAGGACCCCGAGGTAATTATCTTTGTTAATCACCATGCTTCAAAGCAGACGGTAGAGCAGGTTAAAAAGCGCTCTAACTGGCAAAATATATCAGCCGTGAAAAATAACCGGATTTATCTTTTGGCTAATGAAAATATAGTCTTGCGTCCCGGTCCCCGTTTGGGAGAAGGTTTAAAAACTTTAGCCGGCATGATTCATCCGGATATTTTTAAGTAAAATAAAAATCTAAAAAAATATATAAAGTACATAAAAACAAAAGGAACGTTATATCATTGGGTCAAATTTTAAAATGGCGGTTAATTTTTATAGCTCTTTTGCTTCTTCTTTTTTTAATTATTATGGGTTGTCTTACCATTGGTCCTGCCCCAGGATCAATTTTAAATGTATTTTTAATTCTGGCTAGAAATATCCTGGGTTTAACCTTTTTTAAACCTGAGGAAAGGTGGTCCTCAACTTTTGAAACGATTATCTTTGCCGTACGTTTACCCCGGCTTATTTTAGCTGCCCTGGTTGGGGCGGCGTTGGCCAGCGCAGGGGTGGTATTACAAGGTCTTTTAAAGAATCCTCTGGCGGACCCTTATATTTTAGGAATTTCTTCCGGAGCCGCCTTGGGGGCCACTCTGGCTATCCTTTTGGGGCTTGGTAGCAGTCTGTTTGGTTCATATACCCTCCCGGCCATGGCTTTTATTGGGGCCATAATTACTATTTTTATCGTTTATAATATATCACGGGTAGGCCAACAAGTGCCTATGGGCAATTTGCTGCTTGCCGGAATTGCCGTAGGGGCCTTTTTTTCGGCCTTAGTCACTCTGGTAATGGTATTTAGCGGGAAAGACCTGCACGCGGTAATTTTTTGGCTGATGGGGGGACTTGCTAACAGAGGCTGGGGTCACGTGAAGGCAATATTGCCTTATTTCCTGGTGGGCATAATCCCTATTTACCTTACCAGGCGAAAACTTAACCTCTTGCTCCTGGGAGAAGAAGCAGCCCAGCACTTAGGGGTTGAAGTTGAAACTTTAAAAGTTATCCTTTTAGGGGCGGTTACTTTAATGGTTGCTGCCTCCGTGTCTATGAGCGGGATTATTGGTTTTGTAGGTTTAATCATTCCCCATATTTTTCGCCTTTTAGTCGGGCCCGATCACCGTATTTTGTTACCGGTTTCTGCCTTAGGGGGAGCTATTTTTTTAGTTTTAATGGATACGTTAGCCCGAACAGCTGCCGCCCCCCTGGAAATACCCGTGGGTGTTATTACTGCTTTATGGGGAGGACCGTTTTTTATTTACCTTTTAAGAAAAAAGAAAGGTACCGTAGGGTTTTAAAGGAGCGGAAAAGTTTTTATGTCTGTTGCTGTTATAGAAATATGTGACGTGACCTGTAAATATGATACGGTTAAAGTATTAGAAGAAGTAAATTTTAAGATCCGGCGCGGTTCTTTTACCGGAATTATAGGACCAAACGGTTCCGGTAAATCTACCCTTTTAAAAATAATTAGTAAAGCGTTAAAACCAAACCGCGGTACGGTATGGTTGAACGAACAAAATATTTATCACTTAAAGGCCCAGGCAATAGCCCAACAAATGGCGGTAGTACCTCAAGAAACAGTTATCTCCTTTCCTTTTTTGGTTAAGGAAGTGGTAATGATGGGTCGCTCTCCCTATCTGGGCCTTTGGCAGGCGGAAGGAAAAAGGGATTACGTTATTTGCCACCAGGCCATGCAGTTAACCAATACCTTGCCTTTAGCTAACCGTCCGGTCACCACCTTGAGTGGAGGTGAAAAACAGCGGGTGATTATTGCCCAGGCTTTGACGCAGGAACCAGAAGTTCTTCTTTTGGATGAACCTACTTCCCATTTGGATATAAATCACCAGTTAGAAATTATGGAACTCTTGCAAAGGTTAAACCAGGAGCAAAAATTAACTATTGTGGCGGTTTTCCACGACCTTAATTTAGCCGCCCAATATTGCGATCAAATAATTTTACTTCACCAAGGGAAAATCTACGCTTTAGGAAAACCGGAAGAGGTGCTTATTAAAAAGAACATACAGGAAGTATACCAAACTAAGGTTTTAATTGAAAAGCACTCTCTTACCGGTCGCCCTTACTTGACGCTTCTGCCTGGCAATATTTTTTTAACCGCTCAAAAAGCAAGGTTAAAAAATAAGCATATTCACGTTATTTGTGGAGGTGGGGCCGGAACAAATATTTTGCGTTTTTTAGTCAGTCAGGGTTATACTATAACGGCGGGAGTATTAAATAAAGGGGATGTTGACCTGGAAACAGCAAAAACTCTTGATATAACCGTAATTGAGGAAGCTCCCTTTATGCCTGTTTCTCAAGCAAGCCATTGCCTTAATCTAGAAATGATTCAAAAAGCAGATGCCTGTCTGGTAGCCTGTATTCCTTTTGGTCACGGCAACATAAAAAACCTTGAAGCCGTTGCTTTTGCCCTGGAAAAGGGGAAACCCGTATTTTTTATGGAAGAAAACGAAAATGACATAGCTTTACGTGATTATACGGAGGGAAAAGCAGAAAAATTATACCAGGACCTGATAAAAAAGGGAGCCTACCCCTTATCAGATACAGAAAGCATCCATACCTTTTTTGCTTGAAGCAAGGCCAATTCTAATGGAGGGTTTTCATTGGCATTACTTGATGTACGCAGGCGAAAAAAACATTTAAAACGGTACCGTGAAATAGCTCAGATTTTCAGCCGGCACGGGCTTGGTCATTTATTACAAATCCTTGACTTGACAAAATTTTTACCTGCCCGTCAAAAAAAAGAAAAGGAAAGTAAAAGACCACGGATGAATTCGGCCGAACGCTTACTCCTTGCTTTGGAAGAGTTAGGGCCTACTTTCATTAAGTTAGGTCAATTGCTTTCTACCCGGGCAGATTTATTACCACCTGCGTATATTCAGCAATTGCAAAAATTGCAGGACCAATTGCCATCCTTTCCTTTTGACCAGGTAGCTGATTGTCTGGAAAGAGAACTGGGCCGGCCTTATGATAGTGTTTTCACCCAGTTTAATCCTGTACCTATAGCGGCTGCCTCTATTGGTCAAGTGCACAGAGCTACCTTAAAAACAGGACAGGAAGTAGCCGTAAAAGTAAAAAGGCCGGGAATAGAAAAAATATTAGCCACTGATATTGAAATACTGTACGACTTAGCCAGTCTCATAGATAAATACGGCTTATGGAAAGATATGTATAATTTTCGGGAAATTGTACGTGAATTTGAACGTATGCTTAGCGAAGAAACAAATTTTATCCTGGAAGGTCAACACGCCCAAAATTTTCGGGCCAACTTTCGTGATGACCCCACTGTTTATATACCGGATATTTATTGGCCTTATACCACGCCGCAAATTTTGACTATGGAATTTGTAAATGGCATTAAATTAACCAACCTGGAAGAAATAACTAGTCAGGGGCTGAACAGGCAGTTAATTGCCCAAAGACTAATTAATGCTTATTTTCGCCAAATTTTTATTTATGGTTTTTTTCACGCTGACCCTCACCCGGGCAACCTGTCCGTTCTTCCCGGGGAGCGGATTGTTCTTATGGATTTTGGGATTGTTGGAAAATTGGATGATGAAACCAGGCTTAAAATTAGTGACTTTGTCTTAGGCTTAGTTCAAAGGGACACCGCTGCTATCATAAGTACGGCTAATGAGTTAGGGATTATACCGGACCATATAAACCGGCGCTTGTTGTACCATGATGTAGATAAGTTACGGGAAAAATATTATACCAGGTCCCTAAATGAGATAAACTTAACCGATTCCATAAATGAATTTATGCATCTTGCTTTTAAATACCGCTTGCACCTGCCCAGTCAACTTACCCTTTTGGGAAAAGCATTGGCAACGGTAGAAGGGGTAGGAAGACAACTTGACCCTAACCTTCAGATAGCAGAAATTGCCCGGCCTTTAGGGGCGCGTTTATTCAGAGAACGTTTAAACCTTGGCAACTGGAAGAAAATAATTAAAAAAAACTTCCTGACCTACCATCGTTTATTTACTAATCTACCGCAAGATTTAACCCAAATTCTTGATATAGCCAAACGTGGTGAATTAGAAGTAAAAATTCAGCGTCAAGAGCAGGACTATGTCTTACGCAAAATAAATTCTTTGATCAACCGGTTAATTTTAAGTATTTTACTGGCTGCCTTAATAATTGCCACACCCTTGCTATTTGTGTATAAAGTTAATATTTACAGAAATTTTTCTTTGGCCAAAACGGACCTGGTTTTCGGAGGAATATTTTTTTTACTGCTGTTATTTTCTCTTTTACGCAACCGGCATCATCCTTAGCTTTTAATTTTTAGTAAAATCGGATTAAAATGCTTAACTTAAGATTTAAAGGTAGCTACAGCAACATTCAATTCTTCAGCTAAAGATAATAATTCGTTTGCGGCCGCGGCTATTTCTTCGGTAGTAGCTGCTTGCTCTTCGGTTAAGGCTGAAGCTTGTTGTGCCCCAGCGGCCGTTTCTTCAGCGGCGGTAGTAATTTCTCCTGTTTTAGATGCTGCTTCTTGAAAATTTTGAATCATCCGTTCTAATTCCTTGATTATCATTTTATTTCCTTCTTTTAAAATAGCCATACTTTTGTCCAATTGTTCACGGGCTGTTTTTGCTTTATCTTGAACCGAAACAACTATTTGCGCAATTTCCTTTACGGATACAGATGAACCTTCAGCAAGCTTTCCAACTTCGTCGGCTACCACCGCGAAACCCCGACCGTGTTCCCCGGCCCGAGCAGCCTCAATAGCTGCATTTAAGGCTAATAATCTGGTCTGATCAGCAATATCGGTAATTACTTCCGTAGCTTGACTGATATTTTCTGTGGCTTGCGCCATTTCCTGAACATTATTTGTTACTTGATGCATAGCCAAATCTGCTGTTTCCACCAAAACTTTCTGGACTTCATTTTGCAGTTTTACCGCGGCATTATTTACTTCTTGCATAATGGTATTAATAGCTTCCAGATTACGAGCCTGTGATTCTGCCCCTGTAGCAATATGCTGAACTGCGCCGGCCGACTGCTGACCTAACTGGCCTGCTTCTTGGGTAGCTCTTTGTAAGGAGTGACCTTGATTTACCAGTTTATCGCTGCTTTTTTTTACCTGTAAAACTACGGCGGCAAATTTACTTAATAATTGATTAAAATAACAAGCAATCTTTCCTGTTTCATCAGCCGCGATCACTGGCAAACGTACGGTTAAATCAGTTTCCTGTTCGGCATATATTTTTAAGCGCTTGGATAACGTAACCAGCATTGCAGAAACAGATTGTAACATTACTATTGCTGAGACGCAAGAAAATATCACAATAATTACAGCGGTAAATAAAAACATCCGTACAGGAATATGGGCAATTTCTAACTTATCAAACATTAAAGCTAATAGATTTAGCCTGGCAACACCTACCACGCTTAAAGTAATTAAACTGGCCAGAATTAAACCTATTAAACCAGTACCGATTCTTAAAGATAAAGGCAAGTATTGATCCTGTCCATTGGCAAAAGCTACTTCGGCATATTTTTCTTCCAAATTCCTAATGGCCAACAAATAAAAAGGCAAACCATAAACAAAGACGGCGGCTATTCCTGCACATATACCTAAAATTAAGATTAATGGTTGGGACCAATTTTCAAAAGCAATAATTAAAACTGGTTCATAAACAGCATAGCATACGACAAAAACAAGCTCAACCACAGGGAAAAATGAAAGGGCACGTTGCGCCTTTCCCCGGTCCTCCTTTTGGGTTAGCGCCGGAAAAGTAAAATAGTTAAAATAAATCAACATTATTGCTAAAATAAAAAACAAACCCGCTAATACCCGTACACTCAAGGCAGCTTCAATTAGCTGTCCGAAGGTGGCCAATCCCGAAAAGTTGATAGTAATAAACCAAAGAATAGTTCCTATAACATACATCCCTAAAAGATATAAGTTTACCCGCCAACGCATTAATAATCACCACCTAAAAAAGACTTTTGAACGACAAACTTGATCTCCATAGGTCTAATAAAACTTCCATAGAAACATCCTTTTCTGTTTCCTTTTGCGATAATTGATGCTCCTCCTTTGCCATCATTAATTGTTCCTGTCTCCAATTAACCCATCCTTTCTATGTCTCAAAAATTTATTTAGCTAATTTTATTTCCTTTTTAAATAATTTTCAAGTAAGAAGAAAAATTAGGCAGGAAAATAAAGAAGATTGGCGAATCTAATAATAAAATAGCTAATATAGGTATAAACAGACAAAATATAAAAATATTAGTTGTAATAATTAAAAAATTAAAGTTATAAGGCAAGGTAAATGTAAATTACAAAGATTTTATTTATAATTACATAATTAAGCCAAGATCGGTTTTTTTAATGGTTTTTTCCTTCGAAGCTACTTCTTTCAATGAGGACAAAAATTCCTTTTCCTTTTCCTGTTCCTCATAGACAAAATTTATGTTTAAGAGGATAAGAAGTTGGTTATTCATAAGTACTGTTCCAATCAAATATTGGGTGTTTATTCCATCAATTAAAACGGGAGGTGGCTGAATTAAAGCAGGGTCAAATTTTTGTACGCCTAAAACACGATCGACCATCAAGCCTAATTTTATCTTTTCAATCTCAACAACAACTATGATCTTGTTGTTCGTTTCTATATTTGTTTGGAGCTTAAAGCGTTTAGCCAGGTCAATGATAGGTATAATTTGCCCCCTTAAATTTATTATCCCTTCGACGTAATCAGGGCTACCGGGAATAATAGTCATGGCCTGCGGACGAATTATTTCCAGAACATTGCTAATATCTACACCGTAAATCTGATTGACAAGCTCAAAAATTACTACTTGTTTTTCTTTAAGATTATTAACCTCAGGCAAGTTTTCTCACCATCCTTATTATTTTGAATTTAATGCCTGGTTAATTAGATGCTCTAAATTTCGTCAAAGTAAGATAATTTTCCTGCCTTTAAAAAATATTTTTAGAAAGGAGAAGTTTAACAATGGAGCAAACCGAAATGGCGGTTTTTTTAGAGGAGCTAAATGAAAAAATACAAATTATGGACGAAAATATTTTGTCTCTTGAAAAAGGAACAAACGAGCCCAAGGTAATAGAAGAAATTTTTCGCGCTGTCCATACCATCAAAGGTTCTTCGGCTATGATGGGCTATACTGAAATAACTAATTTAGCGCACGAGATTGAAAATGTGTTTGATAAACTAAGAAGGGGTGCTTTACAAATTACTACCCCTCTAATAGATACCCTTTTGGAGACATTGGATGCCCTAAAACAATGTTATCTTTCAATTGCGGAGAACATTCCTACTCAAATATCCGTGGCCTCAGTTATTAACAAGTTAAAAGCCCTATTGGAAACAAAAACAAAAGAAAAAGTACCTCTTTTTGAACACCAGCAGGACAATCAACAAGACATTCCTTTTTTTCTTAACCAGTCCGAGGAAAACATTTTTTACGAGGCAAAAGCCAGTGGCCGTGAAGGATACTGGATAAATATTAAGTTAGACCCGGCTTGTCAAATGAAGACAGTGCGCGCTTTTTTAATTCTTGAAACACTTAAGCAAAAGGGAGATATTGTTAAATGTATTCCTTCAATTGAAGAAGTTCAAGAGGGCAGGTTTAACACAAGCTTTGCTACCCTTCTTTTAAGCGCCGAAAAAGAAGCGGCCATAAAAAATTTGCTTCTTTCTATTTCTGAGGTTAGTAATGTTAATATTCAGGCAATTAACCTTGAGGAATATTTAAAAGATAGCTTACCTGACGAGAAACAAAAAACTACGGTAAGTAACAAGGAAGAAAATGTTAATATAAAAACGGTCCGGGTAGATGTTTTAAAATTAGATATCCTGATGAATTTAGTAGGTGAGTTGCTTATTGAACATACCAGATTAAAGAGATTTACCAGTATTATGGAAAGTAATAAAAATACTTTGACCAAAAGCATGCAAGATATTTCTAATCATATCGCCCATATTACCAATGACCTTCAGGAAGAAATCATGAAGATAAGAATGTTACCTGTTGCTTATCTTTTTAATCGCTTTCCCCGCATGGTACGGGATATAGCCCATAAACTAGGAAAAGAAATTGACTTTGTTATTGAAGGTCAACAAACTGAATTAGATCGTAATATTATCGAGGCCATAGGAAACCCGCTCATTCATTTATTGCGCAATGCGATTGACCATGGCGTTGAGTTGCCTGAAGAAAGAGTTCGGTTAGGAAAACCACGTACTGGAACCGTGAAGCTTAAAGCTGCCTACCTGGAAAATCAAATTGTAATAACTATTTCTGACGACGGCCAAGGAATAAAATTAGCTAAAATAAAAAATATAGCCCTAAACAATGGGCTCTTAACCGCGGAAAGTACCACTAAAATTAGTGATCGGGAATTGCTTAACTTAATTTTCTTACCTGGTTTTTCTACCCGTGAGGTGGTAAACGATGTTTCCGGCCGGGGAGTAGGTATGGACATTGTAAGAAAGCAAATTGAACAAGTAAACGGGACCATAGAAATTTTTACCCAGGAAACAATTGGCACTACCCTTACTATTAAGTTGCCCTTAACTCTAGCCATTGTTAGAGCGTTATTAGTAGAAATATATAAGCAAGTTTATGTCTTTCCTTTGGCCAATGTTTCAGAAATTATTCTGGTGAAGCCGGAAGAAATCAAGTGGATTGGCCAGAACAAAGTTATTGAAGTTCGTCATGAAGTACTACCTTTAGTAGAAATGGCTGATTATTTTAACTATTCTAAGCCAAAAAAAGAAGAAAGATTTGAACATACATTTGTAGTCATTCTTAGCTACGGGGGTCAAAAAATAGGGATGATTGTTGATGATCTGCTGGGGGAACAAGAAATAGTAATTAAGCCATTGGGTGAATACCTTAAAAATCAACGTGGTTTTACTGGAGCTACTATTTTAGGTGATGGACAGCCAGCCCTAATTGTGGATGTGCGTTATCTGGTTGAAAGTCTTGGAAAAAACACCATAAGCATCTTAAATGACCTGCACATCGCCTAGTAGAACGTTGCCTCCCCCACCCTAACCCTCCCCCTTCAAAGGGGGAGGGTTAGGGTGGGGGGACTTACCTTTTTATAAAAACAAGGAGCTATTCTTTCAAAGCCTTTTTCGGCGTAGTTTAAAATTATTTCACTGCCCCCGGTAAATAAAATTCCCTCTGGGGCAAGGGAGTGATAAAGCTTAACGTAAAGCTGGTTTTGGGCTTGGGGAGTAAAATAAATAACTACATTACGGCAAATAATTAAATTATAATTTTGGCCAAAGAAATCTTTAAGTAAGTCATGTTTTTTAAAGAAAACCTTCTGTTT
This sequence comes from Firmicutes bacterium UBA4795, assembly GCA_002402825.1. Taxonomy (GTDB): domain Bacteria; phylum Bacillota; class Desulfotomaculia; order Desulfotomaculales; family Nap2-2B; genus SCADC1-2-3. The sequence continues at coordinate 71,308 of DHGP01000016.1, forward strand.
AACTTGCTCCTTTATGAAGTAATGTTCACCATCTTGGTAAAAAAATCTAGCCAGGCGGTGAGGACTCACATTACGTAAGCACTCAACATTATACTTACCGGCCATAGCCACCTTTAATATATTCGCATCTATGTCTGTAGCTTCTATTTGGTAGCGACAACTCGGAGTTAATTCTTCCAGTAAAATAGCCACTGAATAGGGTTCAGCACCGTTAGCACAGGCCGCACTCCATATTTTTAGATATTTGTTTTTTATTAATATGGGAAGAATGTTTCTTTCAAAAAATGTGAATGCTTCTTTATCGCGAAAAAACTCAGTTACGTTAATGGTAAGGGTATCTAAAAATTTTTCGTAAGTTTCCTTTGATGCTAGAAGTAAACCCAGGTAATCAGCATAATCTTTCTTTTTCTCCCGTTCCATTAAGTTATCTATCCGGCGTTTTAACTGTTTCTCTTTATAACTGTCTAAATCCAAACAAAAATTTTGTTTTATTTGTTCCTTAAACCCTGTAAAATCCATTAAATCACCCTTAGCTGACTTCCCAGGACGCGAATATACACTTTACCCGTAGTGGTATCTAAAATCATTGTCCGTCCTTGATTACCGCCTGTTTCTTGCGCCATAATCTTTATCCCGATTTGATGCAAAATTTGGCTACTTTTTTCTATATTTCGCTGACCTATTTTAAAAGTATCAAATCCGTCAAACATTTGGGCTCCCCCTACTAACTTTGCTTCTAAATAGGCCATTTTTCCTCCGCTTTTTAACAACTCACTTACCAATAATGGAATACCTGTATTGGCAAATTTCCCTTGTTTTATACTTTGTTGTTTGAACATAGTGCTATCAGGAAGCATAATATGGATTAAACCCCCCAATTTATTTACCCGATCGTATAAACTTACTCCTATGCAAGAACCCAGACCAAAAGTAACCAAACGGTTGGGCATTTTGGCAATTTTATATTCCGCAAGGCCAACCTGAATTTCTAAAGCCGTCAAAGTCAACCCTCGCCAATAAAAATTAATTATATTACCTAATTTATTCTTGAAGGAGTATTTATTTAGAAGAAGGAGTTAAAGTTAATTGATTTCGGACATACTTTAAAAGTTGTTCTTCATTTTCGCCATTCTCAGGATAAACTGCGCTGGCAAAATACCAGGATATTGTCTTTTCCTTTGTGGTTAAAGCACGGCTTACTTTTTGAATTACGGTCGGTATACCTTGGGCTAACGTTGCAGGTAGCACCAACAGAAAGCTTGTTTTGCTTAAGACGATTACTGTGTCTATACTACGTAAGCTTTCTTCCAATACTTCTTTTAAATTTTTCATGCTACTACCTTTAAAGCCTTCAGGTAAAGGAGTTTTTTGTTCAGCCATAATCACTGAAAAGGGAACTTTTGTGCGAAAGGAACGATTAATTTCTAGTTTAAGGATCTTTTTTGCTTTTTGCCAAGGGGTTTCACCAGTAATTTTTTGCACCCGGGCAAGTAATTCTTCCTTATCAAATGGCTTAACTAAAAAATCAACGGCCCCCATTTCAATGGCCCTGAGTACATTCTCCTTTTCGTGGCTAACAGATAAAATCATTACCGGCACCAGGTTATAACGGGGGTTTTCTTTAATCCTTTCAATTGTATCCAGCCCATTTCGACCAGGTAAAATTATGTCCATAATAATCAGGTCAAAAATAGGATAGTTTCCAATATTTTTTAAGGCCTCTTCACCGCTTGCTGCTTCTGTTACTTGAAAACCCTCTTCTTCTAAAGCCCTTTTTACTTTCACCCTTACTAAAGATGAATCATCTACGACCAAAATATTTTTCATTTTCACCTCAACCCTATTTTGTTAAATATTGCATTCTTTCCGCCGGACTAATAATGTTGGTAATACGTACCCCAAAATTTTCATCTACCACAACTACTTCCCCTTTAGCCACCAGGGTATTATTAATTAGTACTTCAACTGGTTCATCGACCAAAGAGGCTAAATCCAAAATAGAACCAGGAGTTAGAGAAAGTACATCTTTTATAGACCGTTTTGTTCTTCCTAAAACAACCGTTACTTTTAAAGGAATATCCAAAATAAGGTTAAATTTTTGCTGCTCCAACTTAAACTTGGTTTCTAAAGATTCAGAAATTTCCCTTTTAGGTTCTTTGAAAGGAAAAATAACTTCCTTTTTTTCTTGTTTACCTGGAAAATCTGCCTTTTCTTTTGGTAAGTTCACCTGTTCAACTTTTTGAAGTTGTTCGTATTTTTTTAAAAGTAAGGCAACCTGCTCTTTAGCCGTCTTTATGTCCATAATTTGCATAAATTCAGTATCTAACAAATTCCCAACCGTTAGCCTAAAAAATGTTACCACTAAATATCCCTGATATGAAATAAATACAGAAGGAATGGTACTTGCTTTTAAAAAATCAACCTTAGGAGGTGAAATTTTAACCGGAAAGCCAAATAATTCAGCCAAAGAGGTCGCGGCCGTTCCAATCATTTGGTTCATTGCTTCAGCAGCAGCACTGATTTCCATTTCCGTAAGTTCTTCATTTTCTTCCCGCTTCTTTTTACCTTCGTCTCCCATCATTAAATCAGCTATTATTGCCGTATCTGTTTGTTTTAATACTAAAACATTAAAACCTGCCAAACCATCTGTAAATTCCACGTGCACCACTATGCAGGGCACAAGAAATAAATTCTTTAATTCTTCAGATTGGCTAATAGTCACTCTAGGGCTAGTTATACTGACTTTTTGACTAAGCAAAAGTGAAAGCGTTGTAGCCGCCGCGCCAAGCGATATATTACCTATTTCACCCAGCGTATCTTTATCTTTTTCCGATAGCATTTCGTCTGACGACAAAAGGTGGTCTGGCAATCCTTCTTCTTTTATTGGCTTGTTTCCTAAAAGAGCGTCAATTTCTTCCTGACGCAGGATTTTGTCCGCCATAATTTTTCTCCTTCTTTTGCCTTCTAATAAAGGGCATTAACTTGGACAGCCAGGTTACGTTTTAAAAATCCAGCCTGTACCTTAAATTTTAACTGGTCACCTATGTATAAATCTAATTCCTGGTCAGTTTTCCTGTCTAAGGTCAAAACATCCCCTTTAGCCAGAGTTAAAAAATCCTTGACCATAATAGTTGCTTCGCCTAAAACAACGTTTAATTCAACCTCTGCCTCTCCAAGCCAATAATGTATATTATTATTTATTTCTTCCGTAGCCTCAGTTGATTGGGAAAAAGTATAATACGTTGAAATCTGGGATAAAACCGGTTCTAACATAAGGTAGGGAAAGCATATATTAATTAGCCCCCGGGTGGTACCCACCACCGTGGTAAGCGTAATAACAGCCACTATTTCTGCCGGTGAAACCACCTGGTAAAGATGAGGGTTTGCTTCTATAGCTTCTAATTGAGGTTCTATATTAAAAACATCTGTCCAGGCCAGTTTTAAATATTCTAATATCTGAATATTAAACTGCCGTACTACCGACATTTCTATTTCTGTTAAATCGCGCACATGCGAGGGCATTTCCCCTGAACCACCAAACATTAAATCAATTACCGGAAAAAGAAACTGAGGATTAGTTTCCATAATTGCTAACCCTTTACATGGCTTAGCGGAAAAAACATTTAAGATAGTGGGAATAGGTATGGAGCGTATAAAATCATCAAAAGTAAATTGCTCCACCGAAGCTACCCGTACATTGCAATTAAACCGCAGGTAAGCAGAAATAAAGCTGGACAAAAGACGGGCAAAATTATCATGTAAGGTACTTAAAGTGCGTAATTGTTCTTTAGAAAATTTATCCGGGCGGCGGAAATTATAAATTTTATAACTGACTTTTTTCTCGGTATCTTTTAGATCTTCAACCTTTGCTTTGCCTGAAGAAAGAGCAGTTAATAAAGCATCAATTTCTGTTTGGGAAAGAATTTCCTTTTCTTTCATTTACCCGTTTCACCTCACGCGCGAGCCTGCACCCGTTCAAGGGCTTGCAAAATGCGTTCTTGCTGGAATGGTTTAACTATAAAATCTTTTGCTCCGGCTTGAATGGCCTCCATTACCATAGTCTCTTGTCCCATGGCGCTACAAACAATTATTTTAGCCTTAGGATCACACGCACAAATTTTTTTAATTCCCTCAATACCATTCACCTCGGGCATGGTTATATCCATAGTTACTACATCGGGCTTCAATTCCTGGTACAGCTCAAAAGCCACCTGACCATTTTCGGCCTCCCCCACCACTTCATAACCATTTTTAATCACAATATTTTTTATCATCATGCGCATAAAAGCAGCGTCATCAACGATTAAAATGCGTTTTCCCATTTTTATTCTCCTTCTCTAAAATAAAGCCTCAAATAACTTTTCTAAATTTTCTGGTGACGTCAGAAAGAAAAAATAACCTTTTATTTCTTTCTGACGCTCGGTTAGAACCGTTTCAATAACAAGAAGCTGGTCCTCGGCAAAATTATGCAAAATTAAAGCGCTGCTTATAGTTGCTGCGATCATGTCAAAGGCTAGCTCCGGCACGTTGGTACGCATTTTTAAACCCGTAAAATTACTTATTGCCCCAATAAAAGAGCCAGCTAAAATGTTACCTACCTCTTTAACTAACGACTTGCTCATTTCATCTAAGATTTGGGTAGAGCCTTCAGGTAAACCCATCAATAAATCTATTAGCCTAAAGGTGCTATAAGCATCAAAAATAAATATTACTAAACCAGAAATTTCACCAGAAATCGGTAAATTTATACACGCTACTGCTTTCTCCGGTTCCCCACCCAGGGATAGGGCTTCTTCCAACGGTAAAAACAAAGCCCACGGCACCGTCATGTTTATTTTTTTACCCAGTATTTTAGCTAAAGCAGTACTGGCGTGACCAAGACCAATATTACACGTTTCTTTCAAAACATCCAATTGTTTTTCTGTTAACCTAGCTTTTTTAAACGACACAAAATTCTTCCTAAAATAAAAATCTTAAATTTTGCGTAAATTATTAGCTAATCTCCACATTTCATCACTTGTTCTAATGGCTTGGGTATTTAACTGGTAAGCTCGCAGAGCTTCAATTAAAAGTGACATTTCTTCAACTAAATCTACGTTAGCTACCTCACAAAAACCCTGCTTTAGCGTGCCAAATCCAGATTCACCAGGTTTCCCTGTCTTTATTTTCCCTGCGGCTGGGGTATATAAAAATAAATTGTCTTCTACTCTTTGTAAAGTAGCGGGAGCCGTAAAATCATATAGCTCAAGCTGTCCAATTTCGTGAGGAATACCGGTGGCATCATTAAATTTTACTTTTCCATCTTGATTAATCATAATTTGTTGGTAATTCTCCGGTAGTTTAATTCCTGGAGCAACTAAATAACCACTGCTGGTAATCAGGCTGCCTTCTTTATCTAACTGTAAACTTCCAGCCCGAGTATAAGCCGTATTTCCGTTTGGCAAAATAACACCAAAAAATCCAGGGCCTTCAATAGCCAGGTCCAAAGGGTGTCCTGTTTCCTTTAAAGGACCCATGGTAAATACTTTATCAACAACCGCCACTTTAACTCCCGTACCATCATAGATGTTATCTGCCTTATCTGGTAAAACAGGATTTTGTTCCTTAACAATTTGCTGGTAAACCAAAGAGGAAAAAATAACCTTATTTTTTTTATAGCCCATGGTGTTCACGTTAGCTATGTTACTGGCTGTGGTATCTAATTTTATCTGCTGAGCGTTACAAGCCACCATAGAGTTAGCTATGGCCCGAAGCATTTTCTTTCCTCCCTTGTTTATTTTATACTACTAATCTGGCTTATTGCTTTGGCCAACAGGTCATCTTGAACCTGAATCAAGCGCTGATTAGCTTCGTATACCCGTAAAACTTCAATTAATTTAGTCATTTCATTGGTTAGCTCAACATTAGCTTGTTCTAAAAATCCCTGATATACCTGGGGATTACCTACGTTCTGAAGACCTGCTCCCTGCGGTGGTTGGTAAAAGTAACTGTTTTCACCAGGTATAAGTAATTGCGGGTTGGTGAACGAAACAATCTGTAAAACATCTATTTTCTGGTTATCAACCATTATCTTACCATCCTTCGTTACTACGAAATCTTCACCGCCCACTTGAAGGGGACCGTTTACGCCTAAAACGCGATCCCCTGCCGCCGTGACCAGGTAACCTTCACCATCAACTTGAAAAGCACCATTTCTAGTATATTGTTTTCCAGTTGGAGTTTGGACGGTAAAAAACCCTGCCGTAGCCAGCATTAAATCAGTAGACTTATTTGTTTCTTTGGCCGCCGCAGGACTAAAATCAGTGTAAATTTGCGAAACTAATGGACCCAGGCAACCATACCCGACCGCTGGCTTATTTTGTTTTGGTGTTCCTCCCATTTCCACTTGTTCATTAACCAGGAGTAAATCACCAAAATTTTGCAAAACAACAGTTTGTTTTTTATAACCACTGGTATTAAGGTTGGCCAGATTTTGCGTTAAAGTGTTCAGCCTTGCTTGTTGAACATCTATCCCGGCTGTGCTTATATATAAACCCCTAATTATAATCTTCTACCTTCTTTCAATTTACTTTTGTATAAATTCAAAATAAGTTCAACTTCCCCTTTTGGCCGCCCAAACTCTGCCGCCAGTTCGGCAACTCCTAAACCTTTTTTATAAGCCTGGTAAATTCGTTCATCTAAAGTTAGAAACGGTTGTTCTGTTTGTTTAGCTAAAAGATGAATTTGTTTTTTCTCTATTTGTTTTAGTAAGTCTCTGATTTCTTCTCCTAAATGAACTAATTTATTAATTTGAGGCAAAATTTCACTTGATATAACTAGCGCCTCCTGTTCATTGTCCGAACAATACATTTTTTGCAAAAACCTTAAATTACCTGGGTTGTCAAGCTGCTTACCCCTTTTTTTTACTGATGTTCTACTTTTTTTTAGCCTAAAAATAGCCCCTAAAATCAAAATGACAAGTAAACCGCATCCTAAAATTAAATAATATTTATAAATAAGGATAAATTTAAGTAAAATAGCGCTATTATTTGTTAAATTAAACATAGGACATCTCCTTAAGTTTCTCACGTAAGGCCTTAATGGCCCGGGCGTGCAGTTGACAAACCCTTGATTCGGTTATATTTAAAACCAGGCCAATTTCTTTTAAAGTAAGCCCTTCCTGGTAATATAAGGCCAAAATAAGTTTATCTCTCTTTTCAAGAAAAGATATGGCCTGGACTAAAACCTGTTGTTTTTCTTCTTTTAATATTATTTCTAAAGGTTCCACAGGTTTTACCGAATCAAAATCAAATAAACTTTTACCTTCAGGAAAGTATTCTTGGTCTAAATAAGTTAAATTTGCTTGCCTGGCGTAACCGTTTATTTTTTTTAAATCATCCAGCGAAAGACCGGTTTTAGCCATTATTCTTTGGTCATTTACTTCTCCCTCATTTAGCGCAAGCTCTTTTTTTGCCTGCTCAACTTTATTGATTTGACTCCACAAACGACGAGGAACCCAGGAAAGCCGGCGAATTTCGTCAATCATAGCTCCTTTTATCCGAAACTTGGCAAAGCTAGTAAAATTTACCCCTCTTTCAGGATTAAACTTTTTCATGGCTTCAAGTAAACCTATTATCCCACAATTTTCTAGATCTTCTTTGTTAATTCCTGCTGGTAAATGAATAGCCAGTCGGGCCGCTAAATACTTAACCAATGGCAAATAAAATAGAACTAATTTATCTTTTACTTGAGAATTTGGATTATTATGATACTGCCACCAAAGTTCTCTTTCCTCTTCCTTCATAAGAAACTTGCCCCTTGTTAAAACCTTCTTTTTGCCATTTTACTAAAAATAAATTTGAATATTTTATCTCGTTGTCTTTCTCTTAAATCTAAAAATTCTATTCCTAAATGATAGACACTACCTCTTTCTGCTTTTTCGCAATATACTACCCGGGCTCTGGTCTCAATTTCAAAAGAATTATTATTTTTATTCTTACTGGGAAAAGGTAGGGTGAATTTTACCATGATGATTGTCCCTACTTGGCAAGACCTTTCGCGAATTATTTTCATTCCTCCGGCGCTTAGGTCTAAAGTTTTTGTTTTAATATATGCTGGTTTCTCTTCTTTCAGGGGAATTTCCGCCTGCCAGACATCCATTATTATAGGAAAACGAACATACATGCGCTGTTGTACTTCTTCAATTTTTTCCGGTAAAGCAAGGACATAAAATAACAAATTTTTTTCTCTGTGTTTTCCTAAAACAAAGGTGTCGAAAAAAAAGCTGGTTTTTTCTTGAACAAAACGCCCCAAAACTTTTTCGCCAGGGCTTAAAATTAAAGGCCGTCCTTCTTTATAAGGCACCATAATCGTAAAATAATCTTCTCCAATATCCTGGACCAAAGAAGCGTAATAATTATTTTCGCTATTTCTGGATAATTTTACCGGTAAATTTAATTTAATTTTGCCTTTTTCTTGCTCTTTTAAAAACCCTCTCGCCAAAATTTTTCACCTTACCCTCCCCACCCTTGCCCTCCCCCTTGATGGGGGAGGGCAAGGGTGGGGGTGTACCTTGTATATTTACCGAAAAAGTTTGACCAACTTTTGGACAAAAACCTTTATACCACCGCGCTTATTTAAAACCAAGTTATGATCATCTTTTCCTAAAAGAGTAATAAAATTAGTCGTTATTTGAGCCACACTTTTTGTGGCCTGACTGAAAGGGTACATCAATACAAAAGGATTCTGGTTTTTTACCGCCTCACTAACAATACTTTCCTTACCAATAAATCCTAAATAGTTTATCTTTATGTTTTGTAAAAATTTATTGGCGACAAAAGTTATTTTATCAGCGGTTAAAAAAGCTTCCTGTTCATTAACTGCCTGGTTAACTACTAAAAAAACTCTTTCGTGGATTTCAAACTTAGCCAGCACCTTAATTAAGCTATACGCATCGGTCAAAGAGGTTGGTTCAGGAGTAACAATAACCACCACTTCCTCGGCGGCAGCAACAAATCCTAAAACATTACGTGAAATACCCGCTCCCGTATCAATTAAAATAAAATCACTTTTATCTTGAAAAAAACTTAAAGCCCCAATTAATCTTTCGCGCTGGGACT
>DHGP01000042.1 GCA_002402825.1 Firmicutes bacterium UBA4795
ACCCGCAACCTACGGTTTTGGAGACCGTTGCTCTACCATTGAGCTACTCCCCTATGTTTCTATACCTTCTCTACTTTTCTTACCATGCCTGTAATGCTATGCAAAATTAACTTTTCATTGAAAGTCACGTCTAACATTACATAGCGGGCGAGCCTTAATAAAAATAAAGAAGATCATACATTTTCATTAGTTACAGTATACATTTATTTGTTAAAATGGTCAAGTAAAAATTTTATTAAATGTTAACGTTCTGAGAAAATGTCACCCATTAAAGAATATTTATCACCTAGCTCTAAAAAGCAATAAATAACCTTCTAAGTTTATCCTTTAATTGATGCAAATTGTCATTTTGCCGTCAATTAGGCAACGGGCAATATACAACTTAGTTCTTTCTTCTTGATTCATTGATAATGTCATCCTACCATTTTACACCAGTGACATTTTCCCAGAACAATTACAAGCTGACTTGAAATAAACTTGACAGCAGCAACAGCTAGTTTTAGAATATACCCAAAACTTATAAAAATTAAAAATTAAGAAAGAAAAGTTTTATCTTAGGGGGGAGTTTAATGGCTAACAGGTGTATGTTGTGCGGGCGAAAAATTGAGCCAGAGGAACCTAAAAAACTTAGACCTTATGTAGATGAGGAAGACAGGCCAAAAAAGAGGCCATCCATGGAAGTCTGCACTTTTTGTCAGGCCAAATTAAAACACGAGGCTGATGAAGCGCAAAAAATACCCAAACCTATGTAAATAAACTGGTTAATAAATTAAGCCAGTTAATAATTTAATAAACTAAGGAGATTATTTAATGCCGCGTTATTCACGCTGGGTTGCCGTTGGGGTTATTGTTCTTTTACTGTTTTTTTACCTTTTATTTAAGGGAGGAGCCCATTTATACACTGACTGGCTTTGGTTTTCCTCCTTAAATTACCAGAAAGTTTACCTTACCATTTTGCTTTCCGAAATAGGTTTGCGCCTGGCGGTAGGTATATTTACCTTCATTTTATTTTTCCTTAACCTATTATTTACCCGAAGAGCCGTTTTAAAAATGACCACCACCCAGCATCAAACCGCAGACGGAGTAGTTGAATTAAAACCGTCTTTTTGGGGTCGTTTTATTAACGCGCGCCGGCTTAACTTAACTTACTTTATAATCAGTTTAATTATGGCTTTTCTGGTCAGTCAGGCGGTTACTGGAGACTGGATGATCATCCAAAAATTTTTACATCCCAGCGCTTTTGGAATTAAAGACCCCTTTTTTCACCGAGACCTTGGCTTTTATATTTTCCAGCTTCCCTTTTACCAGTATTTATATAAATTATTAATCTGGCTGGTGCTGTTAATTGTTCTGGCGGTAATTCTTATTTATCTTTTCGCTAAAACGCTCCAGGTCCGGCTAACCAGCCTGTTTCAATCTCCTTTCCCCCGTTATCACCTTTCTATTCTGGCGGCTATTTTTTTCCTTATTTTGGCTTGGGGATACCGGCTCAAACAGTATTCAATTTTTTACTCTGAACGGGGGGTGGTTTACGGCCCTGGTTATACGGATATTCACGCCAACCTTTTGGCTTATAAAATAATGTTTTTTATTGCCCTTCTTACGGCGCTGGCTATTTTGGTTAATCTTTTTTTAAGGCGCTATAAGTTAATCCTATACGCCGTTGGGTTTTTAGTGGCGGCGGCCATTGTAATTGGCGGTATTTACCCTACTTTGGTGCAAAAATTTGTGGTCGTACCTAATGAAATGGAACGGGAAAAACCCTTTATTGAAAACGGCATCAAGTATACCCGCCTGGCCTACGGCTTGGACAAGGCGGAAAAAAAGTTTTTCCCGGCCAGTAAGATCTTAACGGCCGGCGATGTCTTGGCCAACCAGGAAACCATTAAAAACATCCGCCTGTGGGATTATCGCCCCCTGCAGCAAACGTACAGCCAACTGCAAGAAATACGGCTGTATTATGAGTTTAAAGATATAGATGTGGATCGCTACTGGATTAACGGACGCTACCAACAGGTCATGCTGTCAGCGCGAGAGTTAAACCAGGAAAAATTAACGGAAAAAGCCAAAACATGGGTCAACCAGCATCTTAAATATACACACGGTTACGGTATAACCATGAGCCCGGTAAATGAGGTTACGGCCGAAGGGCTGCCTTATTTTATTATTAAAGATATTCCCCCCGTTACCACCACTAACTTAAACGTAAGCCGGCCGGAGGTTTATTTCGGGGAGAAAACCGATAAATACATCGTGGTTAATACCAAAACAGAGGAATTTGATTACCCTAAGGGAGAAGAAAACGCCTGGTCTACTTACCAAGCTAAAAGGGGGGTAAAAATAAACTCTTTTTTCCGCCGGCTGTTATTTGCCATTTCCTTTGGTGAATACAAGCTCCTTTTAACTACCGGCATCACCAAAGACAGCCAAATCCTTTATTACCGAAATATTTCAGAGCGCGTTCCTAAAATTGCTCCCTTTTTAGAATACGACCAGGACCCTTATATTGTCTTGAGCAACGGCAAACTATACTGGCTTTGGGACGCCTACACTGTTTCGGATCGTTTTCCTTACGCGGAACCCTTTAAAGGGCGGGTTAATTACATTCGCAACGCGGTTAAAGTGGCAGTTGACGCTTATACCGGAGAAGTAACGTATTACGTGGCTGATCCAAATGATCCGGTGCTGAAAACATACCGCCAAATCTTTCCGCAAATGTTTATTCCTTTAGCTAAAATGCCAGCCAACTTGCAAAACCATTTGCGTTACCCGGTGGATTTATTTACGGTACAGGCCCAAAAGTACGCCACTTACCACATGCAAAACTACCGGGTCTTTTATAATAAAGAAGATAAATGGCAACTGCCCACCGAGCTTTTTGGCCGGGAAGAATTAGTCATGGAACCATACTACACCATTGCGCGGCTACCAGGTGAGGCAAAACCAGAATTTATTTTAATCATGCCTTTCACCCCGCAAAATAAAAAAAATATGATTGCTTGGCTGGCCGCCCGCTCGGACGGTGAAAATTACGGAAAGCTACTAGTTTATGAATTTCCCAAACAAGAACTGGTTTACGGACCCATGCAGGTAGAGGCCCGCATTAACCAGGATACGCTTATTTCGCAACAAGTTTCCTTGTGGGACCAACGGGGCTCAGAGGTAATCAGGGGTAATTTAATGGTTATTCCTGTTAAAGACGCCTTGCTTTACGTTGAGCCTTTATATTTACAGGCCGAGCAAAGTAAAATGCCGGAACTGCGCCGGGTTATTGTAACACACGGGGAAAGAGTGGTCATGGAACCAACCCTAGAACTGGCTTTGGCTCAAATATTTGGCAAAGAAGGTAATTTAAGTCCTTTGCTACCTACCCCAAGCCTGACTCCGGGGGCAACCCCCGAACTAAAAGAGCGCACCCTGGCTTCCCTGGCCAAGCAGGCCAACCGTTTATACGACGAAGCCCAAACTTATTTACGAGAAGGTAATTGGACCGGCTACGGAGAAAAATTAAAGCAGCTAAAAGCGATACTCCAGGAGATGGCTGACAAAGCCTAGACTCGTTTTTCCAGATAAATATTAGCCCATCTTAAAAAACTAAGCTAAAATAAAGTAGGAAAAACATTTAATAAATTAATATTTGGTTAATAATAAAAGGGGCAGGCTTTGGGCAGGCTAGAAGCCTACCCTACAAGTCTACCCTACCTAAAAAGGTTAAAATATATTTTGTCAGGTAGACAGGAGGTAAAATAGTTTTATGGAACCAAAAAAAGTTAAAACTATTGGTCTGCTTACAGGTGGTGGCGATGCGCCAGGCCTTAACGCCATTATCCGGGCTATCGTAAAAGCAGCCGTTGGAGAATATAAGCTTAGGGTGATTGGTTTTTTAAATGGGTTTGGAGGTTTAATTAAAAACCAGGCCCGGGAATTAACTCTTGACGACGTGGTAGGTATCTTGCCGCGGGGAGGAACCATTTTAGGAACTACCAACCGGGACAGCCCTTTTCATTATCCGGTAATAAAAGAAGGAAAAAGGGTTTTTGTTGACGTTTCTGATCGAGTCTTTGAAAATATAGCTATTCAAGAAGTGGATGCTTTAATTGTTATTGGAGGAGACGGCAGTCTGGCCGTAGCTAAGGAATTGCACCAAAAAGGATTACCCGTTGTTGGCGTTCCTAAAACCATTGATAACGATTTAAAGGATACCGACCAAACCTTTGGTTTTGATACTGCACTATCTACGGCCACTGAAGCTTTAGATAAACTGCATACCACTGCCGAATCACACCACCGGGTAATGGTCCTGGAAGTAATGGGACGTTATGCTGGTTGGATTGCTCTTATGGCTGGACTGGCTGGAGGGGCGGATGTAATTTTAATTCCGGAAATCCCTTACGATATAAAAAAAGTAGTAAACAAAATTAACCATCGAGAACAAGAGGGTAAAAAATTTAGTCTCGTGGTAGTGGCTGAAGCCGCAAAACCACGGGGAGGAGAAATAGTAGTAAAGAGAAGGATAGAGGATAGTTTTGACCCTATCCGATTAGGGGGCATTGGAAACGTAGTAGGAGAACAAATAGAAACAATTACCGGAAAAGAAACCCGGGTTACCGTGTTGGGCCATCTGCAAAGAGGTGGTTCACCCACTGCTTTTGACCGGATTTTGGCCATACGTTACGGAATAAAAGCCGTAAATATGGTTATGGAGGGACGTTTTGGCGAAATGGTTTGCCTTAAAGGAAACAATATTTCCTCTGTTCCCTTTGCCGAATCAGCCGGAGACAGACATCAAATCCCCTTAAATTGTGATTTGTTGCTGGCTGCCCGCCAGCTAGGCATTTGCCTGGGTGATTAAAAAATGAAAATTGCTTTTTTTTCGGATAGTTATCGTCCTTACACCAGCGGAGTGGTTATATCGCTTGAAACATTCAAAAAAGAGTTAACTGCTTTAGGTCATAATATTTATCTTTTTGTCCCCAGCTATCCAAATTACCAAGACAAGGAAGAAAATATATTTCGTTTTAAGGCCATTCCAGCCCCTACTAATCCTGACTTTACTATTGCACTGCCGCTGTCCTGGCGCGCAAAAACAATTATCCGGCGCTGGAAGCCCAATATAATTCACGTCCATTCTCCTTTTATGTTAGGTCAACTAGGAGCACGTTATGCCCGGCAACTCAACGTCCCTCTTGTTTTTACTTTTCATACTCTTTATGAAGAGTACGTACATTATGTTCCCTTGGCGCCAAAAATCACTAAAAAAACAACCCGGTATTTCTGTCGTAGTTTTTGTAACAAATGCGACTTAATAATTGTGCCTACGGCAGAAATTGGTAAATATTTAAAGGGGTTAGGGGTGACCACCCCGGTAAAAAAAGTTCCGACGGGTATAAATATGGAAGAGTTTACCGTACAAAGGACCAATGGCTCCTGGTTAAGGAGAAACTATGATATTGCGGCGGAAGAAAGACTTCTTTTGTTTGTGGGGCGTTTAGGTCAAGAAAAAAACTTAACCTTTCTGCTTCAGGCCTATAAAGAAGTACAAGAAGAATTTCCGGCTACTAGGCTAGTTTTAGTAGGGGGTGGACCAGAAGAAAAAAACCTAAAATACTTAGCCCATCAGTTGGGAATTACCTCAAAATTGATTTTTACAGGAGCGTTACCTAAAGAAAAGGTTATTGAATGTTATTATGCCGCCGATTTATTTGTTTTTGCCTCGTTAACAGAAACACAAGGTCTGGTATTGCCCGAAGCTAAAGCCGCCGGTTTACCCATTATTGCGTTATCGGCCTATGGAACCACAGAAATGGTGGCCGACGGAGAAGACGGGTTTTTAATTACGCCAAAACTCGATAGGGAAAAGGAGTCCATAGCAGATTTTGCTGCCAAAATAAAACTAGTCTTAGGGCAGGATGGATTGAGGAACATATTATGTAAACAAGCAAAAATTAACGCTGCCCAATATTCGAGTCGCAAATGCGCTTTAAGCCTGGAGGAAGGATATAAATTAGTGCAGGAACTAAAAATAAAAAAGAGCCAGGGATATAAACAGGTTTAAAATTATTAAGGCTGGAATTCAAGTTATCGAGTGACTAGAGAAAATATTAATGCTCCAAATCCAAGTGTTATTGTGATCATGGTAGTTATGAACCAAGTTCTTATGCTTTCAATTTAAATATATTTTATCATAAATATGGCTGGTTTTAAAGTTTTCATTTAAGTTAAGAAGAGAAGATAATAGTTGACATAATATTTATTATAGGAACCAATTAACGACCGCCGTCTGATGACCGACGACCGAAACCATGTAGGTATTGCTTTTCTTTGTCTTAAACTACTGACAGTTATAACAAGAAAGTTAAATTTAACGCCTTTGCTTAAGGAGTTCTTTTATATATGGATATATACGCGCTTGTAGGCCCTAGTGGTACAGGAAAAAGTCACCGTGCCCTGCAGGTGGCTCATAAATATGAAGCAGAATTAATTATTGATGATGGTTTACTGATTAAGGGTGACCGTATTTTAGCTGGCTTATCGGCAAAACGACAAGCTACCCGTCTGGCCGCTATTAGAATATCTTTATTCTTGGACCCCCAGCAGGCGCACCAGGTTAAGCTTGCCATTCAAAGCCTAAACCCACAAAGAATACTTATTTTAGGCACTTCGGTCGGCATGGTGGAAAAAATAATTGAGCAGCTAACGCTCCCCTCTCCTATTAAGAAAATCATTAATATTGAAGATGAGGCATCCCTAAAAGAAATACGGAAAGCCCGCCAGGTAAGGAATCTGTTTAGTAAGCATGTTATTCCAGCCCCGGTAGTGGAAGTTAAAAAAGCCTTTCCCGGTACAATTATTGACCCCATAAAGGTTTTTTTACAACGTAAAATTGAAAAACAGGTAAAACAAAAATGGCAGGAACAAGCAGTAGTTCGCCCTACCTTTACCTTTTACGGAAAACTAACTGTTGAAAGATACGCCTTAGAAGATATTATTCGCTACGCCGCAAAAGAATTAAAGGAGCTCCAGGAAAAGGTTAAAGGTGTGGGAAAAATAAATATCCTTAATCACGATGATGGCAGTATTACCATAGAACTCTTCCCTACCTTGTTTTATGGTCATAACCTGACTGAGGTCAGCCGCACCCTTCAGCAAGAGATAATAAATAGAGTTGAGGAAATGACTGGCTTGCTGGTTAAGGCTGTTAATATACACGTAAAAGAAATCAGCTTTGAGCATATACGAAAAGAAGATTTTACAGTTCCACCATATACCGGCAGTTAAGTAAGGGCAGACCTGCGTGTCTGCCCTGATGGCATATGACAAACATCCAAAGTTGGGGCAATCACATAGGATTGACCCTACTTTGTGCCTTTGTGCCTTTGTGCCTATGAACCTGAGTAGTTACTAAAATATTATCCGTAACATTATCAATATCAATAACTGGTTGCAAAATTATGGTATCCAATCCTGGTAATTACCGGCAGTGTACGAATCCACTTATCGGTTGCAATTTCAGGATTATAAAAAAAGGTTGCTCCATGAGTAGGGTCGTTTCCCTTTAATGCCTCAAGAGCTGCTTTATAGGCTTTTTCATCCGGTTCCAGGTTTATGGTCCCGTCCTTTACCGGTGAAAACTGGTAAGTGCAACTATTTTTCTGCATAATTACTTCCGGAACTGTATCTGGAAACAGATTACTTCTTACGCGGTTAAGGACCACTGCACCAACAGCTACCTGCCCTAAAAAACTTTCCCCCCGCGCTTCGGCGTAAATTATTTTGGCCAGTAATCTAAGGTCCTCGGTCGAAATGAAGGACGGTAAAAAAGCAGGCAAATTTTTTTCTTCGCCAGCTAGAACTAAAATTTCACCCGGATAGATTAAATCATTCTGCTGCTCATTAATTTCCCTTAACTTATTTAAGGGTACCTTATATTCTTGAGCAATTTTACCTAAAGTATCTCCTTCTTTAACTATATAACATATTCCGCTTGCTTTTAAATCCTCTTTTGTTTTTTCCTCCTCTAAACCATACGTTTGTTTGGTAACTATCCCTCCGGTAAAAGATAAAATTACCAACATAATGCAGCCTAACCTGCTTATTTTGGTAAACATTATCTACTCCTTTCTGGCTTTAAATATTGTACCCAGAAAGAAGGAAAATATACCTTATACTTAATTAAATTTTAAATTTGAAATTAGCCGGACATATTTCCGCTTTCCGGCCTGAATAACCATGCCGTTTACGGGAACTAATTTATAAACCGGGTCAGTTATTTTTTCCCCGTTTATTTTAACCCCTCCCTGCTGGATTAAACGCCTCCCTTCACTGGTGCTGGAAGTAAGTCCGGCCAGCAACATAAGCTTAGGTAACCAGATAAAACCCTGGGAATCAAGCACGGTTGGCGCAAGGTTAAAATCAGGGATGTCTTCCGGTAACTCCTTTTGCTGAAAAACCCTTTTAAATTCTTCTTCTGCCTGTAAGGCAGCCTCTTTACCATGATAAATAGTAACAATTTCCCGGGCCAACCGCATTTTTATGTCACGCGGGTGTAACACTCCCTGCGTCAGGCCATCCTTTAAGCGGCGTTGTTCTTCTATAGAAAGCATTGTTGCCAATTCAAAATAACGAAACATTAAATGGTCAGGCAAAGACATTGTTTTACCGTACATTTCCTGAGGTGGTTCGTTAATTCCAATGTAGTTGCCCAGGCTTTTGCTCATTTTTTGGCTGCCGTCTAAGCCTTCTAAAATAGGCATCATTAAAGCGACCTGTGGTTCCTGGCCGTATTCTTTTTGCAAGGTTCGCCCCATTAAAAGGTTAAACTTTTGATCTGTTCCCCCTAATTCCACATCAGCCTGTAAAACAACCGAATCATATCCCTGCATAAGGGGATAAAAAAATTCATGAATCCCAATGGGATAACCTTCTTTAAACCGCCGGTTAAAATCATCTCGTTCTAACATGCGCGCTACGGTGTATTTAGCCGCCAACTGAATTACCTGGGCAAATTTTAGTGAAGCCAACCACTGGCTGTTAAAAAGTAGCTTTGTTTTTTCCGGGATTAATATTTTATAAATTTGCTTTTCGTACGTAAGGGCATTAGCCCTAACCTCTTCCTCCTCTAGTTGCCGGCGCATTTCCTTTTCTCCGGTGGGATCCCCAATCCTGGCCGTAAAATCACCTAAAATAAGGAGTGCTTCATGACCTAAAACTTGAAACTGCCGCATTTTTTGCAATACCACCGTATGCCCTAAATGAATATCTGGAGCCGTAGGGTCCAACCCTAATTTTATTCGTAATGGCTTACCGGTAGCTTTCGTCCGTTTAAGTTTTTGGAGGAGTTCCTCTTCCGGAATTATTTCTACCGTCCCTCTTTTGATTATCTCCAATTGTTGTTCCGCTTTATGCACAAATGACCGTCCTCCTTTCCTAACTTCTCCCGTTATTTAGTCAACTTTTTTATTATACCAAATATTATAAAGCTGGCTCAAGAAAAGAGAGCTTAAAATACTGTAATCCCTCCCGGTAATAATGTTATAATACAGGTAATGCATATGCATTATTCATCGTTTAGCGGGTCTGCTTAATAATTAATAGTCTTTAGGGCATAATATAGGAAAAATATAACTATTCAGCTACCAGCTTATTCTTTAAAAAGGAGAATTGTAAACTTATATTATGGCGGCCAAAAAAAGAAGGTTAAATAAATTTCGGGCCTTTGTATTTGTTTTGGGATTTTTGGTTTTTATTGGCGCCAGCGCGGCTTTTGGTTTATTTGTGGTAAGCATTAAAGACCTCCCTGTTTGGCAGGAAAACTGGCTGTCTTTTAATACCCCTTCTTTTTTTTATGACCAGGAGGAAAAACTTATTGCCAGTGTGGGAACAAAAAATAGCCTTCCCGTAAAGATAAAGGATATTCCCCTTCAAGTGCAACAAGCCTTTATTGCCGTTGAAGACGAACGTTTTTACCAGCATCACGGTATTGACTTCCAAGCTATAGCCCGGGCAGCCTGGTACAATTTAAAAAGTGGCGGTATATATCAGGGGGCCAGTACCATTACCCAACAGTTGGTTAAAATTTCTTTTTTAAGCGCTCCAGACACCTTGCCGGAAAGGACCTTAAAAAGAAAAATTCAAGAGGCAATTTTAGCTTTTTTACTGGAACGGCGACTAGGCAAAAAGGAAATTTTAGAAAAATACTTAAACGAGATTTATTTTGGCGAAGGAGCGTACGGAATTAAGGCAGCCGCTCAAACTTTTTTTGCCAAGGACCCAGAGGAGTTAAATTTACCCGAAATAGCCCTTTTAGCCGGTTTACCTCAATCACCAAACAACTATTCCCCATTCCAGTACCCTTCAAGGGCCATAAAACGCCGTGACCAGGTCTTGCAAGCCATGCTGGAAAATAATTTTATTAATTGGAAAAAGATGGAAGAAGTTAAAAAGGTTTCTCTAAGTCAAATATTAAAGCCAAGAAAAAAAAACCAGTACCCTTACCCTTACTTTGTAGATTACGTGACCGAACAACTGGTAAAAAGTTATGGGGAAGAAATGGTTTATAAAGGAGGATTACGGGTCTATACAACCCTGGACGCCCGTATCCAAAAAGCAGCCGAAAAAGCCCTGGCCAACAAGAGCAACTTTCCTTCTTCCGTACGTGATAGTAACGGCATTATCCAGCCCCAGGGGGCAGCCATAATTCTTGACCCCCAAAACGGGTACATTAAAGCTCTAGTCGGGGGACGCGAACACATCCATCTTCGGGCTTGGAATCGGGCCACCAGGGAATCAAGGTCACCGGGTTCAGCAATAAAGCCAATTGTTGTTTACGGGCCAGCTATAGAACTAAGGGGTTTGGGTCCGGCTTCAATTGTAGATGATGTTCCTGTAAAATATGGTTCTTTTACCCCACATAACTATGACGGTCGTTACCGGGGTTTAGTCACCTTACGCACGGCGCTTGCCCATTCCTTAAATGTACCGGCCGTAAAAATTTTAATGGATGAAGTCGGTCTTCCTCAAGCTTTAAGTTTTGCCCGTACTTTAGGAATTCCTTTAGAGGACAAAGTACAAGGCCCAAGCACTGCTTTAGGTGGTTTACATAAAGGAGTAACTCCTTTACAAATGGCGGCTGCTTACGGAGCCTTTGCTAACCAGGGCACTTATTTTGAGCCTACGGCTATCTTAAAAGTAGAATCATCAAACGGTAAAGTTTTATACGAACATCAGCTTAAACCTTATCCAGTAATGAAACCTACTACGGCTTTCCTGGTAACGGATATGCTTAAATCAGTGATCGAAAATGGGACCGGAGCTAATGCCCGGTTAAATCGTCCGGCCGCAGGAAAGACAGGAACTAGTGATTTGGGAAAAGATCTTTGGTTTTGTGGTTACACCCCGGAGCTAGTTTGCGTGGTTTGGATTGGTTATGACAAACCAAAAGCCATGCCGCTTGAGTTTGGCGGCCGTTATTCAGCCTTGATCTGGCGACAAATTATGCAGGAGGCTTTGCAAAATTCACCGGTGAGAGACTTTCCCCGCCCGGCCGGAATTGTTACCGCGACGGTAGACAGTAAGTCAGGTTTTCTTCCCGGTCCTAATACTCCGCCGGACCACACCGTAACTGATTATTTTGTTGAAGGAACAGTACCTACTTCCGAAGACCATACCCATGTTTTGGTGGAGGTATGCGCTTTAACCGGACTGCTAGCCAACGAATATTGTCCCGTACGAATTACCAAGGTGTTAATAAAACTTCCCTACCAAGTACCGGATTACGTAGAAGATTATAATTTGCGCGTACCCTCCAGACAATGTAGTTTACATAATCCTTTTACTACTTTTGACAATAAAGAAATAAAATAGCAATATAAGGTATGGTTTTGTTAAGTTATCGGTATAGCCATATTAATTTAAGGCTTTGGTTTCGATTTTTTGTTTTATCATTTGCACCAGTGGCACAAGATGGATAGGACCCTGGTCTCCATGTAAATGATGGCGTAAGGCTACCGTACCACTAGCTACTTCTTTATCCCCTATGACCAACATATAAGGTATTTTACGGAGCTGGGCATCTCGAATCTTATAATTAACTTTTTCTCGGCGGGTATCTAATTCCGTTCGGATTTGTTCTTTTTCCAGGATGGCCGCAACCTCCTTAGCGTGAGCCACGTGACGGTCAGCGATAGGCAACACTTTAGCTTGTACCGGGGCCAGCCAGACCGGCAAGTTGCCGGCGTAATGCTCAATTAAAATCCCTATAAAACGCTCTATACTACCAAAAATTACCCGGTGAATCATTACCGGACGATGTTTTTGTCCATCTTCGCCAATATAAAATAAATCAAACTTTTCGGGCATCAAAAAATCCAACTGGATGGTGCCGCATTGCCAGGTACGACCTAAACAATCTTCTAAATGAAAGTCAATTTTAGGGCCGTAAAAGGCACCATCCCCTACATTTAGCTTATAGTCCATATCTTTAGCTTGCAGCGCGTCTTGTAAGGCGCGGGTAGCCATTTCCCAAATTTCTTCTGTGCCCATAGCCTTTTCAGGTTTAGTAGAAAGTTCAACCCGGTATTTAAAGCCAAAAACCTGGTAAAATTGTTCCACTATATTTATTACCCCAACAATCTCCTTTTTTACCTGGTCCGGCAGCATATATATGTGCGCGTCATCCTGGGTAAAACAGCGCAGGCGCATCAAGCCATGCAGGACGCCGGAAAGCTCATGCCGGTGCACCAGGCCAAGCTCAGCCAGGCGAACAGGTAAATCACGGTAACTGTGCAAACGGCTCCGGTAAATCAACATGCTGCCTGGACAATTCATTGGTTTTACGGCAAAATCTTTTTCGTCAACTTTAGTAAAGTACATATTTTCCCGGTAGTGTTCCCAATGCCCCGACTGTTCCCATAAACCTTGACTCAAGATAAGAGGGGTTTTAATTTCCTGGTATCCTTGTTTTTTATGTTCCTCACGCCAAAATTGGACTAGCTGGTTATATAAAACCATACCGGCCGGGTGAAAAAAGGGGAAACCCGGCCCCTCTTCTTGAAAGCTAAACAGATCCAGTTCAACGCCCAAACGGCGATGATCACGGCGCTTTGCCTCCTCCTGCCGAAACAAATATTCCTCCAGTTGGGCTTGCGAGACAAAAGCAGTTCCGTAAATACGCTGCAGCATTTTATTTTTCTCGTTTCCCCGCCAGTACGCGCCCGCTACACCGGTTAATTTTACCGCGCCTAAATTCCTGGTTGAAGGAATGTGGGGCCCAGCACAAAGGTCTGTAAATTCTCCCTGGGTGTAAAGAGAAACAATGGGGGTATTGGTTAAATCGTTAATTAATTCTACTTTATAATCTTCCTTTGCTTCACCAAATTTTACTAAGGCTTCTTCCCGCGCTAATTCCGTCCGTGTAAAAGGAAGATTGTCTTTAATAATACTCTTCATTTCTTGTTCAATCTTTTCTAATTTTTCCGGAGTAAACCTTTCCGGAGCATCAAAATCATAGTAAAAACCGTCTTTAATCGCCGGGCCAATGGCCAGTTTCGTTTGAGGATACAAACGTTTTACTGCCTGAGCTAAAACGTGAGCGGCACTGTGCCTGAAAACTTGTTTCCCCTCGTCGTCTTCAAAAGTAAGAAATCTTACCTTTGTATCCTGTGTTAACGGGTAACTTAAATCTACTAACTGCTTATTATTTATTTGAGCCGCTAAAACTATCCGGGCTAAGTCCGGATTCTCATCCCTGGCTACCTGAGCCAAAGTTGTACCTGCCTCGTATTCTTTTACCTTACCATCAGTTAAAGTAACCTTTATTTTCACGCTAACTTCTTCCTTATCAAAATTTTTTTGTTGTTGTCAACAGAATCGTCCTCTAAAATTCCACTATGGTTACCCCGGCCCCACCTTCCGTAAGTTCACCCAAACGAAAGGCCTTTATTCTAAAGTCATTTTTCAGCTGTTCATGGATAGCCTGCCTTAAAATGCCCATACCCTTACCGTGAATTAACTCTGCTCGGGGCAGTCCGGCTAAAACAGCATCGTCCAAGTATTGATTCAACTGATATAAAGCTTCTTCACGTGAAAGGCCGCGTAAATCCAGTTTTGTCTCAATATGACGGGCCTTTTCAGCCAATAAAGCGGCTACTTGAGTGCTCCCGGCCGAGGCATTAAATTTAACGCCCCGGCGTTTGTTCTCTGGACAGCACAGCTCTTGCGGGGGCACATTTATCTTAAGTATTCCCACCTGGACCTGTACCATCCCGTCTTCAGCAAGATTTTGGACAAAGCCGCTTTGTTTTAACCGCGGCAAATAAACTTCTTGCCCCACCGCCACCACCGGGAGGGGCGTTAAATTTAACGCCCCTACGCGTCCAGCGGATACCCTTTTTATCTGGAGCTTTTTTCTAACTTCTTGAATAGCTCTCTCACGTTCTTTATTATTTTTAGTTATTAGTTTAGCCCTTAGTTCTTTAACTGCTTCTTCGGCTTGCCTCTTGGCCTCTCGCGTTATTTCTTCGGCTTTTTCCCAGGCGTTTTTTAAAATAGTATCCCGCTGCGCGGTTACTTTAGCCAGGCGGTCTTGATAAAGCTTTTTTAAGGCCTTAGCCTGTTGGTATTTTTTTTGAGTTTGGTGAAGGACTTTTTCTGTTTTTTGCTGTTGCTTATTTATAACATTCAGCAAATCTGATGTTTTAATTTGTTCGGGGGTTAAAAATTCTTTAGCCCGGGACACTACCTTCTCCGCCAATCCACATTTCAAAGCCACTTCAAAAGCTAACGATAGCCCAGGCCGCCCCATTAAAAGACGATAAGTAGGTTTGAAGGTAACCGGGTCAAATTCTACACAGGCGTTAACCGCCTTTTTATGGGTTAAAGCAAAATTTTTAAGTTCGCCATAATGAGTAGTGGCAATTGTTTTAGCTCCTTTAGCCTGAAGTTTTTCTAAAACTGCTTGGGCTAAGGCCGCTCCTTCCACCGGATCAGTGCCCATCCCTAATTCGTCCAACAAAACAAGGCTACCAGAATTAGCCCTATTTAAAATTTCTTTTAAATTAAATAAATGGGCTGAAAAAGTGCTTAGGGAATGCTCAATACTTTGTTCATCCCCAATATCCGCCAAAACTGTTTCAAAAAGCCCTATCTTTGTCCCTTCTTCGGCCGGGACGTGCAAACCTGCTTGCGCCATAATAATAGTTAAGCCAATTGTTTTTAAAGCTACTGTTTTTCCTCCGGCATTAGGCCCAGTAATAATCAAGGTATCATATTCCTGACCCAATTTAACCGATATGGGAACCGCCTTTTTAGGATCAAGTAAAGGGTGGCGTCCTTGTTTAATATCCAGGTAATATTCAGGAATAATTTCCGGTGCAAAAGCGTTTATAGTTTGACTGTAAATAGCTTTAGCCATAATAAAATCCAATTGACCTAAAATCGTCATGGCCTGGTTTAGCTCCGCCTGTCTTTCGGCTACCGCCTGGGTAAGAATATATAAAAGGCGGTTAATTTCTTTCGCCTCGCGCGCCTGCAAGCGGCGCATTTCATTGCCTGGTTCAATTAGTTCCATTGGTTCAATATAAAGGGTTGCGCCGCTGGCTGATTGATCATGAATAATTCCCGGTACCTGATAGCGGTTTTCCTGTTTCACCGGAACAACATAACGTTCGCCTCGCATTGTAACAATAAGGTCCTGGAAATATTTTAAATAAGCAGGAGCGCGAAGCATTCTCTCTAACCGTTCTTTTATTTGCTGCTTAACGTTTACCAACTGGCGGCGAATGTTAGCTAGTTCTGGCGATGCCTGGTCCATTACCTCTCCTGACGGAGAAAGTACAGCCGTAATTTTCCTCTCCAGGGCGGTAAAATCGCCTAAGCTGGTCCCTAGCTGCTCCAACAAAGGATATTGTCCCTTATGCTTTGCGAAAAATGTTTTAATTTGACGGCAGGTGGCAAGCGTTTTCCCTACTAAAAGCAATTCGGCTGGAGTTAAAGTAACCCCCCGGGTAGCTTTGACAATCTCTGCTCTAAGGTCAAACCAGTTTTGCAGTACGGCACTTGGCTCTTTGCGCCGTAACTCTTTTCCTTCGGTTGTCTGGGCCTGTTCCTTCAAAATCGTGGCTAAATCCATATAAGGACGTAAAGACAACACCTTCTCCCGGCCAAGCTGTGAGACGGTAAAAGAAGCAATTTTCTCTAAAACTTTATCATATTCCAGACGAAGTAAACTGCGCTCCAAAAAAGCATCTTCCTTTTGGCTGTCCTCTGGTAGGGGCGTATGGCAATACGCCCTTACAAACGACTGTAGCGAAGCAGACCGGCACAAGGAATAATTTCTACCCCTTTTGCTTCTATAGCATCCAAAAATAGGTTCATGCCTAGGGAATCGCTGGCCATGTGACCGGCACAAATAACGTTAACGTGGCTTTTTTCGGCTTTTTCCCGGTGTTTTTCGTTAATATGCATAACCAGCAAGGTTCCTACTCCTGCCTCGGCTAATTTGGCGTAAATGTCTTCTGAGCCGCTGGTGCCGCCAGTCATATCCACCATTATTTTGCCGGCCCGCCGCTCCTTGGCCCCTATAATAACAGTCGGGCCGGCGTTGTTTTTCGCGGCAGCGGCATATTCAGGAATTTCCTTTAAGATTTTAATAATATCTTTTAAGGTTTCCGGTTTTTTTTCGTCCATTAAGTTTTGTAAATATTTAACAACATGGTTATCGGCCGGAGTGTGGATACATAAAAAAGCCAGACCTAAAATTTTAGCTGCATCAATGGCGCGGTTATGGTTAAGGGGTAGCAAATTCCGTTTGACCTCGTTAATTCGGGAAGACATTAAACTCTCGGCCACATTAATCGGCACGCCAAAGCGAGCCAAAACGTCTTCCTGCAGGTGCATAACCTGGTAAAGAGCCGCCATTGCTTTACCCTCAGGGTGATGAGAAATAATAAGTTCTACCGGACGGCCCCTTTCCGTTAGGCGATCAGCTAAAAGAACCTCGCCTATCTCCATGTCAATACCTACTAACGCTCGCCTCACTTCTAAATCAGTTTCCCCGGCCAAAATCCTGGTATCATCATAAGGGTTAGTTAACCGTTCTAAATCATAATCTTGCTTTTCTTCTGGTTTCATTTCTTCATATTTTTGTTTTTCCTGGGCTAAAATTTTTTGAATAGCGTCCTTTCCCCGAGGGTCATTTTCTATGCCCCTTTCAACAGCTAATTTAAAAATTTCACCTAACTTCACTGTTTTCACCCCTAAATTTAGTTTTTATTCCCTTAGAAACATAAGGAGAATCGACTATGCAAAAACGCAACGGTAGCTCCTGACCGGTCTTTATTCCAATCCTGGTAGTGGTAACTATTTTTTCCGAAGGCACATTTTCCGCCGCCCAAATAACCAACGGCCCTTTACTGGTTAAATCATACCCATTACAAGCCTTAGTAATACCCATTGCCTGAGTCAGGCGGGCAGGACCGCGGCACAAATTTACTTTCTGCCGGTTATTTTTGCTACAGGCAGGCTGGAAGCCTACCTTACTAAATGGTGGACTGGAAGCTTGCCTGTCTTTCGGCAAACTTATTGGTTCAAGGGCCCGAATTAAAACTGCTTCCCCAACCCCTTCTTCGCGCGTCACCACGTTAAAACAATAATGCATTCCGTAGATAAAGTAAATATAAGCATGTCCTGGTGGACCAAACATGACGCGATTTCTTTTGGTTAGGCCGCGCACCGCGTGACAGGCCGGATCATTTTGCAGATAAGCTTCCGTTTCTACAATCCGACCTACGGCTGTACCCTCCGGTAAATAATGCACTAAAAGCTTACCTAAAAGTTCCCGGGCCACCATTACTGTATCCCGGGCATAAAAATCCCGGGGCAAAACTCGGGGATTTATTAACCACTACCTTCTTTTCACAAATTAATTTTAAAATCTACTAAACTATTTTGTTATCAGGTAACCTAAATAAATCTGAGGAATTTTCCTTTTTTAATTCTTTTAACTTAACCAACTGGTCGTATTTTTTTTGTAATTTCATTAATTCATCAGCAATATTTAAAGCCGTTAATAAAGAGGCTCCTTCCTTTCCTAAGAGCGAGTTATGGTAAGCCACCTGGCGAACTTTTTCGTCTACGTAACGGGCCAACATTTGCATATATTCAATTGATTCGGGGCCTTTTAAGATATAACTTTCACCAAAAATTTCTACTTTGACCCGGTTTTCTTTATTTTCCAGCTCATCCCGAGGCTTGCTCATTTCTTCATCCATGGTTGGGTATCCTCCTAGTAGAGTGGGCTTGTAGGGCAGGCTTTGGGCAGGCAGGATGCCTGCCCTACTTTGGGCAAGCTAGAAGCCTCCCCTACAAGCCTGCCCGAAGCCTGCCCTTTAGCGTAGTTCGGCTCCTAGTTTTTCCCTTAATGTCGCCGCAATGGCTTCCACGTTAACTACTATTTCATTATCAGTCAAGGTCCGGTCATCAGCTTGAAAATTAAGAGTAAAGGCTAAGCTACGGTAGCCTTTTTTAATTTGCTCCCCCTGATAAACATCAAAAAGTCGGAAGTTACGTAAGAGATTCCCCCCGGTTTCTCTAATCAGGCCACAAACCTCTTCTGCCGGAATATCTTTAGGTAACATAACCGCTATATCCCGATTTATTCCTGGAAAATGCGGCAAGGGGGCATAGGTTTTACTTTTTCTGGGCAAGGAAATTAATTTGGTTAAATCCACGGAAAAAACAACTACCGGAACCGGTAGATCATAATTTTCCAGCACGACAGGGTGCAGCTCCCCTATTAATCCCACTTGATTTCCGTTAACAGTAACTTGGGCCGTCCGGCCGGGGTGAAAGCCGGGTTCTTTAAGGGAGGGAACAAAGGATATTTTGACTAAACCAAGCGCCGCAAACAGGATTTCCAACGCCCCTTTGAAATAATAAAAATCTATAGCCGTTGCTGGTTGGTGCCAACTATTTAAAGTTCGACCGGTGCCTGCTGCGGCCAGCACCATCCTTTCTTCAGGCAGGGCAGGCCCGTAGGGCAGGTATCCTGCCTGCCCGAAGCCTACCCTACTATTTGGGTCAGGATAAAATACCCGCCCTATTTCAAAAATAGCCCCGTTAGTTACCCGCCGGTTAAAATTACGCTGGATCACTTCCACCAGGCCTGGTAACAAAGTTGTACGCATAGCAACCTGCTCTTTGTGAAGCGGGTTTTGTAATTTTATGGTATTTCGGTAAGGGCTCTCTTGGGGCAAGTCGAACAGGTCAAAAACAGCAGGGTTGATAAAGCTAAAGGTAACTACCTCATTTAGCCCGCAGCTTACCAGAACTTCTTTAATTTTGGCGTATATTTCTAGCTCCTCTCCGCGCCTTCCCCTTGTCGTTGTGCCAAACGGTAAGGTGGCGGGAATTTGATTATAACCATAAAGCCGGGCTACTTCCTCCACTAAATCAATCTCCCGTTCAATATCAGGCCGGTAACTAGGGACTTTCACTATTAAACAAGACGCTTGTCCGGATGGCTCACTCAGTTGACGTTGGATCTGAAAATTTAACCGGGATAAAATATCTTCAACTTCTTCTTCCGGTATTTTTACCCCTAATAAAAAATTTACTCTTTCTGGTTTTAATAATATTGTTTTTGGGGTAAAAGGTTTAAGGTACTGGTCAATAATTCCGGCTACTACTTCACCGGCCTGAATATGCTGGAGGATTTGCGCAACCCGGTGAACAGAAAGCGCACACCCTTCCATATCAACTCCTTTTTCGAAACGGTTAGATGACTCTGAACGCAGGTTTAAAATTTGTGACGTCCGGCGAATTGTTTGGGGATGAAAACAAGCCGCTTCCAGTAAAACAGTGGTAGTTTCAGAGGTAACTTCTGTATTAAGACCCCCCATTACCCCGGCCAACGCCACTGGTTCTTTAGTGTCAGCAATAACCAACATACCAGGGCTTAAAGTCCGGGTTACCCCGTCTAAAGAAACTAATTCTTCTCCTTCCTTTGCCTTTCTAACCACAATTTTACCTTCTTTTAAGCGGTCATAATCAAAAGCATGTAAGGGTTGACCCAGTTCTAACATTACGTAGTTAGTAAGGTCTACAATATTGTTAATTGGACGTATCCCCCCGGCCCGCAAACGGTTTTGTAACCATAAAGGAGAGGGAGCGACTTTAACCTGTTTAAACAGTCTGGCAACGTAACGGGAACATAACGCAACATCCTCTATTTCAACCTGCACGTATTCTTTAATTTCGTTTGGCTGGGGATTCACTTCCGGTATTTGTATCCGTAAAGAATGCTTAAACATAGCGGCTACTTCCCGGGCCACACCTAACATGGAAAGACAATCACCCCGGTTAGGGGTTACCTCTAATTCTAAAATAACATCGTCCAAGCCAAGCAAAGTTTTAACATTCTGCCCGGACGGTGTATCAGGAGGAAAAACTAAAATTCCATGCACCTGATCGGCCGGAATAATATCCATAGTTAAACCCAACTCACTCCCGGAACAAAGCATTCCCTGGGATACTACCCCTCTAAATTTAGCTGGCTTAATTACCATTCCCCCAGCCAACCTGGCCCCCTCAAGCGCCACTGAAACAACCTGACCTTCTTTTACATTAGGAGCACCAGTAACAATTTGCCCTAGCGTTTCCTGGCCAGTATCAACCAGACAAACCACTAATTTATCCGCCTTAGGGTGAGCATTTATTTTTTGAATTTTCCCGGTAACTACCTTTTCAATTTCCTTTCCTAAATAATGGATTCCCGCTACGGATAAACCGGTCAAAGTTAATTTTTCGGCTAACTCTTCCGGTCCCACAGGAATATCTACGTACTCTTTCAGCCATTGCCAGGAAACACGCACTTGTTAAAGATAATCCCCCTTCGTAGATTTATTTTTTTCTTTTCCCTTTGTGCCTTTGTGCCTTTGTGCCTACCTTATATTTATATTTATTAAAATTGGGTTAAAAAACGTAAATCATTTTCAAAAAGCAAGCGCATATCATCTATACCATACTTCAGCATGGCAATGCGCTCAACTCCTAAGCCAAAAGCAAAACCAGTCACCTCTTCCGGGTTGTAACCAGACATTTCTAAAACTCGCGGGTGGACCATTCCACAACCCAAAATCTCCAACCAACCAGATTGCGAACACACCCGGCACCCCTGGCCAGCGCACATAACACAGGAAATATCCACTTCCGCACTTGGCTCGGTAAAAGGAAAGAAGCTGGGTCTAAAACGCGTCCGAGTACCGGCACCAAACATCTCGGCGGCAAATACCTGCAAAATGCCTTTTAAATCAGCAAAGGTAATCTGCCGGTCAATGGCTAATCCTTCCACCTGGTGAAACATAGGGGTGTGAGTGGCATCGTCATCCCGCCGGTATGCTTTACCGGGGGCAATTATTTTAACAGGTATGTTTGGTGCCGTAACCTCCATGGTACGTACCTGTACGGGTGAAGTATGGGTGCGCAATAAAACGTTAGGGGTAATAAAAAAAGTATCCTGTAATTCCCGGGCCGGATGTTCGGGAGGAATATTTAAGGCCTCAAAGTTATAATAATCATGTTCAACTTCGGGGCCTTCAGCGATAGAAAAACCAAGGCCCAAAAAAATGTTCTCAATCTGGTAAAGTATGGTGGTTACGGGGTGAAGGTGACCAAGGTAAAAAATATTTCCTGGTAAAGTAACGTCAATTTTTTCGGCCACTAAACGCTCTTGTATTTCTTTATTTTTGAGGACATTTGTTTGTTTTTCTAAAGCTTCCTCAATTTCTTCCCGAATTTTATTGGCTAACTGGCCGTAGCTTCGCCGCTCATTTGCCGCCAGCGCTCCCATGCCCCGTAAAATACGGGTTAATTCACCCTTTTTACCCAGGTAATGAATTCTTACTTTATTTATTTCTTCTAAATCTTGAGCATTAGCTATAGCCTGCTGCGCTGCCTTTAGCATAAGACGCAGCTTTTCTTCCACTTTTTTAAATACCTCCTCTTTTAAAGAACAAGCTTATTTATTTTATTAAAACTTACTTTATTTAGTTTAATGCAAAACAAACTTACGGTAAAGTATATAGGCCCAAAGAGAGCCGGTAGTTTCAAACAGCCTCCAAAAAAATTCAGCGGTTAACAACATTTATCCACAACCCTTCCTGACTTTTTGGGGACTTACTCGCCTAATTATACCACACGCTATTTTTAAAAACAACAAACCTGGCCTAATGTTTTTAGTAACGCTGGCGGATTGTTTCGTAAAGCATAATTGATACAGCTATCGCCGCATTTAAAGATTCAGCCTTACCGGGCATAGGAATAGAAACCGTATGCTGGGCCAGGTTAAGTATTTCCGGGGATAAACCATGCGCTTCATTGCCCACCGCCAGCACTGTAGGTAGAGTTAAATTTACCTCATTAATTAACTTAGGCACTTTTTGTTGGCCGGCGACTAATTGCAAATTAAAAGTAGCCATAAAATCTCTTAGTTCCTCAAGCGTACTGACCATCACTACCGGGAGGTGAAAAAAAGAACCCATGGTAGCCCGGATTACTTTAGGGTTATATAAATCCACCGTTCCTTTGGTAATAATAACCCCTTGGGCCCCTGCGGCATCGGAACTGCGAATAATTGTTCCCAAGTTACCCGGATCCTGAATACCATCTACCAATACTAAAAGCGAAGGTTGGTTTCGAAATATATTTTTTAACTGGTAATCTGACCGTTTAACTAAGGCCATAATTCCCGACGGAGTTTCGGTATCGGCCAACCTTCGGCATAAAACCGGGCTAATTTCCCGCAGGTTTACCTGCCTGGTTTTAGCTTTAGTTAAAATACGCTGGATTCTTTCGCTGCCTGCCGTCTGGCGGGTGTAAAGGATTGCTTCCACCGGCCAGTCAGCGGCTAAAGCTTCTTCCACGGCCCGTGTTCCCTCCAGGATGAATTTTCCTTCCTTTCTGCGCCCTGTATGACTGGTTAAACGGCGTAAATATTTAAGCGGATAATCCTGCTTAATCTTTTTCATCCCTCCAGTCTTTTTAGTTTCTCGTTACGACCAATAGCTACCAAAATGTCGTTTTCCCGGATTACCTGTTTGGCCTCCGGTGAAATAATTACCTCTAAGCCCCGCCGGATTGCTATGACGGTAACCCCGTATTCTTTGCGCAAAGCTATTTCTTGTAACGTTTTTCCGATAAATCTAGGCGGAGTTTTTAATTCAATAATACTATAATCAGGCGAAAGATTAATTAAATCCATAATATTATCCGCGGCAATCAAGGTGTGGGCCAGTCTTTCCCCCATATCCCGCTCTGGAAAAACTACTAAATCAGCCCCTACCTTTTCTAAAACTTTACCGTGCAGTTCTGTTTGGGCCTTGGCAATTACTTTTTTTACCCCCATCTCCTTAAGCATTACCGTTACTAAAATACTAGCTTGAATATCCTGGCCTATGGCCACAATAACCGTGTCGAAATTACGAATTCCCATTGACTTTAAAGCATTTTCGTCCAAGGCATCCATTTGTACGGCGTAGGTAATTTCATTTGTAATATTGCTCACGTTTTCTTCATTGGTGTCTATAGCCAAAACTTCATAACCCATGCTGGAAAGGGCTCTAGCCAAACTAGAACCAAAGCGGCCAAGTCCAATAACGGCAAACTGCTTCATAAACAAGTCACCCCTACCCAATCATTATTTTTTCTTCTGGATACCTAAGGCTTACTTTTTGCCTGCGCTGTGCCAGCGCAAAAACTAAGGTCAGAGGACCCAGGCGGCCAATAAACATAGTCAAAATAATTAATATCCGCCCAGGAGCAGAAAGGTGCGGGGTTATCCCAGTGCTTAAACCAACCGTACCAAAAGCAGAAGTAGTTTCGAAGAGCAGCGCTAAAAAATCTGCCTTTTCAGTGATAGATAATATTAAAGTAATGATAATGATAGTTATAACCGCTAAAAATAAAATGGCCAATGCTTTATACACTTGCCAGGCAGGAAGACGCCGCCGGAAAAGTTCCACTTCTTCCTTTCCTCTAACTAAAGATAAGACACTTAAAACCAAAAGGCTAAAAGTAGTGGTTTTGATCCCCCCGCCGGTAGAGCCGGGAGAGGCGCCAATAAACATTAAAAGAATAATGAAAAACTGGGTGGCGGCCCGCAGTTGATTGATTTCGACGGTATTATATCCGGCCGTGCGGGGGGTTACTGCCTGGAAATAGGAAGCCAGTAGTTTTCCCGACCAGGAAAGTTCCGCCAGAACACCGTGCCATTCCAGTAAAGCAAAAAAAAACATGCCAGAACCAATTAATAGTACAGTGCTTAAAAGAACCAGACGGGTATGGACCGAAATATATTTTTTACGGTTATTTTTAAATATCTCCACCACTACCGCAAAACCTATTCCTCCTAAAATAATTAACGTGGTAACGCCGAAGGTCACCGTCGCATCAGAAGTGTAGGCGGTTAAGCTTTTGAAATGGCCAAAAAGGTCAAAACCGGCGTTGTTAAAAGCAGATACGGCGTGAAACAAGCCAAACCACCATCCCGTAGACCACCCGTAATCAAAGACCCAGCGCAAGGCCAAAATACAGGCAAAAAAACCCTCGGTAAAAAAAGTAAAAATCATCACGGCTCGCACTAGTCTTACCACCCCGGCTAAGCTTAACTGGTTAAGCGATTCTTGAATTAACAGGCGTTCTCTTAAACCAATATGGCGGCCCATTAAAATAAAGAAAAAGGTGGCCATGGTCATAAAACCTAACCCGCCTATTTGAATTAAAAGCAAGATAACTACCTGTCCAAAAGTAGACCAGTATGTACCTGTGTCTACCACTACCAAACCCGTTACGCACACCGCCGAGGTAGCCGTAAAAAGGGCGGTTAAAAAATTTGTATATTGTCCCGTTCTTGACGCTTGAGGTAAAGATAATAAAAGAGCGCCGGCTAAAATTAGGACGACGAAACCCAGGACTAGTATTTGCGGTGGATTAAGACGCAAAGAAATTATTTTTTCCCCTTCCGAAAGATGCTGCAGGACAGGCATCTTGCCTGTTTTTAGCCATTTCCACCAGTTGGTTAAAAGCGCTTACGTCATGAATGGCTAAATCAGCCAGATTTTTACGGTTAATCTCCACCCCGGCCAACCGCAACCCGTTCATTAGCCTGCTGTATGAAATACCATTTAAGCGCGCCGCCGCATTAATTCGGGCAATCCATAATTTGCGAAAATCGCGTTTTCTCACGCGGCGATCACGGTAAGCATAGCTTAATGACTTCATAACCTGCTCCTTGGCTATCCGGTACAACTTGCTTTTTGCCCCGCGGTAACCCCGGGCTAATTTAAGGATCTTTTTATGTCTTCGGCGGGTAACCACACTATTTTTTACCTTGGGCATATTACAAATTCTCCTCTCTTATTTAGTCTAATAAGGCAATAAACGTTTGATTCTGGCCCTGTCGGTTTTGTCCACCAAAGTACCTTTTCTTAATTTTCGCTTCCGGCTGGCTGTTTTTTTACCCAGCAAATGGCTGTGGAAAGCACTGGCCCGTTTAATTTTACCCGTAGCCGTTAATTTAAACCTTTTTGCTGCACCGCGGTGAGTTTTAATTTTGGGCATAATTAAAAATAACCACCTTTCTATGCTTGTTTAACTTCTTCTTGCTTAACAGGAGCTAAAATCATAATCATACTTTTTCCTTCCAGTTTGGGCAGTCTTTCAACCGTAGAAACTTCCTTTACCTGTTCTGCCAGCCGTTTCAACACTTGCTGGCCCAACTGGGTATGCACAATTTCGCGGCCCCGGAAAATGATCGTTACTTTTACTTTATCGCCTTCTTTCAGAAAGCGAGCCGCATTTTTTGCCTTAATTTGAAAGTCATGCTCTTCTATATTAGGTCGTAGTTTTATTTCTTTAATATCAACAACCCGTTGTTTTTTTTTGATTTCTTTATCATGCTTGCTTTGTTCGTATTTAAACTTGCCGTAATTCATAATCCGGCAGACCGGCGGCTTAGCCTGCGGTGCTATTTCTACTAAATCCAGATTTCTTTCTTCAGCCAGGCGCATGGCCTCCTGAGTGGGAAGAACACCTATTTGATTATTATTAGCGTCTATAACCCTGACTTCCTTAACCCGAATTTCTTCATTTATTCGGTACTCTTTGGTAATATAAAAACACCTCCTGATTATAAAAAAACGGGTTTCTCACCCGCAAATACTTTTCCCTAAGACCTTAATTAACCCTATAGGCAACCTTTTTGGTCATCAGTGGTCAGACTTCAGACTTCAGACTTCAGACTTCAGAAGATAAATAAAAAAAGTTTCTTGAACCACAATGTCCCACGACTGAAGACCGAATAACTGGCGTCATAAGGTGAGAAGCGGATGGCTCCTGCTTTGGTCGTCAGTGGTCAAACGTCAAGAACAAAAAAGGTTTTCCTGACGACCAATGTCCGACGACCGACGACTGAATAATTAGCTATCACTAGATAATAATTTAGGTTTAAGCTTTTTTCCTTTTGTTATTGTAAACTTTTTCTTATGAGGTGTCAACTAACTCTATTTCTTAATCTTTTACTTGGTGGATTCCTGAATTTATTTTTTCCAGTGCCGCTCAAGGGCCAACTCAATTAAACGGTCTAAAAGTTTGCTTATCCCCAAACCGCTTGCTTCCCAAAGCTTGGGGTACATACTAAAGCGGGTAAAACCCGGTATGGTGTTAATTTCGTTAACTAATAACTCCCCGGTTTGCTCCCTTAAAAAAAAATCTACCCTTCCCAAACCAGCGCAATCTAACGCTTGGTATGCTTTTATAGCCAGTTCCTGCAATTGACTTATGGTCTTGTCAGGTAAGGAAGCAGGAATGTGCAAGCGCACCTTTGGGGACAGATATTTGGCCTGGTAATCATAAAACTCGTGGTCGTAGGTTATCTCTCCGGGCAATGAAGCCACCGGGTCTTCGTTGCCTAAAACGCTTACCTCTATTTCGCGGCCGGAAATACATTCTTCAAAAATTATTCTCCGGTCATAGCGCGTCGCCTGGGCTACCGCTTCTACCAGTTCCTCTTTTTCCCTGGCCATAGAAATTCCGATGCTGGAACCCAGGTTGGCCGGTTTAACAAAACAGGGGTATTTAAGTTGTTTTTCCACTCTTGAGATTATTTCCGCTTTTGACCTTTCCCAATCACAGCACCGGCAAAATAAAAACCTGGGTTGGGGAAAGTTATGTTGGGCAAAAATATTTTTCATCATTATTTTATCCATTCCTACCGCTGAGGCCAGCACCCCGCAACCCACGTAAGGAACACCAGCCATTTCCAGAAGGCCCTGAACCGTACCGTCCTCCCCGTAAGGGCCGTGCAGGACGGGGATAACCACTTCAACTGGTATTCTACCATAAATTAAACGGGCTGAGGAGGAGCCATTTTTTTCTTCAAACCAGATTAGTCCGCGATAAGCCGGGTCACAAGAAAAAAATACTTGCCTGGAGGATGGGTTTACCTTTTCTATTTGGAGTAAAGACTGGGGTGTTAGCCCCACCAGCCATTTTCCTTCTTTAGTAATACCCACCGGAATAACTTCGTATTTATCTTTATCCAGGGCCTCAATTACCGTCTGGGCTGATTGGCAGGACACCTCATGTTCTCCTGAGCGCCCCCCAAAAAGCACGGCCACCTGTTTTTTTAATTTCAGTTTTACCATCCTCCTGCTACTAAGGTTACTATAAAATTAATCGTTACCCGTATAAAATTGCCTTATTTATTATACTATATGGTCATAACTTTAAAAAAGGGAAATTTCAGCAGGAAAAAATAAGGCTTTTGCCGAAATTATAAATCCGAAAATAATAAAATTTTTTATAGAACTGGGGGTAGAAAAGGGAAATTTTGCGGAAAGGCCAGATTAAAACCAAAGGAAGAAAAGAATAAAAATCAATAAAAAGGAGGATTTTAATGGCTAGAATTAAGTGGTTAGGACACGCCTGTTTTCAAATTACCTCCAGGCAAGGAAAAGTAATTATTATTGACCCTTGGCTGGAAGGTAATCCTACGGCAGCTTGTGGCGTTAACGACATTACCACGGCCCATCTGGTTTTGGTAACCCACGACCATTTTGACCACATTGCCAATGCGGCAGATATAGTGAAAAAAACCGGGGCTATTTTAGTAGGCATGCCGGAAACAGTGGGGAAATTAAAGGGTATGGGTGTTCCGGATGAAAAAATTGTCTTCGGCGGCTTTGGTATGAATATTGGCGGCACCGCGGTGATAGACGGCATTGCCATTACCATGACCCAGGCTTATCACTCCTCGGAAACAGCAAATCCGGCTGGTTACATCATTAAGCTGGAAGATGGTTGTACTATTTACCATTCTGGCGACACCTGTATCTTTTCCACCATGAAACTGTGGGGCGAACTTTACCCTCTTGACGTAGCCCTTTTACCCGTTGGCGGTGTGTTTACCATGGATTTACCGCAGGCTGCCCGCGCCGTAAGCCTGCTCAAACCCAAAAAGGTTATCCCTATGCATTTTAAAACCTTCCCCATTTTAGTCCAGGATGCAGAAAATTTTGGGGAACTAGTGCGTCAAAGTGCACCTGCCGTGGAAGTAATCTTGCTTAATCCCGGCCAGGAATGTGAGGTATGAGTAAAGACCCAAACAATCAAAGCTTAAGTTAAAGATAGCAAACAAGAGGAGGAATAAAATCAGCCGCAAAATTTCTTTTCTACCCGTTTTATTTTCTAGTATAAATAATCATAAATTGTAAATAATAGTCGAACAGGAAAGCCTCTTTATAAAAGGGGATGGACTATGTTCGATTTTTTTAAATCAAAAAAAGGTTTACTTCCAGATATACAAATACAGGAAGCCGTCAGATTAGAAAACCAAGGAGTTAAGGAACAATCCTGGCGCAGCCGAAAGCTAAAAACCAGCCTAAAAGAAAATCTAACCACCTTGCACTTTATCCTGGCTGATTGCCATGACGTGGTCTTCCGGGAGTTTGATTTTGCTCAACTCCCCGATATTCGCCTAGCTTTAATTTATGTAGACGGCCTGGCGGATAAAATCCAGGTCAGCAACTTTATCATGCGCTCCCTTTCCCTGGAAGTACCCCCCGCCCTACCAAAAGAGTATAAAATTACCAAAGCCCAAGCTTTTGATTTTATCCGCAACCGCGGCCTTTGTATCCACCAGATTGGAGAAACGGACACCCTGGGAGGAATTATTGATGCGGTAATGTCCGGAGATACGGTCTTACTGGTAGATGGGCACGCAAAGGCCATTATTAACAGTGCCCGTGGCTGGGAAGCCAGAAGTATTGAAGATTCCAAAACCGAAGCAGTGGTCCGCGGGCCGCGGGAATCCTTTGTGGAAACCTTACGTACCAACACATCTTTGCTCCGACGGCGGATTAAAAACCCGGCCTTAAAAATTGAAATCAGGTCTATTGGCAAAATTACCCGTACTGATGTGGCCATTACTTACATTAAAGGGGTTGTTTACCCGGATCTGGTAGCGGAAGTAAAGGAAAGGCTGTCCCGTATTGAGATTGACGCCGTTTTAGAATCAGGATACCTGGAAGAATTAATTGACGACAACCCCTTGTCTCCCTTTTGCACCATTAACCATACTGACCGCGTGGATAAAGTAGCCGCTATGCTTTTAGAAGGCCGGGTGGCTATCCTTACTGACGGCACACCTTATGTGCTTACCGTACCGACCTTATTTAGTGAAATTATCCAATCTCCGGAAGATTATTACCAGCGCTACTTTTTTTATTCTTTAATCAGGCTTATCCGCATCGTAACTTTAATCATCTTTCTCATCGCGCCGGCTTCTTACGTAGCTTTACTTACCTTCCACCAGGAAATGCTGCCTACGGCTTTGCTTTTAAGCATTGCTGGCCAAAGAGAAGCCGTCCCTTTTCCTGCTTTAGTAGAAGTTTTAATTATGGATCTAACTTTTGAAATCTTAAGAGAAGCCGGTATTCGCATGCCCCAGCCAATAGGCCAGGCGGTAAGTATTGTAGGGGCAATTGTTATTGGGGAGGCTTCGGTTAGGGCGGGGCTGGTGGCGCCGGCCACGGTAATTGTGGTGGCTTTAACCGGCATTGCTTCTTTTACTTTTTGCTACTCCGGAACCTTGCCTTTAAGATTAATCAAGTTTCTTTTAACCATGATTGCCGCTTTTACTGGTTTAATTGGCTTAATTTGTAGTTTAATAATCTTAATAACTCACTTGGCCTCTTTACGCTCCTTTGGGATCCCCTTTTTATACCCGGTTATGCCTTTATCTCCAGCCGAATTAAAAGACGTGGTAGTGCGCGCTCCCCGGTGGGCCCTGTTAACCCGCCCCCATTTATTAGGTAAAGAAAACCTGCACCGGATGAAAGCAGGTTTAAAACCAAAACCACCGGGAAAAAGAAAATAAAGGACACAGAGGATTAAATTCTTTCTTGAGACTATCGAAAAAGTTCAAATCCCCCTCCCCCTAACCCCCTCCTTCCAGGGGAGGGGGTTAGGGGGAGGGTCAATAAAAGGGTTTTTCGATAGTCTCTGCTTAAAGTTTAAAATTTCCAATCTTCAATTTACAATTCTAAATAAAATAAAGGAGGGTGAGTTAAATACTGGAAGGCAGTAAAATTGACGCCAGGCAAACTTTATATTTACTGGTGACCATGATTTACGCCACCTTAATTCTTTTTATTCCGCAAAACACTGTGGCTTACGCTAAACAGGATGCCTGGTTATCTTTTCTTATCGCCTTTGCCGGTGGGGTTTTAATTTCTTTGGTCGTCATAAATTTAAGCTTGTGTTTTCCTGGCCAGACCTTGTTTGAATACCTTCCCCTCATTTTAGGCCGCTGGCCCGGAAAAATTATTGGTTTTTTTTATGTCTGGTTGTTTATCCACTTTTGTACTTTAGTAGACCGGGAATACTGTTCCACCGTTGTGGCGGCTTTTATGCCGGAAACACCCCTGGTAGTTTTTCTTATTCACGGCACCATTATGTTTGCGTACATTACTTACTGTGGTTTAGAAGTGTTAGCCCGCATTAACCAGCTTTTTTTACCCCTTAACGTTAGCTTATTGACTATTCTTTTTGTCCTGGCTACCCCGGAAATGAAAGTAGTCAATATTTTACCTGTTTTTGACACCGGTTTATTACCCCTGGCCAAAAGTACCCTAACTCCCCTTTCCTGGTTCGGGGAAATTATTACCCTGGCGGTTGTAATCCCTTACCTGGCTGAACAAAAGAACGTTTACCGCCTTACGATTAAAGCTTTGTTTTTTGTTTTGGTTTTAATTGAAATAGCCACCTTAGGGGTCCTGCTTGTTTTCGGTCCTACCCTTACCAGCAGTTACCTTTTTCCTGTTCTAAGCGGGGTCAAAATGATTAATATTGCCAACTTTATTGAAAGACTGGAGATATTCCCTCTAATTGTCTGGATAACCAGCGGCACGGTAAAGGCCACTCTTTTTTTCTGGGCCGCTGCTTTAGGCAGCGCCCAGCTTTTTGGATTAAAAGACTATCGTCCTTTAATCTTGCCTTTGGCGGTAATTGTTACCGCCCTAGGCTACCTTTTGCACCCTAGTATTATTGACCTTATAAATTTTTTAACCCAGGCCTTTCCCTTTTATGCCCTTACCTTTGAATTTATAATCCCCTTATTGTTATTAATGGTAGTTTTAATTAAGGGGTCAGGTAAAAAATGAAGAAAAAGCTTTTTTTAGTCTTAATTTTCCTTTTAATAACTGTAAACATTTCCGGCTGTTGGAGCAGAAAAGAGTTAAACGAAATTGCCATTATCTTGGGTACAGGAGTAGATTACACTAAAGACAACAAAATCCAGCTTACTTACCAGCTAGTTAGACCAGCCGCCTTTGGCGGAGGCGGCATGGGAGGAGGTCCTGGCGGGGGAGCCACGATGAATCAAAATATTACTTGGGTAGTTTCAGCTACCGGAGATACAGTTTTTGACGCCCAAAGAAGATTGTCACAGCAAATTTCCCGTCACCTTTACCTGGGCCATAATGTGGTTTTAATTTTAAGTGAAAAATTATGCCGGCACGGGGTCCTGGATGTAATTAATTTTTTCCACCGTCAACCCTTAAGCCGGGGGACAGTATGGGTAATGGCCACCCCGCAGGAGGCAAAAAAGGTGTTGGAAAGCCATTCGGAACTGCAAATGACCTCTGCCCAGGCGGTAGGTTTTTTGGCCCGGCTTAGAACAGGTTATGTTTTAAGATTCCGGGACTTTAGCCAGGACCTGGCCAGTAAAGGGACTAACCCGGTTCTCACGCGGGTGGAATTAAAAAGACTGGGGGTAACGCAGGGTCCCGGCCTGGAAAAAGCTCACCACCACCAGGAAGTTGTTTTAACCGGGACAGCTATTTTTAAAGGAGACAAACTCATTGGTTGGCTGAATTGTCCGGAAACCCAGGGTTTACGCTGGTTAAAAGGGAAGGTGGACAGAATGGGAATTATTGTACCCTCGCCAATATACTCAGGTAAAAAAATTTCTTTAGAAGTAATGAAAGGCAAAACAAAGGTAGAACCAATTTACCAAAAGGGAAAAATTAAATTTTACCTGAGTACAGAGGCTGAAGTAGATTTAATTGAGGAGCAGGGCGAAGAGGACTTTACCCGGCCGGAAATAATTAAGACTTTAGAAAGTACAGCCGCCATTGAAATAAAGCAACGGGTAAAAACAACTTTAGATAAAGTTCAAGGAGAATATAAAGTGGATAGTTTTGGTTTTGGGGAGGCCTTTCACCGCAAGTACAAAAGGGAATGGTCAAAGCTTAAAAACCGTTGGGACGAAGAATTTGCCACCGCCCAAGTTTATTTAATGGTGAAAGTAAAGCTAAGAGATACTGGCATGCAGGGAAGAAGGGCTTCTTTAAAAAGGTAAGGAAGTGGCCTAGACCTTGATTTTTTTATTAAGTCTTGTTTTTTTAATTATTATTTACCTTGAAGTACCACCCCTGGTTAAAAATAAAAGTTGGCGGGAACTAATTGCCTTTGCCGTTTTCCTCTGGCTAGGAATGTTCCTTTCTGTTCCTTTAGTACTGGGCTTTGATTTACCTTCACCAACCAAAGCCATTGAAGCTATTTTTAAGCCTTTGGCTAACTGGTTAAAACCTCCCTAAGTTAAATGATGTAGCCTAATTCTCTTAATTAACGAAAATAGTTAGCTCTAATTAAAAATATAAAGAAAAAAAATTACCCAACTTGCAGGAATAAACTAACCTATTAGCGAATAAATAAAAAAGATTAACATTTCACCAAACTAATAAAAATTTTAATAAACCCTTCCAAAAAGGAAGAGGTGAGTTTAGTCACTTAATTTCACCCGTTAAACTTATTTAACACTTAATTTATTCAAAGGAGGTTAGCACTGAATTATGGGTAAAAAAATCACCCTTTCCGTTATTAAAGCAGATGTAGGCAGTTACGTGGGGCATTCCAACGTTTACCCGGCTCTTTTGGAAAAAGCCCAGGGCATCCTTTCGGGCAGCCCCCACTTAATTGACGCTTACGTTACCCACGTTGGTGATGATATTAACTTAATTATGACCCACGAATTTGAACGCAACAGCGGGGAGATTCACCAGTTGGCCTGGGATACCTTTCAAGCCTGCACCGAAATAGCTAAAAAATTTAAGCTATACGGAGCCGGGCAGGATCTACTATCGGATGCTTTTTCTGGCAACGTTAAAGGACTGGGACCCGGAGTAGCCGAAATGACCTTTGAAGAAAGAAGGAGCGAACCAATTATCGTTTTTATGGCCGATAAAACCGAGCCCGGGGCCTGGAACCTGCCGCTGTATAAAATATTTGCCGACCCCTTTAACACCGCCGGGCTGGTTATTGACCCCGGCATGCACGAAGGGTTTCTTTTTGAGGTGCGGGACTTAATTGAAAACAAAAAGGTAACCTTTTCTGCTCCCGAGGAAATTTATGACTTATTAGTATTTATTGGTACACGGGGGCGTTATTGCATTAAAAGTATTTTTCATAAGCAAACGGGTGAAATCGCGGCTATTTCCAGCACCCAAAAGCTTAACTTAATGGCCGGCCGCTATGTAGGCAAAGATGACCCGGTTTTAATTGTACGCTGCCAAAGCGGCATGCCGGCAGTAGGAGAAGTATTGGAGCCTTTTGCCAACCCTCAATTAGTCAGCGGCTGGATGCGCGGCTCCCATTGTGGCCCTTTAATGCCGGTTAGTGTAGAGCAGTCTACCCCCACTCGCTTTGACGGGCCGCCGCGAGTAATTGCCTTAGGTTTTCAACTGTGCGAAGGAAAACTAATTGGACCGATGGATTTCTTTAAAGACCCAGCTTTTGACCAGGCCCGGCAAACGGCTAACTATATTGCCAACTACATGCGCAGCCACGGACCTTTTGAGCCCCACCGCTTGCCAGAGAACGAAATGGAATATACTACCATGCCCTTAGTAATGAAAAAATTAAAAGATCGTTTTGAAAAATTACGTTAATTAATTAGTTAAATGGGCACAGAGGCACAGAGTTTTAGAAAAAAAAGTAAGACATTAATTTATTTTTATTATAACCTTTATTGATGCTACCGGGAATAGAAACAGCTCAACGTCTTTTTTAAGAAATCAAGCCGTGTGTTTCTTCTGGAATTGCTTTTATCTCTCTATCCCTCTGTGCCTTAGTGCCTTTATCCCATAGCTACAGTAATTTCTCTTCTTCCAAATCACTCACCCCGGCCTCACGAAAGCTGGCCATCTCGTTAATAATGCGGGTAGCAGCCTCCACTATGGGCATGGCCAAAACTGCGCCGGTCCCTTCGCCCAGGCGCATATTCAAAAAAAGCATGGGCTTAAGACCCAGATAGTCCAGCATTAACTGGTGGCCCTGTTCCCCGGAAAGATGCGAGGCTAGCATAAATTGCTTTATCCGGGGCTGCAAAGCAAAGGCAACAAGGGCCGCG
Source organism: Firmicutes bacterium UBA4795 (assembly GCA_002402825.1). Classification (GTDB taxonomy): domain Bacteria; phylum Bacillota; class Desulfotomaculia; order Desulfotomaculales; family Nap2-2B; genus SCADC1-2-3. Next base: position 34,961 of record DHGP01000042.1, read on the forward strand.
GCTGTAGTTATAAAACCATCCAGGATTACCGGCACCCGGCAAGAGGCGGCGCCTAAAATTACCCCCGCCAGCCCGGCAATTTCCAGACCGCCAACTTTAGCCACCACGTCAAGGCCATCATGAGGGTCAGGATGGTTTACATCCAGAGCCTGCACTACGACTTTTATTTTTCTGGCCAGCACCTCGTCATTAACCAAAGTGCCGCGGCCAGTAATATTTCTCACCTGGTAGCCACTTAAAGCAGCAAACACGGCACTGCTGGGAGTGGTATTCCCAATACCCATATCACCAGTGGCTAAAAGAGTGGCTCCTTTTTTTATTTCCTCCCGGGCAATATTTATCCCGGTTTCTAAGGCTTGAACCGCCTCACTTCTGGTCATAGCCGGACCTTTAGCTATATTACTGCTGCCGGCCCGTATTTTTTTGTTTACCACTCCGGGATAAGTTACCGGTACCGCTACACCAATGTCCACCACCACTAACTGTGCTTCGGCCTGGCGAGCCAAAACCCCAATACCCGCCACCCCTTGTAAAAAAGCAGGCAACATTTGCGCCGTAATTTCCGGAGGAGCGGCACTTACCCCTTCGGCCACCACCCCGTGGTCTGCCGCCATGACAATTACTGCTTTTTTTCTTATTTCAGGACGTGCCTGGCCGGTTATGCCCGCTAGTTGAACGGCTATTTCTTCCAACCGCCCTAAACTGCCGGGTGGCTTGATTAAGCTATCCAGCCTCTTTTGGGCCAACTTCATGGCTTTCTCATCAAGGCCACCAATTTCGTTAAGCGTTTTTTCTAAAAGCATAAAAATACCTCCTTTAAAATAAGCTATAAAAATAAAAGCCCACAGCCTAATAGGCCGTGGACTTTACCATCATCCCCGGTGTTATACCGCCGGCAGGTCTCCTGACTCCAGTTTTTTAACGTACATCGGCTGCCTTCCCAGGTTGTTAGCACCTGGCTTATAAAAATTTCGTTGACGCTCGCAGCTCATTTATTCCGCAATAAATTGCCGCTGCCGAAACTTACTATAACCCTAAAGTACCGCCCCAGTGGCTTAAACTTACCGCATACTTTCCTGGTTACAGTGGCGGGTCCGTTCAGGACTTGCACCTGATTCCCTATTCTCCTTAAAGTTCGCCCTGCTTTAAGGCACCAACGGTATTTAACTTATTAATTTTCAAGAGAATAGATTTTTATATGTTTTAATTATAACAAATAGCTTTTAGTTTAACAATAATTTTTTCTGGAAATTTACTTATAAAGCTACCTCAAGCACCTGTAAATCAGTATCAGGCATTACGTCCTGAAAAACTGTTTTTTCACCAAATTCCTGTACAAGCTTCACCTAATATAAATTAAGGCAATTTCTCGTTTTTTAACTACCCCCGGTCAAAGTAAATATTTTTACTGTAGGCCGAAACAGGAACTCCTATCACCAGCGGTCCTTTAATTAGGCCCATTTTTCGGGCCACCACCCCAACCCGGTACATGACCCGGTTATCTACATTAAGGACGTTGGCTATTTTTACGGCGGAACCTAAGGCAATCCCTACATCCAGTACCCGCCAGGCACACAAAGGACCTTCAAACTCATTTCCCTCTTCACTTATTAAATAACCGCATTCATTTATGCCGCAGGCGCCACAATTTAATCCCACCGGCATATTTTTCCGCAGGGCAATTAAAAATACCGCCTGGGAGCGGCGGACATTTTCGGCATCCCGGTCAAAGTTAGCTTTTTTTGTTTTTTGCCCGTAGCTTACCATTTCTGCCGCTAGTTTAGCCAGTTCATCTCCCGCAATAATTTTTGTCTCTACGTAATCTTGTCCCATACATTTAGGGGCGGTAAGTGCCGCCAGAGACATTAATTTTGCCACCAGCAGTACAGCGTCATCCATTTATTCCCCCACCTTTTCTTTTTAATGGTTCTGCTTAATAGTTTCGCTAAAAAAGAGTTATTTCCTGCCCGGCAATACCTTTTTTATTTTTATCCGCTAAAATTAAAAATATTTAATAATAATTGGCTCTTTTATAAAAAATAAAAACAGGTTAGCAACTATTCAGTCATTAACAGGAGATAGAAAAGAATGAAGAAACTCTTATCCCCCCAACTTACAGGAGGAATAATAGGCAACAGTAAGATGCTAGCCGCGATAAAAAGTAACGGGGAGCTTTTTCGTATTTTTTGGCCTCACATTGATAAAGGGCAGCATTTAGGTCGTTTTTTCGTGGGAATACAGACAGACGGGTGCCCCGACTTCCCGGTTAGCTGGTTTCACGCGCCGGCCTGGCAGAGTCAACAGGAATATTTACCAGGAACCAACATCTTAAAAACAAATCTAGTTCATTCTGAAATGGGTTTAGCCGTAAAACTTTATGATTTTATTTTGCCTGAAGCAGATGTTTTAATCCGGCAGTACCAAATTAAAAATTTAAAAGAGCAAGAACGTAGTTTTTCCCTGGTAGGATATTGTTTATTTTTAATTGACGAATCTCCCTTATATGATACCCTGTACCTTAAATTTAGCCACCAGGCTTTAATTCAATTTCGTTATAATACTTATATTTTACTGGCGGCGCCTGATTATCCCTTAACCGGTTATCATTGCGGACGGGAAGATGCGGGAGAAGAACTGTTAGATATGGCCAGCAAAGGTAGGTTTCCGGGCGCTTCCTCTAATTTACGGGGAGGAGCAGGGATTTTAAAATGGGACCTGGGTCTTTTAGCTCCAGGTGTAGAAAAGGAAATTGCCCTTTATTTAGCTTTTGCCTCTCTCGAAAAGCAGGTACTTGATTTATATACTAGTACAATAAATATACCTGCTTCATCCTGGCTTGATAAAACAGCTTCCTTTTGGCAAAACTGGGGGCAAAAAAATTCAACGCTGGAGCAGTGTCCTGAGAATAAAAAGAGGACACCGGAAGAGATACAACGCTCATTATTGACTTTAAAACTGCTTTGCAACCGGAAAACAGGAGGGATAATTGCCGCTCCGGAGTTTGACCCTTTTTATACCTGCTGTGGGGGATACGCTTACTGCTGGCCGCGGGACGGATTTTTTGCGGCGGTTGCCCTGGATGAAGCTGGTTTTTATAAGGAGGCTAGAGATTTTTACTTTTATTGTTTAAGGGTGCAGGAAACTGATGGCAGTTGGAAACAAAGATACTTTACAGATGGCAGACGGGCTCCTTTTTGGGGCCACCAGATTGACCAGGTAGGAGCGGTGCTTTGGGGCTATGCCCACCACTTTACGCTTACCAAAGAACAAAATTTTTTGGCGGCCGTCTGGCCTTCTGTTTGTATGGGGGCAAGTTACTTGCTTCGTTCCCTTTTGCCGGCTAACAACCTTCCTCAACCCAGTTTTGATTTATGGGAAGATAATTATTGCCAAAGTACCTACGCGGCGGCCGCAACTTACGGTGGTTTAAAAGCGGCCGCGGCCTTAGCCAAGACTAAAGGAGAACTAGCTAAAGCTGCTTTGTGGTGGGAGGCAGCGGCAAAGGTTAAAAAAGCAATTTTGACCTGGCAGTGGGAGGTTAAAACCAGGTGCTTTTTACGGGGGATTAACCGGCGCATCTCCGCAAGCGAGTACCACTGGCATAAAGAGCAAGGTTATCAGGTATGGTCCACCACCGATCCTTTAGGGCTTTACCCTGTTTACTGGGTAGAACAGGACCGGCGTATTGACGCGGCCTTAGCTGGATTGGTTTTTCCTTTTAGGGTCCTAAACCCAACTAGTTTCTGGACAAACAAAATTATCCAGACAATTGAAAAATTTCTTACTAATGGACAAGTAGGTGGTATTCACCGCTACCAGGGTGACGTTTACGCCGGCGGCAACCCCTGGGTAATAACCACTCTTTGGTTAGGCATTATTTATGCCCTACGCGGTGAAAAGGAAAAGGCTTTGTCTTTATACCAGTGGGCGATAAAAAACGCTAATTCACTCAGCTTACTGCCCGAACAGGTAGATAGGCAAACGGGTGACCCCGCCTGGGTAATCCCCCTGGGTTGGTCTCACGCCATGCTTGTTTTAGCTCACTTAGCCCTTGGCAATTGGTTAAGGGGGTACCCCTTAGCGGAAAGTTAATTTAAAGTTTTATTTGGTGGCTTAATTTTTCTATTTCCTCTAATAAACGGTCATTTAAAACCCGAATGTAAGTACCCTTCATACCTAAAGATTTAGACTCAATCACCCCGGCGCTTTCAAACTTACGCAAGGCGTTTACAATTACCGAACGGGTAATGCCCACCTCATCAGCTATTTTACTGGCTATCAGGAGGCCCTCTTCACCATCTAACTGAGCAAAAATATGTTTTATGGCGTCTAGCTCAGAGTATGATAAAGTGCTTAAAGCAACTTGTACGGTAGCCCGCTTGCGGGCTTCTTCCTCCATCCGTCCGGCCCGGGCTCTTAAGATTTCCATCCCTACCACTGTAGCCCCGTACTCAGCCAAAACCAAATCTTCACATGTAAATTTTTCCTCCAGTTTGGTTAGAACCAGGGTGCCTAAACGTGACCCTGCCCCGATAATGGGAACGTAGGTATTTAATTTGTTCGTAAATTTACAGTTTACTTCAGGTTTAAACATACAATACTCTACTTTTTCCCCAACATTTGCCTGGGTTTCGTTAATCTTTAACAGCTTTTCATTATATTCTTCGGGAAAGCTGCCCTTAAATTCTATAAAGCTCTTTGTTACTTCACAAGTAAATGCTTTGCCGTAGTTATACCCCAAAAGCTTACCCCGGCGGTCAAGAATATAAACATTGCACGCTATGACTTCACTAAAAAGAAGGGCTACCTCTTTAAAATCAACGGGATACCCGGCTGACTTTTGGAGCAGCTTATTCAAAGTACGTGTTTTATCCAATAAGGTTAACATTTTCATTCTCCTTTTTAACTAAACTAAAGAATATAACGACTTACATCTTCATCTTTGACAATGGTGCTTAATTTTTGCTTGACGTAATATTCGTCAATAATAAAAGTTTGTCCTTTTAAGTTTGGCGCATTAAAAGACAAATCTTCCAAAAGTTTTTCGGTAATGGTGTATAAACGCCGGGCCCCTATATTTTCTGTACGCGTGTTTACATTATACGCAATTTTTGCAATTTCTGCAAGTGAATTTTTTGAAAATTCTATTTTCACCTCCTCAGTAGCCAATAAAGCGGTGTATTGTTTAATTAAGGCATTTTGTGGTTCCGTTAATATCTGCAAAAAATCTGCTTCGGTGAGATTTTTTAAGGTTACCCGGATAGGGAAGCGCCCTTGCAATTCTGGAATAAGGTCAGAAGGTTTTACCGTACTAAAGGCACCCGCGGCAATAAAAAGAATATAATCAGTTTTAACCGGTCCGTACTTGGTTATTACTGTTGAACCCTCTACAATGGGAAGAATATCCCGTTGTACACCGCCTCTGGAAACATCAGGACCGCCGGTGGTGTTAAGACCGGCTATTTTATCAATCTCGTCTAAAAAAACAATCCCGTGCTCTTCGGCCCGCTGGATGGCCTGGGAAGTAACTTCATCCATATCAATTAATTTTTGAGCTTCCTGCTGGGTAAGAATTTTACGGGCCTCAGCTACCGTTACTTTACGTTTCCGCTTTTTTTTCGGGAAAAGATTCCCCAGCATATCCTGCATATTAATACCTAATTCTTCCATACCAGTACCGGTAAAAATCTCTAACATAGGCGGTACAATATCTTCAACTTCTATTTCCACATATTCTTGCTCCAATTCTCCCTGCCTTAACTTTTCCCGCAGGCTTTCCCGCTCCTGGTAAAGAAACTGGTCCCTTTTTTCTGATAGCTGGTCTTTCGGTCTCATTTGCTTTGTACCTCCCCCAAAAATCATTTCTAAAGGATTGGGCACGGAAACTTCAGCCGATGGTGAAGGCACTAAAAGTTCAACCAGACGTTCCTGAGCTAATTCCCTCGCTTTATCTTGCACCAAAGACATTTTTTCCTGTTTGGTTATCCGGACAGAGGTTTCTACCAAATCACGAACCATGCTTTCTACATCTCGGCCTACATAACCTACTTCCGTAAATTTAGTTGCCTCTACCTTTATAAAAGGAGCTTTTACCAAGCGGGCCAGACGCCGGGCAATTTCTGTTTTTCCCACCCCTGTTGGGCCAATCATAAGAATGTTTTTTGGCACCACCTCTTCCTGGAGTTCTAGCGGGAGCTTGCTACGCCGGTAGCGGTTGCGTAAGGCAATAGCCACGGCTTTTTTTGCCTCCTGCTGACCAATAATGTATTTATCCAGTTCATTAACGATTTGCTGTGGGGTTAGTTCCTCCACTTCATTTTCCTCCCAGTTCTTCCACGGTTATCTCTGTATTAGTATAAACGCAAATACCAGCCGCAATGGACAGGGCCTCATAAGCAACCTGGCTAGCAGTTAAATCAGTATATTTGACTAAAGCACGCGCCGCAGCCAACGCGTAAGGTCCACCAGAGCCTATGGCTACTACTCCATCATCAGGATCAATTACTTCTCCATTACCAGATATTACTAATAGGCTTTCCTGATTGGCTACAATAAGCAATGCTTCCAAACGACGTAAAAAACGGTCTGTTCGCCATTCTTTGGCTAACTCAACGGCCGCCCTGGCTAAATTCCCGTTGAATGACTCCAGTTTACTTTCAAACTTTTCAAATAAAGTAAAAGCATCAGCGACGGCCCCCGCAAAACCAGCCAGTACTTGACCATTATATAAACGGCGGATCTTTCGCGCGCGGTGTTTTAAAATTGTATTTTGAGCAAAGGTTACCTGACCATCCCCGGCCAAGGCTACCTGATTATTCTTTTTTATGGCTACAACAGTAGTGCCATGAAACAAAAAACCCACTACCCTTCTTACTTTTTATAAAAAAATTTATAAAAAGCTTTTTTTCGCGCCCAAACCTTCTACGCATAAATTTATCACAACCAAGACTAATATGGCAAGTTTAAAACCCTTTATTTTTTTAAATTTTCTTTTAATTATCTAGGTTTGCTGGGAGGGGGTGTATATTTTTGAAGAAGGGTTTTACCATTATGTAAAGCTTTACATAATGGTAAAGTTTATGATCAATGTGCCGCCGAGGAACTCCTTGGAGGTAGTACACCTGCTCCAGTTCCTATACCGCCGGGGTTCTGCTTGCACCTGTAGTGTAGTACCAGGCAGTGCCGTTTGTTTCTTTGCCGGATTTGGTGATTTTAATCCGCCTTACTACCGGCCCGTTAAAGTAGTTAACCGGGTAGGTATCACCGGAGAAATAAGAGATGTAAACGGAAATTTAGTTACTACTTATACTACCACCCTCCAGGCTTTAACCCAGGCCTTTATGTGGGCCCCTCCCGGAACATTGGTCCAATGCCAAATTCTTGACGTTGGCGACTGCGAGTGCGGTGTAGTTACCGACCCTGTTACTGGTGAGCAACTTATTTGGAGCCAGGTAAAGGTCTGCAAAGAAATTCAGGTTAAAGCCCTGGTTAAACTTCTTGTGCCAAGCTATGGTTTTTGCGAACTGGATCCTTGCAGTCCACCGCCCCAGCCGTTTGTCTGCCCACCTGATGAGCCTCTTTACCCACCCCAAAGGTGCCAGAGTTCGCCTGTCATTACCCTTCTGGAGCCAGGGTTAGTTTGTAGTATACCAGATGTGGATGTCACTCTTACCCGGAAAGTAGACAATACCACCGTAAGTATAACCAAGAAAACCAATGCTACTGGTGCGGCTACCTTTGCTGAAGTTGGCGGCTTTGCTGGTGGTTTAGACGTAATAAGTTTTACGGATCCAACTACCACAAAAACTATTAACTTCCCCGTACCACTTGAATTCACTGATACAGGGGGAACTGTTCACGACAGCACCACCGTCTGCACCATTACCTTCCAGCGTACGGCAGTTGGCGCAACTACCTTCAATGCTTTCATTGACACTATCCAGTCAGCCACACCGGTTGATCCTTAAAAATTATAAAAAGGGTCTTATTTAAAGCGGTAGAATATCCTGCCGCTTAATTTTTATATTTTTAAGCCCGCGGGTGGTTTTGCTGGTAAACCTGCTTTAACTTTTCCTTGGTTACGTGAGTGTATATTTGGGTGGTGGCCAGCCTCACGTGCCCTAGTAACTCCTGGACCGACCTTAAATCCGCGCCGTTGTCCAGCATATGGGTGGCAAAAGAATGCCGCAGCACATGCGGACTTATACGGTAGGTCAGGTTGGATTGACGAATTAATTTATCTAAAATTTTGCGCACCCCCCTCACGGAAAGACGGTCCCCCCGGTAATTTAAAAAAACAGCTTCCTCCGGTTTAACCGGATTAACTAAATCCTGCCGGCCACCAAATAAGTACTGTCTTAAAGCCTCAACGGCATACTTACCTATAGGAACCAAACGCTCACGGGCCCCTTTGCCCGTGACCTTAAGGTAACCTGCAGCCAGGTCAACGTTAGCCAGGTTAAGATTAACCAGTTCACTAACCCTACTGCCGCTGGCATAAAGACACTCCAGTATCGCCAGGTTGCGCTGGCTTAAAGGGTCGGCGCCCCTCGCCACCTCCATTAACAAACAACACTGGTCAGGAAAAAGAAAACGGGGTAATTTGGCTCGATGTTTAGGAGAAGTTATTTTTAGTAAGGGGTTTTTGTTAACCTTGCCTTCGCGGTTTAAAAAGCGGTAAAATGAACGCCAGGCAGCTAACTTACGCGCTAAAGTAGTTCCAGCTAAACCTTTCGCTTTTAAATTGGCCAGGTACGCCCGAAACAAGGGGTAATTCAGGTCGGCAGGTGTGATTTGAAAGTCCTCTTTTTTTAAGATTCCTTTAAAATAATCTAAGCCTTGAAATAAATCAAGCTGGTAATTTTTTAGGGTATGGGGAGAAGCATTTTTCCCTACCTGTAAATAAACTAAAAAGTCATCAATATAGCCGTACAACTTTACCATCACCTTTTAGTAGAATGAGCCTTCCTTTTTTAATTTTTTGCTTTTGCTTCCTTGCTTTTCACTATCTCCTTCTTACATTCCTGGTTAATGCACTTTAAGGTTTCTTTTTGACCGCGCGTGCTTTTAACTACCATTAAGCTGTCGCACACCGGGCATTTTTCCTGGCTGGGGGGTTCCCAGGTAACAAAATTACATTTTGGATAATTCTTACATCCATAAAAAGAACGGCCTTTTTTTGTCCGGCGCAGGACTATTTCCCCCCCGCACTGGGGACAAAAAGCACCGGTTGTTTTTAAAAAAGGTTTTACATTACGGCAATCCGGAAATCCTGGACAGGCTAAAAATTTCCCGTACCGTCCGGTTTTAATGACCATGTTCCGGCCGCAGATATCACAAGCTTCTTTAGATATTTCCTCTTTTATCTCCGGGCGATTAATTCCGGCTTCGGCCCGTAAGATTGTTTGCTGAAAAGGTTGGTAAAACTCCTTTAAAATGTTTACCCATTGGGTTTGCCCTTCTTCCACCCGGTCTAACTTTTCTTCCATTTCCGCGGTAAACTTAACGTCAACGATATTTGGAAAAAACTTTTTTAGTAAATCGGTAACTATGATTCCTAATTCGGTAGGAATAAACTGTTTACTTTTGCGGGTAACATAACCGCGTTTTTGAATGGTGTCAATAATAGGCACGTAGGTACTAGGCCGCCCAATGCCTTTTTCCTCCAGGGTTTTAACCAGGGTTGCTTCGGTATAACGCGGGGGCGGTTGGGTAAAATGCTGCTTGGGGATTAATTCTCTAAGCTTAAGCATTTCTCCTTCTTTTAAATCAGGCAGTTTTTTTGCTTCTGACTCGAGGTCCGGCTCATTGTCTGGTAATTCTACGTATATCTTCATAAAACCATCAAACTTAACGTTTGACCCTACCGCTCGAAAAACGCACCGTTCAGCGGAAATATCCACGGTGATTGTTTCAATAGTAGCCGGGCTCATTTGACTGGCCATAAAACGTGACCAAATTAAATCATAAAGTTTAGACTGATCACTGGTCAGGTAAGTTTTTATAGCCTGTGGCTCACGCCACACGCTGGTAGGACGAATGGCTTCATGAGCATCTTGAATACGGCCCTTAGGTTTTATTTTACGTGGTTTTAAGGGAATATAATCTGTCCCAAAATGGCGCTTTATATATAACCTGGCCTCTTCCTGAATTGATTCAGCTACCCGCATGGAATCAGTTCGAATGTAAGTTATTAAACCGGTTGTTCCTTCCGGGCCTAAATTCAAACCTTCGTACAGCTGCTGGGCAAGCAGCATTGTTTTTTGCGGGGCAAAATTAAGCTTACGGGAAGCTTCCTGCTGCAAGCTGCTGGTGGTAAAAGGAGTTACCGGCTGGCGCGACTTTTCAGTGCGCTCTTTTTTTACCACCTGATACTGACCTGGCGCTAACTCCTTCATTATATTTTCCACCTCATCCTGGTGGCTAAGAGCGGCTTTTTTATTTCCTATTTTATATAGTCGGGCCAAAAAATAATTTTTTCCATCCTTGCTTAACTTTGCCGTTAAGGACCAGTATTCTTCGGGAATAAAGGCTTTAATCTCTTCTTCCCGGTCACAAATAAGGCGTAAGGCGGCTGATTGCACCCTTCCGGCACTCAGTCCCTTTTTTATTTTTCGCCATAATAAGGGACTCAAATTGTAACCTACCAAACGGTCTAAAATGCGTCTGGCTTGCTGGGCATTAACCCGGTTATAATCAATGTAGCGAGGGTTTTCCAGCGCCTGGATTACGCTTTGTTTGGTTATTTCGTTAAACTCAACCCGGCACGGTTCATCTGATTTAAGCTCTAGTAAATTTTGTAAGTGCCAGGCAATGGCTTCTCCCTCCCGGTCCGGGTCGGAGGCAAGAAGAACCCGGTTAGCATTTTTTACGGCTTCCTTTAATTCTTTAATGATTTTACCTTTACCCCGTACCGGAATATATTTGGGTTTAAATTCTTGCTCTACCTCTACCCCGAGCCGGCTTTTAGGTAAATCACGAAGGTGTCCCATAGAAGCTTTAACCACGTATTTTTTTCCTAAGAAAAGACTCAAGCTTTTAGCTTTAGTAGGGGATTCCACAATTAATAGCGTACCGGCCACGTTAGCTTTCCTCCTTAATTACTACGAAATCTTACCAGCTTTGTAATTTAACTTGTCCTTTTTTATTGTTTATATCCCGCTAGCTTCGCCGGGTATAAAACTTACCTGGAAACTGGTTAACCAGTCCCTTTATTTCTAAAAACATTAAAGCAGACAGCACTGTCGAGGCTGCTAACCCTGTCCTTTCAATCAAAGCATCAAGGGAAACAAGCTCATACGATAATAGCTGGTAAATTTTCTCTTCTTCCATGGTTAAGGTTAGGTTAGTCGTTGGCGTAACGTGAGGGTTGAAAAGCGTCCCTAAACCTATTTCCTCTAAAATATCTTTTCCTCCTTCCACCAAACGCGCTCCCTGTTTAATTAAATTATTGGTTCCCTGGCTTAAATTACTGGTAATACTACCTGGTACAGCCATTACCTCCCGCCCTTGCTCTAAAGCAAGGTCGGCGGTAATTAATGCGCCGCTTTTTTCTCCGGCCTCGACGACCACCAGAGCCTTGGCCAGGCCGCTTATAAGCCGGTTGCGGACAGGAAAATGCCAGGCTTCAGGAGGTGAGCCGCAGGGAAACTCACTGATTACCGCCCCGGCCGAAATAATTTGAGCGTAAAGGCGCTGGTTTTCCCGGGGATAAATTATATCTATCCCGCAGCCAAGAACGGCAACAGTGCGCCCGCCGGCCTGCAAGGCCCCTTTATGGGCAGCAGTATCAATGCCGCGCGCCATCCCGCTGACCACTGTTATTCCTGCTTGGGCCAGTTCTTTAGCTAACTTTTCACTTACGGCTAAACCATAAGGAGTAGGTCTACGCGAACCCACAATAGATACAGCCAGGTTGTCTTCGGGCAACAACTTTCCCCGGACAAATAGACCCGGAGGAGGGTCAAAAATATGGCGTAAAAGCACGGGATAAGCCGGCTCGTGATACAAAAGGTAGGAAATCTGATTTTCTTCCAACCTGGCCAATTCATTTTCCAGTTTCAACGCGGCCCTTTCTTTAACCAGTTGAATGGCCGTTTCCGGTTTAAGTCCCCCTTGACCTATTAATTCTTTTTCGGAAGCCAACCAGGCTTTTTGGGGGGAGCCTAATCGTTCTACCAGGCGCCATATTTGTCTAGCCGAACCAGGTAACAGTAATTGCCATCCCAACCAATACAATTTATCCTCTGACAGCATTTTCACCTCTGCCTTAATTAGCCTATTTAAAAAAGTATTGTAACTACTCAGGCACAAAGGCACAAAAGCACACAGGCACAAAGTTTTTTTGCCAGACTTGCAGATCTCTATATGTTTTCATTTCCCTTTGCTCCTCTGTGCCTTTGCCCCTCTGTGCCTACCTGAATAGTTACAAAGTATTATTAATATCATAGCATAAAAATATAAAAATAGAAGGGGTAACTTAAAATATCCCTAAGATTAGAAAGGCACAAAGGGGCAAAGGCACAGAGGCAAAGAGTTTTTACCTTAAGAGTAGTCTCCAATAAGTTTTAATTCTCATTTGATAAATCAGGCCATAAATTTCCTCCTTGGGAAGGGATTTAGACCAACCAACAAATTCCTGTACAAAACGCATGGTTTTCAACCAGATAATTAGGTCTCTATTCGTTTTCACCCTAATAACTTTTACTACTTTGCTACTTTGCCCTTTTGTGCCTTTACTACTTTGCTCCTTTGTGCCTTTGCTTTACAGAATTAAAATGAGCAGGATAATTATAATTAAAATAATCAGCCATCCACCACTTGCTTCCATATTTTTAATGTCAAGCATTAAAGCTGCCCCCTTTCTCCTTAATTTTGTAACTATTCAGGTAGGCACAGAGGTCTCATTGATAGTTTTTAGTGGATAGTTTTGAGTTTTTAGTCTCAACATTGGTACTTCCTTTTCTGTAAACTAAAAACTGTCAACTACCTACTACTAGAGATCTGCAAGTCTGGCAAAAAACTTTGTGCCTTTGTGCNNTGTGCCTTTGCCCCTTTGAACCTAAGTAGTTACTTAATTTTTTATTTATTCTTCAGTTTTACTCTGACCTAAAATACCGCCTCCAAAAAGCAACAAAAATATAACCACCAGGATTAAAATAAACCAAAGGCTACTGGAACTGTTTTCGAGGTTTAAGTCCATGTCATAAAATCCCCCTTTTTATATTTATATACCATATTATGGGGTTAGCTTTTAAAATGTTACTCTCATCGTACCCAGTTGTGATAAGCCCAAACAGCAATTGGTAAAACCAAGGTAAATATAGCTACAATAATAATGCCTACCGCCCCTCTTTTGTGGTTGTGCTGCCAGGCCCAGCAGCTGTAAGTAACCAGGTAATAGGTAAGAAACAGTAAAAAAAGCAGCAAAAACCAAATAATCACCCTTTAATTCCCCTTTCTTACGGTGCTCCGGTAGGATTAATATTTCTTAACAAGCCAAAGCGCCTGAGGTGGATTTTTACGGTTACGCTGGTTTGGGCCCGGGGGTAAAGTTCCAACCAATTTAACTTTTGCCACTGGGACCAGGTAACCACCAAACGCCTGGCCTTGTTTCCAAAGCCAAATATATCAGCCTGCATTTCATCCTGAGTTTTAAAGATTAAGTTTTGGGTTTTTTCGGCCAGTAATTTATTTAACCCCTTTTCCAGCAAAGATAATTTGGCCGGTTTTCCGTAATTTATCCTGTTTTGGGCGGAAACAATTTCGCCATCTAAAAATATTCTTACGTAAATTTTAGGCCTATCCTGATTTAAAGTTACTTTCAGCTTGGGCTTTCTTTCCATTTTTATTCTTAAGGAAATAGAATATTTAGGGCTGGTCGGGTCGGGAATGGTTAATAACGTTTGCTTAAGCCAACCGCGTAACAGGTTTAAAATTAAAGTTTCTTCCCCGTTAAGCACACCCACCATCCTGCCTTGGTAAAAAACAGCCGTACCCAAAAGCTCAATATTATTGTCCCCTTTAAGCGGTAACTGACCGGCATAAAATTGGCCCTCCGAGGATTGTTCTTCCTCCGCCGGCAAATTTTCCGGCGGCTTTTCTTTTAAGCTAACCAACATGGCTACCGGCTGGACAGTGGTTAACTTTAGATCATTATAAAAATGGTGAATTTGACTAAAAGGAACAAAGCCCTCGTAACGTTGGCTGCCCATAAAAAGTTCGGCAAACTTGGCTGGATTATTTTCCATTACTGGTTGAAACTGTCTAATCAGTTTTTGAGCCGGTCCGCAGGAAACCACTAAAAAGGTGCTGCGCCGAAATTCAAAGTAGCGTAATAATTGGGTTAAATAAACATTTATTCCCTGGCGGGCCAGCTCTTCAGAAACTACCATTACCTTTAGGTGGGCTAAGGAAGGCTTTCTTTCTAATGTAGCGTTAAGCATATTTAAACCGGCCAAAATCGAGCGGCACTCCACCGTTATAGTCATAGTCGGCTTCGCCTGCCCTCCGGCGGCACCTCCTCCCCGGCCCATTCCCCCGCTGCCCATGCCGCGTGGTACTGCAATTTGCGCCGTTAAAACTAACAAATTTTCTTTTCCTTTGTCCAGTCCTAAAATCATTACGAAAGCTTCTTCATCCACTTCCCGAAAACCCCAGCAGCCGGTCTGAAACAGTAAATAGATTAATATAAATGAAAACAGGCAAAATTTTCGCTTCATCTTGCCTTACCTCTTTGTTTTCGCCGCCAAAAAGCAAAGGGAAGCAGTAAGGCCGGCAGCCCAAAAGCCGGAATGGCCCCAAAAGCACGCACAATTTGCGTATCTACCCATACAGCCTCATTGATATTAGCCGGGATGAAGGCTATCGCCATCGTAATTACCACCACCGGTAAAATAAAGGGCCGATAATAAGGAAGTTTTAACCAGCGGGTAAGAATAAAGCACATCAGATAGCAGCCAAGACTAACTTTAATTAAGCAGGCTAAAACCCAAAGGGGAACAAAAACTGATTCCAGCCGCTGAACAAAGCGGCCAAAATATATCAGCCGGGAAGTTTCAAAGGTGGGCAAAGACATTTCCTGAAATACTGGAACCGGGAAAACCAGTTGAGTGGTAAAAATGGTAAAGGCCATAATTAAACCGCTTAAAAAAAGACCGGTTAGACCAACCGGGCGTGCGGAGCTTTTAGGCAAAGAAGGATAAATTACCGCCAGCAAGAGAACTTCCGAAAAAAGAGAGCTTCTTTTTAAACCTTCAAAAAGTATTTCTTTTAAACCTGGGCCCCCTAAAGGAAAAAGATAATCCGTTTGCCAGTATGGAAATGGCAATAATTGGACCAAAAGAAGCAAAAAAATAATAATAAAGCCAACTATCCAAACACTGCGGTTAATGGCATCCAAACCAAGGTAGCAGGCTACGGCCGCCCCAACCAAAAGCATCACCATAGCTACGCTTAAAGGCAAATTATTTAAGCTAACGGTTATGGTACGTTCCGCATATTGACGCAAGATTAAACTGGTAATAACCAGGAAGAAAAGGAAAATAATTATGGTAAAAAAAGCATTACCTATTGGACCCAGTAACTCTTCCCCAATTTCAATAATACTTTTATCACGATACCTTTCCAGTAAAATTGCCGTGGGAAGAAAAGCAATCGCCGCCACCAAAGTAGCTACCAGGAGAACTAACCAGGCGGCCGTCCGTCCCTCATAGGCTAAAAGGGCCGGAAAGGTCAGGAATAACTCGGTAATTAACGCCATTGTAACCAGCATGACGGCCTCTTTTAGCTCTATTTTACTTTCCCGGCACATTAGAATTCCCCTTCTTGGGCTGATTTAACCATTCACGGCTTACTTTAGGCTGCCTCTGTTTACGCTGCGGCTTAAGAAAACCTGGGCGTTCTTCTTGCTTCCACACCGGCCCCCTGATGAATACATCAGCGGTGGCCTGTTTAATTGTAGCCAGGGGTGCTAAAAAGGGTACGCCAAAAGATTTAATCCCGGCTAAAAGAACAAGTTGGATATATAACCCAATTACCAGCCCCCAAATACCAAAAATTGCTCCCAGGAAGATATAAATAAATTGCAGCAGGCGAACGCTGAAATTAAGGATATAATTAGGAACGGCAAAACTACCAATAGCGGTAACCGCCACCACAATAATTAAAATAGGGCTGATAATATTTGCGGCCACCGCAGCCTGACCTAAAATTAATGCCCCTACAATACTTAAGGTAGGGCCAATTAAACCAGGAATGCGAATGCCTGCTTCCCGGATAAGTTCAAAGATAAACTCCATTACTAATAATTCTACGACCGAGGGAAAAGGAACATTTTCACGGGCCGCGGCAATAGACATGAGCAAATCCGTAGGAATCATTTCGTGATGGTAACCAACAACGGCTATATAAATACCGGGTAGAAAGGTAGCCATAAAAAAGCCAAACAAACGGATAAATCTTAAAATAGTACCGTAAGGCCAGCGAATATAGGCATCTTCAGCCGTATGAAAAAGAGCAAAAAAGGTAGCTGGAACAAGTAAAGCAAAGGGACTTCCTTCCAGCAAAAGGCCCACCTGACCTTCGGTAAGCCCGGCCACAACGCGGTCCGGCCTTTCGGTGGTCAGGATTTGGGGAACAAAACCAAAGGTGTTATCTTCAATAAACTGTTCTAAGACGCCGCTTTCCCCAACGTAATCAGTGGCAAGGCGGCTAAGACGGTTTTTAACTTCCGCCGCCAGCTTAGGGTTGGTTAAGTCATTAACGTACATTATGGCGCAATTAAGCCGGTTAAGACGACCTATTTTAATAAATTCCGTCACCAAATCAGGAGAATGAAAGGAACGGCGAATTAAAGCCGTATTGACCCGCAAAGTTTCGGTAAAACCCTCCTGGGGACCCCGAATAACCAGTTCCGCAGTGGGCCGACTAACCGTACGATGCTCCCATCCTTTTGTTTCCACAAAAATTGCTTTAGGACAAAAATCAATTAATATAGCTGTCGAACCATCTAAAATAGCGTCAACCACCGTATTAAGGTCATCGGTTGTTTCGGCTTGGTTGCCAGGTAAAAGACGGGTCATGACAGTTTCCAGCAGGGTGGGTCCAGGGTCTAAACGCAAACGGGATAAAAGCATTAAGGGCTCTAAAACGTGGCTGTTCTGTAAATTTCGGTCGGTTAAGCCGTCAACAAAAATAAGGGCGGCGGCTACTGGTGGATTTGTTCCAATGGAAAAATCACGAAAAACAATATCCCTGTTCTGGGGCAGGTGAAATGTTTCCTTTAATCGGGTAATATTTACCTCCAGGCTGGCCGCTATTTTCTTTTGAGCCATTTCGGTTTTTGTTTTAGGCGCGTAAAACTTAGGCCAGGCTGCCGCCCTTACCGGACTACGAAAGCGACCTTTGGGCGTCTGGGAAGGTATTTCGGGAGAGGGGGATAACGGTAGTAATTCAGTCTCTTTTTCTGTTCTTGTTTTTTCCTTCTGCTGCTCTTTTTTTTCTTTTTGTCCTAGTTGTCCTGGCGGTGTTTCCTGTTCCCCGGTTTGTTCTACGGACGCTTGAAAAGTAAACAACTCCTTGAGCCCCGACCAAAAAGCCATCCTTTTTCCTCCGTCTAACGAAAACGTCCTTTAAGAGGTAGGATAGCCAAAATAAACAGAAATTATGAAGTTAAGCTGTTAACTACTGTTTGTTTCATCCTGGCCGGGTCTATAACCAAGGTATGACGAACTGCTTTTTGGGCCAGATTTCTTAGCCCGGGTGGGATTTTTAAACCAGTAGTTCGGGCCAGTACATCTAATAGCTCAAAAGCACTTTTATTTTGGGTTGCTTTCTCACCTAAAATTGCTTTAACCACGTGAGGACAGAATTTAAAAGGGCTGGCCGTAGAAACAAGGACCGTTTTACTTGCGTCGCCGGTTTGGGAAAAATATTTAGCGTAAACATTTTTGCCTACCGCAGTATGTGGGTCCAGAACATAATCGTACTGCCGGTAAGTATCCTTAATGGCGACCAATGTTTCCTCATCAGTGGCAAAATCAGACCAAAAAATAGCCTTTACTTTTTCTAAAACGTCATTATCCACCTGAAAGCAGCCTTTTTCCTGCAAATCAGTCATCCACCTTTCTACTTTAACTGCCTCATGGCCGGTAACTTCGTAAAGTAAACGCTCCAGGTTGCTGGCCACCAGAATATCCATGGAGGGAGAAATGGTCTGGTAAAAAGTCCGGTTGCGGTCATAAAACCCGGTACGAATAAAATCGGCCAACACGTTATTTTGGTTGGTAGCACAAATTAACTTTCGAACAGGTAAACCCATTTGCCTGGCGTAAAAAGCCGCTAAAATGTTACCAAAATTTCCGGTTGGAACCACAAAATTTATTTCTTCCGGTGGAGTTATTTCCCCTTGTTTTTGTAAATCAAGGTAAGCCGAAAAATAATAAACAATTTGCGGCACCAGCCTTCCCCAGTTAATGGAGTTGGCCGAAGAAAAGCAGTAAGGACTTTTGGGAAGCAAATAAGGCATCTCCTTAAAAATTTCTTTTAACCCGCTTTGGGTTTGGTCAAAATTACCCCTTACGCCTACTACCTGGACATTACTTCCCTCCTGGGTGACCATTTGCAGTTCCTGCATTTTACTGACCCCTCCGGCCGGATAAAAAACAATAATTTTTGTCCCTTCAACATCCTTAAATCCTTCCAGGGCTGCCTTTCCAGTATCTCCAGAGGTAGCGACCAAAATAGCTATTTTTTTACCTTCTTCTGTCTTAGCCACCGCGTAGCGGAGAAGATAAGGCAGTATTTGCAGGGCAAAGTCCTTAAAAGCTCCGGTGGGTCCGTGCCATAATTCTAAAAGGTAGAGCCCGGCGTTTAATTTTTTTACGGGAGCAATTTTAAGGCCGGGAAAATTTTTTTGGTGGTAAGCTCTGGTGATACTTTCCTTTAATTGGGCCGGAGTAAAATCCGTCAGAAATAAATTTAAAATATAAAGAGCCCGTTCTTGATAACTTACTCCAACTAAACCATTAAGCTGTTGTTTAGTTATATAGACAGGAACAGAGGGCACAAATAGTCCTCCGTCAGGAGCCAATCCTGACTTAATTGCTCTAGCCGCGCTAAAAGAATGAATTTTTCCCCTGGTGCTTTCGTATAACAAATAAAAGCTCACTCCTATCTCAATTTTTTAGACAAAGAAACCGTTAGGCTGTGTGAAAACTAATTTTGTTAATTATCTTCCCCCACTTTAAACTTATTTTAAGGCAATTTGGGGATAAGGATATAAAAAATATAGCCTGATATGAGATTTTATCCCCACTTTGCAAAAATTAATACTCAAATAATTGACTTTTCATACAGTCCAACGCCCCCTTGTCTCTCTCTTGTCTCTCTCTCTTAGTCTAATTTCTTTAATAACTTTCTTATATCATAGTCTTTATTTTCAAACAATGATTTAAGCAGTAAATCTTTTTCCGGTAAATTAATAGTCCAATTTTTACCTAGTAATTTTATTTGATACAGGCCAGAAGATGTTTTTTCTATTTGACCAAACTTAAGCGGCTCTTTTAACTGTAAAGTATCATTCAGCGCACCAAGGGATACCCGGACCCCAAAAGCCACCATACCAAGAAAAAGCCCAAAAGAGGCTCCCCAGAAAAACTTGTTTTGCTCCATTATCTCCCTTAAACCCCCTTTTAAGGAAGTTTACCCTGCCTAAAGGTTTTTTATTAATTTTACCTTTAAAAGCTATGTCGGAATATAAGTTAATTTGTTGGAAAATAAAGTTATAATATAGTTAAGATTTAAAAGGTTTTACTTAAAATTTAGCGAAATATATACATACCGTACGTACCTTTATCTAATATAACAAGAAAGGCTGGTTTTTTGAAAATATCAACCTGGCTAAAAACACCCGTGACCTTTTTTGGAGGACAAGCTTTAGCTATTTTCATCCTCACCCTATATTTTAGCTTTTTTACTCAACTCCTAGCGTTAAAATGGGCGATTATAATCATCGTCTTAATTTTGTTTAACCTCTTTTTTACTTCAGAAACCTTAAAAATAATCAAATTAAGCCGGCTACAAAAAAACCTGCTTGAAACACAAGAAGAAAAACTAAAGACTTTAAATGACTTTAATAATTATATTCGCGCCCAGCGCCATGACTACCTAAATCACTTACAAACTATTTACGGCTTGCTCCAAATTGGCCATACTGAAGCGGCCAGTGATTATTTAACTGAAATTGTTTCCGAAGCGCGCTATACTTCCCAAATTATGTTTTTAAAAAAACCTGAAATAAATGCACTCCTTCAAAGAAAAACAATCCAGGCGCGCAACCAAGAAATTGCCTTTGAATTAAACATTCAAACTGATTTAGCGTACCTTAGGATTTCTGCCTATGATTTAAACCGCATCTTAGGGAATTTAATAGATAACGCCTTTGAAGCAGTAGTCCTGCTGCCTCCTGACCAAAGGCAGGTTAAGCTGGAAATATATGATGATGAATCTTATTACGGTATTAAGGTAATTAATACTGGTCCTGAAATTAACCAAGAAATAAAACAGGCTATGTTTGATTCAGGGTTTACTACTAAAGGCGAGGGACGAGGGATGGGTTTATTTATCGTTAAAAATATTGTTGCTTTAAATGATGGTGAAATTATAGTCTCCTCTCCGCCGGTAACCTTTGAAGTAAAGTTGCCTAAGCGGGGGGGGGGGGGNNGGGGGGGGGGGGGGGGGGGGTAAATTGGCTTCATAACGTAATGCCCTGTGATTGAACTAAAACGGGATAAACGTCCTCCCCCTCTACTAAAGCATACACGTACTCAAGACATGCCTTAACATCCTCAAGGGTGAGACGGGGATATGCTTTAAAGAGTGAATTAAGGTCATCTTAAAATCCCGTAATGGCCACTTCGTCACGGTCTAATTTGTGACGGAGGTTTTGGGCAAACTGCGTTACAATAGGGTTATTACCGGCTGCTCTTTCTATCTGACGCAAAAGGTCTATTTCCCGTCTAAGTAAAGAAAAAATATCCCCCTCTTGTAGGTTGCTTAAATTCAGCAACGTGGCAAAAGAGGCGCCTTCATACCAAGCGTAAGCCAACGGCCCCGGTAGCGGTGACCACAGACAAAAATGCTCGGGTACTCCATGGCGCAAAAGATAATTTTTTATCGCCGTTATCTGTTTTAACGGGGTATTTCCTTTTACTACCCTTTCTTCGCGTCCTGGTTGATAATCTACCCCAACCAGGATGGCCGCTGCTTCGGCAGGAGATACCTCTAAAAAAAGCCCGGAAAAGATTAATTCCGTAACTAAAATTTCTTGAACATGGATATTTAAAGCAAATAGTCCTCGTGGTAACAATTCCCGGCCTTTAACAAAGTCCAACCGCCGCAGCAGTTCTAACACCTGCGTAAATTCCTGCTCGTATTCCCGGCTATTTTTACTCAGGTAGTTTGCCTCCCGGTTAAAGAAATTTATCTTTTCGGTAATTTTTTTTATTCTTTTTTCGGTCTGACGGCATATTTTATCGTTACATTTCTGGCGTTCGTTCTTTAAAAGAGAATAAATCTCTTTCTTTCTTTCCATAGCCATAAGGGAATGTCGGTTTTTACGCCGCGAGAGGTAATTTAATTCCTGCCGTAATTTAAGGCGTTCGAGCTGACAGGCGGGGGTCCGGCGGACAGCACAAAAAACTTCTTCTTGCTTAGCCAATTCAGCTTCCGACTTTAATATTTCTTGCTTTATATGTCTCATTTCTTTATTGTTTTGGTAAGCCGCCAGGTTTTGTTCTAGAAATGTTTTAATTTCCGCCTCATTTTTCCAGTGTAAAAGGTTTAAAACCGTGTTGGGAGTAATCGTTAGGCGACCCTGAACTGGCTCTACTTTGTCTTCCTCATAAAAAGCCGTTTGCTCTGGAAAGCGCTGGTCCAGGCAGACAAACACCTGTCCTACTTCATCATAGCCCCGTCGCCCGGAGCGGCCGGCCATTTGAAAAAATTCCCGGTTATGCAAATTACGAAACACCTGACCGTCCCATTTACGACAAGAATCAAAAATGGTGCTGGCGGCTGGAAAATTAACGCCTACGGCAAAAGTTTCCGTACAAAACAAAACGTAAATCAAACGGGACTCATAAAGCCGCTCCACTAAATCCTTCAAGGTTGGGGATAAGCCGGCATGGTGGTAGCCAATACCTTGATAGAGAAAGCGCCGCAAATTTTCCCGCCGCAAGTTAAATAAACCAGGATTTTTTTCCTCTGCTTGGCGGATAAACTGCCTTGCTTTTTGTTTTTCCCCCATGTTTAAAAAGTCCCATTGCCTGCTTAGTTCTTCGGCCAGTAATTCAGTTCGCCGGCGTCCAAAAGTAAAATAAAGAGCCGGTAAATGCTCCTGGATAACTTCAATTACTTCCGTGCAGGAAATTTGTGGTTCAATGCTTGATAAAACTTTACTCATTCTTTCTTTCCTTGCGGTAGCGTTGCTTACACGCGTCTGATTGGGCTTTTATTTCAGCTTGCACTTCGGCAGCCGTTAAAATATTTCCGTTATGATTAATCCAGTTAGTTTTTAAGGGTACGACCCGCTTCTTTTCTACAATAACCTTTACCTCATCATGACGGACTTCTTTTATCCAGGCCGCAATCTCATAAATGTTAGGAATAGTGGCGGACAACCCCAAAAGCCTAAGGTGTGAAGGAGCAAAAATTACACTTTCTTCCCACACCGTACCCCGGGCAGGATCATCCAGATAATGCATTTCATCAAAAACAACGTGGGAAATGTTTTGCAGTTCACCAGGCTGAGCAAAACACCAGTTACGAAAGATTTCGGTAGTCATTACCAGCACAGGCGCCCCTTCATTAATCGACAAATCGCCGGTAATAAGACCTACCTTATCCCGCCCAAACAAGGCGCTAAAATCACGGTACTTTTGGTTGGATAAAGCTTTAATAGGGGAAGTATAAATAGCCCCTTTTTCTTTGGTTAGAACATCCGCCAGTAATTTTTCCGCAATTAAAGTTTTTCCTGTTCCAGTTGGGGCAGCTACGATAACAGATGATCCAGACCTTAAAGCCATAATGGCTCTTTCTTGAAAATAATCTAACTTTAACTCTTTTTGAGGAGAAGGGTTATTTAATTTTGGGCGGTATAAAAACTGCTTTTCCTCCTTTTTCTTTTCTTTAAAATAGGCCGTTTCAAAAACTCCTTTCCTTCCTTTAAGTTTATTATACACCAAAAAATATAACCGAAAAAGCTATTTTTTTAACCATTTAACCAAGGAAGGGCAAACTTCTGCTAAAAAAATGGTGCACCCTAAGCCTAAAGGAACAGTAAAACAAAGCGCACCTAGCGTGGTAAAAATAGGGCCACAAATTAAAGGTAAAGCCCTTTGTCAATAGCTCAATTATTTTACTTGTAAGAAAGAGGGAGATTATGTTATGCTTGTGCATATAGGCCATAAAAGGAGCGCTTTTAGTGCTTGAGCAAATCTCCCTGGAAGGTATTCTAGAAAGAATTGTATATTTTGACACCGAAAGCAATTTTACCGTGGCCAAACTTAAAACCAGGGAACATAAAAACCTCATTACCATAGTCGGAAACTTATTTACCCTTAACCCAGGGCAAACCCTGCAGTTAAAAGGAAAGTGGATTAGGAATAAAAAATTTGGGGAAGAATTTCAGGTGGAAAGCTGTCTACCCCTTCTCCCAGCCACCATAACCGGTATAGAAAAGTATCTGGGTTCTGGTTTAATTAAGGGCATTGGCCCGGTTATGGCCAAACGGATTATTAACCAGTTTGGGAATAAAGCGCTAGATATTATAGAAAATGAAGCGGAAAGCTTGTTAAAAGTGGAAGGAATTGGCCCGTCCCGTTTAAAAAGCATTACCGCCGCCTGGGCCGAACAAAAAGAAATTAAAGAAGTAATGCTCTTTTTATATAATAATAATATTAGTTCCGCCTACGCGGTAAAAATATATAAGGCCTACCAGGAACAGGCCATTTCGATCATGAAAGAAAACCCTTACCGCCTGGCTCTGGACATTAACGGGATTGGCTTTAAAACCGCCGACAAAATAGCTCAAAATTTTGGTTTTGCCTTAAATTCACCCTTGCGGGCGCAAGCAGGATTAATTTATATGCTGCACCAGTACGCAGAAGAAGGGCACGTTTATGTTCCCGTCCCGGAACTGTTAAAAAAAACAGAAGCAGAATTAGGAATTGAAGACGAGATAAGCTGGAAAGCAATAACCTCACTAATAGCAAAAGAAGAGGTAGTGGCCGAAAATATTAACGGCACCCAGGTAGTTTACCTTAAACCCTTTTACCTCGCGGAAGTAAGCGTAGCTCAAAAACTGAAAAAACTAAATACAACTCCCAAATCTCCATTATCTATAGACCTGGAGACGGCTTTACTTTGGGTGCAAAAAGTAAATAAAATAATTTTAGCCGAAAAACAAAGGGAGGCTTTAAGAAAGGCCATTAAAACTAAATTGTTGGTAATAACTGGTGGACCAGGAACAGGAAAAACAACGTTGGTGGCCAGTTTAATTGAAATTTTAGCCAAAAAGGGACAGCAAACAATCTTAGCTTCACCAACCGGCAGGGCGGCTAAAAAACTTTCTCAGGTTACCGGGAAAGAAGCTAAGACCATCCATCGTCTCCTGGAATACAGCCCTAAGGAAAAAATCTGGAAAAGAAATGAAGAACGTCCTTTAGAAGGTGATTTAATTATCGTTGATGAGGCTTCCATGCTTGACCTTATCTTAACGCATCATTTGTTAAAAGCAATACCTCCGCAAGCCAGTTTAATTTTAGTCGGGGATGCAGACCAGCTTCCCTCCGTTGGTCCAGGTAATGTTTTAAGAGACATTATTAAGTCCGAAAAAATAGAAGTGGTTTTTTTAAAAGATATTTACCGCCAAGCCCAAGAGAGCCTGATTATTTTAAATGCTCACCGCGTTAACCAGGGCCTGTTTCCCAGTCTAAAGACAAAACAGAAGCAACGGGATTTTTATTTCATCCAAGAAGAAGATCCGGAAAAAGTTTTGGAAACAATAAAAATTTTATACCGGCAAAAAATTCCTCAAGCCTTTGGTTTTAACCTTAAAGAAGATATTCAAGTCTTAACTCCAACGCATAAGGGAATTGTGGGGGTGACTAATCTAAATCGAGAATTACAGGCCTTGCTTAATCCACGGCACCAGGAAATTACCAACGGAAACAAGGCTTTTTGCCTTGACGATAAAGTAATGCAAATTAAAAATAACTACGAAAAAGAAGTTTTTAACGGCGATATAGGACGCGTAGTAAAAATTGACCCGGAAGAACAGGAAATAACTGTTGCTTTTGAGACGCAGCAGGTAACATACAGCAGTCACGAAATGGAGGAGTTGACCTTAGCTTACGCTATTTCGGTTCATAAGTCCCAGGGCAGCGAATACGCGGTAGTCATTATGCCCCTTCTAACCCAACATTATATAATGCTGCAGCGTAACCTTCTCTATACGGCCATCACCCGGGCAAAAAAGTTAATGGTTTTAATTGGTTCGCCCAAAGCGCTGGCTATAGCCATAAAAAATAACAAGGTAAAGGAAAGATATACTAATTTAAGCCAAAGGTTAAGTTAAACAGCCGTTTTAAATAATAAGTCGTAACTACCAATTTGCAATTTGCAATTTTTAAAGAGGATAGTTTAGTAATGCCAAAAATTTTAGTGGTTGATGATGAAGAAAATATTGTAGAACTGCTTAACCAGGGGTTGGCTATCGTTTTAAGGAGGTATTTTAGTAAATATGGTTAAAAACAACCTTTGGCGGGTAATTATTAATTATTTTTTTATTCTCTTAATTTTTTTAGCTATTTTACAATTTTATTTTTTTTACCACCTTAATCTAGGTTGGGCCTTGCTAACGTCGTTTATCTTTGCTCTGGGCTTAGGGTGGATATTATTTAAACAGGTTATCTCTCCGCTAAAAAAAATGAATATGGTCACCAAAGCTATAAGTCAAGGAAATTTAAACCAGGAATTACCCCTTTACGAGCAGAAAGAAATCAATCAGTTAGCTCAAAACATAAATGATTTGGTGCGGCAACAGAAAAAAGTTCTGGCCCAAATTACGGCTGAAAAAAACCGCATCCAGACTATCTTGAACAGTATGATGGAAGGGGTGATTGCGCTTGATAACCAAGGTAATATTCTTTTGCTTAATTCAGCGGTAGAAAATTTTTTGGGCATTGCCCAGGAAACCTATTTGGGTAAAAATATCCTGCATCTCATCCGCAATTACGACCTAGAAAGGGCCGTAAAACAGGCTTTAAAAAGCGAAAAATCAATAACCCAAGAACTTCAACTTATTTATCCCGAACCCAGTTTTTATTATCTCAAGGCTACCCCCTTAAAAAATCAGGAACAAGGAAAAAAAGGAATTGTGATTTTACTAAGAAACAGTACTAAAGAAAAAAAGCTAGATCAAATGCGCACTGAATTTGTGGCTAATGTTTCTCATGAGTTACGCACCCCTCTTACTTCAATTAGCAGTTTTTTAGAGACTTTACGCGATGGAGCAATAGATGACCCTGCCGCCGCCCACCGGATCTTAGAAATCATGAGCAAAGAAACCAGTCGGCTGGCAAAACTTATTGACGATTTATTACATCTCTCCAAGATAGAAGAAAGAAGGGTCGTTCACCGGTGGCAATTGGTGCAGCTAAAAGAAATCATTAACCAGGTAACCGCTATGTTTCAACCTCAGGCCCAACAAAAATCTTTAAGTTTAACGGTAGAACTACCGGTTGAGTTGCCTTGCGTATCTGGTGACCCTGATTTATTAGCTCAGGTATTAACAAATTTAGTGGATAACGCCATAAAATACACTCCTCCTGACGGGCATATTTTAATCCGGGCCGCCACCGATAAGGATAACGTTCAGGTAGAGGTAAAGGACACCGGGATTGGCATCCCGCCTGAGGACCTGCCCCGTGTTTTTGAACGCTTTTACCGGGTAGAAAAGGCCAGAGCCCGAGAATTGGGAGGAATTGGCGTAGGCTTAGCTATTGTTAAACATATCATTAAGGCCCATGGAGGGAGTATCAAGGTGGAAAGCATACCCCACCAGGGAAGTACTTTTAAGGTTACCTTACCAGCCGAATTGAGAGGTGGGAAGTGAGATGTTTGAGGTGAGATTAGATTTGATATAAATATTTAGTCAACCAGTAATGGGGTGACGTTATCCGTAAGCGAACGACTTGAGAAGTGCCGATTTGATTAATAAAGCCTACTTTCAGGAGGTAAAAATTTATGCGGGCCCGTGGTACTTTTGAACAGGAATTAACTGATTTACAGCAGGATATTTTACGGCTGGCCAGTTTAACAGAAGAGACTATTTATAGAGCCGTCCAATTTTTACTATGGCAAGACGTGGCAGGGGCAAACCAAGTAATTTCGGGTGACGTTTTAATTGACAAATTAGCGCTGGAAATCGAAGATAAATGCGTAAAATTAATCGCTACCCAACAGCCAATAGCCCGTGATTTACGCCTGGCTATCACCAGCCTTAAATTTCTGGTCAGTTTAGAACGAATGGCCGACTACGCGGTTGATATTGCCCGGGCTACCCTTTATATTTACGGTTATCCCTTAAACAGGCAACTTATGGAATACACTTCTAAAATGAGCCGGGTAGTCCAGCAAATGATTAAAGAGGCCTTAGACGCATACGTCTATAACGATGTTCAAAGAGCACGCGAAATGTGTTCTTTAGATGACGAAGTTGATTTTATTTCCGCTAAAATATTTCAAGAAGCTGTATGGGCAATGCGGGAAAAAACTCAGCCTCAAATTGTAATTCCGGCCATTTATTTTTTATTAATCAGTCGCTATCTGGAAAGAATTGCTGATCACGCCACTAATATTGGTGAAGAAGTAATTTTTTTAATCACGGGCGAAAAAAGAGAGCTTAATTAAGTCGGTCGTCAGTCGTCGGACGTCAGACATCAGGAGAAAAACAAACTAAATCAGTCGTTGGTCGTCAGGCAGCAGACGTCAGGATATAATAATGACGACTCTTCTTATTCATCAATCTCGACCTCCGGTACTTTTTGGTTGTTTTGGCCAACACCTTTGTACCAGGAGGTCTTTTTATCGGTCAACTGGATTCCAAAAACTTTATGAGTTCTCTGCCTTTGATCCCAGAAAGTTTAAGCATTCTGAGTTACTTCCAGTTCTCTGAATCCTATAAACTTGTTGAGACTCTCAATCTTTGTTTCCTCAAGGCACATATCTATAACCTCTTTTATATTCTCCAATGCCTCGTCTATGGTCTCGCCGTAAGAGTGGCACCTTTAAACAGCGGACAGCTCACTATATAATATCCGTCCTCGTCCATCTCGATGATTATGGGCAGATGTATCTTTTTCATCTAAGATACCTCCAAATAAGGTATATAGGTTTCATGTATTAAAGACATTTCGCCTAATGTCCCCAGCATAAAAAAAGTTTTGCGAAGCAAAATTTGGGTGAGACCGAAGGTCGATCCTTTTATGCTGTGTTATGCACTGTTGGTCGCTTTTTTATCATTGACAAATTTTTTCTTTTTATTTGAATTTTGAAAAATATTTATCTATTTCTGGCCTCAATTCTATCCCCGCCCTCTCAAAACAATCTAATAGGTCCGTATATGCTCCTTTTCCTCCTAAAAAGTTCCAAAATTCTTCTGCAACTTTCAATTCATTATCCAAATCCAACATTCCCTTTAGTGTCCATCTTTCATAAGGTTTAGGCTCATAAGGGTTGTAAGGAATGGCAACATAAGAATGAATGTTTGCATCTGGATGTTTTGATAAATAGATTGCTATCCATTCCAATAGTGTTCTCTTAAAATCTTTGAAATTGCTAAATATTAGGTTTAACTGTTTTTAAATCAAATAAATGAATACTTCCATCATTGTCCTTTACAAATAAATCTACTTTTACAGTTTTTAATTTATTTACTTGCCTGAAGTAGCAACTTTTCTTATTCTTTCAATTTCCTCTATTTTGTTTGGATTTTTTCCTGTTGTTAGTTCGTTCATAATATGCTGGATTTCTATCTGAGTCGTTCTAAAAGAGTAAAACTCATTATTCTAATTTTTTACCCGAATTAAATTCCAAAAGTTTTTTCCAATCGATTTTACCATCCGTGCAAAATCGCTGAGAAAAGTCTAAGGTAAATTTATTTACGACCGTAGCATAAGCTTCAAGAAACTCTTCATTTTTTTGTTTTGCCTTATGGCCAATAGGTTCTATGATATCAATATAGAAATTTTCAACTCCTGAAATCAATTCCCAAAATTCCTGTCCACACATTTTATAGTAGCCATCTTTTTCAGGATTCCTATTCTTTTTCTTCCCAAAGCAACATCCATTTATAGCAATAACCTTTTTACCTGGTTGTTTTTCTAAAATTTTCTTAGCATTTTCAAAATTAATCTTTAATTGCTTAATTTGGCTGGAATTTCCCCAATTCCAGCCCACTTTAACTTCTACAATATAAATAACGTCGCCTTTTATAAATTCTAGATCTATCCCGGTCAATTCTGATTTTCTTCCACCGTATGTCTTGCTACATACAAAAATTGCCAATCCTTCAATAAAATCACCAAATAAAGTTTCTTCTTGAGATTGAAGGAAAGCATCCAAAAATCCTTTTACTAAATCTTGAGCAGTCATAATATTTTTAGCCCTGAAAAGATAAGGATTTTTTTGTTTAAGAATAGGGTTTAAATCAACTTTAGTTGTAACATATTCAAGCCGTTTCCTATGAAAAATTGAAATATGGTTTTCAACATATTCATTAACTTCATTTAGGTCTATTGGTTTCATATTTTACCTCTGGTTCAAATAACAGATATTCACATTCTTTTATTTCCTTTTTAACCATTTCATAATATTCTGGGCCAATATCAATTCCAATTGAATTTCTTCTTAACCTCTCGGCAACCCTTAATGTTGTGCCTGATCCCATAAAGGGGTCTAATACAGTGTCTCCTTCCTCAGTAAATAGTTTTATGAACCATTCTGGGAGGCTTTCAGGGAAAACAGCACTATGATTTTTATTACTGCATTCGGTCGCCAAATGTAATACATTTGTAGGATAAACTTTAGCACGCTTTAACCAATTTGAAATATTTTTTCCAAAGCCACTTTTTGATCTTGATTCAAATCTTATTCTATCCTTTTCACTTAGGTTTCTTAATCTATCTTCCACCCAATCACCAATAGGTATCATAACTGCTTCTTGAAACATCTTAAACTTTTTAGTTTTATTGAATTGTAGCAATCTTTCCCAAGCATCTCTGAAACGATTTGGCCACTTCCCAGGATAACAATTTTTTTTATGCCAGATAAATTCTTCTGTCCATAACCAACCTTGTTTTTTTAATGCTAATATTAATTCTAAAACATAAGTATGCCTTTCGCCATTTTCTGCCTTTTCCTTAATATTTAATATAAATGTGCCGCTAGGTTTTAATACTCTTAAGAATTGTTCACTTTTAGGTAGAAACCATTCAACATATTTTTCAGGTTTAATGCCACCATAAGTATGTTTTCTCCTATCAGCATAAGGAGGGGATGTAAATATTAAATCAATACAGTTATCTTCAAAACTTTTAAGAATATTTTCACAATCACCCAAAAATATTTGTGTTTTGATTTCTTTCATATTAACCTCCATTCCGCCGCTACCGC
>DHGP01000027.1 GCA_002402825.1 Firmicutes bacterium UBA4795
GCGCTCTCCCACTGAGCTACGTGCCCAAAGATTTTAAAAAATTTACCTATATCTAAAATAAAACTCAAGTCTTAAGGTAAACAAATTATAACATAAAAAATTTTTTCAATCAACATTATGGACCTTGCTTTGCGGCAATGTCACCAACAACCGGCAGTTTAAACATTTCTCCCTGGTAAGCCTTAATCATACAAATAATCCAGGTTATCAAAGACAACAAGAAAATAATCAAGTTGAACGTCCAGCCCACAAACGGAATGAAGCTAAAAAACAGGTTCAAAACGAAGAATACGCCAAAAGTTATGGTTGACTGTAGGGCGTGAAACCTGACAAAAGCGCTCTCTTTTTCCAGCACTAAAAAAACAATTCCCGTAATAAAGCCAAGCAGATAACACAATAAACCCGCTACGTTTTCTTCTAGACCCAGCGAACTTTTAGCCACCATCTTTACCTCCTATTCTCTATTATATTTTAAAAATTATCTTTAAAAAGGATTTTTCCGGTGTTGAAATTTATGCTTATTGGCATTAAGGTATAATTAAGACCCTAAGCTGTCAAGAAAAAATACTCACGATAAAATATGTTGGAAGTGAACCCGAATATGATCCAGCGCGCCTATACGGAACTGGAGCGCGAAGGCGTTCTCTTCACCTTACGCGGGCAAGGCACCGACCCGTAAACCCGTATATAATAGAGGGGCGGGCTAAAAAATGGGCTTAAAAAGCACCAGAGATTGTTGGAGATATAAGTTTTAACAAGAGGGAGATCTTAAGGATTTTGGAGGAACAATAAACGAAAATTGTGTTTGACAAAACCGGGATTTTAACCAGGGGAAAATCCGTGGTTACTGATGTTATTGCTTTGTAGGGGCGTTAAATTTAACGCCCCTACAAGAGGAGATACTGGAATTTGCCTCTATTGCGGAGAAGAGCTCAAACACCCCTTAGGGCAGGCTATTATTAAAAAGGTAAAGGCATCTTTTGGCGAAAGAGCTATTTCTTTAGGCAACCGGAAGCTAAGGTTTGATCTGAATAAACCCCTTTGATTATAAAGTCAAATTGTTAATTTAAAAATTTAAGGCAGGGAATTAAGGTAAATGACCGCCGAAGAAAAACTAAAAAGACTAAGGCAGCTTTTAAAAGAGATGGAAAGTCTGGTTTTAGCCTACTCCGGCGGCGTGGACAGCACCTTTTTGCTTAAGGTAGCCGCCGATACGCTAAAAGACAGGGTTTTGGCTGTTACGGCAAGGTCTCCCACCTATCCCGAGCGGGAATATATAAACGCCATGAAGATAGCGCAAGGTTTTAAGGTAAAGTTTCACTCCCTTTTTACGGATGAGCTTTTGCAACCAGAATTTGTCCGTAATTCTTCTGACCGCTGCTATTATTGCAAGCAGCAGCTCTTTACCAAACTTAAAGAAATTGCCAGGCGGGAGCATCTAAAATGGGTGGCCGATGGTTCAAACTTTGACGACCGCACCGATTTTCGCCCCGGCAGAAAAGCCGCCGCAGAACTGGGAGTAAGAAGCCCTCTTGATGAGGTCAGACTTGCCAAAGAAGAAATAAGGATGCTTTCGCGAAAATTGGGCCTCCTCACCTGGGATAAACCTTCCCTCGCCTGCCTTGCCTCCAGAGTTCCTTATGGTATTTCCCTGACCCGAGAGATTTTAGAGATCATAAACCAGGCGGAGGAATTTATGCGCTCAATGGGCCTGGGTCAGGTCAGGGTAAGACACCATGAAAAGATTGCCCGGATTGAAGTGGAGCCGGCGGACATGGAAAAGGTAATTTACTACCGGGAGAAAATAGCGGCTAAATTAAAATCCCTTGGGTATACTTACATTGTCCTTGACCTGGAAGGTTATCGCCCGGGAAGTTTAAATCTGGTGCTGAATTAAAAATTAAAGGCTTTGTTCAAAAACGTTGTACGTACGAAAGAGAGTATTGTTTTGAGGGTTGTAACCCCGCCGCAAAAAGCATATCCAGGTCTTTTTGGATTTCGTTACCGGGTAAAGTAAGATAGCCTCCCACCATCATCCCGTTAATAGCCAGGCGTAAAGCCGCGGCTTGTTTTTCTTTAAGGGCCGGTTCCCGTCCCCCGCATAAGCGTAAGACTGAGCGGGGCATGACTAACCGGAAGATAGCTACGGTCTTTAAAATTTCTTCTACCGGTAAGGGTTTTTGCTTGGCCAAAGGTGTACCTGGAATGGGGTTTAAAATGTTCACCGGCACCGAACGCACCCCCAGTTCCCGCAACTCCAGGACCATTTCCAACCGGTCGACCATACTTTCTCCCAGGCCAATGATTCCTCCCGAACAAACTGCAAGACCTGCCGATTTTGCGGCCTGGATGGTAGCCACCCGGTCCCTGAAGGTATGGGTGGTGCAAATACGTGGAAAATAATTGCGTCCGGTTTCCAGGTTATGATGGTAGGTGGTTACCCCAGCTTCCCTTAATTGCCGGGCTTTTTCCTGATCAATACTTCCCAAAGAAGCGTGCAGTTCCAGGCTGGTTTCAGCACGCAACATCCGGTAAATCTCCAACACCTGCTTAAAATCTGCTTCCCCAATACCCCGTCCGCTGGTTACCAGGGAGAAATGCTGTACTCCAACGATTTCCATATACCGGGCCTTTTCCAAAGCCTTTTCCGGGTTAATCAGCGGGTATACTTCTACATTGGTACGGTAGCGGGATGACTGGGCGCAAAAGCGACAGTCTTCCCGGCAAAGCCCTGAGCGGGCATTAATAATAGAACAAAGCTCCACCTCCCGGCCCCAGAAACGTTCCCGTACCTCCTGAGCCAGACTCAGCAATTCCTCTAATCTTTCTAGCGGCCAGCCGGCCAGTTCAAAAGCCTCTTGTGGGGACAAACCTTCTCCCGCCAGAACCTTACCTTTAATTTCTTGTCTCGTAATATGAGCCATATCATTACCTCCGGATATTTTTACGCTTTATGTCAACCTATGTTCATAATTTGGTTAACAATTAGCTATAGTTCATTATGTATCATGAAGCCTTAAGCAAAGTCAATCTAAAATTTAAAATGAATCATAAAAGGTAAATAGGAATTTTCCCTTTCCTAAGCCACAGGAATGCTTACAACCAGATTACCTGGTCTCCATATCAAAACTCGTTTTAAGGGATTTGGATTTATTAAGAGGTTGAAAAAATGCCATTTTGCCTGATGCTAGGTGGACCTCATTGTCAAGACAGAAAAAATTTTAATTTAAGATATCAGGGCCCTCCGGCTCGATCGTGAATATCGGCCACTTTCCATCCTATTCGTTCTGTAAAAGCTAAAGTAGCACGTTATCTATGTGCTGTAGGGAAGGCTAGAAGCCTGCTTAAAGCCGTTTGCAATAAAGGTTTCTTTTATTTTTTAGGTTCTAATTACCGTCTTTTTCTCCTGGAAGTTTATTGGTAAATACCTAAGAATATTTTACAGCAACAGGTTACATTATCACAGAGTAATTACATTCGGGCGTAAAAAATGTCTAGACAAACAGTCGCGGTATAGAGTAAAATAAAAGAAGTTGTGTTGTCACGTTATAAGGAATAACACTTGAAGTATATGCTATGGGTAATTGTGTAAAACCAGGGGATATTATTGATACTGTATAGCAAGATTTTGAAAGAGTGGTTAAGTTTAAATATTGGAGGTTTTTAAAGATGGAGTACACGAAAAATCTATCCAAATTTGCGGCGGAGATAGATCTCAAGAACCTTCCAGATAATGTGGTAAAAAAAGCTAAGGATACCATTATGGATGCTCTTGGCTGTGCTATGGCTGGTTACACAGTTGCGGCGAAGGAAATAAAACCTCTCTTGGAATTAATCAGAGAAAACGGTGGTCAACCAGAATCTACTATAATTTGTGGAAATTTCAAGACCTCTTGTCTGAATTCAGCCTTGATTAATGGTACCATGGTTCATACCATAGACTTTGATGATACTCATCTTCCCTCTATTGCTCATTTTGGTGCCTGTGTTATTCCTGCTGCCTTAGCAGTGAGCGAGAAAGTAGGAGCCAGCGGCGCCGACCTGATCACTGCCGTGGTGGCTGGTTATGAAGTTGGAGGAAGAGTGAGTCGAAGCGTGATGCCTACCCATTACGAGCGCTGGCATAGCACTGCAACTAACGGTACCGTAGCAGCAGCAGCAGCGGCAGCCAGGCTATTAGGTTTAAAGGCAGAAGAAATGGAAGTAACCCTGGGCATTGCTGCAGACCAAGCGTCAGGCGGTCGCTATTGCCTGGACCACGGAGATTTCACTAAAAGCTTGCATCCTGGAATGGCAGCTATGAAAGGAGTGCTAGCTGCCTTATTGGTGCAAAAAGGGGCATCAGGTCCAAAGGGGATTTTTGAATATTCTACAGGCTATTGCAATGTTTATTCTAGTGAACCGGATTTAAACAAGTTAATTGAAAATTTGGGATCGCCTTACGAAATAATGATCAATGATTTTAAGGCTTACCCCAGCATACTCTGTAGCCATACTCCAATCCAGGCAGTTCTGGACATTGTCCATAAAAATGATCTATGTCCAGATGATATAAAAAGCGTTAGAGTAAAAAGAATGGCCTTGCCCGAAGGTCATGGTTTAAACTATAATCCAGAAACGCCACTTGCAGCGCGTTTAAGTAATCAGTACTGTGTTGCTGTGGCAATTGCCGAAAGACAGGTGTTGTTGCACCATTTTGATTGGTCAAGGATTCATGATCCGAAACTCAAGGAGTTAATGAAAAAGGTAACTTTTACCGATGATTCCAACTTGAACGAACATTTCTTTGACATACCTGTTTACGTTGATATTGTCACCCAAGACGATAAAACTTATAGCGCTTTCAGTAAGTGTCCTAAAGGTTCTATAAAGAATCCAATGACTGATGAAGAACTTAAAGAGAAGTTTTTAAATCTGGCTTCATATAGTATAAAGAGATCTCAAGCAGAAAAGGTAGCGGATATTATTGCTCATTTGGAAGAAATCAAATTTATAGACCAATTAGCAACCTTACTAGTACATTGATTCCAAAATAAAATTACAATTGACGACATTTAGGTATATCCTATTCTCGTCCAAAGTAAAATAAGATTCTGGCAAAAAACAAGATCAAGCTGCATAAGATCCGGTATTACCTGGAACGCCGCGATCCTGAGTTTGAGGGGAAAATGACTCAGGTCCTCTACGTATACAAGGAAGTGGAAATTTTAGCCGGGAAAACAACTGGGGGAAGAGGTGCTGACCGCTTACCTTTCTTAGGTTAAATTAATTTTCTTTAGGCTAAACTAAAGGCAAAAAATAAAAAATACTGGTCTGTAATAGGGGTAAGAAAAATAATACCCAAAAATTCTTGACCGCATTGGTGTATTTTACCCACCAGACAGGTAAAGCCGTTTATGCTATTATGAAAGGTAAAGGCGCTGCCTGCTTTAATCCCTGTTGATCCGTCTATCGTGCGGCCCCAGTGGGTCTTCTAGGTGATGTCAACACCCACAATTAAGGTGGGAAGGCGGCGAATCTCTTTTAAGTTTTTGTTTCGTTTTGTCATTAATTTCGACCTCCAGTACGTTTTGGATTTTCTTTAACCTATTTGTACTAGGAGGTCTTTTTGTTGGTCAACCCCCTCTTTAAAACATTACAAGAATGCTTGGATAAAAATTTTTATTAAATAGCTTCCCTCTAAATAGATATTTTGTGAATTCTATCTCTTTAGGGTGTATGCTATTTTTGTCGATATTCCTTTTTCCACAATTAATTTTACGCTACCCCTCTTTCCTACGAAGAAGATCATATCGTAGGGGGCAATTTTAGATGACGAAAAAGAATCAGACCTATTTTACAATCTAAAATTTTTATGGATTAGACCTCCAAAGAATATTACTCCTGCAAGAGAGCTATTTCTGTAAAAACCAGGAAGTATTTGTAATGGCAAAAGGTGTGCTTTTTAAATTATTTTTTTTTTTTGATTTATCTGAAGTAATATTTATATGATATGATATTTAAAATAATTTTTAAATAGAATTAAAAGAGCAAAACAAACAAAGAAATAAAGGTTAAAAAATTTACGTGAGGTGAAAAAAATTATTAAGTTAGAAACAAGTGAAAACAACCTGCGGGTAAGCGTTGATAAATTGCGGCGGCGCTGTAAGCCAGAAGAGTTTAATTTTTCATGTACGGCGGAAGTAATGCCCTTAAAAGATTTTATTGGCCAGGAAAGAGCCGTTAAAGCAATGCAGTTTGGCCTGGTCATGCGTGCTCCCGGTTATAACCTTTATCTTGCCGGTCCAACGGGAACGGGTAAAAGTACTTACGCCGAGGAAGTGTTAAAACAAGTCGCCAAAGACGGTCCGGTACCAGATGACTGGTGTTATCTCCATAATTTTACAAATCCTAGTCAACCCGTGGCCGTTTCTTTCCCTTCGGGACAAGGTTTGATCTTTAAAAATGATATGCAAGAATTAATTAACGATTTACGAACCAGCTTACCTAAGGCCTTTGAGGGGGCGGATTACGAACAAAATAAGCAGGCTATTTTTAACAACGCAGAGCAGCAAATTCAACAATCTTTAGACAAAATGCGTCAAGAAGCCTTAGAAGCCGGGTTTAATTTAAAGTACGGCCCTAGTGGATTTGTTTTTATTCCCCTTAAAGATAATAAACCCCTTTCTCAGGAAGAGTTTGAAGCCATGCCTTTTGAAGAAAAAAGCAAATTAGAAAAACAAGCGCTAGAATTACACCATAAATTAGAAGAAGTGTTGGCCAACAAAAGAGTACTGGAGAAAAATGCTCAAGAACGTATTCGGGAATTAGATAAGCAAATTGCCGGATACGCTGCCGCCCCCCTTGTCCAACGGTTGATTGAGAAATATAATTCTTTTCCGGATATCGTATATTTTTTAAATAAAGTTTTAGAAGATATCACCAGCCACTTAGAGTACTTTAAAGCTAAAGACACAGAACGCTCCATGCCGTTTCTTTTTCCTTTGCCCGATGACATTTTTACCCGCTATAAGGTAAACCTTTTTGTTAACAATGCCCAAACAATAGGAAGACCCGTGGTTATTGAATCCAGTCCTCACTATTATAATCTTTTTGGTAAAACAGAATACCGGAGCATACTGGGTAATTTAATTACTGATTTTACCATGATTAAAGCAGGCGCTGTCCACCAGGCCAACGGGGGCTACTTAGTTATTCAAGCAAAAGACATCTTGCTTGATCCTTTTGCCTGGGATGCCCTAAAAAAAGCCTTAAAAAATAAGCAGGCCGTAGTTGAAAACATTGGCGAGAAGTATCATTTGACTCCCACGGTTAGCTTGCGTCCTCAACCTATCCCTTTAAATGTTAAAGTAATCTTAATTGGAAATCACTATTTATATCATTTATTATATGCTCTAGACGAAGACTTTCGCAAATTTTTTAAAGTCAAAGTGGATTTTGACACTGAAATGCCTTATACCCCAGAAAATTTAAATCTTTACGCGGCTTATATCGGCGCAACATGCCAAAAAGAAAACTTTAAACATTTCGATCGCTCTGGAATGGCTGAACTTATTGAATTTGGCTCCCGACTTGCTGGCAACCAAAATAAACTTTCCACCCGCTTTAACGAAGTATGTGAAATCATCTATGAAGCGGCAGCCTGGGCGGAAATAGAGGATGCTCCTCTGGTTACGGCCCAATACGTCCGTAAGGCTATAGAAGAAAGAGTTTACCGTTCTAATCGAGTAGAAGAAAAAATACAGGAAATGATTGTGCAGGAAAAGATTTTAGTTGATACTGAAGGAGAGGTAATTGGTCAAGTAAATGGCTTATCTATAATGGATATGGGTGATTATGTTTTTGCCCGGCCTTCCCGCATCACCGCCAAAACCTTTATGGGTCAAGAAGGAGTAGTAAACATTGAGCGCGAATCAAAAATGAGCGGCAATATTCACAGCAAAGGAATTCTTACCCTGGTTGGTTTTTTAGGGGAACGTTTTGCCCAGGATAAGCCGCTGCGTTTATCTGCCCGCCTTACATTTGAACAGTTGTACGAAATAATCGAAGGAGATAGCGCTTCCAGCGCCGAGCTTTACGCCTTATTATCTGCCCTGGCTGAATTGCCCATTAAACAAGATTTGGCCGTGACTGGTTCGGTTAATCAACATGGTGAAATTCAGCCTATTGGTGGCGTAACGGAAAAGATTGAAGGCTTTTATGCTGTTTGTAAGGCAAAAGGCCTAAACGGTAATCAAGGGGTAATTATTCCTTACCAAAATATAGATAACCTGATGCTAAAACACGAAGTGGTGGAAGCGGTACAAAAAAATCTTTTTCACGTTTACGCCATAAAAACCATCGAAGAAGGAATCAGCCTTCTTACCGGGGTACCAGCGCTTCCTCGACTAGAAAACGGTAGTTACCCGATAGGAACAGTGTACTACCTGGTGGATAAAAAATTACGGGCTTACGCAGAAGGCTTGGCAAAATTTGGTGAACCTAAAAAAGAAGCAACCAAAGATGAGCCGATAGACAAAATAGATAAATCTGAGGCAACTACTTTATAAGATTTTTTCAAAAGAAGTTACAAAAATTTTTTATAAACAGGGACGACCAAAGCTTAAAATTGCTTCCCGAACTAACTTTGCTCCCAAAGCAGCAGTACGGGCGGTTGGATCGCTTAAAGGGTTAATTTCAACCAGGTCCATACCCACGACCTGCTGGGCCCCCATGAGGTGCAGCGCCTGAATTAATTCCTGTGGC
Source organism: Firmicutes bacterium UBA4795 (assembly GCA_002402825.1). GTDB lineage: Bacteria > Bacillota > Desulfotomaculia > Desulfotomaculales > Nap2-2B > SCADC1-2-3. The sequence continues at coordinate 8,746 of DHGP01000027.1, forward strand.
GTACAGCCTCCCGGCTCAGGAGTGCCTACCCCCGGCGCGTAAGCCGGGTCACATACATCTATGTCTAAAGTGATGTATACGGGCCGTCCCCGTAAGGAGGAATTTACTTTTTTAAAAGGCTCTTTTACCTCAAAAGGAAAAAAATTAGTTTCTTTTTGGGCAAAAATAAATTCTTCTTTTGTTCCAGAACGAATCCCAAATTGAAATAAATTTTTTCCCCCAATTATTTCCGTTATCCGGCGCATTACGGTCGCGTGGGAAAAATTATCTCCCAGGTAAACATCCCGTAAATCAGCGTGGGCATCAAACTGCAACACCGTAAGATCAGGGTATAGTCGCGCTACTGCCTCCACCGCCGGTAAAGTAATTAAATGTTCCCCTCCTAAAAAAAGGGGGAACTTACCTTCCTTTAAAAGGCTGTTTATGACCACTTGAATCCGCCGGAAACACTCTTTTAACTGACCCGGCGGTAAAATTATATTTCCTACGTCACAATAAACGTAATCAATTAAATCCCGGTCTAAGTAAGGACTATAAGTTTCCAGCCCCTCGCTTTGGAGGCGGATTTCTTGCGGCCCAAAGCGGGTACCCGGTCTAAAACTAACGGTGCAATCCAGGGGAATTCCTAAAATAACCAGGGCAGCTGAAGAATAATCTTCGGTACTGCCTATAAAACCGGTGCTTTTGATTATTAGCCCTTCTTTAATATAAGCAAAATTTTTATTATTTTTAAGTTCCATAGCTCACTTTTTTATAGTTATTTTTAGTTTAAGTCTTAAATTTTTTCCGGTAATTTATCCCTCATCACCGCCGTGCTAAGCAATGCTAATTTGACCACCATACTTTTTATTCAGTCAAAGCGGCTACGAATGGGGGTAAAGTAAACGCCGCCTTATGAACCTCTAAACTATAGTATTTAGTATTTAAAGAAGCTAAAATCCGTTTATTTACCTTTAACGGGTTATACTTTTTACTGCCTAAAATAAAGGTCCATAAACCGCCCGGATAAGAAGGAATATTGGCCAGATATAAACGGGTTAAAGAGAAAATTTTTGCCACTTCCCGGTAAACGTGTCTGATTAAATCACGGTTAAAAAAAGGGGACTCGGTTTGGGCCACAAACAAACCATCTTCAGTCAAGGCTTCAGCTACCTTCTGGTAAAAAGCAGCTTCAAACAGTCCGGTGGCTGCTCCTATAGGATCAGTGGAGTCAATAATAATAACTTCGTAAGCATTTTTATTCTTCTCCACATGGCTGATTCCATCGTCAACAATTATTTCCACCCGGGGGTCAGTCAAGCCACAACTTATTTCAGGTAAAAATTTACGCGCGGCTTCAATTACCCGTCCGTCAATTTCCACTAAAACGGTTTTTTCTACCTCCTGGTGCTTGACAACCTCTCGAACAGTACCCCCGTCACCTCCGCCAATAACCAGTACCCGTCGAGGTGCAGGATGGGTATGTAAGCTCACGTGAACAATCATTTCGTGATAAACAAATTCGTCCGCAATCGTAGTCTGGATAATATCATCCAGAACCAGCATTCGCCCAAAAGGAACGGTATTATACACGGCCAGCTCTTGGTAAGGCGTTTTTTCCTGATGAAGTATCTCCGTTACCCGGCAACTTAAGGCCATATCCTTTGTTTGTAATTCGGTAAACCAGGAATTCATTTCTACCCTCCTCCCTTAATACCACATGGGCACGGCGGCCAAGGAACATCCGATTTTTTCTATTTGGTGCGTACAAGAAACGATCATTATTTCAGAAAGAGACATATCACGCGCCGCAAAAGCTTCCTGCAGCATATTTTCTACCTTTTGACGGGCCTCTTCTTCCAGACATTTATTAGCATATTCCATGATAAGGCCAAAAGTATCCTTGGAAAAGCCCACGCCAACGGCCGCAGAAATAATTTCGCCCGGTACATCACTGACGATATACCCGTACGCGGTAGGCACCAGCGATCCTGGTGGAATAGAAAGACCGGGGTCATAAACTGTCCCTGGCGGCAAGATACTGGACACCCGAATTATATTGACATTCCCAATTCGAGCCTTTAAGAGAGCATTATCAAAAGCCGTTAAATGATTTTTTCCTTCGGCGGCTGCACAGGTTAAAAAAAACTTTTTTGGGGTTGGCAGCACTTAATTATTCACCTTCCTTTAACTTTCAAGCAAAAAACACCACCATTATACCAAAAAGCAAATCAAAAAATAAACAGTTAAATGCTATTTTTGATTTAAATTAAGGTTATTAATGTTTTTGCTTTGGCTACTTAAAGCTTGCCGGTAAATTTCCTGGTAAATCAGGGCATCTTCTGCCTGGCGTCCTCCTGATTCACAAATAACCACGGCCTTTATATTTCTGACTACCAATAATTCCGCCAAAGGCTTGAAATCTGGACCAAGCTTTTTATTTAAGGTTGTCCCGTGCTTTTTTTCTCCTGCCGGCGTAAATTCCACCGGACTAAAGTGAATGTGCAGGTTCTCAAATATTTGTTTACCTAAGCGTAAGGTCACCAGCTCTAGAACCCGGGCAAAATCATTTTGTCTTACCATCCCCCCGCCGGTAACAGCGTGCAAATGACCAAAGTCAAGAACCGGGACAATGCGGGGGGCAAAAGTACATAAAGCAAGAATTTCATCCAAATTACCCAATTGGGCGCGTTTACCCGCTGTTTCGGGGGCAAGCAAAACATCAGCCAAACCCATCTCATCGGCTTCCTCACGAAGTGCTTTTAAAAAAGTACCGGCTCTTTGCAGTATAACTGCTCTATCTATACCTGCTCCTGTACCGGGGTGAAATACCGTAAGCCGTGCTCCCATCCAGTGGGCAGCCCTCATGGCATCAAGGATATACCTCCGGGTATTTTCTCTTAACCTGGCGTCTGCTGTTCCAAGGGTTATATAATAAGGGGCGTGAATACTTAAAGTAATCTCGTTTTCCCGCGCCAACTCCCCCAAGCGCCGGGCATTCTCTTCGTTAATCCGGACCCCGCGCCCCCCCTGGTACTCATAGGCCTGTAATTTTAAATTCTTAAGCCAGCCCGGCACATCCCCCACCTTTTTAAAACCCGAAGCGTAAAAAGACGGAGAGTTGCCGGCCGGGCCAAATTTTACCTTCATTACTTATTTTTACTTCTACTTTTAAGATTACTATTCTATTACGCTATTATTCGCTTTTTTTAGTTTATTTCCTCTTAAAAATTCCAATTTCCTAGTCATAATTTAACTTTTAAAGAATAGTACCTAACGCATATTTTCCTTTAGTTGGGGTTATGCTAAAAAAAGATTAAAATCTTTAAAATCTAAGGAGGTAAAAAATTAATTATGTACCAGTATAATCAAATACAACAACAGATTCAACGGCTACGGGATGAAGCAAACACTATTAGTAATCTGGCCAGTCAACTTCAACAAACAGAAATGAACAACAGTTCACAACTCCAGCAATTACAACAAAAAGAGGTTAATGCTTCCCAACAGCTCCAGCGTCTTCAGTACATAGCCAACCAGTTGCACCAAGATATAAACCAAATTAACAGTCTGGCTCAACAAATGTCGCCTACTTTTTACCAAGCCTCTTCCCCTCAAACCCAAGGAGCATTTTTTAATCCTCCCCAATACGGTGGATTTGGCCCAGGCGCAAATCAACCGGGATGGTCAACCCAGCCCGGCGGTGGCCTTGCAGGAGGAGGACAGTTTTCCACCGCACCGGCCCAATCACCCCAGGCAACCCAATATGAGGCCGGCCGTTATGGCGGGTATAGTCCCTACGGGGGCCAGGTAACGCCTGGCGGCTCCTGGGGGAATCTTGGCCAAACAGGAACTCCCGGACAGTAAGGCACCAAACAAAAATTCACTGATTTAAAAAAGCAACTGTTTTTAAGGGATTAAGCAAGCCATTCGTTTTTAAGTTTTAGTTATAGTTAAACGAGTGGCTTTGCTTTTTTAAGCTTCGAGCAGGCAGGATGCCTGCCCTACAAGGGCTATTTTCAGTTATATTTAGACAATAAATACCTCTTAACATTTCCTTCATACTTAACTATAATAATACTGTAAAGGTTAATAATGGAGGTGTAAATGGTGGTAAAAGTTTTTCGGGAGGGAGCATCATATAATCACCGGGAGGTTTTAGAAACGCTAATAGAATTTTCTGCTTTCAAAGACCGCGTGGAAAAAAAATTTAAGGACCTGGCTAAAGAGTTAGAGGGAAAAGCTAACGAACATGACCTATGGGTAAACCTTTATTTGGTTTCAATTGACTACGCCGAAGAACAAAATAATAAAAAGCAAAAACAAGAGTTAGTAAGCCAAAAAGCTTCTTAAAAAACACTCCTGAAGAAGCAGCTTTTTATCCTGCTTAAAAAGAGGTTGTTTTTACAAAAATGATATGCTAGAATGTAATAAAAGTGGGCGTGTAGCTCAGCCGGGAGAGCGTCTGGTTCGCATTCAGAAGGTCGTGGGTTCGAGTCCCATCACGTCCACCATTTTATTTTTTATTTAATTTAATAAAATTTTCCCTGCCAGATAAAGAGGCTGGTTTTTTTATTTTTAACCAGGTAAATAAACATTATCAAAAGAATTATAAATCCGGTTATCTCCGGTACAAAAACTTGAGGGTTAAATTTTAACTGGCTAAGCCACTGGTAAAACCAAACCCAAAAAGTATCTCCCCGATGATAGGGAAAAATAATACCATAAGCCGGCCAAAAGAGTACTTTCGGTTCTAACCATATCTGGTCTAAAATTAAGTGTCCGGCAGTACAGGCACTTAAAAGAAGGAGGTTGTTTTTCTTACGCCGGGCAAAATAAAGACCAGCAATAAAAAGTAAAATAGTAAAAAATAAAGTATGGGCAAAAGCCCGGCCATCACCCAGATTATACCTTAAAAGTATTAAGCCTAAAGGTTTATCAATAACATCCGGTAAAATTGACCCTAAAAATGCCAGCCGGTAGTCAAGATGTTTTTCTTTAAATATGATTTTATTTAACAACCACAAGAAACCTAACGTAGTTCCGGTATGACCAAAAAAGAGCATTTATTTTTATTACTTTCACTTTATTTTTTTAATTATAACCAATTTTAAACATTGACAACAAGGATAAAATAAAAATAAATTATATTTACTAAGCGGTCAGCTAAAACAAAGAAAGGGGAAAAACATTAAATGGCAATGATTATTGAAGAAGAGTGTGTTGGTTGTGGTTTATGTGTTGATGTTTGTCCGGTAGAGGCAATTACTTTAAACGAAGTAGCCCATATTGACCCTGAAATATGTACAAAATGCGGCAGTTGTATTGAAGAATGTCCGAACGGAGCCATAAAAGAATCTTAAGCCATCTCTAACTCTACCAGGACGGCGTCAACTCCGAACTTTTTTATTTTAGTCCAGGGAACAATTACGTCTTTCCCCGCCGGAAAAAACCAAAAACGGCGGCGTCCTTGAAGCACAATGGCGTGTACGGTACCTGTCTCTAAATCAATTTGGACGTCTTTGACCAGGCCTAATTTGGCCCCGTTAAAAACATTGATAATGTCTCTTTTCGCCAATTCCGAAATCCTAAACATAAAATGAACCACCTCTCCTTTTAACATAATATGTGCGTTAAGTTGAGGTGGTTCCTGTAATTATACCTCACTACTGGGGTATTTTCCCAGGTAGTTTATCCGTTATATCAGTTACATGAGCCATTGTATCCTGCCTTTTATCTACATAAAGTTTTCCTTCGGTATCTAAACTGGCGTACATAACCTCCTGGATTGATTTTATTCCTTGTTTTTCTAGTTCCTGATAAAGCCATTCCTCAGTCAGGTTATTTTGTTTTAAGTTTTGTTGGATGACTACCCCGTCAATAATCATTTCACTGGGGATGCCCTGATACCTGGTCGGTAATTGCAGGTCCTGCGGTGTTAGGGGCTGTTTTTGGCTTTTCAAAAGTACGCTTAGCTTACCATTGGGCTCAAGGACTGCAAATTCAACATCCGCAATATTAAAAACACCTTTATCCCGCAACTGCATGGTTAAATCGTCCATATGATAAATGAGCTTGCGCATATTATCTTCTAAAATCTTTCCGTTATGAATTATAACTGTTGGCTCTCCTTCTAAAAGTTTGCGCGCGGGCCGGTATTTCATGGCTAAATACTCCGCACCAACGGTCAGTAAACCAAATAAAAGCAACCCAAAGACATAATACCAGCCGTTTTCTTTAAGGTCAGTAACCGCGGCTGCACCGATGGAGCCAATAACAATGGCGTTGATAAAATCACTAACCGTTAACTGACCTACCTGGGTTTTACCCACCAGCCGTGTAACCAACAGGGTTATAATAAAAACCCCTATACCACGAATTAATATTTCTAAAAACGGATTCACACCTTAATCCTCCAATAACCTAACTTATACAAAAAGAAAGCATAAAATTTTAGTAACTATTCAAGTAGGCACAGAGGTCCAATTGATAGTTTTTAGTGGATAGTTTTGAGTTTTTAGTCTCAACGTTGGTACTTCCTTTTCTGTAAACTAAAAACTGTCAACTTCCTACTACTAGAGATCTGCAAGTCTGGCAAAAAAACTTTGTGCCTTTGTGCCTTTGCCCCTATGAACCTGGGTAGTTACAAATTGTAACATACATCGAATAGTGGTTATGCACAGATGCATAAGCATAGTTTAGTCTGTTAAAAAATCAGGGGATTTATACCTTAACTGGTGAAAAGCAAATAAGATAGAAAGAAAAACAGGGGCAGGCTTATAATTGGGCGGTAATTTGACGCAAGTAAGCCGCAAATTCTTCTTTTAAGTCAGGGTGGTGGACCAGGGCAAAGTCTATCGTAGCCTTAAGGTAACCCAGTTTATCACCTACATCATAACGTTGTCCCTCAAAGGCCAAGCCATAAACAGGCTGCGTTTGCTTTAGCTCCCTTAAGGCGTCGGTAAGTTGAATTTCCCCTCCTGCTCCTGGCGGGGTATGGGCTAGAAGTTCAAATATTTGGGGCGTAATAATATATCTTCCCATAATAGCTAACCTGGAAGGTGCGGTTGCCGGGTCTGGTTTTTCAACCAGGTCATTAACCTGGTAGACCCCGGGCTGGATAAGCCAGGCATCAAGTATACCATATTTATTTACGTCTTGAGCAGGTACTTCCTGAACGGCCAGAATAGTAGCTTGAACTTGCGTGTATAATGCCAACATTTGCTTTAAACAAGGGGTTTTATGATAAATAAGGTCGTCACCTAATAAAACGGCAAAGGGTTCTTTACCCACAAACTTCCGAGCGCAAAAAACCGCGTGTCCTAATCCGCGCGGCTCCTTTTGTCGGACGTAATGAATATCTACTAACTCGCCTAACTCCCGCACTATTTTTAAAAGGTCATGTTTTCCTTTTTGGGATAAATGTCTTTCTAAATCTGGTGATTGGTCAAAGTAATCTTCAATAGCCCGCTTCCCGCGGCTGGTAACAACCAGTATATTTTCAAGGCCTGAAGCTACCACTTCTTCAATAATATACTGGATAATGGGCTTATCTACCAGCGGCAGCATTTCTTTGGGCAAAGACTTGGTAACGGGGAGAAAACGTACCCCCAAGCCTGCAGCAGGAATAACTGCTTTGCGAACTTCCAAGGACAACCCCTCCCAATTCTCGAAATTCGAACTTCGAATATGCAGGCCAGAAGCCTGGCCTCCGTTTCCTTACTTATGAACTCGCTGGTAAATTTTAAGCAAGAAATACAGCTTCAACCTGGGAAGACCTTTAAGTAAACCTATCTGATTGGCCAGTAAGATAGCTGCCAAAGCCAAACCCGCCAGACATAACAGGGCCTGGTCAGTGGTCAGCATATTTAAAAGGACCGCGCTCCCTCCCAGAACTATACTTACGCCGTACATAACCAGTACTACCTGCCGGTGACTTAAGCCCCTGGCTAAAAGCTGGTGGTGCAGGTGTTCTTTATCAGCCTGAAAAATAGGCCGGTGCTTAAAACAACGCCGGACAATAGCCAATGCTGTATCAATAATGGGAACACCCAAGATCACTACAGGTAGTAATACCGAAATAGCCGTAACGCTCTTAGTGAGGCTTATAACGGCCATACTGGAGAGGGCAAAACCAAGCAGCATAGCCCCTGAATCACCCAAAAAAATTTGCGCCGGGTAAAAATTAAACCGTAAAAAGCTAAAAACAGCCACCGCTAAAATAAGGGTAAGTATAATTATTTCCTGCTGACCAGCGGCGCCAAATACTTTCCACTGGGTTAAAGCAACTGCCGTCATGGTTAAAGCAGCAATACCCGCTACCCCGCTGGCCAATCCATCCAACCCGTCAATCAGATTAAGGGCATTGGTAACCCCTACTATCCACAAAATGGTAAAAGGAATGCTTATCCACCCTAAGGGCATAATATTACCGTTAAAAGGATTGGTAACAAAATCGACCGTTACCCCAAAACTAACCGCCCAACCTGCAGCCGCTACTTGACCGGCCAATTTTAAAACAGGAGAAATTGTCTTTATATCATCTATAATACCTACCAAAAGAATAATCGTAAGGCCAGCCAATAAACCAATTAAGGGTAAATTTAACGGCATAGCTAACATTACGGCACAAACAAAACCGGCGTAAATAGCCACACCTCCCAACCGGGGCATTGCTTTTTGGTGTACCTTACGCTGACCCGGTCGGTCTATTGCCTTGATATTAAAAGCCAGCCTTTTCACCTGCGGAGTTAAAAACCATACTAGCAAACCGGCCAGCAAGAGAGCAAAAATTGTTTTTAGCACTATATCCCTTCTTTAATTAATTAAATAACCATTTAACCAAGCTTAACAAATAACCCAACCTCTTGCCTCATTTTATTTTTACTAGCCGCTGACCGTTGTTAATATAAAACGTTGTAATTTTATCACCTTAGCCGCAACAGCAACAAATCCTAAAAAACGATAAAAAAAGAATTTAACAAACAATTTTGGGCTAAAAACATAAATTTAGTCGGTATTTTGTTGCTTTTCTAAGTTAAGCGATAAAATACGGGAGCGTAAACTGGTTAAGGTAAACGCTACCAATACTTTTTTTGACGTTAATGGCCTGGCCCACCACTGATTTAAGACCGGCAAGGCAGCTAAGGATGATTGCCAGGAAACAGTATTAATTAATTTTCCGGCCCCCGATATGGTAATTAGCGCCTGGGCGCCTAAGTCAGCAATCAAGGTATGTCCATCCGAAATTTTTACGGCATAAACCGGTTGTTTAAGATAACCGGGTTTACTGACCGGCTCTTGCGTTGAAGGCGCTAGTTTGGGGTAAGTTCCGGTCCCGTACTGCCAGACTATTTGCTTTTGAGGGGTAATTTCAAAGACACGGCCCCCTACCAGACCGCGGTCAACTACCAGGGTGTTTCCGTTAGCCAGGCGGGTAGCCTGGACCGGGCAGGCTAAATACCCAGGTGTCCCTGGAGGCACCTGTTTTCCCCAGCCATAAGACCAGACAATTTTTTTGGCCGGAGTAACTTCAATAATTTTAAAGGGTAAAGTAATTAAGGTATGACCATTTGCCAGGCGTTCGGCATAGCGGGGCGCTTGCGTTAAAGAAGAAAAACGGTATTCCCAGACCATATTCCCTTGCGGGTTTACCTCACAAACCCGGGGGATGTATGGAGGGCCAGGAGCACCGGCATCGGTTAGCAGGTAATTTCCGTTAGCCAAGCGCAAAGCGCTGTTGGCCTGTATACCAGGAAAGGACCAAACTTCCTGCCCGTCTAGGGTAACCTCTACTACGGCCGGTTTTTGATAACCTACCCGGCAAATAAGTAAATTTCCGGTAGGTAAAAGGTCAAAAAAATTAGGGTGGTTAACTTTAAAATCTTCTAAATAGTCAATAGCTAGGCTTCGGGCAGGCAGGATGCCTACCCTCCGAGCCTGGCCTACTTGTTCTTCGGTGGTAGCTTCCAAAGCCATGGCCGGAAAAGCAAATAATAAATAAGAGGCTACCGTCAAAAAAATAACCAGGACAAAAATTTCTAACCTTAGCTGTTTTATTTGTTTTAACTTTAGTTTGCTTTGAATAAGCCAGGCAAACATTAAATATAGCTCCTTTACCTTTATTTACTTGTTGATAAATATGGCGGGAGGATTGTTTTGCCATATTACTTTAGCTCCTAAAGCTTCACTTACAAAACGCAAAGGTACCATGGTTCTGCCGGCCCTAATCTGGGGCGGCACATCCAGCCAGACCTTTTGGTCGTTAATTAAGGCCTGCTTCTTTCCCACGGTTAAAAAAATAGCCTGGCCCTCCAGAACTGCAGTAACGGTAGCGGTAGACTGGTCCCAATCCACTTTTGCCCGCAGGGCTTCAAAAATACCCCTTAGCGGCACCAGTACCCGTCCCTTTTCTGTTTCCGGCGGAGCGTTAAAGAAAAGGCGTTTTTCATTTAAGTAAACAGGTACCTGGTGCAAGATTAAAAAGGCATTGGCTATCTTTCTTTCTTTGCCGTCAGAGGGACGGTTGACAATTTTATCTTTCACCCATATAGCCGAGGAACCACCTCCGTCTAATGCCGCGGCGCTTTGCGCTCCTAAATCCACCATTAAGTAAGCCATTTCTTCCAAGCTTAAACCAGTTTTAAAATCTTTCTGGCTTCCATCCACCACCACAAATAACAGGTGGCCTTGTTTATTTACGCCGACTGCCGTACGGGCAGCCCGCTTTAAGATACTGCCGCGAAAACCTTCCACCACCCCCTGCCACAGAGGTTGTCCCTCTAAAACCAAAAGCGGCCCGGCCGTTACCAAATGTTTTAGATTAGGAATAGATTCTTGAGCCGAAGAGTAATAGCCTAAGAATAACTGGTTGTTTTCCTTAATTCCTACGGCCGTACGCAAAAGATTTTCGTTATTTAGTAGTTGCCCATCTTTTATTAAAGTTCCAATGGGAAACCCGCTGGAAGAGTTAAAAAAACCTCCGTTAACGGCAGCCACTGCCCCGTGCCTTTTAGCAATTTGACTCAAGGTTTCCAGTTGCCCTAAATTATCACCCCCCATGGCTAAGTAAACTTCCAGCAATCTTTGCGACGGGTTAATTTCCACCACGTACCCGCGCAGCGGCTCATCATCCCAATTCCGGCCAACTAAAGAATAATATTTTACCCCCGGGGCAATTTCTTTGGCTGCCGTAGCGCTATCAGCAAAGGATTTTGCCCCCGGTTGAAAGCGTACTAATTGTCCGCCCGGCCAGATTAAAGGAGGAGGTGTTTTCTCGGTTGCCTGTTCTTGAGCTTTTAGGGAAGGCAAATAAAGAAAAGTAGAAAAAACAGCGCTTAAAATTAAAAGGATAGAAATACGTGTGAAAGGTAATTTCATCAAACATCCCCATAATTAAAAACTTTAGGGTATTATAAGCTAAATTAGTTATTCTTGTCAAGAATTTTTTGGCTGATAATATATTCCATCATGTGTGCGCTTTCCCGGGCTTTTTGCTGAAGCACGGGAAGGGCTAAAGCTATTTTTTGCTGAAAGGCAGCCGGCTCAGTTAAAATATCCTTTATCATTTTCCATAACCCCTCAAAGGTTAAATCTTTAGTTGTTCCAGCCGGAGTAAGGTTAAAGTGGTTTAAAAAACGGGTTATTTTTGGGTCATAAGCAATACCCACAAAGGGAACCCCCAGCACCGCAGCTAGAATTAAGGCGTGCAAACGCATACCAACAACCAGCTTAAGCCGGGTCATAATAGCCAAAAGCTGCGGTACGGTCAGCCTTTCTTCAATTATAGCTGCCGGAGGGGTAAAGGCCCGGGCTAATCTTTGAGACAAGCCCAAATCAGCAGGGTAATGAAAAGGTAAAAAAATTACCTGCCAACCCTCCCGTCTTAATATTTCTCCCGCCTGGATAAATATTCTTTCCTGAGCTTCTTTTAAATCTGGCCAGAGGCGCAAACAAAAGCCAACGGTAGGCCTGCTTTGGTCTAGATGGTATTTGTCAAGCAACTCTTTGACCAAAGTAAGGTTTAACTCCTCGTTTAATACTTCATCCGTTAAACCAAACACCGGATCAGCCGTAACGTAAATTGCCGGCCTGTTAACGCCCATCTCTTTTAAGGCTTGGGCTGATTCTTCGTCACGTACCGTTATTAAGTCAACTTGGTTTACTACCCGGCGCAGCAAATAACGTCCGGTTATGCTTTGCACCGGACCTACCCCTTGGGCGTAAAAAAACACCGGTTTTTTCAAGTACTTGGCCAACCAGATCACCCCCAGGTAATAAAGCAGGCTTTTTAATCCCGTCACATCCTGTAAAAGACTGCCGCCCCCGCTAACTAAAAGGTCACTGGCAGAAATAGCCCGCTTTACTTCTTTGAACCGCCAGCGGTTAGCTGCTTTTATCTGATATAAATTTTTTGTCCTGGCGGGGTTAGAGGAAAGAACTATAAACTCCCCTTTAGGGAAAAGCTTCCGCCAAAGCGTTAACATGCTGTAAATAATAGCTTCGTCCCCTATATTGTCAAAACCAAAATAACCAGAAACAACCACCCGAAAAGCAGAAGGTTCCTTTTTTGAACTATTAATTATTACTTTTTTTATGGCTCCTCACCCGTAAAATACTTTTGCCCCCATTGCCGCGCAAAACGGCAAATTAAAATTAAACCTAGCCCAATTAAAATTCCGAGCCATAAACCGTTAAATGAACGCTGTAGAGAAATTAATAAAGGAGTATGGATATGAGCGTAGGTATTAATTAAAGATACCTGGCCAATAGCTCCCAGCAAAAGAAGAGGTAAAAATCGGTGGTCACGGTAGCCCGTGTAAAAAAGCAACAAGAGCAAGGGGTGTCCCAGTAAAAATTCTTTAGTGCGGGGTCGCACACCCAAAATCAAATCAAGTAAAGCCCTTGCTTTTAGCTCCAGGGAAGAAGTAATAAGAACATCTTCGTTACCGGTACGTGAAATATAAATGACACCTAGACCTAACAGGATCAGGCCAATTATCGCCCATTTTACCGGTAAAGCCGCGTCAAAAAGTTTTTTTAGGCGTAAACCTCCAGGTACCGGGGAAGAAGTAAAGCAAAGGTAAAAAACAACCATTAAAATAAGCAAGGGTAAAATGTGAGCCGCCTTTACCCCTGAAAACATATCCAGTTTAAGCATATATCCGGTATCGGCCAGTAAACCTACGGTCAAAATGGCTCCCGGCAATGACATAAGGGAGGTCCGGATTAACCGCCAAACACTTTCAAGGGGAGAAACTCCCTGAGAAGGAACATTTATTAACAAAGATAAAACCGGAAAAATAATTACGGCGGCTAAAGCCATGGCCTTACGCCCAAAGTTTAAATTAAAGTAGAGCAAAAAAAGCCAGCCTAATACGGTTAAAATCCCCAAAATCAACCCTATTCGACATGGTAATTTTATTTTTTCCCAGAGCAACAAGCCGCCGGCTATTACCCCCAATCCCATTAAAAATAATAGCCATCTGACCATCGGCAAAGGCGAAAACACACTGGCCTGTCCCAGCCTCAAATTTTCATTTTCCAGGGCTTGCTTTAGACCAGCAAAAAAGTTAAGGTTGGCGGTTAAAATTCGGTTCCCTGCTCCGCCGTAATCAGGCCGCAAAAAAGGACGCACCAGTAAGACCCGGACGTTTCGCTCCGCAGCCGCCAGCAAGTAACGGTCTTTGGCTTGGGTAAAGGTATAATTAGGATTGGCCATTTCTTTTGGGGAAATGCTGTGCAGTCTGACTACTTTTTTATCCAGGAGAATTCCCAGCTTAGCTAACCCCTTTTGGGGAAAAAACTCAATCTGGCCAACCGGTACATCTAGGCCGGCTATTAAGGCGGCTAAACTTCGGATATAGGCCGGATAAGCTGGTAAAATTTCATCGTTAAAAAATAAGGCCGACAGATGGGGTATTTTTTTCAAAGGGGTTAAAACTGCCTTCAAGCCTTCGGGAGTGGCATCAGGCCAGCTTCTTAACTGAACAGTGGTCAACAACCCGGCCTGCTCAATTTCTTGAAGGGCCGTTTGGGAAAAACCTAAGCCCATCCCTCTTAAGGTGGCAAAACTGGCCGGTGTATAAACGGCAAAATAACCGTCTTTTAAAAAAAAGGTTTGGGCTACTTTTGTTTTTGCCTTTAGTTGCCCGACCAATTGGAGCAAGGTATCTTCCCGGCGGGTAATAAAATAAACCCCGGTGTTATATGGGGATACAGCCGCCAGCTCCCTTAGCCAGGAAGCATACGGTCCTTCTTGTTCTTTTATTAGCTGTAATCCTTGCGCCGTTAAAAAAGCAAATTCTGCCGTTATAATTGGCGTGGAACTATCTATTTCCAAAATTTCGGCGTTGGCTTTTCGTTCATCTAAAGTAGCTTCTTTTAAAAAAACAGTGGTCAAACCGTTTTGTTTAAATAATTGCATTACCTGGGCTGGTTTTTTTCCCGTAAGCTCTGCTAGCGTTTTTACGTCTTCGTAAAACATGGCCACTTCAACCTGGCGGTGTTTAGTTTCCCGTAAGTAACGCTGTCCACCAGCGTATAGCCCGGCTGCCAGACTTAAGGCTAAAATAAATATTAAAACCAGCACATATCTTCGTTGAGGCATTTTTTTCTTATCCTACCTTAATCTACCTTGCTTGCCCTTAATATCCTTAAATACATAATAATATATAACAGCCTGATTACTGAGGAACTACCGGGATAAATTTTATGCTGCGATTCTCAGCGTTATTTTCCGGATACACGCTGTCTACGGTACTATTTGTACCGTTTGCTTTTTCTGCCTTCTTATCAAGTGTCTCATATGTTTCTTTTGTTAATTCGTTTTTAGGGTCAGCTGGTGTTTGAAGGCCGGAGGCTTGCCTTGATTGAGGTAAGGGTATGCTCACCACCTGTTTATTACCAGGATAAACTTTATCATTTATTGTCGGCCCCTGCACCACGTTAACTATTTCTCCTTCCTCAAACAAAGCCCTGGCTACCTCGTGGGCTTTTTGTGGCTCTATCAACCAGTAACTCCCACCGTTTATATTACAAAACTGCCCTGGTAAAGTCTGGGTAACAATCTCAGCTTGTTCAAAGTCCATTATGACTTCGGCTAGCTTAACCATCTGCAAAAGACTAAGATTAGTCTTAAGGCTTTTGTTAATTTCAGGCACAAGTTTGGGGAGCTTAACCACCGTTGACGGTTGCATTATTTCATGAGCCAAAGCTTTTAAAAAATTTAACTGCCGCTGCGTGCGGGAAATATCCCCCAGCGCATCACTCCGGTAACGCACATATTGCAAGGCTTTACGTCCGTCCAAGCGTTGTTCCCCAGGATAAAGATTAATCGCGTATGCAGGACCATCGGTGCTGTCGTAGTGACGCATCCGTTTTTCTACATTAATGGTAACACCTCCTAATATATCCACTATCTTTTCAAAACCCTGCCAATCTGTCAGCACATAATATTTTACCGGTATTCCAATGAGCTCCGAAACCACTTCGGCAGTTTTTTCCGGTCCATCGTAAAAACTGGCCGCGTTTATTTTATCCATACCGTGACCAGGGATATTCACCCTGGTATCTCGTGGAATAGAAAGCAAAGCCACTTGCTTTTTGCCGTTATGAGCAGGCAAGATGCCTGCCCTACTTACTATATCAGCTACAATAATACTATCAGTGCGGGCAATTTCTTCCCCGGGCCGGGCATCCGTGCCCAGCAACAAAACTGGAAAAACTTTCTCTGCGGTGCTGGCTTCACTAAAAATTCCTGGAACAGGCAACCTTGACCAGTGCATATACACACTGGCAAATAAGTATATCCCTCCCAACACAAAAAGAAAAACCAGGCAAAATAAAAAAAAGGGTATTTTTCGCTTTAATCTTCTTTTCGGCTTCTTAATTCTAAATCACTCCCCAAAATCCTAACCAGTCTCGACTACTACCGGCTAAAGAACAGGCTGGAAGCCTGACCTACTGCAAGCTAGAAGCCTGCTATACTAATTAACTGACGACTAATTACTGACGTCCAATGACTGACGATTATTGTCCATTCGTTTTTTTATTCATCTGATGGCTGACATCTGACGACTTATTTAGCGGTGCATTATAACCACCGTGGTTTGGGCCCGGATCCCGCGTCCGTCAGCACGGGGAATAAGAATTAAATGATTGGGTGGCACTACCTTGCCCGTGGTAAGGTTTGTCCCGCTGGTAAGATCAGGAATACCACTTCCCGGGGGGTCCAGCACAAAAGCCGTACCAGTGCGTAAAATAAGCTCCGTTCCTGCCCCGCCGGTAAAATCTTGCCCCGCAGAAACAGTTTTTATCTGCCACTGGGCGCCGCCAGCATCGGTTTCACTTAAAATTTTTTTTACCGCTGTCCCAATGTTCTCCTGAAAATAGCGCCCTACAAATTCTGTTACATAGCTTTTGGTTACTAAAGGATCAACACTTGTGCCTGGCTCATCAGCGTCTTGCGCTAAAACCAGGCCAACCCAGAAAAAAACCACTAAACCAAACAAAATAAAAATTAGAGACCAGATTTTCTTTTTTTTAAAAAAACCCCTTTCCTTTTTCATTATATAAAATTATCTTTATTTCCCTTCTTTCTCAACCAAAACTATTTGTGGACACTTTCTTTTATTCTTTTACTGTTTTTCTTAAGTTTTATCATAAAAGCTTTCGACACAAGCAGCTTATTTTCCTGCTTTTAATTAATAAATAATTTTAAAACTAATAGCCAAACGTTAAATATTTAACTAAAATTTAAAATAGGCAGTATTGTCCCTTTCAGTTGGAATTATCTCCGACTTGGCGTCAATACGTTATAGTTCCATCTTCTTTTCACTTCGTAAGTTCGGAATTTCATATAATGGCAGATTGGGTGAAAATCCTACCAGTACTATACCTTCAATGGTATAATTGAGCAAGAAAAAATTCAGAAAGAAGCAAAAAGATGGCTTATATCAAAGGGGTTAACCGGAAACAGATGATATTATTCCCGGAAGCCATAAATGATTATAATTATATAACAGAAGACAATTCAGTTCGGTTTATAGATATCTTTGCAAAAAATCATTAAAAAAAATGGCTGATTACAAAAAAAAACTTAAAAAAATAGTCGATAGTTACATGGAAAAAGCTCCGGGTGTTAATGATTATTGTAATCGCTGCCTAAAAACTGAAAAGTGGAGCAAAAGTGTAGTTTTGATGATTTTAAGGGAAGAAAACGTCGCGGGTAGTTTCCTGAAAAAGGAAACCTGGCAGAAGGTATTAGAAAGAAACAGGTAAATACCAATAACATGTTTTAAGGGTGACAGGCATGAAAGATCATCAATACGCTGATAAGTGGCACGTCTTGGCGGCGGTTTTGCTTGGGTCCATCATGGGTCCCATTGATGCCAGTGTTGTATATATCGCTATGCCGGCCATCGCTCATGTTTTTGGCGTGGACCCGGCGACGGTGGGTTGGGTATCCATGGCCTACCTGCTGGTACTGGGTAGTTTTTTGCTTTCCTTCGGCCGGTTAGGAGACATGTTTGGTTTTAAACGGCTGTTTCTGATTGGGTTGTTGTTCTTCGTCGTTACCTCCGCTCTTTGTGGCTTTGCTCCCAGCCTGGGGTTGCTGATCTCCCTGAGGGTCCTACAAGCCAGTGGGGCCGGCTTAACCATGGCTATGTCTCCGGCCATCATTACTGCTACCTTCCCTCCTCAAGAACGGGGCAGGGCTCTGGGTATGAATGGAATGGTCATGGCCCTTGGTCTGGCCATAGGACCGAGTTTAGGTGGCCTGCTGGTAGATACTCTTGGTTGGCGGGCTATTTTTTATATCAATGTGCCCATAGGTGTCGCAGCTTATCTATGGTGCCGACGCATTCTCCCCGACGTCCGCAGCGAAAAGCGCCAATTATTTGACTGGCCGGGAGCCTTGCTGGCCTTTTGCGGTCTTGGTGCACTGCTTTTGTTTGTTAGCCAGGGCAAAGCTGCTGGCTGGTCCTGGTCCATCTTATTGCTCGGCTTTGCCGCCTTAATCCTGCTAAGTATATTTGTCGTAGTAGAAAAACGCTCTGAGGAGCCCATGTTAGATTTGGGGTTGTTTCAGAGCAGGGTATTTTCTGCTGGTATCGGTGCTACTCTCCTGAACTTTATGACCCAGTATGTCATCGTATTTTTGACGCCCTTTTTTTTGCAGCAGGTGATGGGATATTCTGCCGGCCGGGCGGGGACAATCATGACCGCCTTTCCCCTGATGGTGCTGGTGGTCGCACCTGTTGCCGGCGCATTATCGGATAAAATCGGCCAACGGGGGCTGGCCTTTACAGGATCGTTGATCTGCACCATCGCTGCCCTGGCCATGGCCGGGTTAGCTCAGCGGTCCGGTTCTGTGGATGTAGCCTGGCGACTGAGTGTGTTCGGTCTGGGCACGGGATTGTTTCAGTCTCCCAACAACAGTGCCGTGATGGGGGCAGTACCAAAATTCCGCCTGGGTATCGCCGGAGGTGTGCTGGCTACTATCCGCAATATAGGTATGGTGTTGGGCATAGCTCTGGGTGGTGCAGTACTGGCCACCCGGCAGGCTGCCCATTTGGATTTGGGTTGGTCCGGTAGCTTTCTTGCCGGTTTACAAGAAGCCTACCTGACGGCAATGTTTCTTTCCCTGATCGGTACTTTGGTATGTCTTGGGGCAAAAGGCAAGTAGAGATGATTCCCTTGTCCTTCGTGATAAAATATAATTAATTCAGATTTTTGACAAGAATTGTGAAGACTTTACAGCGTCTCAGCCAAAAAATCGTTATTGAGACTATTCCTGCAATTTAACAGAATATAGAAGGAAGGTCTTATATAAAAGCAAATTTGACTATTGATGAATTTTCTGTTATTAAAGATGCTCTCCAGAGAAAATTGGCCTTATTAGAGGCAAAGTTCCAATTAATCAAGAAAGAAGTTATAGGTTAATGTCACTATCGGAATAAGCTGTTCCGTCAGCCCAAGAACCGAAAAGGTACACATTGAAAGGAGTTATTTTTTTATGCATATTCTTGTTACCGGAGGAGCAGGATATATTGGCAGCCACACGGTAAAAGAACTGGTTAAAACAGGACACCAGGTCACGGTGCTGGATAACTTAAGCAAAGGATGGCGGGCTACGGTTAACAAAGCCAGGCTACTTAAAGGGGAACTTACCGACCAAAGGCTGCTTTGCGAACTGCTCCAGGCAGAAAAAATTGAGGCCGTTATGCATTTTGCCGCCAGCAGCCTAGTTGGCGAATCCATGCAATGTCCGGCAGATTATTACGCTAATAATGTTACCGGTAGCCTAGTTTTGCTGGAGGCCATGCGGAAAGTTGGCGTACCTTATTTTGTTTTTTCCTCAACAGCCGCCGTTTATGGCGAACCAATAGAGATACCTATTTCTGAAGACCACCCTACAATACCAACTAACCCTTACGGCGCTACCAAACTGGCCTTAGAAGAAGCTCTTCCCTGGTACTATCAAGCTTATGGTTTAAGGTATATTTCTCTGCGGTATTTTAACGCCGCCGGAGCCGACCCGGAAGGAGAACTGGGAGAAGATCATAACCCGGAAACCCACCTTATCCCCCTGGTTTTAAAAACCGCTTTAGGACGAGCACCGGAAATAAAAATTTTTGGTAATGATTACCCTACCCCGGACGGAACCTGCGTAAGAGATTATATTCACGTTACCGATTTGGCCCAGGCACATATTCTGGCCTTGGAGGCGCTAGCCGGGGGAGTAGATTTCTCCATTTACAACTTGGGTAACGGTAATGGGTACTCAGTACTGGAAGTTGTTCAGGCAACAGAAAAAGTGGTGGGCAAACCTTTGCCTAAAACATTTACCCAGCGCCGGGCTGGCGACCCGGCCATACTGGTGGCTAGCGCGGAAAGAATTAAAAGGGAACTTCAATGGAAGCCTTGCTACAGTGACCTGCAGACAATTATTGAAACTGCCTGGCGGTGGCAGCAGAAAAACCCACTTGGTTACCCTAAATGTTAATATGGGTAAGAAAGGACCGGGTGAGAAAGTTTCTTGTTGTTTATAGAAAATGCTGGTATTACCAAGAATAACAAGCGTCCAGTGATTCTGTACGTAATAACCCAAGGGGTTTTAGGGGGAGCGCAAAATCATGTTTTTCATTTAGCCACGGGGCTTCAAGATAAAATAGAGGCGCACGTTGCTTTTGGCGTGCAGGGCCCCTTAGGGGAAAAATTAAAAGAAAAGGGAATAGGCGTATACCACCTTCCTTCCTTAACAAGGCCTGTATCTCCCCTTAAAGATGCTCGTTGTTTGAGAGAACTAATTAATTTAATAAAAAAAATAAAACCTGATTTAATAACTACCCATTCAAGCAAAGCAGGTATAACAGGACGTTTGGCCGCGCGCCTAACTGGTGTTCCGGCCACCTTCACTGCCCACGGCTGGGCTTTTACGGAAGGGGTGGTTGGAACGAAAAAAAAACTTTATGTTTGGGCCGAGCAAATTGCTGCTCGGTGGGCCAAAAAGATAATTTGCGTTTCTGAATATGACCGGCAACTGGCTCTAAGGTTAAAGGTAGGTCGTACTGCTCAGTTAATTACCATTCATAACGGAATACCTGAAATTGCTGCCAAATATTTTGCTCAACCAGGAATTAGTAAAAAAGTACGCTTAATTATGGTGGCGCGCTTTTCCCCACCAAAGGATTATAAATTACTTTTAGAAGCTTTAAGCCGGATGAAAGGAAGTGCTTGGGAAGCCTTATTTGTTGGCGACGGACCACACTTAAACTGGAGCAAGGAGTACGCGCAAAAACTTGGCCTGACGGAAAAGGTTAAATTTTTGGGTTCTTGCCCAGACGTGGCTGGGTTACTAGCTAAAGCCCATATTTTTGTGCTTACTTCTAATTGGGAGGGTTTTCCTTTAACTATCCTGGAAGCTATGCGGGCAGGTTTACCGGTGGTAGCCTCCGATGTGGGTGGGGTAAAAGAATCTATCGTAGATGAACAAACAGGTTTTCTTGTTCCCCGGGGTAACGCTGAGGTTTTAAAAGAACGCTTGCAAATACTAATTGATAACCCGGACTTACGGGTTCAAATGGGCCAAAGGGGGCAGGAAAGGTTTAAGAATAATTTTACTTTAGCTCCTATGTTGGAAAGAACCTGGCGTGTTTACCAAGAAATATTAACCCTACAAGAGACTGTCGAAAAAGTTCAAATCCCCCTCCCTCTAACCCCCTCCCTCAAGGGGAGGGGGTTAGAGGGAGGGTCAATAAAAGGGTTTTTCGACAGTCTCTCCAAAAGTAGAAAAAAATAAAAATTTAGGGCATAAATTATGATAAAATTATTTTGGAGATTTTCATAAGATAAACATTAAATTTTTAGGAGTAAAAGGTATTGCCTTTTCGGATTTTTAAGTCAATTTTTATTTATTTAATTGCTTTTGGGGACCTGGCTTTAATTATAGGGGGCTTTTTTGTCGCCTTTAAGCTTCGTTTTCCGGACCAGGTGCCCGGGGTTAACTGGGAGCCTTTTACCCAAATAACACCCTGGGTTTGCCTGGTCATTTTAATCCTTTTTTCCGGTCTGGGTTTATACCAGCTTCGCCAACATGAATTTACGGCGTTAATGCGCAAGGTAGCTACCGGAATTTTAGCGGTATTT
The DNA here is from genome assembly GCA_002402825.1 of Firmicutes bacterium UBA4795. Taxonomy (GTDB): domain Bacteria; phylum Bacillota; class Desulfotomaculia; order Desulfotomaculales; family Nap2-2B; genus SCADC1-2-3. The sequence goes on from DHGP01000027.1 coordinate 30,376, forward strand.
ATATCCACTATGGCCATCACCTTCTGGGTTCGGGGTTTTGCCTTCCCCCGCAGCGTACTTGTTCTGGCTATACCCATTCAGGTATTAATAGTCTGCACCTGGCGGTATTTATGCTGGTACCTCCAAAGGTGGTTATACGGTCGAAAAAAGGTATTGGTAGTAGGGTCCCCCGCGGAGGTAACAGAAGTTTTAGGTAAAATTTTTGATTTGCCTCAAGGCTGGTTTGAGGTTCGGTGCCTCCTTGCTCCGGGGGATTTAGGTAAGTTGCCGTCTTTGCTACCCTCAATGGATGCTGTCTTAATAGTGCCTTCCCTTTCGCGCCAGGATAAAGCTAATGTTTTATCGGCCTGTCTAAAGGCAGGAAGAGAGGCCTATTTAATCCCGGATCTTTACGATATTATATTAAGCCACGGCAACTTGCAGCAGTTAAATGACCTGCCCGTGGTCGAAATACAGGATTTCCGTCTCACCTGGCCGCAAAAAATAACCAAGCGAACGTTTGATTTGGCCGTAGCCGGTGCCGGCCTGATTCTTGGCTCGCCTTTATTCCTGGGGTGTGCCCTGGCGGTGGCGCTCACTTCTCCTGGACCTGTATTTTACATTCAAGAGCGCGTTGGTTACCGCGGCCGCCCTTTTTTACTTTATAAATTCCGCACTATGGTCAGGGATGCCGAAAAGATAACCGGCCCCATTTTAGCTAAAGAAAATGACTCCCGCATTACTACGGTAGGACGTATTTTACGCTCCACCCGTTTGGACGAATTACCCCAGTTAATTAACGTACTAAAAGGAAATATGAGTATCGTGGGTCCCCGACCCGAAAGACCTTATTTCTTTAATCAGTTTATTAAGGAAACACCCAACTATCATTACCGGCATATAGTAAAACCAGGCTTAACTGGCCTGGCCCAGGTCTATAGTAAATATACTACCTCGGCGGCGGACAAGCTGCGCTACGACCTTTACTATATCCGTAACTATTCTTTATGGCTGGATTTAAAGATTATCTTGCAAACAATTCCTTTAGTCCTGGGAGGAGAAGGGTCGCAAGGCCAAAAAGAGCAAACCGACCCCGAAAAACAAACCGCTATTCATGCTTTGGTAAATAGTATTCACCAAACAGCTTCCGGAAAAGAGAGTTAAGAGTAAAATTTTATAATTGCAGGAAATAATGTGTCCATGTCGAATAATCTATAAATCTTATAGAGACTGGCAATCTGATTTGGTAAAGACCATAATTGTTTTTAAGGAGTGTTTTTATTGGCTGAAAAATTGAATCCAGGACAAATTACCGTACCCAGACCGTGGAACTACCAGCTGGCTTTTTGGGGTGTAGTACTTTTATTGTTTTTACCACCGTTTTACCGGGGGCTTTTTTTTGCTACCGAACAACAAAAGGCCTTTATTTTAGCGGTAATTATCTTCTGGTTTGTATGTTTATGGAAATATACGCGCCGGGATTATACTTTTTTTGCTCATCCTTTGGATTATTTTGTCCTAGCCCTGCCAGTAATTTATGTAATCGCGGCTTTTAATGCCGTAAACTATGGCCTGGCCGTAAATGAAGTGGTGAAAAATGTCCTTTATTTCCTGACCTACTGGGTAATCTTTCAACTGGTTGCCGAGGAGATTGATATCTCCAGGTTGTTGCACGTACTTTATCTTGCGGCGCTTGGGGTAGCGCTGGCCGGTTTAGCCACGGCCACCGGCATAGTCAATATCAAAGACGGTTTTTTAGGCGGCCGGATATACTCTTCTTTTCAGTATCCTAACGCTCTGGCCAGTTACCTGGCCGCAGCAGGTTTTTTAGGTCTTTTTTTCTGGCAAAAAAACGGTCAGCTAAATCTGGGTTCAACCATTACGGATAAAGCGCTTTTAAAAGTACTGCCGGAATGGTTGTTAAAACTAAAGCCTTACGGATACCTTTACGCCGCGGCTAATTTTTTCCTTTTGGCCGTGCTCTTTGGCACTAAATCCCGTGGCGGCTTGCTGGTAACCGGGGTGGTTTTTATCCTTTACTTGATAGGTTTAACCTGGCAAAAACGCCTCCCAGCCTTAGTCCACGTCTTAATTACCGGTGCTTTAGGCTACCTGGCGGTGGATAAATTTATTTCTGCGGCTACGGCTAAACAAATGGAAATGGCCTGGCTATGGATTTTCATAGGACTGGTTATTGCTTTAGTTATCCAGGCGGCTTATAATTTTTTGCTAACCCGTAAAATTATTTCTTGGGATAAAAAGCGCCGCCAAACAAACAGAATTTTAATGGGACTGGTAGCGGCCGCCCTTGTAGCCGGCGGAGTTATTATAGCCGTAAACCCTGCTTTTTTACCTCAAGTTTTTTCCTTTGAATATTTACGCAATGCTTTTGAACGTTTTTATTTTGTTACGGACGCCCTGACCATGTTTAAAGAAAAGCCCATACTTGGCTGGGGAGGCGGCGGTTGGGAAGAAGCCTACCGCTCTTTCCAGCGTTATCTATATAACTCCAACGAGGTACATAGCTATTATTTTCAAGTAGCCGTGGAAACTGGTATTTTAGGGTTACTGGCCGTGATTGGTCTTTGGGTTGCTTTCCTTTGGACCGGCTGGCGCACTATTCGCGCGGCTGCACCAGGTGGTCACCGGCAAACGCTAATCTGGACAATGCTGGCTGCGGCAGTAGCTATTGGAGTTCACGCCTTAATTGACTTTGACCTTTCCTTATCTGCGCTGACGCTAAGTTTATACACACTTTTTGCTTGTACCCGGGCCGCTTACAACCTGCCAGAAACAGTAAAAAGCCACCAGGAAAATCCTGTTCGTGGCCAAGGGACCAAACAAAATAAAGCTGTTAAAACAACTATCCAGCCAACCGGCAAAAAACAAAAAAAGAAACATAAAAAAAAGAATTTACCTGCCACCAACCAACCACAAAAAATTCTTCCTCCTCCAAACCCGACCTGGTTGGTTGTACTTTCTGTAATAACGCTTTTCCTGTTTTTCCTGGGGGTAACCTTAATCTCGGCTAATAGTTACGCCCAGAGTGCTGAAGACGCCCTTGGAAAGCAAAATATCAACCAAGGCTTGACCTATATGAAGAAGGCCGCGGCTTACAATCCTTTTAGCGCCGACTACCATAACTATCTAATGCGCTTATACTTAAACATGGGGCACGTTGAACAGGCTATTATGGAGGCTCGTCAGGCCGCAGCCCGTAGCCGGTACAGTGCGGCCAAAAAGGCTGATTTATCCTCGGTCTATTTGTCAGCCAATAAATATGATGAGGCTATAAAGTACGCCCAAGCTGCCCTAACCGCGGCACCTTACCAGATTGTTTGGTATGAAAACCTGGCTAATGTATGTGCCACGGCCGGTCGAAACGAATTAATTGCCGGCAATAAAAAGGCAGCTCGCCGTTATCTGAGGCAAGCCGTTAAGGTACCGGAACTTATTCAAAACAAGGTAAAAGCACTCAGTGATTACGAAAGAAAAATGTGGAGAGACGGCCCAATGCTTGCCCCAACTCCCCGCGTAAATTTATCCACCGGACAGGCAAAGTATTTTCTGGGCCACTGGCAAAAAGCAGAACAAGACCTGCAAGCCGCCACCGCAGATGAACAATTAAAAGGAGAGGCTTTCTTTTGGCTGGCCTTAGTTAAAGAAAAACAAGGTAAAGGGCAAGAAGCAAATGCACTGGTTGAAAAGGCCACGGCCGTTAATAAAGCTTATAATGAGGCCTTTAAACAATTTAAAGCGTTACCAACCTTATAGTAGAATGTTTTGTAATTGTCGTTTCAATGATTAAGCATCCCCCACCCTAACCCTCCCCCTTTAAGGGGGAGGGTTAGGGTGGGGGATGTGTTACTTGCGTGTGGCCGTAACTATTTGCCGGTCGCCTACCTCATTTAATCTCATATCTTTAAAGCCAGCATCAGTAAGCCAGGTAACATATTCTTCCCACGTCCAAGTCCCCCCTGTTTCCGTGTTTACCAGCATGTTTACGGCAAACACGGCGGCAAAAGAATGGTGGCCCCGTACGAAATCCATCACGGCAATACGTCCCCCTGGAACCAACGCGGTAGCTGCCCGTTTAAAAAGCCGCTGGTTTTCCTTTTCACCGTAAATATGACATATACTTCCTAGAAAAGCCAGGTGAAAGGGACCCTCAGGCAAACCCGCGGTAAAATCTCCCGCCACCAGGTGAATGTTCTCGTCAGGAGCTAAGGTAGATTGCGCCATAGCCACCACTTCAGGAAGATCTAACATTGTTACTACAGCGCCTTGAGCGGCGAAGGCCCTAGCGTGAACAAGGGGTCCGCCACCTATATCCAGCACTCGTGCTCCAGAGGGTAAACCGGCCAAACAAAATTGGGCTATAGTCTTAGCACCCTCCTTTGCCCTTCTGCTCATGGCTTCAATAAAGTAACGGCGCTCCACGGCAGTACGGTTGCCCCTGACCGGCCGTCCATTTTGGATTACCTGAGGCAACTTGATCCAGCTTTTGACCAGTTCGTAACTATGCATAAAAGCAAAGCCGTCATAGTTGGTGCTACCCGGCTGGTAAAACATTTCTTCCGCCCTGGAAGAAAGGCGGTATTTGTTTCCTTCGATTCGTTCCAGGTAATCCAGGGATACCAAGGCTTCCGCCACTGTCCATACGGCCCGGCGGTCTGCCTTTAAAGTTTCCGCTAATTCTAACGCGTCCAGTGTCCGTTGGTGTAAGGCTTTAAAAATTCCTGCTTCTACTGCTCCACCCACTAATAACAATTCAAAGGGGGCCTGAAGCGCTTTCCTTTCCATCAAGCTTATCCTTTCATTTTTAAAGTTACCGTTAATTTTTATCTTCCCTATAAATGTTTTTCCACTAGGGCAAAAAGTTCTTTTTTGGTCTGAAAACCAACTACTCTTTCTGCTTCTTGGCCTTCTTTAAAAATAACCAGGGTGGGAATGCTTAAAATTTTTAATTCAGCCGGGGTAGCTTGATTTTCGTCAATATTAAGCTTAGCTACCATAATTTTACCTTTGTACTCCGCAGCTACTTCCTCTACTAAAGGTGTTATCATCCGGCAGGGGGCGCACCATTCAGCCCAAAAATCTACCAGAACAGGGATTTTCGATGTCTTTAGCGTCTCCTTAAAATTTTCGTCTTTTAAGATTTGAATATTTTCGCTGGCCAAAATATATTCCTCCTTAAAGCTTTTTATTTGATTTTATTTCCTTAAAAATTTACAACTTATAAAACCCGTCTTAAGCAAGTTTTTTGGTTTGAACGCATAAAAATAAAATTAGAATATAAAAGAGGTGCCCTTATGAATTTTTACGTCTTTTGGTTTAGGTTAAAGCACCAGTTAAAGAAAGGACTAAAAATTTGGTTTTATTGCGTAAATATTATGCTATTTAAAATAAAACACCAGATAGAAAAAAGATCTTCACCCTATCTTTTTTCTGGAATAAAAAAACAGCAACCTACCTTGTTTGACTATATAAATGAGGCCCGTTTAAACTGGCATAATGCCCTGCGAGAATATGATTTTGTTGACCGGGAATTAATAGACTATTTGGCCTTAAAAATTATGACTGCGGAAAGACGCTATATAACTTTACTCCAACAAGCACGCTATCAGGGAATTACAGCCTGGCCTTCAAATTTAACAGAACCAATAAAAAATAAATAAACCTAAAATAAAAACAGCGGTATTAACTTTTACCGCTGTTTTTATTTTAGTTAATTATTTACATTATTCCTATTGAACCAGCAACTGCAATTATCTGCCCTGTAACATACTGTGATTCTTCTGAGGCAAGAAACACCACTATCGGAGCCACGTCTTCCGGCTCACCCATTCTTTGAATAGTACTTTCCTTGGCAAATTTATCGTACAACATTTGTCTGGTCTTTTCGGGAATTGCTTCGGTCATGGCTGTTTTTGCCGCCGGAGCAATTGCATTAACACAAATACCATAGCGGGCTAACTCACGAGAGTTTGATTTTGTTAAGCCAATAATTCCCGCCTTGGCAGTACTATAATTGGCCTGGCCAATATTGCCATAAAGACCGGCTGGTGAAGTAATATTAATAATCCTGCCTTTGGCTACTTTATTATCAATTATATACTTAACTACTGCCTGAGTATTAAGGAAAGTGCCTCTAAGGTGAACAGTCATAATGTCGTCCCACTGTTGTTCCGTCATCCTTACCAGTAGGTTATCTCTTGTAATACCAGCGTTATTAATTAAAACATGAACCGTACCAAACTCTTTAACTGCTGTAGCTACTAAGTTGTCCGCCGTTTCCTTTGTTCCGACACCGCCAATACATGCTACTGCCTTCCCATTCATAGCTTTAATCTCATCTACGACCCCGTTTGCCAAATCAGCAACAAAGTCATTTACTACAATAGCCGCACCTTCCTTAGCCATAGCCATTGCGTAACTTTTACCTAAACCTGCTCCTGCTCCGGTAATAATAACTACCCTGTCTTTAAGCCTGTCCATTTTTTCCTTATTGCCCCCTCCTTTTTTAATTTTATACGGTACACATACTTCTGGTGCGCCTGGCAGGAATCGAACCTGCGCACCTGGCTCCGGAGGCCAGCGCTCTATCCCCTGAGCTACAGGCGCAATTACAACATTTAAAATATTAACAACTTGTTGCTTTTTTATTGTATCAAAAAAATAAAAAATAAAGCAAGTTTTTTGTTTATTTGATTATATTTAAACATAAGCTAATAGTCTTTTACGCAGTAAGGCTTCTAATCCCCGAGGTAGTTGTTCTATTGTATCAATTAAAAGTAAATTTTCCTTATATTGATTTTGAAACTGTTCTTTTAGCTGTTCGTTATAACCACAACCAATGGTGATTAGTTCTATTTCTTCTCTTTGACAATATTTAACTGCTTTTTCTACGCTAACTCCTCCGCTGTTAGGCTCACCATCAGTTACATGTAAAATCATCCTTTTTTTATCCCTGGGAATAGTTAGGGCAGCCGCAACTATACTCTGCCCGGTAGGGGTACGCCCATTAGGAACAATAGAATATAATTTGTCATGGTGAAGCAATCTAAAAATTTCACAGTACTTTGCTCTTTCAAAATAACATAAAATGTCCAGTTTGTTTCGTGAACCCTTTATTGCCTCATACAAAGACACAAAGGTACTTTCCGTAAGTTCCCACTCTTTTCCTTCTACTCCACTCATAGATAAAGAAGCATCCACTAAAATGGTTATATTCCAGGCGTCTTTTATGGTCAACTCCTTTTGCTTAAATACTCTCCCGTTTAAGGGGGCTCTATAAAGCCTGCGCCCATCTATTTTACCTGAATATAATCCTCTATTGACACGGGGGGCTTTAGAAACCTGGGCTTCAAAAATACGCTTTAATCTTTTTACTAAAAGCGGGTCTGATCTTCTATTGCAAGGCATAGTAGAATTCCAAAAACGCGTTTCCAAAAGATCCGTGACTACTTCTCCAGTAACCACTTCAATAAGAGGGTTCATGTCTTTATTTTTATCTTTCTCAAGAACGTTTAAGCTAGCCTTAAGACGCGAAGCCTGCTCTTGAGGCATTATATCCATTGGTTTTATTTTGGTTAGCTTCCCAAAGTCATCGCCTTGTTGGTCAATAAACTCGTCTACCTCATTTTCTGTCGTCTCTTTATTAGGCGGTGCTTCATTAAGAACGCTTTCTTCTTTAGAATCTGAATGAGATACGTGAGGCCACCACCAAACATTATGCCCCACCTCATCAGGAATATTTACTCCGGTAGGATCAAAGGGCGCTTCGTACTCCCAATCCTGAATGCATTCATATATTTTATCCCATATTTCAAGGTAAAGATTTGCCCGGTATTCACTTTTTTCCATAGTTGAATTTTTGTGTTCACCGCAAGCAATAATTTTCTCTACATAAGACAAAAGAATACTTAAAGGCTTTAAATAATCGTGGTGATAATTAACCTCAATGCTAAACCTGCCTTCTAAAACTATCTCTTCCCAAATTTGAAAAAGGCATTCGGCGGTAGGAGGCAAGGACAGGTCCCTTGTTTCTTTTAGGATACAGTAGCCCCAGGCCTTTTCCAGGTAATATTCCCAAATTGATCCCTTAGCTACTTTATTAACGTAAATATCCTCACCTACCTCAATTAAACGAAGTAAATTGTTTTTATATTTTCGGGGCAACTCCTTGGTTTTTTCTTCCGCCTTTATCCAAACCCAATCGCTTAATTCTTTACAGTGAAAAGCTTCGTGGGCGGTTATCCCGACCAAAATATCCATTTTACCTGGTGGAACAGGGTACTCTCCCTTAACAAAACCTACATCTAAAAAAAACTTATCGGCACTTTTTTTAGACATACCCAGCCATTCAATAGTCTTCATGTTTGCCGCTATATATTGTCCTACTTTCCGCAAGGCTCTTAGAGCGCAAGCCAGTTCCTCATGTTCTAAAGTAGCTTTATTTTTTCGCCAGTATTCAGAATACCCCGAGTAAATATTATGGTTAATTGTAAATAAAGGGCTTTTTGCTGAGTTTAACATAAAATCACCTGCTTATAGAATTTGGTTTAAAGATAATATACTTATTTTCTAAAATTCTCAAATCTTTTGTTTCCACGTGAATAGATAACAGTAAAGATTCTAAGATATCTTTTGATATTTGTAAGCTGTACATAACTGCTTCCCTAATTGTTGCGCCCATAGCTACTAATTCAGCTATCATTAAACTGTGGCGGGTGGAAACAGCAATAGGAACGTTATGGTCGCTTCTTAGCTTATGGACAATTTTAAGGATGGTTTCCGCTTGTTCTTCATTTACCCCTGCTTTTAGCGTTAAAACCTGCTTTTCCACATCAAAGGGAAGGTAGTCCATGTTAATAACGTAAAATCGGTCCCTTAAAGCCGCATCTAATGTTTCGGTGCCGGAAAACTCGTCCCCTTCGTTCATGGTGGCAAAAAAAGTAACTCCTTCAGCTACTTCTACCAATCCTAGCTCATCCACCCAGATGGACCTGTCCTCTGAAAGCACCGAAAATAATTCATTTAAGGCCTTTGGATGTTCAGGACGGTTTATTTCTTCTAGGTGGATAACGCAATAGGGAGTAGAAATAGCCTTAGGAAAAAGAAATTCTTGGTAATAGGTTTCTCCTTCCCTTAGCTTTTGTTCCCCAAAAAGCTGCCCTGGTTCTGAAAGAAGGCCAATTTGGAATACGGTAAAAGGGCGCTTAAAGTAAGCGGCAAATTGCCGGACCATGGAAGATTTTCCGCATCCTTGTCTGCCTGTAATTAAGATGTTTACGGGATGTTTTTTAGATAGTTCATTTAATTTAAGCAAGGCGTCAATATCTTCCTCCGGAGCAAAAAAATATGGATCTATAGAGGGAATTCTTATTTGTTTACTGTACTTTACGGTCATTAAACAACCTCCCAATTTTTTACTTTAAATTGTTATAATCTTTTAACTATTTATTTAATTATGCAAAGAATATAATCTATTTATAACAAATTGTCAAGAAATTTTTATTATTTTTTTTAAATTAATTTCTTGTTCTTGGCTTATGAGTTTCGCTAAGTCCGCTATCTTACCCTTACCAGGAATAGTTAAAGCCGGGGCTAAAACCGTCAAAGGGAACAGGACAAAGGCACGCTCAGCCAGCCTGGGGTGGGGGATTATTAGCTTACGGGTACATAGATTTACATTTTCGTACCAAATTATATCCAAATCGATAATCCGCGGTCCCCATGGAATAGTGCGTATCCGGCCCAACTGCTTTTCTATGTCCTGTAAAAAAGCTAGCAACTCAAAGGGTGAAAGGGTAGTGGATATTTCGGCAACGGTATTATAAAACCAGGCTTGCTTGAGGTAGCCAACCGGGGCAGTTTTATATAAAGGAGCAATTCTTTGGAGCTTAATTTCTGAATGACCGGCTAATTTTTTTAACGCTGCGATAAGGTTGGCTTCCTTATCCCCTAAATTTGTGCCCAGGCTAAGATACACTGTATTAGCAATAATTACCATCACCTTATAATTTGACATTTGCTAAATGTCGCCTGGTTTATTGGTGGCGGCGTATTTCAACCACCACTCCACTTAGGCAACCAGGAATAAAGGCACCCGGTTTCTTAATCCGGACCAATACCTCAGCAACCTTAAACCTGGCTAAAATTGCCGTAGCTACAGCTTCGGCCAATGCTTCAATTAAATTGTAGGAAGAATTAGTAACCACTTTTTGCACCACCTGGTATACCTCGGCATAGTTTACCGTATGCTCCAGGTTATCCAACTTTCCGGCGGCCTTTAAATCGCCAAAAAGCTCTACATCCACTTCTAGTTGTTGTCCCAGTTCACGCTCCGGGGCTGAAACCCCGTGATAAGCGTAAAATTGCATCCCTTGCAGGCAAATTTTATCTTTTACCTTGTTTTTTTGGTCGCTTTCTGGTGTGCTTGACGGTAGGAAATAGTCATTTATAAAATCACCGGTTCTTTTTAGTGTTTCTTGGATTTGCCCGGCCAGTGCTGCCAAGCCAAATGACTGCTGCTTAAGCTTAATCAACAAAGCAGCGTATTGTTTTAAAGTGCCCATTAAAAGAACATCGGTACGAGAGACCGCCCCGCTTATTACCCCCCGGGCTACTGCTGCCTCTCCACCTTGACTTAGCATTTCTTGCTTTAAAATAAGAGCTTGGGTAGCGGTAAGGTCCTTTATTTTTATTACACGAAATACTGCCTTGGGAGCCATTACCTGACAGCCGACTTTATCTGCCCCAATTTTAGCTATTTCTGAGGATGCTTCCGCTAAATTTTTAATTTCTATATATTCAATAGCCAATCCTTTAGCCAGGCAGCGCGTAGACAAGGGCCAATGTAGGGGCGTTAAATTTAACGCCATACTGACCATTTTAATGCAACGGCTACCGGTTATTTCCCCCTTTTTTCGTTATTTATTTTTGCCTGAGCAGCCGCCAGGCGGGCAATTGGAACCCGGTAAGGGGAACAGCTTACGTAATTTAAGCCAATCTGGTGGCAAAACTCAATAGAGTCCGGTTCCCCACCGTGTTCACCGCAAATACCAATAACCAGGTCAGGCTTAGTTTGCCGTCCCAGTTCTACGGTCATCTGCATCAATTTCCCTACCCCTGAGCGGTCTAAAACTGCAAAGGGGTTATCTGGCAATATCTTTTTGTCTATGTACGCATGAAGGAATTTTGCTTCGGCATCATCTCTAGAAAAACCAAAAGTAGTTTGGGTAAGGTCGTTAGTTCCAAAAGAGAAGAAATCTGCTTCCCTGGCTATTTCCTCTGCCGTCAAGGCAGCGCGGGGTACTTCAATCATTGTGCCCACCAAATAATCAAACTTCACCCCGGTTTCTCGACTGACTTTTACGGCTATTTCCGTAACCAGGTCTCGCAGAACAGTTAATTCATTAACTTCTCCCACCAGGGGAATTTCTACTTCCGGTATCACGCGGTATCCTTCTTGAATAAGCTGGGCCGTAGCTTGGAAAATTGCCCTTGCCTGCATGGCGTATACCTCAGGGAAGGTAATGCCCAACCGGCATCCACGGTGTCCTAACATGGGGTTAAATTCCGCTAAGGCACGTACTTTTTTCAGCAAGTCCCTCTTTTTCTTTAACTCTTCCTGATCACCTTCAGTGTAAAGAAGGCGCGAAACTTCTTCTACCAGTTCTTCGGCATCAGGTAAAAATTCATGCAGCGGCGGGTCTAGTAACCGGATGGTTACTGGATAACCAGTCATGGCCTTAAGAATGCCGTAAAAGTCTTCCTGTTGCATGGGCAAAAGCTTATCCAGCGCTTTCTGTCTTTCCTCGGGTCGGGCAGCCAAAATCATTTGCTGAACAATAGGCAAGCGCTCCTGAGCCATAAACATATGCTCAGTCCGACAAAGACCCACGCCCTCGGCCCCAAGTTCACGTGATTTTAAGACGTCAGCCGGCGTATCGGCATTAGCCCTGACGCCAAGGGTCCGAATTCCATCAGCCCACTGTAGCAATTCTATAAATTCCGGAGATAGCTCCGGATCTAGCATGGGCACTTCCCCCAGCATTACCTGTCCTGTTGCCCCATCAATGGAAATTAAGTCCCCCTTTTTTACCACCAGGCCGTTAATCGTAAAATTGGCCGCGGCATAGTCAATGCGCAAAGCCTCACACCCGCAAATGCAGGGCTTGCCCATTCCCCGGGCTACCACGGCCGCATGGCTGGTCATTCCCCCCCGGGAAGTAAGAACTCCTTTAGCGGCTACAATCCCGTGAATATCATCCGGCGTAGTTTCTGTCCGGACTAAAATGACCTTTTCCCCTTCACTGCCCAGCTTTTCGGCTTCATCAGCGTCAAAAATAACTTTTCCGCTGGCCGCACCAGGTGAAGCAGGTAATCCCTTGGCTATTACCTCTAATTTTGCCTGCGGGTCAATGCGCCGGTGCAAAATCGAATCTAAATGAGCCGGTTCTACCCGCAAGATAGCCTCTTCTTTGGTAATCAAGCCCTCTTTTACCATATCCACCGCTACTTTAACGGCTGCTTGAGCCGTACGTTTGCCCGTACGAGTTTGTAAGATATAAAGCTTACCGCGCTCTACAGTAAACTCAATATCCTGCATATTGCGGTAGTGTTTTTCTAACAATACACAAGCAGCTTTGAACTGGTCGTAGATTGCCGGCATTTCATCTTTTAAGGCGCCAATTGACAGCGGAGTACGAATACCGGCCACCACATCTTCGCCCTGGGCATTGATTAAATATTCACCGTAAAGTTCTTTTTCCCCGGTGGACGGATTACGGGTAAAAGCCACCCCTGTACCACAATCTTCGCCCATATTACCAAAAACCATAATTTGGATATTAACCGCCGTGCCTAAATCATCAGGAATTTTATTCACCCGGCGGTAAACAATAGCCCGGTCGCTGTTCCAGGAGTTAAACACGGCGTAAATGGCCCTGAAAAGTTGTTCCATTGGCTGGTCAGGCAAAGGTTGATTGGTTTCCTGTTCCACTAACGTCTCAAAAGCATCCACCACTTGTTGCCAATCAGCAGCCGTTAAAAGATGGTCAAAGGAGACCCCCCTTTTTTCTTTTAAAGCCGTTAAAATATGTTCAAACTTCTCCCGGTCAATCCCTAAAACAACGTCACCAAACATGGTTAAAAAGCGCCGGTAGCAATCTAAAGCAAAGCGCTCACTACCAGTAGATCGGGCTAAGCCTTTTACTGTTTGGCGGTTCAAACCAAGGTTTAAGACCGTGTCCATCATACCGGGCATAGAAACTGGCGCCCCAGAACGTACACTAACCAATAAAGGATTTTCAGGGTCCCCAAATTTTTTGCCTGTTTTTTCTTCCAAGACCTTTATTTTTGCGTAAATCTCTTCTTCAAAACCAGCGGGAAACTTTTTCCCTGCCCGGTAAAATTCTTTACAGGCCTTGGTAGTAATAATTATTCCTGGCGGCACAGGCAGCCCAATATTGGCCATTTCCGCTAAATTTGCCCCTTTACTGCCCAGCAGTTCCTTCATATTTGTCTGGCCTTCTTCAAAAAGATAAACATATTTTTTATTTACCATGTTTTTCCTCCTTATAGTATAATTCCAGCACCCGACTGGCTGTTTCTTCCACTGCTTTATTTGTTACGTCAATTACAAAACACCCTATTCGCCGCATAACTTCCTCAGCGTAAGATAATTCCTTTAAAATGCGCTCCATCTTTGCGTAATCAGCATTTGGAGCCAGACCCAAAGTTTTTAAACGCTCAGTACGAATTTCTCCCAGTTTTTGGGGTTGAATAGTCAAGCCAACTACCCGGTGATGAGGAATTTGAAAAACTTCCTCCGGAGGAGCTATCTCTGGTACTAAAGGAATATTAGCCGCTTTTATGCACTTGTGCGCTAGATACATGCATAAAGGGGTTTTAGAAGTCCGACTTACGCCAACCACCACTATATCCGCGCGGACAATCCCGCGGGGGTCCCGGCCATCATCATACTTAACAGCGAATTCTATGGCCTCCATTTTATAAAAATACTCCTCGTCTATTTTACGCATTAAACCGGGTTCGCCTTTGGGTTGTTTTCCCTCTATCTTGGTCAAAGCATTGAGCATAGGGGTCATTATATCCACTGTGGGCAAGTTATACTTAGCTGCTTCTTTTTCTAAAACCTCCTGTAATTCAGGCAAGACTAAGGTATAAACAATAACCCCTGGAAAAGCGTTAATTTCTTTTATAATTTGAGTAATCTCGGCGGGATCGTGAACAAAAGGAATTTTGCGAATATCTATCGTCCCAGCGTTAAATTGGCTGCTTGCGGCCCTAACTACTAACTCCGCCGTTTCCCCAATCGAATCAGAAATAATATAAACAATTGGCCACTTCTTTTCCTCAGAAATTATCCATCTCCTCCTTAGCTTTCTTCCCCTAATTCTACAAATAGGCGGGTGATGCTCGTTTTGGTAATTCTTCCAATTACCTCAAAGCCTTTTTTGCCGTTAGTACTGGCTATAGGGCGGACCACCGGTAAAGCATCAATTTCGTGAACAATTAATTTTTTTGCCGCCAGCCAGACTGGCTCTTCCGGTTCGGCCATAATAATATTAGGCATCCGGGTCATAATTACACTTACCGGTAGTTTTTGAATATCGGGACTGCTTAAAGTGGTTTTAAGCAAATCCTTGCGGGAAATTACCCCTTCTAATAAACCCTTTTCTTTTACCACTATTAAGGTCCCTACATCTTCGATAAACATTTTTACCACCGCGTCATAAACATAACCTTGATCTGAAATAACTACGGGAATGGATTTAATTTCCCCTACTTTAATTTGGTGTAATTTTTCCGCAATAATACGATTTAAAGTGCGCCCTAAATAAAAATAACCTACCCGCGGACGTGCCCCCAATAACCCGAACATGGTAAGTATAGCCATATCGAAGCGCAGAGTAGCTTTATTAATGGAAAGCCGCTCGGCAATTTGTTCCCCCGTAATTGGCCCTTCCTTTTTAACAATTTCTAAAATAGACGCTTGACGTTTGGTCAATTCCATATACAATCTTCCTTTTCGGGATGTTAATTTTAACGTCCCTACGCTTATAACCCTTCGTTTTTTGACTATTATTTATTAATTTAATATAAATTATATGATTTAATTTTATATGTAAACAGAGATAGCCTTATTAATACAGTATACTTTTTCTTAAATTAATTAAAAACTTTTAGAAAGCGTTATATTTAACGCCCCTACTCTAAAACAATTTTACTTAAATCGGCAACCGGCAGGGCAAGGGAAGCAATATTTTTAAGGATCCCCAAGCGATTGTGGCGTAATTCTTCTTCCTCCGTCATTACCATTACCTGGTCAAAAAAATTACTTATTGGCCGCTCTAAAACAGCAATATCTAATAAAACCCCTAAATAATCTTTTTTTGCCTGGGCTTCTTTTGCTTTTTCCTGTACTTTAACCAGGCTTTGGTATAACTCTTTTTCTGCCGGATGATTTAAAAGAGCTAAATCAAAAGCTGTTGTTTGGTGTTTTTTAGACAAATTATGCGCCCGGTTAAAAGCGGTGATTGCCCCTTTAAAGGCCACGTGCTGGCGAAAAGCCACTAGGGCCTTCATTCTATGCCAGGTATCGGTTAAGTTATCAAAACCGGCGGCCAAAACAGCCTCGGTAAGGTCATAGCTTACCCCTTGCTCGGTAAAAATACCTCGCAGACGTTGGGCAAAAAAGTCTTTTAGTTCAGCCGTTACTTCAGGTAAAGTTAATTTTAACCCCACCTTTCCTTGATAACCGGCGTAAGCCTGGTAAATTAAATCAAAAAGTGATAGATTAAATTCTTTTTCCATGATCAGATGACATAGGCCAAGCGCTTGTCGCCGTAAGGCATAGGGGTCTTCAGAACCAGAAGGCTTCAGACCCGCGGCAAAAAAACCGGTAAGACTATCCAGTTTATCGGCCAGACTTAAGATACAGCCTGGGAGAGTATCGGGTAAAATATCACCGGTAAAACGTGGTAGATAATGCTCAAAAATAGCCTGGGCCACTTCAGGCTCCTCATTAGTACGTAAAGCATATTCACGTCCCATAACCCCCTGTAACTCAGGAAACTCGTAAACCATATTGGTGACCAGGTCTGCTTTGGCTAAGTGAGCGGCCCGTAAGGCCTGGCGGGTAACTAGAGAATCTGTTTGCAAAATACCAGTAATATGTTTTACTAATTTTTCTATTCGAATGGTTTTTTCGTATACCGAACCTAAGTTTTCTTGCCAGACAATCTTTTTTAAGGCTTCAACTTTTTCGGCCAACGGTGTCTTTAAATCTTCCTCCCAAAAAAAGGAGGCGTCGGCTAAACGGGCCCGCAAAACCTTTTCGTTGCCGGCTCGGACAAAAGCAATATTTTCCTTGGTACCATTATTTACTGCCAGGAACTTGGGCCTTAAATTTCCGTGGGAATCATATAAAGGAAAATAGCGTTGGTGCATAGTTAAAGGAGTAACTATTACCTCCTGCGGTAGGCGTAAAAAAGCAGGCTCAAAATAGCCGCAAAAGACAGTAGGGTATTCTACTAAATTAGTTACTTCCGTTAAAAGTTCTTCGTCAACCTTTAACCGGCTGTTTTCTTGAAGAGCTATTTCTTGAGCCTCGGCCCAAATTTTTTCCCGGCGTTTTTCTTGGTCAACAATAACATAAACTTGCTCTAGTTTAGAAAAATACTCCCCTGGTTCGCTTATTTTTAAAGGTTTCGGGTTTAAAAAACGATGACCGTAAGTAATTTGCCCGCTAGTCACATCCGCGTAAGAAAAAGGAATAACCTCTTTTCCATAAAGAGCTAAAAGCCAGCGAATTGGGCGGATAAAGCGCACCTCCAAGTTGCCCCACCGCATTGGCTTAGGAAAAGTTAAACTACTGATTAGTTCAATACAAAGCTTGGGCAACACCTCACGCGCCGGCTTCCCTTCTGTTTGTTTCACGGCAAATAAATATGCTCCTGTTTGGGCCTGTTTTACGGTTAAACTTTTTAAATCCACCCCCTGACTTTTGGCAAAGCCAAGAGCTGCTTTAGTTGGTTTCCCGTCTTGGTCAAAAGCCACCTTGACCGTTGGTCCTTTTACTTCTTGCGTATCAGGCTTTTGAAAAGAAGCCACAGCCTGAACATATAAGACTAAACGACGGGGGGTGCCGAAAGTAAAGATTTCCTGGTAAATAAGGCGCTGTTCCTGGAAAAATTTTTGCGCCTTTGTTTTTAGTTGCCGGCAGGTTGAATCAAGAAAACGGGCCGGCATTTCTTCCATCCCAATTTCCAATAAAAAGTCACACTCATCTTTGCCTTTCTGTTCCATTAGTTCACACTTTCACGGTTGAGTTTTTTTGAAAAGGGGTAACCCAACTTTTCCCGCTGCTCCAAATACAAAAGAGCACATAGACGGGCCAGGTTGCGGACCCGGTGGATAAAACTGGTTCGTTCGGTAACACTAATGGCGCCACGTGCGTCCAGTAAATTAAAGGTATGTGAACACTTTAAAACATAATCGTAAGCCGGAAAGACCAATCCCTGTTCAACCAGTTTTAAGCACTCCTGGGCGTACATTTCAAAAGACTTAAATAGCATTTCTACGTCAGCTAATTCAAAATTGTAGCAGGAATATTCTACTTCTCCCTGGTGGTGAATATCGCCGTAAGTAATACCGTCCACCCACTCAAGGTCAAAAACACTGTCTTTTCCTTGAATAAACGTGGCTAACCGTTCCAGACCGTAAGTAATTTCTGCTGATACCGGCCGGCAATCCAGCCCCCCGCACTGCTGAAAATAAGTAAACTGCGTAATCTCCATCCCGTCCAACCATACCTCCCAGCCTAATCCCCAGGCGCCTAAGGTAGGAGACTCCCAATTGTCTTCCACAAAACGGATATCATGATGTTCCACCTTTATATTAATTGCTTTTAAGCTTTCCAGGTAAACATCCAGCACATCGGCCGGAGAAGGCTTTAAAATTACCTGATATTGATAATAATGCTGCAGGCGGTTGGGATTTTTCCCGTAGCGGCCGTCGGTAGGTCTTCTTGAAGGCTCAACATAAGCAACTCGCCAGGGCTCTGGCCCAAGCACCCTTAAAAAAGTAGCCGGGTTCATAGTTCCTGCCCCTTTTTCAAGGTCATAAGGCTGCTGAATAAGGCAATTTTGCCCGGCCCAAAAACGCTGTAAAATCATAATCAGGTCTTGAAAATTCATAATCTCCCCCATGTACGCTAATTTACCAAACTTACAGGGCAAAGTCAATAAAAAATCTAAGTCTGAGAAGGGGTTAAAAGGGTTTCGGTGAAAGAAACTTCTTCTTCGGGAAGATCAACTTCCAGGGTATAATCTTTTACTAAAGCTATAATACCTAATAACCCTCCCAAGAGTGCCAATTCACGCCTGGTTAAAACCCCTACTAAACCTAAGGCTCCTGCGGCAAGCGGTAACTTTAAAATTGTTTGTTCGCCCCGGTTAATTTTAATTTTCGTTCGCCAGCTTTTCCGCAACCACTCCATAAAATGGGATTTTTCGCTTTTAGCTTTATCTCTTTCTTCCAGCTTAATTAAGGCCTGTACAATATCGCCATCTGCTGCATCCAGCAAGTATTTAGCCTCCTGGTAACCAACTTCCATCCGGGAGCGCAATAGGTCAATTTTTTCCAGCTCTTCACTGTTCATAACCTTATAAGTTCCCCCTTTAAAGATATTATTTTTTAATTATATTAAAACCCAGAGAATTAGATTTTATACATGAGTTCCAGAAAACGGGCTGATTTTGGCTGATGTTCCAGGTGGTATTCCAGGTGCTTTTGCATTATTAACCGCATTTCTTTTTTTAATTCGGGATTTACCTTGATTTGACGCAGTTTTGCCGGAGGCCAGCGTAAAAAAAGTTTTAACAAGGCAATTGTTCCTCGGTAGCACCAAAAAGAACGGGGTTCTTTACGGGCACAAGCGGTGCATAAAACACCACCGGCGGCAGGGTAAAAACCAACCCGCCCGTTATTTAAAGAACTTCGGCAAACAGCGCACTCATCCAGAAAAGGTCGGTACCCCAAGCAATTAACTAATTTTACCTCAAAAAAACGCGTCAATAATTCCTGGTCACTACCGGACATAAGACGAAGGGTGTTTAAAAGCAACCAAAAAATTTCCTTTTGGGCTTCCCCGGGCATGGTTAAGGCATCAACCATTTCAGTCAAGTAAATAGCGTAAATTAAGTTTTTAAGCTGCTGTCGTAACTCTCCAAACAATTCCAGGCCTTCACATTGACTGACTGAATCTAATTCTCGTCCCTGACGCAAGAGAAAGCGGGTGTAAGAAAAAGGCTGGACCACTCCGCGTTTTTTACTGGTCGGTTTGCATACCCCGTGCGCCACCACCCTTATTTTGCCGCGTTCCAAAGAAAATAAAGTAAGTATCTGGTCAGCTTCCCGCATGTTTACTGACCGGAGCACAATAGCGTCAACTTTATACAATTTCACCGTACATACCCTACTTTTAAACCAAAGGCTGATTATTTAGCCAATTTTAAGGAATTCCTTGTTTCAATCACCATATACTTTAATGAAATGCTTTATTTAATTTTCCTTAAGATAAAATTAAGTTTCTATATTGTAGGAGTGGGTTTGGCATAAAAATATTTTTTTTCCGTTTTAAACGGCTTAAAATTTTTAGCTTGGCCTTCTTTATCTTACTTCTTTTCGAAATTTTTCGCCTTACGGTTGGTTTATACCACGTCAATATTAGCACTTTTTCCTGGTCACTGGCAAATAAATTTATTTTAATTGACCCTGGTCACGGAGGAGTAGACCCTGGGGCCGTAGGGAAAAACGAGGTCTTAGAAAAAGACATTGTTTTAGCCGTTGGACACCGTTTAGCTACCTATTTACGTCAAGGCGGGGCACGGGTGATGATGACCAGAGAAGAAGACACTGACTTAAGTGACCCTGAAATAACCAGCCTTTATGCTAAGAAAAAACAGGACCTGGCTCGTCGGGTCGCTTTGGCCAATCATTTACAAGTAGATTTAATGTTAAGCATCCACGTTAACAGTTTTCCCAATCCCAATGTGTGTGGTGGTCAGGTATTTTACCAGGCTGAACGTCCCGCCAGCCAAAAAATTGCCGCCAGTATTCAAGAGGAATTAAACCGGGTAATAAAAAACAATGACCGTGTTCCTTTACCGAACAGCCATTATTACCTTATACGTCAAACTAAAGTTCCTACGGTTATTATTGAAGTAGGCTTTATTAGTAATCCTCAGGAACTTTTACGGCTGCAAAATCCTGGTTACCAAAGTAAGCTGGCCTGGAGTATTTATGCTGGTATAGTTAAACATTTTTATCTTCAAACCCACCCTAACCCTCCCCCTTTAAANNTTAAAGGGGGAGGGTTAGGGTGGGGAAGAAACGACAATAACAAAACATTCTACCGCTATTTAAATTATTAAGATTGAGGGTGGAGAATATGCCTCAAAAAATATGCCGTATTACTAACCTTTGGAGTCAATGCAACTGGCAAATAAATGAAACAGTATCCCGGGTAATTATTGAATCTACCCAATTATTTCCTTACCAGTTAGATTACCTTAATCAAAAAAAAGTTCTTTTTAATATTTTATTTGCCCGGGCTAATATGGCTCCGCAAACAATTGAAGCCAGCGATGGTTTAATAGAGAAAATTGTTATCCAGCAATTACCTCACGATGTAGTCGGGGTACATATTTATTTAAATTACCCTATGCCTTGCAAAATCTCTTTTAAACCAGGGGTTCCGGCCAGGACAATTCTTTCTTTTGACCGTCTTTTTATCCAGCACGTCTTTAAAAATAAAATCATTGCCCTTGACCCTGGTCACGGCGGTGATGATTATGGTGGCCGTGGTCCGGTAAGTTTAATTGAAAAAGACGTGGTAATTGCCATGGCCAGAAAGTTAAAAGACTTGCTGGAGCAAAGCAAAGCTCAGGTTTTACTTACCCGGGAAACTGACCAAAACATTCCTCTGACTCACCGTTTTCTACTGGCCAAAAAATTTGAGGCTAATGTTTTTATTAGCTTTCATGTTTATCACGGCGCCAATCCAAAAGTTAGCGGCCTGGCCCTAAAATATAACCCGCGGGCGGAAAATAATTTTTATTTAGCCCAATGCATTTATACCGAATTAGCGCGGAAAATTAAAAGACCTTTACGCGGGATTAAAGTAGATCAGCAATTATGTTATCTGGAAAATATACCTGGTATTATTGTGGAGCCGGTAGCCATCTCCAACTGGACTGAGGAAGGCTTGCTGCGTAATCCTACTTTTTACGAAAAAATTGCTTTTGGTGTTTTTAATGGTTTAAGGAAATATTTTCCACCTTAGCTTAATACAATTTAAGAGGATTGAATTACGTTCAGAAAAGATGTATAATTTACGTACCAAATGAATACAATATTTACGGAAAGGAGAAGGAGAGAGATGAACACAACGATCATGAACGATACGGAGGATCCTGTTTTGCTCAGCCCATCCCAATTAGTTTCCTCGTCTAAACTAAGCAAAAACCTGGGAGCCTACCTGGAAAAAATCAAAAAGCATCCTGTTTTTATCACCAGGGAACAAGAGGTCGAAGCGGTCCTTATCAACATTGATGATTACCGGGAATTGCTCATGGAAGAACAGAAAATAGAAGAGTTTTACCATGCAGTTGTAGCCATTCGCCGCCTCGTCGAACACTTTAAATCCCCAAAAGCGCTGATGGACACCGACGACGTTTTAAAACGCTTCGGTTTGACCCGTGAAGAACTCGAAGGGACGCCGGATAATGCGGTGGATGGTTAAATGGTTCCCCGAAGCGGTTGACGACTTGGAAAATCTTGATAAAAGCGAGCGGAAAAAAGTGCTCAAGGCGGCATTGAAGCTCGAAACTGACCCTTTGCGCTACGGAAAACCCTTGGGCGAAAAATTGGGCCTCGATCTGATTGGACTGAGAAAAATCAACATTCAAAGATACCGCTTGATTTACCTCACAAAAGAAGAAATTGTTTTTGTGGCCGTGGTTGCCGTTGGGAAACGGGTAGGGTTAAGGGTTTACAAGATAGCCGCGAAGAGGATTGCTGAATACAAGGAATTAACAAACAATGAGTTAAAAAAACTGGCCAAGTTGTTGAAGTGAAAAAAATGCTGCTAGATGAAAAAGGTTGCCATGGGGTTTTAATTCATGGGCTTTAATTCATAGGTTTTAATTTAAGTTGGTTTGGTTAAATTTAATACTTTTTATCATTTTAGGTTAGTTATTCTATAAGTCTATTTAGAGGGAAGCTGTTTGGTAAAAGTTTTTACACAAAGGTATTGACACTACCGAGGTGAGATTGGTGGAAGATCCCAAAGCGTTAGAAGAGTTATTCTTGAAGAGGGAAAAACGTAAGGTGAACCATGACGCTACCATCTCGGTAAACTAAAGGCTTTACGAGGTTCCTCCCCAGTTCATTGGCCAAAAGATAGAAATTCGCTTTGATCCAGAGGATTTAAGCCAGGTGTTTGTTTTTTCTGATGGCATAAAAGTGGCCGTAGCCAAACCGGTTAATTTAGCGGACAATGCCCGCGTGAAAAAAGAAAAATCTTTGTCTTTGGCCAGCATGTTGGGAGAGGGAGATCGTGTATAAAGCCTTTTACTCTTTGTATAAAGATCTTTTCACCAAAGAAATTAAACCAGAAGATTATTTTGCTTTCAAGAGCTGGAATGAGGCGACGGCCAGGCTGCTGACTAACACAAGGGGAATTGGCATGCTGGTGGGTGAGCCGGGTTCGGGTAAAACATTTGCCCTGCGTAACCTGGCTTCAAGTCTTAACCCGGCCTTGTATAAAGTGGTTTACCTACCTCTGTCAACAGGTACAGTGATGGACTTTTATCGTGGCCTGGCAAGGAGCTTGAGTGAGGAGCCGGGGTTTAGAAAGATTGACCTTTTTGAGCAGATCCAGCAGGGGGTGCTAAAGCTTTTCCAGGACAAAAGAATAACCCCCGTTTTTATCCTGGATGAAATGCATTTAGCCTCCCCGAAATTCCTGCTGGACCTAAGCCTTTTATTTAATTTCTCTATGGATTCATTGAATCCTTTTGTTTTAATTTTAGCCGGACTACTTTTTCTGATGAACCACTTGAACCTAAACCAGACACAGTCTTTGGCACATAAGTCTTCATAACTCAATTACAATAATTATAAAGAGAATTATAAAGAGCACAGTTTTTGGGTCAATAGGAACTTCAATTTCGTCCAAGTTCCCCTCTTTTGCATTAACCAGCTGTTTAGCCCCCTGTCTACTGGGCAACGCAGCGGCTGTTCATGCAGGGTTACAAAAACCTCCGGGTCAAGTCATCAATCGCCTGCGAAAATGCCGCTTGTAATACCCACCTTCCATTCTTTATCGTCCCACTTCACCTTTGCTCCCAACACCCCGGCCACAAGCCTGACCGGTAGCAAAAGCCTGCCGTTGGTTATACGAAGCGGTACCTCGGAGGCCCGGCCGCCAGGGGTATAAGCCGCGGCCAGAGCGGAAAGGTCGCGGCGCTCGCCGTTCAGGTAGGCCACGTAGCGGTAGCGGAGCGCTTTTTGACCGCTCTCCGGGTCATACTCAACAATGGCCACGGGATCAACGGGGAGCCGCAAGGTAAGCTCGTCTTTTACCACCACTACCTCGTGGTTGGCCGAGTCCCACCTGACCTGAGCGTTCAAGGCCTCCCAGACCGCCTTTGTCGGGACAAAACACGCGCCGCCGGAGAGCACAGGCGGCACATCCAGTTCCAGGGGGCGGCCGTTCACCTCTACCCAAACCTCGTGCGGGTCCACCCAGACGTCTGCCCGGAAGGAAAGAGGACCTTCGTAGCGGAAGGCCTGGAGCTGTTGCTCTCCAGTCACTATCTTGGCCACCTCCGACGTCACCGCTGTGAGTTCCGCGGCGTTAAGGGTGACCCTATTCGAGTCCCGCCAGGGTATCGCCGCCACCCTCTGGTCAAGGTGGTAGTCAAGCCGGTCTAGAATCCGCCCGTCCCCACAGCAGACCAGGTCCACCCGCCCGGTTCCGCTGTAAAGCACGGTCACCTTAAGCGGGTAGTAAAGGGCCGGCGTTTTGAACCAGTAAGCGAGCGGCGGCACGGATTGCACCTCTTTTCCGAAGCGAACCAGGTCGAAGACGAAATAACTAAAGCCGCGCCGGCAATAGTCGGACACCACCGTTTCTTCCTGGGCTGTCAGCTGCCGCACGGGGAGGCTGTTCTTGCGGAAATATGCCCTCACCCACGCGACGAAGGCCGCCGGGTCTTTCACCCGCACCACGGTCACGTCGTGCATACCGAGGCGTTTATGCAGGAGCAGCTCCACGGACTCGCCGCCGCCCGCCGCTTTGCCGGGTTCCGCCTGGAGGAGCTGGGGGTAGGCGACGTGATGGGTGTTTAAAACCTCCTGCAGCCGGTCGAGAGCCCCGTCCGGCGCCAGCATCATCACCGGTTCCGCCGGGAAGGGCGTGAACTCAAGTACCGCGGTCTCCCGCGCGGCTTGAACATCTGTGGCGAGCACCAGCAGTTCTTCTGTGCCGTTAAAGACGATAAAGGCCTTCTGTCCCGGCTCGCTGAGCGCAACCGGTTCGGTGTAGATAACCCCCCTGTCGGCCCGGGCCGTGACAGGAAACGCCAGCAGCAGGAGAAAAACGGCAGCAAGAAAAAGCATAGCGGGGCCTGCCTTTGGCGGTAGTTTCATGAATAGGCTCATAAGAAGAGCCACCTCCTCACTTCACCGTCACCACGTAGGGCGGGACTGCCCAGTAAAGGGGCGGCTCCGTGCCCAGCCCCAGGTAGATCCGGTACTTCCCGGGCGGCGTCTCCGGGTCGATTTCCGCTGTCTGGTCGAAGTGGCCCATCTGGTTCTTTTGTCTGCCGGGGCCGTACCAATAGGTGGAAAAGGCCACTTCATAGCTATAAGGGTACTTTTCCGTACTAGGCTCCGGAAGGAGGGCTACGTTCACCTCCTCCACAAAGGCGAGCGCCATGGGCAAATGGAGATCAAATGCGAGCTTATGCCCCTTACCACGCTCCGCAACCGCGGGTACCTCACTGACCACGTTCTGGAAGAGATTGCGGTTGCCTGCCAAATAATCGGCCAGCTCTGTGGAAATGGGCATCCCGCGGGCGAGCCGCCAGTTCCCGTTGCGCTTGATCAGGTAGAAGGCGAACCGCCAGTCTCCCTCCTCCCCAATGCCCCAGCGGTGCGCCTCTTTGCTGGGCGCGATGTGCGCCCGCGCGAGGCTGCAAGCCTTGTTGCCCTGATCGCTCACAGAAAGAGTTGGCCCCGCAGCTACGCCGGTCAGACGTACCACGTCTGGCGGGACCATCGCGCTGAAGGTTTCCTCCAACGCACTGATAGCCGGCCAGACTACCGCCTTCGGGTGCTCCAGATACCCTGCCGCCCTTTTGTAGTCGCTGCGCCCAATGGCGTTGAGGTAGGCGGTTACCACCTGTTCGGGGCTGTTGGCTGCGGGTTTGGGTGCTCCACCGCCCGATGCTCCTCTCGGGCCGCTGCGCCCGCAGCCGGCAATCACGAAGAGCAAGGACATAAAGACGAACAACAACTTGCGCATAATTGACCCTCCCTATTTTCAGCCTTCGCCCCCGGCCCCCTGCTGACGCAATTTTTGCTGGCGGCGGGGTTATTCGCATTCCCCGTCGCCCTTACTGCGAATGATCACCGTCATTTCAAACGGTTCCCACCGCACCTGGCAGCCAAAGCCTTCCGCCGCCCACCGCGCCGGCAGGCAGACGCGATCGTTTGTAATCTCCGGTGCTAGATCCATGACCACGAGTTCGGGAGCGGCCGGGCCCACCCATTTCTCCATCACCGGATTGCCTACGGTAAAAGAGACCACGGCCTCGCCCTTTTTCAAGGTAACCGTCTGGTTTTTCTCCTCCCAGATGACATCTTCATCATGTACATCCAGCGCCTGCGCCAGGAAGCGCACCGGAATCAGAACGCGGCTGCTCCGCAGGTAGGGCGCCACGTCCATCCGTACCAGCATCACCGGGCCGTCCTGGTAGCCTACGGCGTACGCCGTGCTTCCTACCCGGAACCGGACCTCGGGCACCATGGCGCTTCCCCGGTTCACGCCCGGGAAAAATAGGGCGCAGGCCACAGCAAGAACCAGAGCCAAAGCAATTTCTCTTTTCGTCACGCGGTGCTTCACTTCTCCCTGCCCCCTTTATTTTTTTAGGGTCCAGTGCTGCCTCCTGCCACGCGCCAGAGGCCGTACGGACCATCACGCAGAACATAATAAAAGTAAGAATGCGTACCCGCTGGGAGCACCGGGCCGTCATAGGGCTGGTAAAAGGTTATCAGAAACAGCTTATGGTAACGCGGGTCGCGGAGGTCATCCGACAGAAGCGTGCGCTCCTCAATCTCACGGAGCGAGCACCCTTTGAAGTCCTGCACAAAACGGGCGCGCACGGCCTCCTCCGGGGTAGTGTAGCCGGGCTGGTTCAGAAACCCCTCCGGGTAAACCTTTAAAAGCCAGTCCTTGGCGGTAAAGGTGAGTCCTTCCACCGTGACCTCGGCCGGGTAAACTCCGGCCTGGCCAGGGGGAAAAAATCCCGCCACCCATTCCCCGAGGCCGCCCGGGGAAAGGGTTATTTTATCCGTCTGCCGCCAGTATACGTTCGGTTCACCCGTGCCGCCGACGCCTTTTAGCCTCACCACCGGCCGCGACGCAGGACCACTGGTGTGCACCAGAATACTCAAACCCTTGTCCGGCTCTACCGGGTTGGGGGCGAAGACCAACTCTTCCGCCCAGGCAATCTCACCGGGGACCAGGGTCACCTGCTGAGTAGCCGGCTCCCACGCTGCGATGTAACCCAGGCCGGCCACAACGTAGCGGGCCGGCAGCAAAACGCGGTCGAATCTCATCTCCGGGGCGACATCCATCACCACCGAAACGGGAGACCCTCCGCCCACCTGCCGCTCCATCAGGAGGTTGCCGGGCTTGAGGCGCAGGGTTACGTCTTCCTTGCGCAGGGTTACCGTCTCCGCGGCGCCGTTCCAGCGAACGTCTTCCTCCGGCACGCCCAGGGCATAGGCCAGGTAACGTACCGGGACGTAGGTGTGCCCCTCGCTGATGTAAGGGGCTACATCCATGGGGTATTGTTGGCCGTTAGCCTCATAGCTCATCCGGCCGATCCAGAAGCGGGCCGGACCCTCTGCCGCATATGCCCGGGAACCCCCAAATACAAGCGCCGTGAGGGCCACGACGGCCGCTGCAATAAACCAGAGGACCACAATACCCCTGCGCTTGATCGCGGCAACCCGCCTCTTATCTGGCATAATCTTTAACTTCATCATCGACCACCTCACCTTTCGTATGTCACCAGAGGGTGACCGGAGCAATTCACCACCTGCTCCGGTGCCGCTCCGGCAATCGCCCCCCGGTACCTAAAAGTTTTTGTCTCCGCCCAAAATTCCTCCCAGGATGCCTCCGCCCAGCCTGGCAGCTCCCCGCCGCTCGTCTCTTTGCTGGAAGCGGGCCGCCGCCATGATCCGGTCGGCCAGGCGGGAAAAGGGCAGGCTCTGGAGGTAGACGATGCCCGGTCCGGTGAGGCGGGCAAAAAAGATTCCTTCGCCGCCAAAGAGCGCATTCTTAAAACCCCCGACGAACTGAATGTTGTAGTCTACGGAGGGAACAAAGGCAACCAGGCAACCCGTGTCTACCTGCAGACACTCTCCGGGAGCCAGTTCTTTCTTAATGATTGTGCCGCCGGCATGCACGAAGGCCAGCCCGTCGCCCGTGAGTCGCTGCAAGATAAAACCCTCGCCGCCAAAAAGCCCTGCACCAAGCCGCCGGGTGAAGGCAATATCGATGTCAATTCCCCGGGCGGCACACAAGAAAGCATCCTTCTGGCACAGAAACTCTCCCCCAAGACTGGCCAAATCCAAGGGCACGACCTTCCCCGGAAACGGGGCACCAAAAGCGACTCGCCTTCTGCCCTGGCCGGTGTTCAGAAAAGTGGTGATGAAAAAGCTCTCCCCGGTTAGCATCCGTTTGAAGCCCTTGAAGATGCCGCCCTCGACCGAGGTCTGCATTTCGATACCGTCCTCCATAAATAACATGGCGCCCGCTTCGGCGCGGACCCCTTCGCTGGTGTCCAGTTCTATTTCCACAATCTGCATTTCATCTCCATAAATCTTGTAATCGATTACGTCGGCCATTTCGCTTTCCTCCCCTTCACAAATTTTTCGCAAGTTTCTTCCGTGGAACCTGAACGAACCGGGCGGGGGTGCCGGTCGGACCATTCCCAGGATTGTATTTTTGGCTGGTTAAAACACGAACTACAAATTATACTTTTACAGGACGGAGTAACCCGGTCCCCTTCTCTACCGCGAACCAGCCGAAGGTAGCAGTATGGCTTCCTTCTGGATGTTTGACCACTTCGTAAACATGCACGATGTAGCGGTCTCCTTCTTCGTGGTCGAAATCAGCCCGCGGGTTGCCGCCTTTTTGCTTCACCCGCTCCAAATAGCGCTTCACCGCCGGGTGCGCTCGCACCAACGCCACGGCCTCTGCCGGTGATACAACCGGATGGGTAACAAGGGCCTCGCGTTTTAGGATTATAGCTCCCACAGCCGGGTCCCACTCGACTCGGAAGCCGAAACCCTCGGCCACGTAGCGGGCTGGCAGGCAGAGACGGCCGTTTCGGATCTCCGGCGCCACGTCCATCTGGATGGTGACGGGGGCTATTAAGTCCACCTGCTTCTTCATCACCCGGCTCCCCAAAATGAACCAAAGGGTGGTGTCGCCCTTCTTCAGCATCGCTGTCTTTGTGGCCGGGTTCCAGGTGATATCCTGGTCGCGCACCCCGAGGGCGTTGGCCAGGTAGCGGATGGAAACGTAGCTCCGGTCATTCTTTACGTAGGGCGCCACGTCCATCGGGTAGGTCTTCCCACCTGCGGTGTAGCTCTTGCTGCCGAGCTTGAAGCGGCAGACCTCTGGCGGCTGACCGCCGCCTCCGCCGCCTTCAGATGGAGCCGACACAACATTTAAGTCAATATTTATTTCAGGAGACCGCGCGTTTGAGTTGCCTACTTGGTTCCAGTCAAATGCATGGCTCCAGAGCTCATATCCCAAGACGTTTAATGTTAAGTTAATCCGGTTATACTCCGCGGCATTAAGTTGAAAACCAGCTATGTTTAGGGTAAGCTTATCGCCTGGTTTGGCTTGTGACGGGACGTCTACCCAAATTGTTTGGACGCCGGGTTCAGTATCTGACCATTGGGAAGGCAACCAGCTTGAGGGTATGCGAGTTAACGAAACCTCACCAGATTTGAATCCGTTGCCATTAAGCTTAAGATTGTAGACAACTTTTATCCTCTCGCCATTGACTTTGACCTCAGGCCGCCCGCCAAAATGGCCAGCGCTTACCGGTGTTTCAGGAATCCCAAAATCTACTATGGAAACGTCGTCCCCTTGAGCAAGCAGTTTTTCTCCTGCCAAAGGGGCCTTTTCGCGGCTTCTCACGTCAACGGCCTTAATAGCATCCGTTGGCGATACGCTAAACTCTGTACAAGGTAGATTCGCTATGCACCTTTTTGCTTTTAATTCGATCGAAGGGCCTAACGGCGATATCGTAGACACAAGACTGTCAGGAGCCCCTTGCTGGGGTGCATAAGGCTTGACCGCTACGTAGACGGAAAATTTGTTCCCAGGATAGACCTCACCAGGATCCCAAGCTACGGCGTAGCGAAGCGGCCATTTTTCCGTAAAGGGTTCCCAGCCGAGGATCATAGAGAGTCTAAAATACCACTTTTCGACCAAGCTTACTCCGCCAGGCGGAACCCACCCGGTATCAAATGATGCACTTCCAATAGTACCGGAAGCTGCATACGAAAGAGTTGTATCGCCTTCAATGACCTGCAGGCGTTCTGTGCTTCCGTACCCCTGGATGTCGTCCACGTAGACGTCGCAGAAGTCCGTATCCTGGTATGCATTGACGACGATGCGGCGCAGGTTCCCGGGCGCCCTCCCGTACTTCGCTTTGTAGTCATCCGTGAAGTCGAAGCGGTACTCCTTCCAGCCCCATTCTTTCTTGATGACGAAGAACTTGTCGACGCCGCCCGCCCCGGGGTGGGGATAGACGTCACCTGTCTCGTTACCTTCATACCAGACGTGGCCGACCACGTTACCGTCTTTATCTACGTCTGCGATGTCGATGTTTACCCCCGACTAATAGGTGGTGCAACCGCCGGCAAGCTTTAGCCACATGCTGTAGCCCGCGCTTTTGCCGGTAAAATCATTGCTAATCAGCCAGGCTCCCGACCACCAGTAGTTATCCGCATTGTAAACCCGGCAGCCGAAGTTACCGCTATGGGCGTACTCCGGCCCAACCTTGACCTCCCAGACATGGTCCGGCGGGGAACCCTGCCCCTCAGACCAATTGTAATCTTTCTTCCACCCGGTCAGGTAGCCGGTCTCGAAGCCGCCGTTGGGCGGGCCGCCGGGCGTCACACCGCCCTGGCCACGCGAGCTGATATCATACTCGAGAATCTGAGCTAACGCCGGACCAGCCGGAAGCAGCAGGAACCACACCATAAATATAAACAGAAGAACAGATACCCACGGCAAGCTTTTCCATTTTGTTCGCATAAAAAGCGCCTCCTAGCTTTTGTGCAAATTTTTTACCAGCCAACCAGTGTAAATACCAATCCTTATCCCGTTCCGCTGCCGTTCCAAAACCGCCCGTAATAATCTTCCGCTTGCAGGCTTTTGTTTTTCACCCCCCTTCGTGCGCCCGAAGCTGCCTGCAGAATCGCCAAACTTGCCGCGCACATCCTTTCCGCGAAAACCCGCTACTCCTGCGAGTCAGCAACACAACCCAGAAACAGGACGCTCCCCGTCTCGTTATCCCTGATGGCGAAGAAGAACGGCCAGTCGACGAGCATGTAAAACTCGTCACTGATACTGGTTATTTTAAAAATCTTGTGGGTTGTATATCATTCTTTTTCCGTTTGATAAAATCTTACCCTGCGTGCTTCACTTAACCAGTTCCACCTGGTCAATAACCACCCTTCCTGATCCGCCTTCATCTCCTGGCTTTTTGGAGACGGCAAAGTGGATAAGAACATTTTTCTGGTAGTATTCTATTATTTCTTCTCTTTTGCCGAAACCTTTTTTAATTTCTTTTGCTTCTTGATCATTGCAAACACGCAGAAGAATATACCCGCGAATAATCCTTATTTTTTCTTTATTTGGTTTCTGTCTTCACCTTCTACATATGGCATCTAAAGCACCTCGTTATTTGTTATGCCTTAATTATACTATATTTGTTACATTCTTTCGAAAGATTCTTGATTGAAACAGTTATTTTTGTTTGAGATTACATGTAAATTGTTGGTTTTCGCACAATCTTACGTCTTTTTACTTTCCCTCGCTTCACCGAAACCTCGGTTTCTAAGCATCCGACGGGTATTGCCTCCATTTATAGGATATAGTGTACTGATAAAAAGTTCCAAAGACATCAAGAGTACCTTGGAGAAACAATGGAGAAAGGCCCTTATGACCAATAAGCGTACAGAAAACGAAAAGAAGTTCCGCTCATGGAATGAACTTCTAGACGGTGGTCGTCGATATTTCTATGAAGTTCAGGGAAAACACGGATGGAGGGCACAATACGTTAAAGAAGTGGATAGATCAGAGCAAACAATAAAGTTTACCAGGAGATATATGATCAAAAGGGAAACCTGGTGGAAATCCACGAAAAATTTCCTGAAGACAGTGGCCATAGGAAAGTAAGTGAAGGAGGCAAATAATGAAAATCAACCGTTTAATAGATATTCCTGAACAAAAACGGGTTGAGATATGCCATCGAACAATTGCAATCCCAGTATCACTTAAACCCATATTAAGATAATTATGTAAGGACCAGGCCTCTCGTGCCTGGCCCTTTGAGATTTAGTCGACTTCAAAAGCTCTTTCTTTTATTCTACCGTCACGCTTTTGGCCAAGTTGCGGGGTTGGTCAACATCGCAGCCCCGGGCTACGGCCATGTAATAAGCCAATAACTGCAAAGGAATCACGGCTAAAACGGAACTAAGCAAAGGATGGGTTTGGGGAAGGTAAAATACGTGGTCAGACACATCCTCTACTTCTTTTAAACCCGTAGCGGCAAAAGTAATAACGGTTGCTTCCCGGGCCTTTACTTCTTTAATATTGCTAATCGTTTTTTCCAGCAAAGCCCTTTGAGTTACTAAAGCAACAACCGGCACTCCATCTGTAATTAAAGCCAGAGTCCCGTGCTTTAATTCTCCGGCTGCATAAGCCTCGGCGTGAATATAGGAAATTTCTTTAAGCTTTAAAGACCCTTCCATAGCTACGGCGTAATCCAAACCCCGTCCAATGAAA
This sequence comes from Firmicutes bacterium UBA4795, assembly GCA_002402825.1. Lineage (GTDB taxonomy): Bacteria > Bacillota > Desulfotomaculia > Desulfotomaculales > Nap2-2B > SCADC1-2-3. The sequence goes on from DHGP01000027.1 coordinate 62,780, forward strand.
AAGATATTTTCTTTCTGAGCATACCTATCTGCCAGTTCTTGGTTGAATATGGCCGCCCGGGGTAAAACTTCGGCTGCTTTTTGACTTAAATTTTTTAATTCCTTTATTAAGGTTTGTATTTCTTCGGCCGGCAAAATTTTTTGTTTGTCCGCTATATAAAGAGCCAGTAAGTACATGGTAATTAACTGGGTGGTATAGGCTTTGGTTGAGGCCACGGCAATTTCCGGACCAGCCCAGGTGTATAGGTTAAAATCAGCTTCCCGGTCTACCGAACTACCCACCACGTTGGTTACGGCAACCACCGGCGCCCCCATTTTTTTGGCTTCCCGCAGGGCGCCAAGTGTATCTGCGGTTTCCCCGGATTGACTGATTACTAAAACCAGTGTTTTCGGGGCAATTAAGGGCTGGCGGTAGCGGAATTCTGACGCCAGTTCCACTTCTACCGGCAGGCGGGCCAGCTTTTCAATTACGTATTTTCCCACCAGACCCGCGTGATAGGCAGTACCGCAAGCGGTAATAAATATTTTTTTTACCCCGGCCAACGATAATCCCCCCAGGGTTACCTCCGTATTATCTTGCGCCAGCCGCCCCCTTAAAGTTTCCTGAATGGCTTGCGGCTGTTCATAAATTTCTTTAAGCATAAAGTGGGCAAAACCACCTTTTTCGGCCTGCGCCTCTTCCCACTTTACTTCAAAGATTGGTTTTTGGACTGACTTAAGCTGGTGGTCTTTAATTCCCACTTTCTCCGGGGTAATTATGGCCATCTCCCCATCAGAAGGAATATAGGTTTGGCGGGTGTACTTTAAAAGGGCCGGCACGTCTGAAGCGACGAAGTTCTCATTTTCTCCCAGCCCTACAATTAAGGGGCTGTCTTGGCGCGCCGCCACAAGACAACCTGGTTCGTGAACGGTTAAAACTACCATGGCGTAAGAACCTTCGACCCGGGCAATGGCCTGGTGGACTGCTAATTCCAGCCTGCCCCGGTAATAGTGTTCTACTAAATGAGGGAGTACTTCTGTATCCGTTTCGGAAGAAAAAGTATGACCTTGGGCAATAAGCCATCCTTTTAGCTCAAGGTAATTTTCTATAATACCGTTATGCACTACCGCAAAACAACCGGAACAATCCGTATGGGGGTGGGCGTTAATAATAGAAGGCCGCCCGTGAGTAGCCCACCGGGTATGACCAATTCCTACCCTGGCCTGAAAAGAATTATCTTTTAGTTCTTCAGCAAGCACAGTTAACTTGCCGGCTTGTTTTTTTACTAAAATTCCTCCGTTTTCTAAAACAGCAATACCTGCTGAATCGTAGCCCCGGTAAGTAAGTTTTTGTAAGCCGTATAATAAAACAGGAACAGCCTGTTGAAAACCCAGATAACCAACTATACCGCACATTTAATTTTTGCCCCCTTAAAAAATTTTCCTTAGTTGCCAGCCAGTAAGGGCGTATAGCTATACCCCCTACATAAAATAAATTACCAGGGCAAAAACCCCGGTAAAATTTCTGTCGTTGGTCATCAGACATCAGGAGAAAAACAATAACCATTTATAAACTTAAACAATTTTACGTCGAAATCTCCTGACGTCGTTGGTCGGGTCAAAATTTCCTGACGACTAACGTCCGACGACTGACGTCCGAATCTCCTGACGTCCGATGTCCGACGACTGACGACCGAATAGGCAGGTTTTTACTTTTTCTGCCTGGCACTTTTGTCCTGACAGTCACCTGTCAGTTTTGTGGTACCTTTAACGGTTGCAGCTAAACCAGGGAGCATCCGCCGAAAACTTCGATTAACTCCCTCCTCGTCAACCGGCTGAACATTGGAAGTCTGTTGTCTGATGTCAGATAACCCCTAAATCAGCCGGTTCTGGCGCTTCAAATTTAATTTTTCATTTAGGTGAAATTTAACCGGCTAACTCCTTCGTTACTGCGGTCAGTTCATTTACAATTTCCCGCAGTTGCGCAATATCCCTCCCCTCAACCATTATCCTTACTACCTCTTCTGTACCGGACGGCCGCACTAAAATCCGGCCGTTTCCTGCCAGCAGCCTTCCTTTTCGCTGGATGGCTTCTTTTAATACCGGGCTGGCCATTACTTGTTGTTTATTTCTTACCGGTACGTTTTCTAATACCTGGGGCAGGCGTTCCATTTGAGCCGCTAATTCTTTTAAGGAAGCGCCGCTTTCCTTAATTACGCTTAACAACTTTAAAGAAGTCAAAATACCATCACCCGTAGAACTGTGATTAAGGAAAATAATGTGACCGCTCTGCTCCCCGCCAAAATTAGTCCCAAGGCGAAGCAACTCCTCCAGCACGTACCGGTCGCCCACTTTAGTTTCAATTACCTTGATTTGGTTTTTCTTTAGAGCCAGATGCAGTCCCAGGTTACTCATGACTGTTACTACTACCGTATCTTTAGCCAGGGTTCCTTTTTTGCGCATTTGGTTGGCACAAATAACCATAATCTGGTCCCCGTCTACAATTTCCCCTGTTTCATCTACCGCAATTAACCGGTCTGCATCTCCGTCATAGGCCAGCCCTAAATCAGCTTTACAGGCAATTACTTTTTCCTGTAAAGAGGCCGGATAAGTAGAACCACAAACAGCGTTAATATTTACTCCGTTAGGGTTGCAGTAAATAGGAACTACTTCCGCTCCTAGCTCAAACAGCAGCCTGGGAGCAATTTGACTGGCTGCTCCGTTAGCTCCGTCAACTACAATTTTTAAGCCAGTTAAATCAACGGGCACCGTGTCTTTTAAAAATTTAATATAACGCTCCGCCGCATCTTCTGCGTTATACGCCCGCCCTATTTCACCAGCTACGGGAACAGGAATTTTGTTTGCTTCAGAATGCATAAATTGTTCAATTTCCTCTTCTTTTTCGTCAGTTAGTTTAAAACCGCGGGCGTCAAAAAATTTTATGCCGTTATCAATAACCGGATTATGCGATGCTGAGATAACTATTCCTCCCATTGCTCCCAGGGTCTGACAAAGATAAGCCACGGCTGGGGTAGGTACTACCCCTACTTTTAGGACACTTACCCCTACCGAGCAAATTCCGGCAACTAAAGCTGCTTCCAACATATCTCCCGAAACTCGTGTATCGCGGCCAATAACCAGATGCCCTCTAGGCATATTTTGGCAAAGAGCATAAGCTCCTGCCCGCCCTAGCTTTAAGGCTAATTCTGAAGTTAATTCCTGGTTGGCTACCCCCCGTACCCCGTCAGTACCAAACATTACCCCATGGTACTTCCCCTTTCTTTGTAAGTCAAATAGTAGGGCAGGCTTGTAGGGTAGGCATCCTGCCTGCCCGAAGCAGAAGGAAAAAGAAATATGTTAGGTAATTTTTAATATATCATATTATAATATGAACAACTAATTTTTAGGGAGCTTACCTTCACCTAATTCCCAAATTAGTTTGTTTATCGCGTTTACGTAAGCACGGGCACTAGCCTCTAAAACATCGGTACTGATACCTCTTCCGATATAGGTTTTTTTATTATGTTCACTGGTAATCTTTAAGGTTACTTCACCAATAGCATCTTTACCTTCCGTCACGGCATTTATCCCCCACGATAGCAGGGTACAAGAATAACCAGTTATCTTATCAATTGCCTTACATATAGCGTCAACCGGTCCATTGCCACAGGCCGCTTCTTCGAGCAGACCAACGGGCTGGAAGCCCGTTCTACCGGAAGCCTGCCCTACACAGGCCTCTTCTCCTATTTTTAAACCTATTGTAGCCGTGGGTATTATGGTAGTTCCGCTGGAAATATGCAGGTAAGCCAAATTGTATTTAGCCGGTATTAAACGGAGTTCCTCTTCTACAATAGCTTCCAGGTCACGGTCCGTTATTCCCTTTTTCCGGTCAGCCAGATTTTTAAATCTTTCAAAGGCTGTATTTAATTCTTCCGGGCTAAGAGTGTATCCCAATTCATTTAGACGCAACCGAAAGGCGTGACGACCGGAATGTTTACCCAGGACTAAGTCGCTATGGCTAACCCCCACCATTTCCGGACGCATAATTTCATAAGTAGTTGGTTCTTTTATTACCCCATCCTGATGGATTCCTGATTCGTGGGCAAAGGCATTTTTACCTACTATTGCTTTATTATGCTGGACGTTCATTCCCGTTAAATTAGCTACTAAACGGCTGGTCCGGTAAATCTCTTCCGTACGGACGTTCGTTTCACTCTGAAAAACATCGCGCCGGGTACGTAAGGCCATCACTATCTCTTCTATGGCCGCGTTGCCGGCCCTTTCCCCAATTCCATTAATGGCTCCTTCGACTTGCTGCGCCCCGGCCATTACGGCGGCTAAAGAATTAGATACGGCTAATCCCAAATCATTATGGCAATGTACACTTAAAATAACTTTTTCTATTCCTTTTACGCGTTGCCTGATTTCGCTAATAAAATGGGCAAATTCATTTGGCGTAGCGTAACCTACCGTATCCGGAACATTTATTACGGTGGCCCCGGCGGCGATAGCTGCTTCCAGCACTTGACATAAAAAATTTAAATCTGAACGCGAGGCGTCTTCAGCGGAAAATTCCACGTCGGAAGTATAGCTTTTAGCCCGTTTTACGGCGGCAATTGTGGCTTCAATTACCTGTTCCGGCGTCATTCTTAGTTTATATTGAAGGTGAATAAGTGAAGTAGCAATAAAAGTATGAATTCTAGGCTGTTCTGCTTCCCGCAGGGCTTCCCAGGCTTGGTCAATATCGTTAAAATTTGTCCTGGCCAGTCCTGCTACCGTAACTCCTTTTACTTCCCGGGAAATTATTTTTACCGCTTCATAATCACCTGGCGAAACAAAAGGAAAACCGGCCTCAATTACGTCTACCCCTAGCCTGGCTAGCTGCCTGGCAATTTGAAGCTTTTCTTTAACGTTAAGGCTTACGCCGGGAGACTGTTCTCCGTCACGTAAGGTAGTATCAAAAATATAAACTCGCATTTATTAGTTCACCGTCCTAAATTAAAATAGTTTCCTAAAATAAAAATTAACTTTCTTCAACTTTTGTAATAATTTGACCATTTAAGACCATAGGTAAAACGTTCTCCCGGGGATCAATTAAACAGTTGACCAGTGCCGGGCCCGGTGTGTTTAATATATCAGGCAGCCGCTGCGTTAATTCATCCGGGGTATTGATATTATAGCCCGGAATTCTGTACGCCTTGGCTAAAATCACAAAGTCAGGAACAAATTCAAAATTTACCCCAAAGTAACGTTTATCGTAATAAAACTCTTGCAGTTGGCGCACCATTCCTAAAGATTGGTTATTTAAAATAAAAATTTTTAACGGTAATTTTTGTTCCACCATGGTGGCCAATTCAGACATAGTCATTTGAAAACTGCCGTCTCCGGTAACTAAAATAACTTTTTTTTCCGGGAAACCAAGCTGGGCCCCAATGGCGGCAGGCAAACCAAAACCCATCGCCCCCAACCCGCCTGAAGAAATAATTGTCCCTGGTTTTCTAAACCGGTAATACTGGGCCGTCCACATTTGGTGTTGACCTACATCGGTGGCTATTATGGCTTCTCCGTTAGTCAAACGGTATAATTCTTCCAGTACAAATTGGGGCTTTAAAACATTTTCCTGTTGATAAAATAAGGGGTAAAGACTTTTCAGTTCCTCAATCCGTTGTAACCATACGGTCCGGTCTGTTTTTTTAAGCGAAGGCAATAAGGCTTGTAGAACAACCTTAACGTCACCAACAATAGGTACCTGGATACGGACGTTTTTACCTATTTCTGCCGGGTCTATATCTACGTGAATAATCTTTGCCTCAGGAGCAAAAGTGGCTACTTTGCCTGTTACCCGGTCGTCAAAACGCACTCCTAAAGCAATCAAAAGGTCACATTCGTTAACAGCCAGGTTAGCGTAGCGCGTTCCGTGTAAACCTAACATGCCTAAAAAAAGTGGGTGTTCACCAGGAAAACAGGAAAGTCCCCGGAAGGTATTGGTTACCGGAGCAGAGATAACCTCAGCCAACTGTTTTAGTTCCTCGCAAGCTTGAGAAATTAAAATACCTCCGCCAGCATAAATAACGGGGCGGCGGGATTTATTAATTAAACGTGCCGCTTCATTAATTTTACCAAAGTGACCCTCAAGAACTGGCTTGTAACTTTGCAGGGAAGCGCTCTTGGGGTAACGAAAGCTTATTTTAGTTTTTAACATGTCCTGGGGCAAGTCAATAAGTACTGGCCCGGGTCGACCTGTAGCGGCAATATAAAAAGCATTTTTAATAGTTTGGAGTAATTTTCTATGGTCTTTAACCAGATAATTATGTTTGGTAATGGGTACCGTAATACCCGTAATATCTACCTCTTGAAAAGCATCCGTACCCACCTGGGTGGTTGGCACCTGGCCGGTAAAAATTACTAAAGGAACGGAATCCATGTAAGCGTCAGCAATTCCCGTAACTAGGTTTGTTGCTCCCGGGCCGGAAGTAGCTATACATACCCCTACTCGTCCGGTAGCCCGCGCGTAGCCGTTGGCGGCAAAAACAGCTCCTTGTTCATGTCTTACTAAAACGTGCTTTATCGTGGAGGAAGCAAGAGCATCATAAACAGGGAGAATAGACCCCCCAGGGTAGCCAAACACTACGGACACATTTTCTTGTTCTAAGGCCTGAATCAGTGCCTGAGCGGCGATAACTTCCAAAACATAATCCCCCTCATTTTCGAGGTTCGAGGTTCGAGGTTCGACGTTCGAAGTTCGAATAGAAGGAATTGACGTAAACGCCAATTCCAACAAGTATCGAACCTCGAACATCAAGCCTCGAACCTCGAATTAAGCCAGGGCATCATTTTACGTAATTTAGCGCCTACTTTTTCGATTAAATGGTTTGCTTCTTGACGGCGGCTGGCGTTAAACATAGGCCGGTTAGCCTGATTTTCTAAAATCCACTGCCGGGCAAATTCTCCTGAAGTAATTTCCGCCAGTATTTTTTTCATTTCCTGACGGGTATGCTTATTAATGATTCGCTTTCCGGACATATAATCACCATATTCAGCAGTATTGCTAACTGAATAACGCATCCAGGTTAAGCCTCCTTCATTAATCAAGTCAACAATGAGTTTTAGCTCATGGAGACATTCAAAATAGGCAATTTCTGGAGCGTAACCCGCCTCGACTAAGGTGTCAAATCCGGCTTTAATTAATTCACTGACCCCTCCGCAAAGTACTGCCTGCTCGCCAAATAAATCTGTTTCCGTTTCTTCCTTAAAGGTAGTTTCAAAAACTCCGGCGCGCGTACAACCAATTCCCTTGGCGTAAGCTAAAGCCATTTCCTTGGCCTGACCGCTTACATCCTGCTGCACGGCAATAAGCGCCGGCGTACCCAGGCCGTCTTTATACATACGCCGCAAGAGGTGTCCCGGACTTTTAGGGGCCACCATAAATATATCTACCATAGGCGGAGGGATAATCTGCCCAAAGTGAATATTAAATCCGTGAGAAAACATTAAAGCTTTACCTGCCTTTAAATGTGCTTTTACATTTTCCCGGTAAACTTCCGGTTGCACCTCATCTGGCACAAGCATTTGAATAATATCCGCTTGGCTTGAGGCCTCAGGCAGGGTAGTAACTTTTAACCCGTCCTTTTGGGCCTGACTCCAACCAGGGTCTGTTTCAAGTAGCCCTACTATTACTTTAAGGCCACTGTCGTTTAAATTTTGGGCCTGAGCATGGCCTTGACTTCCATAACCCAGTATGGCAATAGTTTTGTTTTTTAGAATTTCCAGATTGGCATCCTGGTCATAATAAACCTTCAATTACGTATCCTCCTTTTTAAAAAATCTCTTACCTCGAACTTAGAACTCAGAATTACATGGCCTCCTCTTTAATATTATTTACATTAGTATATTTAGAACCACGAAGCAGGGCAATTTTACCCGTGCGCACAAGCTCTTTTATTCCGTAAGGCCTTAAGGATTCTTCAAAGGCTTTAATTTTTGCTTCATCGCCGGTACATTCCAGGGTAAGGGTTCGTCTGCCTAAGTCAACAATACGTGCCCGAAAAATATCGGCTATTTGCATAATTTCCCCTCGTTGGGTGGGATTGGCGGTAACTTTAGCTAAAACTAATTCCCGGGCCACAAATTCTTCGGCCGTAATATCACTAACTTTAATCACGTCTATAAGTTTTCGGAGTTGCTTGGTCACCTGTTCTAAAACCAAAGCATCACCTTCCACCACTATGGTCATCCGGGAAATATTTACGTTTTCCGTTTGACCAACTGCTAAGCTATCTATGTTAAAGCCCCGCCGGCTAAACAAGCCGGCTACCCGGTAAAGGACGCCGGGACTGTTGGCCACTAAAACAGTAAGAGTGTGACGCATAATAAGTATCCCTCTCCCATCAGTTGTCAGTCATCAGTCGTCGGAAGTCGGAAACAAAAAGTTCTGACCTCTGACTTTTTAACCTCTAACTTCCAACCTTCGACCTCTGAAATTGCCGCTACGTTTACCCTAACATTTTACTTAATGCTTCACCAGGCGGCACCATGGGTAAAACATTTTCTTCCCGTTCTACGACAAAGTCTATTACCACCGGCTTTTTTACCGCCATAGCTTTCTTTAAGGCACCGGTTACCTCTTTAGGCTCAGTTACTCTTATCCCAACGGCTCCGTATGCTTCAGCCAACTTAACAAAGTCCGGATTTACTAATTCGGTATATGAATAACGACGGTTATAAAAGAATTCCTGCCATTNNAAATTATAATTAACGGCGGTAGCCAGTTCTTGAATGTTCATTTGAATGCTCCCGTCACCGGCAATATTAAAAACTACTGCTTCCGGACAGGCAATTTGAGCACCAATAGCCGCAGGTAAACCAAATCCCATTGTGCCTAAGCCGCCAGAGGAAATAAAGGAACGCGGCCGGGTAAAATTATAATACTGTGTTGTCCACATCTGGTGTTGACCCACTTCGGTAGTAATTATGGCTTTACCTTTAGTCACGTTATAAATCTCTTGGATTACCTGCTGGGGTTTTAAATGTCCGTTTTCTGCGTAATAAACAGGAAACTCTTTTTTCCAATGGCCTATTTGTTCTTGCCAGGCACCGGGTAATTTAGCCTTTAGGTTGCTGATTAATAAATTTATTACTTCCTTTATGTCCCCTACCAAAGGAACATTAACGCGGACATTTTTTCCCATTTCTGCGGCGTCAATATCCAGATGAATAATTTTTGCTTTAGGGGCAAACTCTGCTATTTTGCCCGTTACCCGGTCGTCAAAACGAACTCCTAGGGCAATTAAAAGGTCGCATTCACAAATGGCGTAATTAGCATATTTGCTGCCGTGCATGCCGAGCATTCCTAGCGAGAGAGGATGGTCTCCCGGAAAACAACCCAAACCCATAAGGGTAGTGGCTACCGGAGCTAAAATTAATTCTGCCAGGTGACGTAACTCCCGGTACGCTCCAGAACTTACCACCCCTCCCCCGGCGTAAATAACGGGCCGCTCGGCGGCCGCCATTAAACCCACCGCTTCTTTTAAGCGCCGGGGAGAGGGTAGCTGTTCTGGCCGGTAACCTCTCAAGTTCACTGGTCCGGGATTTTCATAAACCACATGGGCCCCGGAAATATCTTTAGGAATATCTACCAATACTGGCCCGGGTCGCCCCGTTGTAGCAATGTAAAAAGCTTCTTTAACTACCCGAGCAATATCTCGTATATCTTTAATAAGATAATTATGCTTGGTAATTGGCATGGTTATGCCTGTAATATCAGCCTCTTGAAATGAATCTTTACCTAAAACAGAAGTAGCTACCTGACCGGTAAAAGCAACCAGGGGTACCGAATCCATATATGCATTGGCAATACCGGTAACTAAATTGGTAGCCCCGGGACCAGAAGTAGCCAGACAAACACCCGGCCGTCCGGAAGCCCTGGCATAGCCATCTGCTGCGTGGGCTGCTCCTTGTTCGTGTCTAGTTAAAATATGGCGAATATCAGATTCGTAAAGAGCATCGTAAATTGGCAATACCGCCCCGCCGGGGTAACCGAAAATGGTATCCACTCCTTCTTTAAGTAAGCTGTCTATTAAAATTTCTCCCCCGGATTTTTGCAATTACATTCACCTCTTTGTGGTAATTAAGAAAAACCTAATACTGCACCCTTGCTGGCTGAACTCACTTGAGCCGCGTAACGGGCTAAATAGCCCTTTAAAGCGTCTTTTCTACGAGGGGGCTGCCAGCTTTTAAGGCGCCTTTTAATTTCTTCTTCGGGAAGTAAAACTTCAAGCTTATTGGCATTTAAGTCAAGGCTAATTATATCGCCGTCTTTGATAACCGCGATTGGACCTCCTGCCGCGGCTTCAGGAGAAACATGGCCTATGGAAGCACCACGGGTAGCTCCTGAAAAACGTCCGTCAGTAAGCAAGGCTACTTCTTTATCCAAGCCCATCCCCGCTATGGCGGCTGTAGGGGTAAGCATTTCCCGCATACCCGGGCCCCCTTTGGGACCTTCGTAACGAATAACGATAACGTCTCCTTTACTAATCTGGCCTTCGTTTATTGCCTCAACGGCTTCTTCTTCTGAGTTGAATACCTTTGCCGGACCCTTATGGTTATGCATTTCAGGAGCAACCCCGGTCTTTTTAATCACGGCTCCTTCCGGAGCCAGGTTACCCTTTAAAACAGCAATCCCTCCGGTGGAGCTATAAGGTTGGTCATAGCTTCTAATTACCTCCGGCCTTTTTATTTGCCGGTTTTGAATAGTTTCTCCCAAGTTAGCTCCCGTAACCGTTAAAGCACCTAAGGACAAGAGGTTTACCTGTTTTAACTGGGCCAGCACGGCAGGAATTCCTCCTGCCTCATCAAGGTCCTGCAAGAAATATGGACCTACGGGACTTAATTTACATAAATTAGGTGTCCGAGCACTAATCTCGTTTACTAAATCTAAATTAATTTCTATTTGCAATTCCCGGGCAATGGCCGGTAAATGCAAAACCGTATTAGTGGAACAGCCTAGAGCCATATCCAAAGCAAGGGCGTTTTTAAAAGCCGCCAGAGTAAGAATACGTGAGGGTTTTAAGTCCTCGGAAATCAGCGCCACACTTCTAAGTCCGGTCAATTTAGCCAGCCTGCGTCTAGCAGCAGTTACGGCCGGAATAGTTCCATTTCCGGGAAGGGCCAGACCTAAAGCTTCGGTAAGGCAATTCATTGAGTTAGCCGTAAACATACCGGCACAAGAACCGCAGCCAGGGCAGGCCTCATCCTCTAAGGCTGTTAATTTTTCTACCGTCATCTTTCCTGCCCTGACGGTACCTACGGCTTCAAATAGGTTGCTTAAGGATATACGGTTACCTTGATCGCAACCGGCTAGCATAGGACCACCACTAATAATAATGGAAGGTAAATCAAGTCTGGCTGCGGCCATTAACATGCCCGGTACTATTTTATCACAAGCAGTTACCAAAACCAAACCGTCAAACTGGTGAGCTTCAGCCATAACTTCAATTGAATCGGCAATCAATTCCCGGCTGGCCAGGGAGTATTTCATGCCTTTATGATTCATGGCAATTCCATCGCATACCGCAATACTAGGAAAAACAACGGGTACACCACCTGCCATCCTGATGCCGGCGGCAACGGCAGCTGTTATATCATTTAAATGGATATGACCCGGTACAATTTCATTAAAAGAATTTACCACCCCTATTATGGGCCGGTTAAATTCTTCGTTTATAAAGCCTAAAGCTTTTAACAAAGAACGATGGGGAGCTTTTTCCAGCCCCTTTTTAATCGCATCACTGCGCAAAACAAGACCCTTCCTTCAATTGTATTTATTATTGTTAGGTTAGACTTCCGGTAGAAAGGACTTCCAGCCCGTTGGCCTGCTCGTCAGCAAAAATTAAAGCCCCCTCTGTTTGAGTTAATTGCCGGAAAGCCGTAATTAAGCTTTTAGTTATTTCCCCCGGACAACCATTTCCAATTATCCGGCCGTCTAACTTAACCGCCGGAATAACTTCAGCCGCGGTACCGGTAAGAAAACATTCCGTAGCGTTATAAATATCGTGGCGGGTAAATAAACTTTCTTTTACTTTTATTCCTTTTGAACGAGCCAGTTCCATAACCGTATTTCTGGTAACCCCTTCTAAAATACCGGCATAAGAGGGCGGGGTAATTAGAATACTATCTCTAACGATAAAAATATTATCTCCTGAAGCCTCGGCCACATATCCTTCCTGGTTAAGCATTACCGCTTCCGGTACGTTAAAAAGGTTGGCTTCTATTTTAGCCAGAATACTGTTCAAGTAATTTAACGACTTTACCCTGGGGTTAAGAGCTTCAGAAAGATTCCGACGAGTGGCCACCGTGATTAAAGCCAAACCTTTCTGATAAAGCTCTTCAGGATACAATTGAATAGAATCACCAATACAAAAAATAGTTGGTTTAGGACATTTGCGAGGATCTAAGCCTAAATCTCCTTTCCCCCGAGTTACCACCAACCGGATATAACCGTCTTTCAAGTTATTGCGCTGACAGGTTTCTATAACTACCTCGTGCATTCTCTTTGGCTCAAGAGGAATTTCCAGGCCAATGGTGCGTGCTGAATCATAAAGACGGTCTATATGTTCAGTTAACTTAAATACCCGGTTATTATAAGCCCTAATTCCTTCAAATACCCCATCGCCATATAAAAGACCGTGATCAAAAACAGACACTACCGCTTCTTCTTCAGGAACAAACTTTCCGTCTAAATAAATTATCAAACCCATTTATCTATCCCCTATCTAAAAAGTTTAACCTTTCAAAATTTAAAAGAAAAGCCCCTTCCTCTTTTTGAGGTCAGAGGTCTATAACAATTCATCACTAACTACCAAATTAGTATTTAGTATACAAGAATCAATCGAATCATGTCAAGAAATTTTTTATGCTCAACCAGAAGGAGCGTATAGCTATACGCCCCTACTTTTCTTTAATCCGTTGGATTACCTCCAGGACACTTGCCGGGGACGGTCCCCCCAATACCTGACGGACGGCAACGCAATGTTGGATGTTTATGGCCGCGTAAACATCTTCATCAATAAGAGAAGAATATTTTTTGTATTCTTCCAGGGAAAGGTCCTCTAGTGTTTTATTTAACTTCAGGCAATCATAGACAATTTTACTTACCAGTTGATGGGCCTCCCTAAAGGGAATGCCCTTTTGGACCAGATAATCGGCCAAATCAGTGGCGTTGGTAAAACCGCCACGGGCAGCTAAAGCCAAATTTTCCTTTTTTATTTCCATGGTGGCCAGCATAGGACAAAAAACAAGTAAACTTTTTTTTAAAGTATCCACCACATCAAACAAGGCTTCTTTATCTTCCTGTAAATCTTTATTATAAGCTAGCGGTAGCCCTTTTAGCATGGTAAGAAGGCTAATTAAAGAACCAAACACCCTCCCGGTTTTACCGCGAATTAATTCGGCAGCATCCGGATTTTTTTTCTGGGGCATCATACTGCTACCTGTGGTAAAAGCATCGTCTAGTTCAATAAAAGCAAATTCGGCAGTTGACCAAAGCACAATTTCCTCACAAAAACGACTTAAATGAACCATTATTAAGGCCGCTGTTGCGGCAAACTCAACCACAAAATCCCGGTCGCTTACCGCATCCAGACTATTTTTGGCCAGAGCAGAAAAACCCAGTTCAGCAGCTACAATTTTTGGTTCCACGGGAAATGTGGTACCGGCCAGCGCTCCTGCTCCCAAAGGCATTACGTCAGTACGACGGTAGCAATCTTCCAGTCTACTGCGGTCACGTTCAAACATTTGAACGTAGGCTAAAAGGTGATGGGCCAAGGTAACCGGTTGAGCCCTTTGTAAATGGGTATAACCGGGCATTACTGTATCTAAATGTTTTTCAGCTATCTCCAATAGAGTACGGATTAATTCATTTAAAAGCCGCTTTACCTCTTTTATTTCCTCCTTTAAATACATCCGCAAATCTAACGCTACCTGATCGTTGCGGCTGCGGGCAGTATGCAGCATTTTTCCTACCGGCCCTACTTTGGCCGTTAAAAGCTCCTCAAGACAGGAGTGAATATCCTCTGCATCTTTTGGTAGTTCAATGTGCCCGGCTTCAAGTTCGGTCATTAGTTCTTCAAGTCCTTTGACTATTTTTTCAGCTTCGGCCGGCGAAATTATTTTTTTTTGTCCTAACATGCGCGCGTGAGCTATACTGCCAAGAATGTCGTATTTATAAAGTTTTTGGTCAAAAAGAAGAGAAGAGTGAAAATCTTCCATTAATTGATTGGTTTTCTTTTGAAAACGCCCGCCCCATAATTTAGTCACTAAACGCACCTCCGGTAGGGACATAGGGGTGTATGGCCATACGCCCCTACTATAATAAATCTTCCCGTAATTGTAAGGCTTCATTTTGGTAAACATGTTTTATTTCATCTTGGGCCCGGTCCGTATTAACGTGGACTAATACCCTAATACACTTTTTTGCCCGATCAGGCACATTAATTTCCTGGCCGCAAATTAGTGGGACATATTTCCAGCCCAAAAGCTCCCGGGCTGCCGTAGCTGGAAATTCAGCGTTAAGATCTGGAGTAACGGTAAAAATAACGCTGGCAATATCTTCAATTTTCAGGTTATTCTCTTCTACAATTGTCCGAAGCAATTTTGCGGTGGCTTCTAAAATGTCCCCTGCCTTATTTTTCTTTACGGTGGTGGCTCCTCTTATCCCACGAACGTAAAACCTGGTCAAACCCTTTTATCCCTCCATCATTATATAAAGTACTACCGTAATTATCTTAAGTTATATTTTTTTTCCAGTAACGTTTTTAATTCTTTAACTTCTTCACTAACCCGAAATAAAAAGCGTTCAATTTCGTGCTTGTTTAAAGAAAGAGAAGGAGGTGAGGCTATTTCAATCTTTCGGAAATCCTCGCGGATTATAAATTTAATTATATCTTCCAAAGAATCGGCGGTAAATTGTAACACCAAAGGAGCATAAGCCACTTCCGAATTGTTAAAATCGTCATATACCATATAGGTATCCAAACTGGTATCGATATCTTCAATATAAATGCCCTGAACAGGAATATTTCGAAATATGGCTGCTTGTTGCTCCCTTACTTCTTCAGCAGCTTTATCACTGGGTTTACGCCGGGCAAAAAAACGCCCTGGCTTAGATATTCCTTTAAAATCAAGCCGCACTTTCCCTTTAAGATTTCGGTTGGTTAATTCTTCTTCCTGAAAAATAGCCAAAAACACACTCCTTTCATTTACTAACTTGGGTAGTGAATATTAAATGTTGAATATAGATTAAAATAGAATCTAGGTTAAATCAATATTCGCCAAGAAAAGGAGGATTTCCTGCTATTCAATTAGGTAATCTTAAATTAACCATTTCCCGTAGGCTGTCTATCTCTTTTTTGGTTAAAAAGCGGAAGAAAACGGCGAAGGCCGTCAAGCCTTTTTTCATCTCGTCCAGGCGCTTCAAGCCAGTCACCCCTGGCACTATTGGCTTTCCTGATTTTCCAACGCCACTCGCTGAGCTTGAAAAAGTCGCTATTTGCCTTTCATGTGCCCCGGATTAATTACCAGTCTTTACCTGGGTCTTGAGAAATAGCCTTTAGCGAGGAAGGCCGCAATTCCAAGGGCAGCTATAATTGCAAAGACCGTTACGGCCTTGCGGCTTCCTGTTGCCAGTTTGTCTTTAATTTTTACTTCGTAAGCTTTTTTACTTGGTTCCCCGGTTTGCTCTTCAGGTTGTATTTTTACTGCCTGCTGCGGACCAGCTCCCGAGGATGTTTCTTTTTCACTTGTTTCCCGGGCAAGTTGCCCTGGTGTTTCCTGAACAGATGGCGCTGAGGCAAGTTGACCTGGAACTGCTGCTCCAGCATTTTCTTCAGGTGCTTCTTGTTCTCCCGACAAGGGTTGTTTTATTGTTTCTTCTGGTTTTGATAATTCCTTTTCCGATTCTTGTTCCTTGGGTCTCTTGTCCTCTGCTTGCTGAGTTTCTGGTACAAGTGGAGCCGGCGGCTCTTCCCTGCGCGATGATGTTGAGTTTTTGCTGGGTGTGACTGCCTGGCGATTTGGTAATGATAAGTTCTTTTGGGTAGCCTGGTTAAAAACATTTTGGAATTTGGATAAAGTATCCTGATCCAATGTAGAGTAATTGGCTACCCATTCGTTAAAGACAATATTAGCGCAGGTATGGTGGCAGCAAACCACTCCATACTGGGCAGCCATTTGAATGTAGGTGTCAGATAGCTGCCTTATGGTTTGTTCATCTGCTTGCCAAAGCTGGCGGCGGGCAGCTTCCAGGGCCCACCCAATGATAGACTGAGCTGCAAAAGGGTCAAGCTGGCGGCGTATTTCTTCATTAAAGATATAGGTTTTTGCCACCTGTTGCCAGTCCCAGTTGGTGATGCTCTCAGTGGTAGCATCCATTAAGAACATGTTGGCTACGTGTTCGCTGATGGTTCTAAATCCAGCAAAACCCTCTTTAAGCATTCCTTCAATCCATTTAGGGTTAAGCAGGCGGGTGCGTAATTCTGTACCAACAAAATGCTCTAAGGTTTGAACTTGGGGAACCCCGGAGCGGCTGTTAACTATATAAGCATAAACATTTTTACCGGAGATTGTTTTAGCAGCAAGCATTAACCCGCCAAGATATTGGGCGACATCATCGTTATCTAAGACTCCATATAAGGAATCCCGTACCTGGACAACAGTTTCCACGCTTTTCAATATTTCCTTAAAGGTGCTGGTAGCCTGAAGGCCAAAAGTATCTCTGCCGTAAATAAAGGCCATGCGTTCTATATAGGTATTTGCCAGTTCTTCCGGGCTTTGCCAGGCGGCAGTTGCTTGAGCCAGTTCAGCCACTCCTGTGCCGTAGGTTCCTGGAGCATCGCCAAAAATTCTGGACATAGCCAAAAAGTCAGCATCTTTTTCAGTAAAACCTTTTTCAATTAGTTGGTCTTTTAATGAAAGGTAAGTTTTCCGCACCAGGTTTTTCTGCTGATCCTCATCTAAAAGAGCTACCTGCCGGAAAGCATCGTCTATTACCCCTGTGATATGGGCAAAAGTATCCCGGAAAAGGCCGGAAATGGTAACCAGCACATTTATCCTTGGACGCCCCAGCTCAGCCAGCGGCGTTACCTTAACGCTGTTTACCCGCCCCATCTTATCCCAAACTGGCTCCGTGCCGATTAAACGCAAGATTAAAGCTACTGTTTCTCCCTGAGTGCGCATGGTTTCAATAGCCCATAGCACCACGCCGATAGTTTCCGGGTAACGGCCTTGAGCAGCATAAAATTTAGCCAGCAACTGGTCGGCTGCCTGCTTTCCGATATTCCAGGCAATTTGATCCGGCACCATCCTGGGATCAAAAGTAACCAGGTTTCGCCCGGTGGGTAAAGCAGCAGGAATCCTTACCGGATCTCTGCCCAGACCTGGTTCAATGTACTCTCCCCTAAGGCTTAAGAGCAAGTTTTTTATTTCCTGGCCGGTTAAAAGGAGTTTCTCTTGAATTTCCGCCCTGCTTCCTTCCCTTGCTTCTTTATCAAAATCAATAATCGCATCAGTAAATAAACTTAACATTTCTCCTTGGGGTGGAAGGCCAAAAGTATGAAGGCCATAAGGCATTAACTCGCCGGCCAGTTCTTCTAAATATTCATGCAGCATTGCTACCACTTTGGAAAATTCTATGCTTTCCAGCTCAACCCCCAAATCCTGATCAATATTGCTGGCCTTAACTTTTTGAATGATCTGCTCCTTTAAAGCCTCTGCTCTTCCTGTTTCATTTTTATTAACAGCTTCCTGGTATTCAACCACTTGTTGCTGTAGTTCAATAAGTTCTCCATAAAGGCCGGGCTGAATCATAGGTGGGGTAAGATGATCGATAATTACCGCATAACCCCGCCGCTTGGCCTGGGTTGCCTCGCCAGGGTTGTTCATAATGTAAGGGTAAATGTCCGGCATGTTGCCAATTAATAAATCGGGCCAGTCATCTTCCCCCAGGCCCACGCTGCGGCGGGGCAGCCACTCCAGCGTACCGTGGGTACCTAGGTGAATTACAGCGTCAGCGCCAAACTCATTTTGCAGCCACAGGTAAAAGGCTAAGTACTGGTGGTGGGGTACAAGTTCCGGGGAATGGGTAATCTTAGCCGGGTCGTCGCCCCATCCCCTTACAGGCTGAGCACCAATAAAAACATTGTCTAAAAGGGCGCCTGGGATCACAAACTTTCCATTATAAACCATGATTTCCCCTGGCGGTGGCCCCCATTCCTTTTCTACTGCTGCCCGCATTTTTTCAGGTAAGGTTTGGTACCAGGAAAGGTACTTGTCTACCGGCAGGGTTAGTGCTCCTGCTTCAACCAGGGCAGCCAGTTCACCTGGCGCCCAACTGCCCACATTTCTTCCCTTTTTGCGGATCATCTCCTCAATTGCCCTGGCTGAAAGATCGCCGTCAACTTTGTATCCATCCTCCCGAAGGGCTTTGAGGATTTGCGCGGCGCTCTCAAATACGTTAAGGTAGCTTGCGCCGATATCATCCTTGCCTGCATGGTGATTGTAGTAAATAAGGGCCACCTTTTTCTCGCCGTTATCTTTCTTCCTTAAGTTTATCCAGGCCAGTGCCCGTCCGCTTAATCTTTCTATCCGGTCAGGCAAGGGCATCTTTTTTTCCAAAATAGCCCCTGTCCGTTCATCTATCTTAATTAGTTTGGACCCACCCATAAAAACCGGTTCAATACGCCCGTCAAGCTCAGGATAAGCAATCTGCCAGTATACCTCGCTGGTAATTCCAGAAAAACTTTCTTCCCATTCAGCAAGATTGCTGCTGTAAACCGGGGCCAGTATCGGTACATTCAACTGCTTAAACAATTCAATGCCGGCTTCTGGTTTTCCATAAATGAAGTTAAAGCCCATACAGGTAATCAGCACATCTATCCTGGAATGAGCCTCCTGAAAGAAAAATTCTTTTAAAAGGGCTTCTCGATCAGCATCGGTAAAAGCCAGAATAACATTAAGGCTTTTTTTCTCCAGGGCATCAAGCAATGCCGTGTACATTTCGATGTCATTACTTTTAAAGTAACTGTTGTAACAGATAATACCGGCCCAGGGAGCGCCATCTTTGAAGTGAGCGCTTTGCCTGTACCAGGCAAAATAGCCCTCAAAGGAGTCAAAGGTACCTGGTGGCAATTCACCTCCTTGAGATGCTTTATAAACGCTATCAAAAACGCTTTGATAAAATTCATCAAGCCATTTGAGATCATTTGCAAGGGGAGTAAGAGTAGCATAAACAGCCTGGTTTATTGTCTCTTTTGCTTGAGGCAAAATAGAAGAGTTAGATCTTTGGTAAAGAGTATAATAAACTGTATCAACAGTTAGCGGGGGAAATGATTCCTTTTCACTGTAAACTGCCTGGTATACAGCCTGGCTTACTGCATTGTACAGGGGCTCAAATCCCTCCCCTTGTTCGGCCTGATAGACAACTTCGTTAATGGTTTGAATAAGGGGAGGCGCCTCAAAGCCAGTATCTTTTATAATATCAGTTATTGCCTGGTGGGTCGCCTCGGCAGCAAGCGGCAAAGAAACCTGGTTATTTGCAGATTCTAAAGAACTGTAAACAGCCTGGTAGATGGTATTTACGGATAGCCCCAGGATGGCCCTCTTATTTATTTCATAAACTTCTTCATAAACAACGCCGTATACAGCCTGATAAACAGCTCGGTAAACTTCTTTTGTGTCTAAGGTTTTACTGCGGGTGGCTGCTGGGTGAAAGACAAAGCGCCCTGGCATTTTCACTGGCGCCAGGTTTTCACCGGCTTGGACCTGGCCGTATTTGCTGGCCATGTATAGCAGCAAGCGGCGCATGTTTTCCAGCCCACCATGGTCAAAATAGTTTCTTAGATATTCCCCCTGGCTTTCATCAACCTTGGGATGATTAAATGCAATGCCCCGCGTGCTTACCACCTGGCAGGAGGAAGGTAATTCCTCTATAACGGGGCGTATGATCTCCCAGGTGCTGCCGCCGATCATTTCTAATAATAAAACATTGGCATCTTTTGTTTCGGATTTGAAGTTCTCCAGTACTTCATTGCTGGTTAAATATTTGGGATTAAAAATCTTTAACTGAAAATTGTATCCTTCTTTTGTCAGCATATCATATGCTTCTACCAGAGACCCAAAGCAGTTTTCACTGCTGGAAAGAATTACTACCTTGGCCAAAGATTGTTCTGCTTGGGCTGCTTGCTGGTTAATCAGAAAAATCCCGGCCAGCAGGGCAATTAGAAGGAAAAACCAGATTTTTCTAGTCATTCCGTTGCCTCCTTTTTAATCATGATTAACTTATTTGTTTTTGGATCAACGTATACAGTCCCCAATTCCTGGTAGCCGCTGCCGCCGCCTTTCTGGAACAAAGGTGTTTCTTTAAGTTCCTTCCCTTGTTCGAGTTGTACAGCCTGTTGAATGGCCTGTATTAACTTTTGTCTTTCCCGGGGCGATATCTCCCGAAAGAATACATCTTGTAAGTGCCAGGAGAGAACCAGCGCTATTAATAAACCACAGGCGAATACCAGCATTAAATCCAAAAGATTACTTGCTGCTCCGCCAATTGGATCAAGCTCCTCTTCCCCTTGATAGAGACGCTTAGGCCTTTTAAAAGACATACCTGTCACCTACTTTATCGTTTCTAAAAAAATATCCAGGCGATCCAGATCACCCTGGTACCACCGTTTTCTTACTTTAGAGATACAAAAAGCAATTGACCCGCTAATTAAACCGGCAACCGTGGTATCAAAAGCTATAATTACTGCCTTAGGTCAGGGTTTCTATATCACCCTGACCTAAGGCAGCCAGTCCA
Organism: Firmicutes bacterium UBA4795; assembly: GCA_002402825.1. Taxonomy (GTDB): domain Bacteria; phylum Bacillota; class Desulfotomaculia; order Desulfotomaculales; family Nap2-2B; genus SCADC1-2-3. The sequence continues at coordinate 83,600 of DHGP01000027.1, forward strand.
GGGCCTAAAGGTATTAAGGTGCCAATCAATCCAAACGCTGGAGCTACCTTGGCAATAAGGTCGGTTTTTTCCAGTATTTTTTGAAACCCCTGTTCTATATGGTTAAAAAAATCCTGCAAAACTGCTTTTTTCTCTTCTGGCTTTAAGGAAAGATTTAAGAGTTCTTCAGCCAGAGCCTTTTCTTTCTCCGACAGGGAGATGGTAGCAAGGATTTTTTCCGGCTCCGGCAATTCCTGAACTCCTGGACTTTTTCTTATCTTACTTAAAAGAAGACCAGGATTGCTGAAATATCTTCTTCTGTACTTTAGCTCGGCTGTGAAGCTTCCCAGTTCTGCTAGAGAAAATACCAGAAAAACAAGCAGTCCTGTAAGATCGAGGATTAAAAAGCTCTGGGCAACTGCATGCAGGCCACGGGTTAAGTATTCAGAACCTGGCAAGATCATTTAATTCCATCTCCTCTTAAAGTTAAAAAAGCCCAGCAGCCAGATTAGTATTACTCCCCCAATTGTAAAGAAGAGCTCTTCTGCCCGGGGGAGAGAAATCGGGCTTAAGGGCATGGTTGCTGCCTGGGTGATATTGGGGATAACAAAGGCAAAGATTAAGGTAGTGATGCCTAAAAAGAACAGGATGTCATTAAGTACAGTGGGCGAGCGGAAAACCTTTTTGGCTCCTATACTTGTTAAAACTGTAGTCAGGGCGAAGAAAAAAGATATTATTGTACCAATTAAGAAAGCTCCCAGCTCAAGCAAGGGTGCGCTGATGGCTGATGCCAATGCTAGGGCAACCAGACAAAGAGGGCAGGGGAGAAAGCTAAGAAAGTAAGCGTATTTTTTTAAGAAGAAAATCTGGCAAATACTGTTATTTTTTGAGAATATCTTTTTGCTATAGCTTTTAGTTTTACCAGAAAGAATTTCGCTTTTTTCTTTTTTTTCAGCAGAGTTTCCGGAGTTAGTTAAAATAGGTTCACCAAGGCCCAAAAAAATTAGTAAAGAGGCAGCTAGGACAGCAAACCAGAAGGTGTGCCTGTCTAAAAGCTGGGCTAAAAAATAAGTGTGGCGAGAAAAAACAACTGTTAAGCTTAAAAGCATAATACTAAAGATAAGCGTTAACATAATTATCCTTTTCAAGTGTAACCAGGATGTTCCTAAAAGAATCCCGGTTTTCAGGCTTAAAATTAAAGCGGCAACAAATAAGCTACTACCGGCGTAAAACATTTTTAACCTCCCGAAAAATTTAAGGCCTTAACCCCGAGAGTTAAGGCCTTAACCTGACTTAATTAAAACCATACTTGTACCCCCTTTCCTCGAGGCAGTATATCCGGCTTTCAAACAGGCAGGTTTCCTGACTCATGGAGCATCGCCCTTCCCTTTCCGGCCTTCCCAGACTAAACCAGTCCAGTGACCTTTTCATTTTAGGAAGAACTTCCCACTTACAGTGGCGGGACCGTCCGGGATTTGCACCCGGTTCCCTTTTATCCCTGCTCTTGCAAACAGGGCACCTGATTGAATAATTATTAAGTTTACGTTATTTTAACAAAAGCAAAAATAGCTGTCTATATTTTTGTGTTTACTGCTCATAAACTTCGGTTTCTATGTTACCTTAGGCTCATAATGCCGGTTTTTTTCTTTTACCTTCCTGGCGTGACCATGATCAGTTTACCTGTTTTGGGGTCCCTGTAAACGGTCCCTTCTTCCTGGTAACCTTCTCCTTGAACTGTTACAATATCAGGAATGTCTTTGATTTCCTTGCCTTGTTTAATTTTAACAACCTTTGTGATGGTTTCCAAAATCATTTTCTTTTCTTCGGGTGTGTTTGTGCTAAAAATAATATTTTGCACGTTCCAGGAAAACACCAGGGCAATTAACAGACCGCAGGCAAAAACCAGGATGGCATCAACCAGGTTGGCCATATTTGCCAGGGGGTCAGCGTCGCTCTCTAAGCTGGACAATAGTTTTCTTTTTCTTAGCACTGATGAGCACCTCCAGTAAAGATTCAGCTACCGCTTCCAACGTACTGAGATGTTCCTCGTACCACCTTTTTCTTACCCTGGAAATAAGGAAGGCAATTCCTCCCGCAGCCAGACCAACTACAGTGGTATCAAAGGCAATGATTATCGCTTCCGCCAGACCCTGAATGTTGCCAGCGCTTAGAGCTGCCAATCCTGGTCCCAAGGGAATTAAAGTGCCCATTAAGCCCAATGCCGGTCCTAGGCGGGCTACCAGATCAGTTTTTTCTATAATACGGGCACTTTTAAGCTCTTCTTCTTCAATTAATTTGCGGGCCAGTGCCTGTAAGGAAGCTGGAGGCAAAGAGTTATTATCTATAATTTTTTTTAATAAAACTTTCTGGTTACGAGAAAGTTCGCTTTTGGCAGTTAATTCTTCCGGGCTAGAAGTGCTTTGCAGTTGTTGGATGAATTTTGCCACGCTTTCCGCAGGAATCTTTTTCCGCTGGGCATATTCGGCAAATAAACTACCTAATTCTACCACCGCATAAGCAATAAAAATTAAAAGAAAACTGATAGTTGGTAACAATAAACTTTGAGACAGTAAGTGTAATGTTTTACCTAGTATTTCACTGCCAAGAAGGTTCATTGATTCACCTCAAAAATCCATTTTTTAGTTGTTTAATTGCCCCCAAAGAGGTTAAGAGCAGGATGGTACCTCCTATGCTTACCAATGCTTTAAACGATTCCTGTTAAGCTCAAAAATAAAACCAGTAAAAATAAAAGAATACCTGACGCCCACGTTTTTCTTTGCATAATTTGCCTCCTTGTTCATAATACTGAGTTTCCTGCTTACCTTGAAAGGAACTTAATGCAGAAAAAACCATGAAGGCTCTCACTTCGGTGAGATTTTAAAACCTTCATGGTTTTTTACATTTACGAGAAATTAAGTTAACCTAACTTAATTTGTTAATGTGCCCTGAGCATTCTTTTAGCAGAACATTTCCCGAATAACATTCAAGCGTATTTCAGTTTTACTCCACCTTAACCCTTGTTAAGAGGAAAGAAAAGTAGGAAAGGGAAAAAAATTTAAAAAATTTTATTTTAATGGTTTTCTCAGTGAAGAAATTCTGTCACCTCATTAACCGGTATAGCTACCCCTTGTTGCTTTGAACTGCCTATCTGGTGAATACTGCCAAAGATTATACCTACAACCTTTTGGTTTTCATCAAATACGGGGCTGCCGCTATTGCCGGGGTGAATAGGGGCATTTATGGCAAAGACCGGCTCCGGAAAACCGGAAACTTTGAGGAAGGCAGAAACACTTCCCTCCATTACCACGTTACCAATACGAAGCGGATTCCCTATAATTATTACTTTATCCCCTACCTTGACTTTTCTTTGTGTATTGACAAGGGCAAACGGTAGATTTTCAGCTTCTAAATTAATAACAGCTACATCCGTGCTCCCGCTGCTTTTGTACTCTTTGGCTGGATAAATCTTACCGCTGGGAAAAGTAACTGTTATATTAACCGCGTTAGAGAGCACGTGACGGTTAGTGACAATTATTCCTTTTGGAGAGATATTAAAGCCGGTTCCTGACCTTTGCTCCCCTGCTGCTTTATCCGTCTTAGAAATAACGTCCAGGCGCACTACAGATTGCTTTAACTGCTTTACCCCCGGATTCTGGCTCAACTTTATTGATTGGCTGATAAAGTCCAGTGAAGGTAAAGTTAAACCTGGCCAGGTGGTAAGGAAAACAAAAACTACAAAGGCTAAAAAAACCAAGAAAGCCAGCAGACGAAAAAGAACCGGCTTTTCTTGTTTTTTCCAGCCATTTTCATATTCAAGGTCTTGTTCCTGGTCATATTCAAGGTCTTGTTCATTTTCATTATTTTTTACTTCCACGATAGCCTCCTGTTAATTAAATGGTAATTACCTTCCCTGTTTAATTAAATAGTCGTTAATTTCATACATATTGCTTATCCGGCCTACCAGCAGTTTTTCTTTTAGTTTACCGTAATCCAGACAAGCACCGCAAGAAAGAATTTTTGTCCCTTTTTAAAAAGAGGTTAATCATAAATTTTTTTTAACGGAAAGAAAAAAACATGGGAAATTTTATCTGATTATGTTCCGATGTACGTAATGGAACTCCCCCAAAAAAAGGGGGAGGTGGATAAGGCATTGTGGACGGGTGAATTATTTGCTTTTAAACAAAAGGTAGAAGATATTACCGGAAATAAAATTACGGCTTCGGCTTTGTCCAAGGCTACAGCTTTACTAAACACAAGGCGGGTAGCTTTAAAACGCCTTTATGACTTACGTAAAGCTGACCCTGCTCCTATTAGCGGGCTTGACGCGCTTTTGCCTGTGCAGGTATCTTTCTTTGATGATCCCCTACGGTTAACCCAAAAGGTAAATGACTTATGGGCCGAATTAGAAAATAGAGTAATAAATAAAATAGAGGTAGCCCCACCAAATACGCCCCGTATTTTAATTTCCGGCAGTCCCATGGTTATTCCTAACTGGAAAATTCATTCTATTATTGAAAGTAGTGGAGCAGTGGTAGTGGGTGAAGAATCCTGTACTGGTACCCGTCTTTTTAACTCTTTAGATACTGGAATAAAAGAAAATGACTTAGATACTCAAATTAAATTTATAGCCGAGCGTCAACTAAAAACAAACTGTGCCTGTTTTACCCCTAATAAGGAGCGCCTAGAAGATATTTTGGACTTCTGTCGGGAGTATAAAGTTGACGGAGTAATTCATTACGCGCTCTTGTTTTGTCAGCCTTATATGTTAGAGGCAGTAAAGATAAAAAGGTTTCTTGACCAAAAAAAGATACCCTTGCTCACTCTGGAAACTGATTATGGCATTGGGGATGTAGAACAAATTAGGACCAGGGTTCAAGCTTTTATTGAGATGTTAAATAAAAAATAATGTCGCAAGAAAGATTTTTTACCCCTTTTTAAAAAAAGAATGGTAACTATAAATCTTTTTTATTAAAGTTCCATTATTTATAAGTATTTTTTATTTGTTTTATAAATGATACTTATGGTATAATTTATTAAAATATTTAAACAATTTGAAGCTAAAAGAGTCTAGTTTAATTTTTACTCTAGCCTTTAAAGAAAAACCGCTGGTTGACAATAAAGACTTAATTAAAGACTTAATTAAAGAGGTGATTTTGTAATGTTAGAATGCGACAAATGCGGGTTTAAGGGGGAAAATCAACTATTTCCTTTGGTAAATAAGAGACTCACGTGTTGCGGACCTGAGGTGCATAAATGTCCAAACTGTGACACAACTGTGATGCTTGATTTTATAGAACAACAAAAACAAAATGAGGAACGGGCAAAGAAGTTAACAATTTTAGTAAAAGAATTAGAATCAAAAAAGGAATATACTCAAGTTAAGAAAATATTACAAGAACTTTCTAATATAAACAAATGTTCTATTCACAACGAAGAATTATCTAAGTTTATTAAAAATGAACATAGTTTTATTAAAAATGCACAAAGTATAACAGCTAGTTTTTAACGTAAAAACCAGCGGTTTTTGTTTTTTTGTACATAATTAAAAAAGTGAAAAATTGTTTAATCCTGAATTGCCCCGAAAAAAACTTTTACCTTTCTAATAACGCTGCTTTTAGCGATATATGAGTAATGTTAATTTTTACCATAGCAGCTCAAAAAAGCCCATACCCTGGTTTTAGTTTATAAATAATGATATGTTAAAGAAAATAAATATGGAAAGGGGTGCTTGTATTCCTTATGCTTAAAGAAATAGATTGCCGGGGGTTGGCCTGTCCCCAACCAGTAATTAACACTAAAAAAGCCCTGGAAGAAATTGAGGAAGGAACGGTAATTACCGTGGTAGATAATCTTGCGGCCAAGGAAAACGTAACTTTGTTTGCCCAAAATGCCGGTTGTGAAGTTAAAGTAGCCGAAAAAGAAGGAAGCTATATCCTTACTATTAATAAAAGAAAAGCTTTTTCCGAAAAAATAAAACAGCTTAAGACTTCGGAAACATTATATTTCATTACCTCTAACCAGTTAGGCGAAGGTTCGCCTGAATTAGGTCAAATTTTAATTAAAAGCTTCCTTTTTACCCTTACCGAACAACAATTAGCTCCTCAAACGTTAATTTTCTTAAATAGTGGTGTTTATTTGACCACTGCCGGTTCCCCGGTGCTGGAAGAATTGCAAGTCTTAAGCGATAAAGGTACAGAAATTCTTTCTTGTGGTACTTGCCTAGATTACTATAAAATAAAAGAAAAATTGCTGGTAGGCCGGATAAGCAATATGTATGAAATTAATGACTATTTAACTAAAACAGGGAAGGTAATTACCATTTAAGTGATTATTTATTTAGAAAGCGTAGTATCTCCTGATTCTGGTGCGGGCGGGGAGACTTGAACTCCCACGGGTTGCCCCACCGGATCCTAAGTCCGGCGCGTCTGCCTTTCCGCCACGCCCGCCTGGCTGGGGCGGCTGGATTCGAACCAACGAAATGGCGGATCCAAAGTCCGCTGCCTTACCGCTTGGCTACGCCCCAGTGTTTTTCCTTGCCTTCCTATACTTAAATAATAGTCCGTTGTTCTTTTTTTGTCAAGGTTTCGGGCGCGGTATTTTTTTCGGTAAGTAGGGCCGCTTCTTCACTCACTTTTTTCAGTTTCCCGCCTCATGCGGCCCACAGTTTCGTCAGCTTAGCCCCCTAACCAGATTGGACAAATAGACTTAAATCTGGTAAATAAAAAGTAGGGAAAAAACGCAGTTCATCGGGCAGCTTGTTTAGGCGGTAAAAAGCTAAGGCAGACGTGCCGGCAATAAATACAGGCAGGGTTATAAGAATAAAAAAGAATTAAATTTTAAGCAGGATTTTTTTGTTTTACGTCAAACAAACTTTTTATAATGAAAAAATTTATTTTAGCCTTGCAGCTTTTAACCCGCCTGCATTTTTTTAATCTTCCTTTTGACGAAGTAATTTACGGTAAGTCATCCATGTATTTTCCGTTGGTGGGCTTCCTGTTAGGTGTAATCTTAGTTTTTTTATATTTGGGATTAAATTACGTTTTTCCCACCTTAGTGGTAACAGCCCTGCTTATTACGGGGTTGATTTTTTTAAGCGGCGGTTTGCACCTTGATGGTTTTATGGACACCATGGACGGGGTCTTAAGCGGCCGCCCACCGGAACGCAAGCTTGAAATTATGCGTGATAGCCGGGTAGGTGCTTTTGGAGTAATTGGGCTGGTCATCCTTTTGCTCTTAAAATTTGCCCTCCTGTCCTGTCTGCCGGCCCAAGTCACGCCCCGGGTTTTAATTCTCATGCCTGCCTTAAGCCGCTGGGGAATGGTTTACGCTATTGCTCGTTTTCCTTATGCCAGACCACAAGGAATAGGCATTTATTTGGCTAAATACACTAAAAGCAGGGAGTTAGCCGTAGCAGCCATATTAGGTTGTGGAGTAGCCGCTTTAAATGGAGGAGCAGGATTAATTTTATTTATCTGGTTGACTTTTTTAGCTCATTTTTTAGCCTTGATATTTACCCGCCAATTGGGTGGGCTAACCGGCGATACTTACGGGGCCATTAATGAACTTTTAGAAGTTATTTTGCTTTTGACTATTTTTCCCTTACTAAAACTCCCCTTCCTTAATTTTTCATGGTAGGTGATGTTTAAAAGTGTTTTTCAAGGATTTCATACCCGAGCACGGCGGTAATTTGTTTCAGGCGGCAAAGAACTATGGTTTTTTACCCCGCGAGCTTATTGATTTTAGCGCCAACATTAATCCTTTAGGACCCTCTATTAAAGTAATTAAAGCTATTACCGATAATCTCTGGCAAATAAGCCATTATCCTGACCCTGATTGTACCATACTCCGGCAAGCTTTATCCCTGCATTTAAACGTCTCCCCGGACAATTTGCTGGTGGGAAATGGTACCAGTGAACTGATTTACCTGCTGGCAGAAACACTAAATATCCGGCACGCCCTAGTTTTGCCTCCTGCTTTTAGTGAATATGCCCGGGCCGTATTCACTCATGGAGGTAAAATAAGCCAGGTGGAACTTAACGAAGAAAATGACTTTTCTTTACCTTTAGCTGAGCTTACCAAAGCCATTCCGGAGGTTGAGGCTCTTTTTTTATGCAATCCCAATAACCCTACCGGTAGCTTAGTCTCCCAGGTGGAATTAAAGGTTATTCTAGATACGGCAGCGCGTTTTAACCGGCTGGTAATAGTAGACGAAGCTTTTATGGACTTTGTGCTTGAAAAAGAAGATTATACGGCCCTACCTTACCTGAATAACTATCCTAACCTTATAATTCTATATTCGCTAACTAAAATTTTAGCCATTCCCGGATTGCGTCTAGGGATAATAGCGACGGCAAGTAACTTGATTAAAAAACTGGCTCAAGCTAAAATTCCCTGGAGTGTAAATACTTTAGCGCAAATTGCAGGAAAAGCCGGCCTGGAGGACGAAGAATACTTAATGAATACTTACCGGTTGGTTAATCAGGAAAAAGCTTTTCTTTTAAACCAATTAAATAAACTGCCTGGCTTAAGACCGTTGCCCGGCGCGGCTAATTTTTTCTTAATTGATATTACCAAAACGGGATACAGTGTTCGTGAATTAGTCCAGAAGCTAGGTTTAAAAGGCATTCTGGTGCGGGATTGTACTAATTTTAGCGGCCTGTCCAGGCCGTATATCCGCATTGCGGTACGGGGACGGGAAGAAAACAGAGCTCTTTTAGCTGCCTTACAGGAAATACTTTAAGTGGCACAGGCCCGTAGGGCAGGCATCCTGCCTGCCCGAAGCCTGTGGTTGATAAAAGGTTGGAGATTGAAAAATAGAAGGGAGGAAAATCCTCTGGCCTGTCGAATTTATCTGGTAAGACATGGGGAAACGGCCTGGAACGCCCAACTTAAATTTCAAGGGCACGCTGATATTGCTCTTTCTCCAAAGGGCCTGGTCCAGGCTGAAAAACTAAGCCGGCGTTTGGCTAAATGTGAAATTGCGGCTGTTTACGCCAGCGACCTAACCCGGGCTTATGAGACGGCCCGCATTTTAGCCAGGCCCCATCACCTCGACGTAATACCGTGTTGCGCTTTTAGAGAAATAAATTTTGGCCTTTGGGAAGGGTTAACCATAGAAGAAATAAAAAAAGAATACCGGGAGTTATTGCGCCAGTGGTGGCACGGGCCACTGGAAACCCGGGTGCCCCAGGGAGAAACCCTGGATGAAGTTGTTAATAGGGTTAACAGGCTGGTTAAAGAAATCGTAGTTAAACATGCCACCCAACAAATAATCATCGTGAGTCACGGTGGTCCCATCAGAGCTATTGTAGGTACGGTACTAGGTATGGATCTTAATCAATACTGGCGTTTACGCTTGGATAATGGTTGTCTTACTATTATTGATTTTCCTGCTTCGAGCAGACCAGGCTGGAAGCCCGGCTTACCGGAAGCCTGCCCTACTTCTTTAAACAAAGGAATTGTGGCTCTTTTAAACGACTGCAGTCACCTGGAGGGCTAAGTCGGTTGTCAGTCGTCAGTCGTCGGTCGTCAGGGGAAAAACAAAGGAATTAAAGGGGAAGTGGTAGCATAATCGTCCCAATTGTGTCCCTAAAGGCAAAGCGGGTTACATTTGTTTTCTTTCTGGGAGTTATTGTTTTTGCTTTGCTGACCGGACGCCTTTTTTGGCTCCAGATAGTCCGGGGTGGGGAATTAAAGCATCAAGCAGCGCAAATACGGGTTAAAAATATTACTACCTGGCCTGCCCGTGGTAATATTTACGACTGTAACCATAATGCTTTGGTCACCAGCCGTCAAGGGTATTCTATTTATTTATTTTCCGGTAAACAAGAAAAAAATGCCTATCAAACAGCTTTTAAGATAGCGCAAATTTTAAAAATAAATCCGGAAGAAGTATATAAAAAAATCACTCGGCAGCCCGGTTATATTTTGATTAAGACCGGAGTAGATAGTGAAAGGGTTAACCTTTTGCGCCAAGCACATATAAAAGGCCTTGAAATGGAGGAAACAATTACCCGCCAGTACCCTCAGGAAAACCTGGCGGCTCACGTTCTTGGTTTTGTGGGTATTGATGGCCAGGGCTTGACCGGCCTGGAAGTAAAATATGATGAAGTGCTCCGGGGTAAGCCAGGACACCTGGTCATGGAAAAAGACGCCCAAGAGCGCCAATTGCTCCAAACACTAACCCTTGCTTCTCCTGCCTCGCCTGGCAATAATTTAATTCTTACGCTTGACCAGGCCATTCAATTTTTTATCGAGCGGGAACTGGATAGAATTATGGTTACTTACAAACCTAAACAGGCCGTGATTATTGTTATGGCCCCAAAAACAGGAGCTATTTTGGCGTTGGCTTGCCGGCCTACTTTTTACCCTGACCGGTGGGAAAAAGCGGCTCCGGCAATTTGGGAGAAAAACCCGGCTATTTCTTTTAACTATGAACCTGGTTCAACCTTTAAAATGTTCGTGGCCGCGGCTGCCCTGGAAGAAAAGGCGGTTAGGAAAAATGAGTATTTTTATTGTTCCGGAAAGGTTAAAATACAAGGAAGAGAAATAGCTTGTTGGAAAAAGGGAGGCCACGGCAGTATTTCTTTTAAAGAAGGAATCCAAAATTCTTGCAACACAGTGTTTATTCAAACAGGTTTAAGGCTGGGCAAAGAGCGTTTTTATGAATATTTACAGGCTTTTGGCTTTGGAACGACAACTGGCGTTGACCTGCCGGGCGAAGAAGAAGGAATTGTTATTCCGCCTCGTAAGGTTACCTCTCTTAATTTAGCCACCATGTCTATTGGTCAATCGGTAGCGGTAACGCCGCTCCAAATGCTCACCGCCACCTGCGCCATTGCTAACGGTGGTTATTTATACCAGCCATATATTGTCCAGGCTATTGAAAAACCAAACGGTGAAAAGGTTAAGGTTACCAAGCCCAAATTAATCCGCCGGGTAATTTCTCCGGCTACTGCCCGTCAGTTGACGGAATACTTAGAAAAGGTGGTCCTGGAAGGTACAGGCAAAAGTGCTTTTGTTGAGGGTTACCGGGTGGCGGGTAAAACCGGCACGGCCCAGGTGTCAGGAGCAAAAGGATACCTGCCCGGTAAGTATGTGGCTTCCTTTACTGGTTTTGCTCCGGTAAGCGACCCTAAAATAGCCGTGCTGGTGTTACTGGATGAACCAAAGGGAGGGGCTTACCACGGGGGGGAGGTAGCCGCGCCAGCCTTTAGTAATGTGGTGCGGGACACGCTGCATAAACTGGCAGTGCCTGAAGAACTTAACACCCAAAATTTAATAACGCCACGGGCTATCCAAGGGCAAGTAGCTGAACCCCTCACAAAAAAAATTGTTGTGCCAAACGTTATTGGTTTTCCGCTATCCGAGGCGCAAAATATGATCAGAGAACGCGGCTTACGTTCCTGGACGGCGGGAAGGGAAGGATTGGTAGTTGGGCAAAAACCGGCGGCCGGAAACCAGGTTTTAAAAGGTATGGTTATTAACCTAGAAACTGGCCCATTTCCCGCCTTTTCAGAAAAAATAAGCGTTCCTGACTTAACTGGGTTAGCGGTAAAACAGGCCGGGACAATTCTGGAAAAACTTGGTTTATGTGTGGAGCCTAAAGGTTGGGGGTTAGCGGTAAAACAATACCCTGGACCAGGCAACAAAGTGGTTAAGGGTACGATAATCAAGGTTGAATTTAAACCCTTAAACTCTTTAAATAAAGGAAAAATGCCTTGATGAGCCAAATATTTTTTGTTAACCCAGACAATCTTCCTATTATTATCGCGAGTGATGGCACGTGGTACTGGGGAAACTGGGAAATGAAGCGAAAAGATATTGTCCGTCTTTTTTCTTCCCACCTGGTAAAAACCGGCGAGCATGACTTCGCTATTAACTTAAACAACGAGGTTTGCCCGGTAAAGGTAGAGGACGTTCCTTTTATTATTGCCGAAATTTTACCAGAAGAAGAATTAAGAATATTGCTTAATGATGAAAGAAAATTAGATTTGCCGCCAACGGAAATTGTCCTTAAAAATAATGTTCCTTATTGTTCACTCTTTTGGGAGAACGATACAAAATTTTCACGGTCTGCTTTTTGGCAGCTTCGCTATTATTTTTTTGAAACAGAGCACGGTTATGAAGTACGCTACCAGAATAAAGTCTGGAAAATAGTTGAACAAAAAGGAAGGTGAGCTTATGTTTGGCTCTAACAACGAAAAAGTAATGTTTCCTTGCGGTAAGTTAAAATTAGAAGGGGTTTTGCATATTCCACAACCCACAAGCTTCGGGCAGGCAGGATGCCTCCCCTACGAGTCTGTGCCACAAAAGGCCGTGGTTATTTGTCACCCACACCCCCTTTACGGCGGGAATATGCATAACAGCATGATTATAGCGGTGGCGACGGCTATAGGGAAAAGAGGGCTTATTACTCTTCGCTTTAATTTTCGGGGGGTGGGAAAAAGTGAAGGGTATTTTAATGACGGCGTAGGAGAAAAGGAGGACGTCAGAGCAGCCATTTCTTTTCTGGTCAACAAGGTTAAACCCCAAAAAATTGGCCTGGGCGGTTATTCCTTTGGTACGCTGGTCGCTTTTCCTGTAGCGGTTGAAGAAGATAGGGTGCAGGCATTGGCCGGCATTTCTCCTTTTATTTCTCCGCCTACCTTGTTAAACGATTATCACCGGCCAAAATATTTTATCAGCGGGAAAGAAGATGAATATGTTAACTGCCACCAGTTACAAGAAATAGTAATTTCCTTACCCGAACCAAAAAAATTGGAGATCATTGCCGGAGCAGACCACTTTTGGTGGGGAGAAGAAGAAAAAGTAGCCCAAAAAGTAGCTGATTTTTTTAAGGAAAACTTGTAAAGTTATTTAACGTTTGTTTTTCTCCTGACGTCTGATGACCGACGACCAGCTCTACCAGGCTAACCCATTTAGTTAAGAACTTTTACCTTCTTGACAATTCCTGCTGGTAATTGTTATATTTTTATTGTATTTATTATAATTTATTATAATTATAAAGCTTAAATAAATAAAGGAAAATAACTTATCAAGATCCATTTTTCTAATTGGAAGGAAAATAAAAAATGGTAACCTTAGCGACAAACAAGCAAGTCCCGTTAGGAAGAATGTTATTTGTGCCCAAACAAAACTATCGTCTCGAGCAACTTGAAATAGAGGCCAGCGGTCCATACCGCCTGGGTGAAAAGGAAAACTGTTTTGTAATTCAAAATATGGACTGCTGTAAGGCTATTCTGGTTACAGTTAAAGCTAAAGACTAAGCTTAAGTTCAGGGGTATAAGATTGAGGCAGGACAAGCGTTCTCGCTTGTTTCTCCATTATTGTCAACGAATAATTATTAAAAAGGAAACTGCTATATGGAGGAATTGTTTGCTCAGATTTTAGTGGTTTAAAGTCAAAATGATTAAAATAATTTCTTGCTATCCAAAAGCAGGGTTACAGGCCCATCATTTATAATTTCAACCTGCATATTTGCCTGGAAGATGCCGGTGGCAACAGGAATGTCTTTTTCTTTCAAGGCTAAAACAAAATAATGGTATAATTCCTGGGCCATGGCAGCTTCTGCAGCCGCAGTAAAACTGGGCCGGCGGCCATGCCGGCAGTCACCAAAAAGAGTGAACTGGGAGACAACTAATATCCCGCCTTTAATTTCTGTTACCGAACGGTTTAATTTGCCCTCTTTATCCTGGAAAATCCTTAAGAAAGGTATTTTGCTGGTCAGATAATCAACATCTTCCCGGCTATCGTCTTGCCCTACACCCAAAAAAACAACCAATCCCTGGTCTATAGCCCCTACTACCTCGCCATTAACGGTTACAGCTCCTTTGGTAACGCGCTGTACTACGGCTCGCATGTAAAAACACCTCACGAAATTATTTTCAAAAAATCATCAGGCGCCAGATTATATAAATTAAACCGATAAAGATGACAAATAAGCCAGTGGACAAGTAAAGTAATTTTATCGTTTGCTCCACGTGCCAGACCTCCAGTGGTTCGACCGCATCTCCTAAACGTGCCCGCTCCTCTGGTTTCCCCTGGTAATAATTTAAACCCCCTAATTGTATTCCTAGCGCCCCCGCCACGGCGGCTTCCGGAATGCCGCTGTTTAAACTTGGGTGCCGGCGGGAATCGCGGCGCATAATCCGCCAGGCCTCCTTGGCCCGATGTAGGGCAGGCTTGTAGGGCAGGCATCCTGCCTGCCCGAAGCCTGCTCGTAAGCCGGAAAGCCAAGCGGCCAAAACCAGCACCAGGCCCGTCAGGCGGGCGGGCAAGTAATTAGCCAGGTCATCAAGGCGGGCCGCAGCCCAACCAAAAGCATAATATTTCTCGTTCCGGTAGCCAACCATGGAATCCAGGGTATTTGTGGCCCGGTAGGCCATGGCCAACGGCGCTCCACCAAGACAAGCGTAAAACAAAGGAGAAATTACGCCGTCAACAATATTTTCGGCTACTGTTTCTATAGTAGCCCGCGTAATGTTCCTTGCATCCATATTATGGGTGTCACGGCCGACAATTTGACTTATTTTAAACCGGGCAGTTACTAAGTCTCCCTCCTTAAGAGGAATTAACACCTTGTACGCGGCCTGGGCTAACCCTCGTGTCGCTATGGTAGTAGAAATAAGCCAGATTTCTCCTCCTAACGCAGCCCAAGGGTGGAAAAAATAAAGAAGTTTTAATATAAACAAGGTTACCGCGTAACTGCCGCCAACCACCAAAAAAACCAAAACAGCCCCTGCTAGCCGAAGCCTCCTTCTTGAAGTTCGAACCTCGAACCTCGAACATCGAACCTCGAGAAGGGCAACCCGGCGCAGTAGGGCAGGCTTGTATGGTAGGCATCCTGCCTGCCCGAAGCCTGCTCGAAGCAACTGCTCTAAAGCCTGAATAACTTTACCTATTATAATAACAGGATGGGGCAACCAGGAGGGGTCCCCGATTAATAAATCAACAAGATAAGCCCCAATTGCGGTTAGCGTATAAAAAAAGCCACTTACCCCCCTTCTCGAAGTTTGAAGTTCGAGGTTCGAAGTTCGAGGTTCGAACTTCGAGAAGGGCCGGGTAGGTTTATTAAAGCGTATATTTTTTGCATGTTCAAACTGCCTCTTACCACGGCGGCTAATTTATCCAAATCTTGTTCTAATTTATCAAAAAAGGTTGGCTTTTTTCCTTTGGGATTAATGGTTAAAGGAGAAAGGCCTTTTTTAACCCGTAAAACATCAAGGATATGCCGCCGGAAAATATCATTATCAAAAATACCGTGAATGTACGTTCCCCAAGTTAATCCATTTGAGCTAACGGCCCCATCTAAAAAATCAACCTTTTCACCCGACCTAAAGACAATTTTAAAAGCCGGTACGGCCCGAAAACCAAGCTCTGTCCGGCCAAGGTGAATTTCATATCCTTTTACCCTTTCTCCCTGAAGGCTGGCTAAAAAAGCCCCGGTACCAATTACTTCACCTTCTACCTGGGTAGTTACCTTTTCCGGAGCAAATGTAGTGGTAATATCTAGTAAACCTAATCCTGCTTCTTTAGGAATACTTGATTCGGTACGGTATGGATCAGCTAAAGTACGGCCTAACATTTGAAAACCACCACAAATACCAATTACTGGTACACCCTTTTTTGCCAGGTCACAAATTTCTGCCGCCAGATTAGTTCTTTTAAGCGTAACTAAATCTTCAATGGTATTTTTACTACCCGGAACAATAATTAAATCAGGGTATCCTAAAGGAGTACCCCGTCCAATATAACGCAAATTAACGTCTTCTTCTTCATATAAGGGGTCAAAATCTGTAAAATTAGAGATATGGGGCAGGTAAATAACCGCAATTTCAACCTCACTACTTTTAGTTTTCTTATCTCTGGCCGCTTCGGACAGGCTGGAAGCCCGCCCTACCACTCCTTCAGGAATTGTATCTTCTTCTTGAACGCTAAAACCTTGAAAATAAGGAACTACCCCTAAAACCGGGATGCCTGTTTTTTCTTCCAAAAAACTAATTGCCGGCTGAAAAAGCCTTAGGTCACCCCGGAATTTGTTAATAACAATCCCTGCTATTCTTTGGCGGTCTTCCGGTAAAACTAGCTCCAAGGTACCAACCACGGCTGCTAAAGCCCCTCCTTTGTCAATATCGGCGATTAAAAGAACAGGAGCGTTGGCCATTTGGGCCACTCGCATATTTACAATCTCATGATCGGCGAGATTAACCTCGGCCGGACTTCCTGCTCCTTCTATAACAATAATTTCATACTTAGCGCAAAGCTGTTTAAAAGACAGGCAAACAGCTTTCCATGCCCTGGCTACATAATTGGTATGGTACTCTTGGGCTGAAAAATTTCCTACCGGCTTACCCAGCACAATTACCTGGGAAGAGGCCTGTCCGGTTGGTTTAAGTAAAATAGGATTCATTTCCACCACAGGCTCTAAACCCGCCGCCTGGGCTTGCACTACTTGGGCCCGGCCCATTTCCCCACCGTCTTTAGTTACAAAAGAGTTCAGGGCCATGTTTTGCGACTTAAAAGGAACGCTTACGTAGCCATCCTGCTTAAAAATACGGCATAAAGCAGCTACTAGAACACTTTTACCCACGTGAGAAGCTGTACCTTGAATCATTATTGCCCTTGCCATCATATTTTTCCTTTCGGTAGTGATTTTAACTCAAAAGCAAGACCGGCAACCACAAAATATACTTTATCTGCCCGGCTGGCCACCAATTGATTAACGCGCCCGGCCACATCCCGGTAAATCCTTCCTAAAGCATTATCAGGCACCAATCCTAAACCTACTTCATTAGCCACCAAAATTGTATCGGCCGAAATTAATTTTGCCGCCTGTACCAGGTTCCAGGCCTGCTGGAGAATAAATTCATCCGAGTTGCCGTCTAAAAGTAAGTTGCTAATCCAAAGCGTCAGGCAATCAACAATGACTGCCTCCGCCTTTTCGCCGTGTTCCCGGATAATTTTTTCTAACCGATGAGTTTCTTCTACTGTATGCCAGGACCCGGGACGACTGGCCTGATGCTTTATAATACGCTGTCTCATTTCTTCATCTTTAGCTTGGGCCGTAGCTACATACACTATCCGTGACCCAAGGCTGTGGGCCAACTCTTGAGCAAAGTTAGACTTACCGCTACGTGCTCCGCCCAACACCAAAATTAATTTACCAGACGCCATTCCTTTTGCCCTTGCTTTCACCTGAAAATCTCCTTTACCCTGCGTACCAACTCATCAATTAAATGGGGTAAGGGCTCAGTTTTCAGACCAACAAATTCTATATCGCTGCGGCTAAAAGGAATTAAAATTTTGCGTGCCGGACTGATGGTCAAAGCCAATGCCATCTGAGGAGTTAACTCCCCTAACATAGAATAAGGGATTAAAATATTTGCCGGACCAACAATAAGGTCAACCCGGGGGGCATTATATACAATGGCGCTTTCTCCACTGGCCCCTTCGTTAGCACCGGCCCGTAGCATTAGTGAGGTAGCCAGGGCATTGGTACCCAGGGCTAATATTTCTGTGCCTTCGGGCAACTCCCGGCGCAATTTTTCCGTAATATGTTTGCCTATTCCACCGCCTTGTCCATCTACTACGGCGATTCGCATTTAAATAAACCTCTATCCTCTAACCGAGCTTTTTTCAATCCGTTTGATTGCTTCAATAAGTACTTCTTCTTCTTCCACCAAGGCAATGCGCACGTATCCTTCTCCCCTGGCACCAAAAGCCAATCCTGGGATAACTAATATGCCCGTTTCTTCCAGTAACGTTAAAGCAAAATCCTGAGAAGAGGTATAACCCCAGGGTAAAGGAGCCCAAATAAACATTGAAGCCTTAGGCTTAGGCGCCGGCCAACCCAGCTTTTTCATGCCGTCTGCCAGGATATCACGCCTGCGCTGGTAAGTAGAAACAGTATCCGTTACATATTCCTGCGGTCCTTCCAGGGCAGCTATACCTGCTTCCTGAACAACCTTAAATACTCCGTAGTCAATATTTGATTTTAATTTCTTTAAGGTGGCAATTACTTCTGCCTTGCCAAGGACAAAACCAATCCGGCACCCGGCCAGGTTATATGTTTTGGAAAGCGAAAAAAATTCAACCCCAACTTCCCTAGCGCCGGGTATTTCCAAAAAGCTTATGGGCTGGTAACCATCGTACGCTAATTCAGCGTATGCCGCATCATGACACACTAAAATATCATAACGGCGGGCAAACGCCACTACCTGTTGAAAAAATTCCCTTTCTGCCACGGCGGCCAGGGGGTTATTAGGATAATTAAGCCATATTATTTTGGCCTGCCGCGCTATTTTTTCAGGAACATCATTTAAATCAGGTAAAAAATTATTTTGCGGCAAAAGCGGCAGGGGATAAACTTTTCCCCCGGTCAAAAAAATACTCCCGGCATAAATAGGATAGCCTGGATCAGGTACCAGGGCAATCTCGCCCGGGTTTACGTAAGCCAGAGAAATATGCGCTAACCCATCTTGAGTACCCATTAAGACCAGTATTTCTTTATCCGGGTCAAGGCTAACTTTAAACCGTTCTTGATATTTTTGCGCTACAGCTTGATACAACCGGGGTAAGCCCTCTAAGGGGTAACGGTAGTTTAAAGGGTTATCAATAGACTGGTGCAAAGCTTCAATTATATGGGGAGCAGGAGGACGGTCAGGGCTGCCTACGCTAAGGTCAATCACCTTTTTTCCTTTTTTAAGTAACTGGTTCTTACGCTGCTCTATTTGGTTAAAAATACCCGCGGAAAATACCTGCATGCGCTTTGCTTCTTGCATGAGTACCTCCTCAAAGAATAGTCGTCAGTCGTTGGTCGTCAGTGGTGGCACAGGCCCGTAGGGTGGGCATCCTGCCTGCCCGTAGTAGGGTGGGCATCCTGCCTGCCCAAAGCCCGTGGTTGTCGTCAAAGCAATTTTTCTAATTCCCGGTGCGTACCAGATCCTTCAGGGCTTGTACAGTAGCGTAAGGTACTGTAACTTCTGCAAATTTATGGGTTAGTCTATTCGAACTTCGAACTTCGAACTTCGAACTTCGAACCTCGAGAGGGTACTCCTTATTTTCATGTTCCGGCTCGTGATAATCAGAACCGCCCGTGGGAACTAACTTATACGTCCGGCATAAATTATAATAGTAAGCCACCATCTGGGGACAATAACCTGGATAAACAACCTCCAATCCTTGCAAACCTTCTTTTACCAGATTAGGTATAAGGTCATCAAGTTTGGTTAAACCAGGATGAGCCATTACCGGCACCCCTTGCGCCAAACGAATTAACCGTATGGCTGCAACTGGAGTATATTTAAAACGCGGCACATAAGCCGGCCGGCCTATTTCTAAGTACTTTTCAAAGGCTTCACTCACACTTTTTACCGCCTTAATTTCCATTAAAGCCCGCGCCACGTGAGGACGGCCCACACTTTTTCCCTTAGCCGCAGCCTCAACTTGAGCTACCGTTACGGGTAAACCTAAAGTTTGAAGCTTGCTTACTATTTTTGCCAGGCGTTTTTTTCTTTCCTGTTGAAATAACTCAAGTTGAGCTAAAAATTCTTTTTGGTTTAAATTTATTAAGTAACCAAGAATATGAACCTCTTTATTTTTTTCTTCCGTGCTTAACTCAATACCGGGCAAAACCTCTAAAGACAGTTGACGAGCAGCAGTTAGGGCAGGAGCGACCCCCTCTACCGTATCGTGATCCGTAATGGCTATGGCCCTTAAACCGGCAATTTTAGCTTTATTTACCACCATAAACGGCGTATCGGTACCATCGGAAGCACAAGTGTGAATGTGCAAATCACAAGCCATACTTAACTATCAACAACCTGTTGTTTTAATTGTCAAGGCGGGATTACCGTCTTTAAGACCCTCAATAAATTGTTGCCCAGTATTTTTTTTATGGCTTCTTTTGAGTACCCTCTAGCTAAAAGTCCGCGTGTAAAAGCAGGTAAACGGGAAACATCGGACAGCTCGGGTATTACTTCACTAATCCCGTCAAAATCAGAACCTAAACCAATACAGTCTACTCCGACCAGGTTAGCAATATAGTCAACATGATCAAGCAATTTTTCCAGAGAAGGACAATCAGGGTGAATAAACGGAGGGTAAAAAGTTAACCCGATAACTCCACCACCTGCGGCCAAAGTTTTAATTTGTTCGTTTTTAAGGTTACGGGGGTGGGGACATAAAGTGTAGCTGTTGGCGTGAGAAGCAATAACCGGCTGCCGTGAAGTTTTTAAAACATCCCAAAAACTTGGAGCAGCAAGGTGAGCCACATCCACCAACATCCCCAAGCGATTCATTTCCTTTACTACCGCTTTTCCAAATTTGGTTAATCCTCCTGGTTGTTCTACCGCAATACCATCTCCCAACTCATTACGATGGTTCCAGGTTAAAGTAAGACTACGGACTCCCATAAGATATAAGCTATTCAACACCCCCAGACTCCCCGCCAAAACTTCCCCACCTTCAACGGCTAGTAGGGCCGCTATTTTTCCTTGAGCTAACCCGCGGGTAAGATTACGGTAATTAAAAACAGGAACAATGGAAGCCGCATTTTTAGCCATTTCACGATAAAAATAGGCAATAACTTCCATTACCCTTCCTAAAACATGTTTTTTACCTCCAGGAGAAACAAAAACAGCAAAAAACTGAATATTTACACCCCCGCGTTTTAAACGGGGTAAATCCACCTGACCAATCCCTGTACTGACACTTAAACAACGTTTTTGCTTCTCTATGGCCGTAAGGGTATCACAGTGTGCATCTATAACTATACTTTTTTGATGGAGAAGAGCGCTGTTTAAGTCAAGCTCAACCATGTCCCTGGCGTGCATTTAAGTTTATCGGGGCTCGACAATTAATTTTAACCCTGTTCTTTCCTCACCTTCAATAATAATATCTACAAAAGCAGGAATACAGATTAAATCAACACCACTGGGAGCTACAAATCCCCGCGCAATAGCTACTGCTTTTATAGCTTGATTAAGTGCTCCTGCGCCGATGGCTTGAAGTTCAGCACAACCGCGCTCACGCAACACCCCTGCTAATGCTCCGGCTACAGAATTTGGATTGGATTTTGCTGAAACTTTCAATACTTCCATATTTTTTAGCCTCCTTATTTTGTAAGATAGATTGTTTCATAATTTTCTAAGATTTATTAACTATATTTTCTTAAGATTATATATTCGCCAGAGGTAAAATAATTCCTTTTATAATAAAAACTTTTTTGCGACTATTCATAATTTTGAATCCGTTTAATTAATTGTGCCTTTCCTGTCCGGGGGTCAATTTCGATGATCACCGCATTAAACTGGTAAGAACCTGTAGCCACCTCAAATTTTTTGGGCACTTGACTCAAAAATTTCTCTATAACTAGCTCTTTTTTTACCCCTATAACTGAGTTCCTGGGACCGGTCATACCTAAATCAGAAATATATGCGGTACCCTCGTAAAGTATTCTTTCATCTGCTGTTTGGACATGGGTATGGGTACCGCATACGGCTGATACCCGACCCGCGAGATACCAACCCATGGCCACTTTTTCTGAGGTTGCTTCGGCGTGAAAATCCACCACTATCGTCTTTGTTAAATCAGTTAATTTTAATACCAACTCATCTGCCTTCCGGAAAGGACAATCCAAGGCTGGCATAAAAGTACGCCCGGCAAGATTAATAACGGCAATTTTCAAATTATTTTTAGTTAAAAAAATATTACAGCCTGCCCCCGGAACACCGGGGGGAAAATTTGCCGGCCGAATTATCCTTTCTTCCCGGTTAATAAAGTTATATATTTCTTTTTGGCTCCAGACGTGGTTGCCCGTAGTAATCACGTCTACGTTACAATTAAAAAGCTCATCCGCTATTTTTTTGGTAATTCCCAATCCTCCAGCCGCGTTTTCTCCATTAGCAACAATAAAATCAAAATCACCTTCTTTTTGCAGAAGAGGTATTGTTTCTTTTACTGCTCGTCTACCAGGCCGTCCCACAATATCCCCGATCATTAACAAGCGCAAAAATTTTCCCCCTGAGTTACTTATCAAAAACTAATACCTGTCCCTCTTCCCGAAAAGCAAATAAATATTTATCCCGGGTAGTCTTCTTGACACTTTCCAACAGATAATTAATCATTTTTTCTTGGGTTGCTAATTCTTCTTCAATTACAGGTTTATTGTCTTCAGTAACCAAGGATGTTTTTAAGCAATGCTGAAAAAGTCCTACTATTAGGGTAATTTCCTCCTGAACTATGGTTTCCACATCGCGCTGCAATTCAATTATAGTTAAATGCTTACAATTCTGGTAATTAATTTTACTTAAACGGGCTCGGTTATTTCCTAAAGAGTTAAAAACGTTTATACTATCCAATATTAGTTGTTTAATTTTAGCCTTTTCATCGCGGGTTAAAATATAGTCTATGATAAAGGTAAATTTTAAAACCTGGTTTACCGGATCAAAATTAACTGCCGTCACTTCAGGATAACGCATTAAAATAGAAACTAATAATTCTTCTGTCCAATCGGTCATTTTTTTGGGATTAGGATAAACTTCAAAACCATTCTTTATCATTCCCTCCCTCTTAGATCTTTCTACCAAACAGGTCACCTTCCTTACTTAAAATTATAATATCATACCTTTCCTCTATTTGTAGGGGCGTATGGCCATACGCCCCTACAAACTGTAAAACATATTTACCCTCATTTAGGAAAATGACCCTTTAAAAGATTATCTTATTTATTTAGCGTAATCAACTACCCGGGTTTCCCTTATAATAGTTACTTTTATCTGACCAGGGTAGTTTAATTCTTTTTCAATTTTTTTACTGATTTCGCGGCTTAAAAAAACAGCTCCTAAATCATCAATTTTTTCCGGCTTAACCATAATACGTATTTCACGTCCGGCCTGGATAGCATAAGATTTATCCACCCCATCAAAAGAACTGGCAATATCTTCTAACTTTTGCAACCTTTTAATATATAGCTCTAACGTTTCCCGTCGTGCTCCTGGGCGTGCTGCTGAGATGGCATCAGCTGCCTGGACTAAAACGGCAATAATTGTTTGGGGCTCTTCATCACCGTGATGGGTCGCAATGGCGTGCAAAATTTCCTGTTGTTCATGATATTTTTTGGCCAACTCCACTCCAACGGCCACGTGAGGGCCTTCCACTTCATGATTGGTAGCTTTTCCAATGTCGTGTAACAGCCCTGCCCGTTTAGCTAATTTTATGTCTATATCAAGTTCAGCAGCCATTAAGCCAGCTAAATGAGAAACCTCGATAGAATGTTTAAGCACATTTTGACCATAACTGGTCCGAAATTTTAATCTTCCTAATAAGTTAACCAGTTCAGGATGAAGGCCGTGAACTGAAGTATCAAAAATAGCCTGTTCGCCAGCTTCCCGTATTTGGGCCTCTACTTCTTGCCGGGCTTTTTGGACCATTTCCTCAATTCTGGCCGGATGAATACGCCCGTCCACTATTAATTTTTCCAACGCCACTCGAGCTACCTCACGGCGGATGGGATCAAACCCAGATAAAATTACCGCTTCTGGAGTATCATCAATAATCAAATCTATACCTGTTAGGGTTTCAAAAGACCTGATATTACGACCTTCCCGACCAATAATGCGACCCTTCATTTCGTCGTTGGGCAACGGAATTACCGCCACGGTAGTTTCCGTTACGTGGTCAGCGGCACAACGTTGAATTGCCTGGGTAATAATTTCGCGAGCTTTTTTTTCTCCTTCTTCTTTAGCTTTGCACTCCATCTCTTTAATTAAAGACATAATTTCAGGTTGCATATTTTTTTCTACCTCGGTTAGTAAAGTCTGGCGGGCTTCCTCAGTAGTTAATCCGGAAATACGTTCCAGTTCTTTTACCTGCTTTTGATAAAGGGCCTCTAAATTCAACTTTATTTTTGCCATTTCGTTTTCTTTTTGGACTAATTTTTCTTCTTTTTGTTCTATATTTTCAATTTTACGATCCAAAGTTTCTTCTTTTTGTAACAGCCGCCGCTCCATCCGTTGCAGTTCAGCCCGTCGTTCCTTAATATCTTTTTCCATTTCGTGGCGCAGCTTTAAACATTCCTCTTTGGTTTCTAAAACAGCTTCTCTTTTTTTGGCTTCAGAAAGCTTAATTGCCTCATCAAGAATTTTTTTGGCTTCTGCTTCGGCCGAAGTAATTTTTGCTTCGGCTAGATATTTTCGTAAGAAATAACCCAGGACAAAAGCAACAATTATGGTTATTATAGCTAAAACTATAATTATTTGCTCCGACACAACTAAATTCACCTCTTTTTAAATTCTTACCAGCAAAAAAATACCGTGCTCTTAAGCAACGGTAGAAAACGAACTAGTATCCTTTTAACCATCAAAACTAGATTAATAATATCTTCTCTGGCCGCAAGGCAATTCAGACGTCAGACGTCTGTCGTCAGACGTCAGGAGAAAAACAGTAACCAGTTATAAATTTAAACATTTTTACGTCAAAATTTCTTGGTAACTGATGTCCGACGACCATTCTCAGGCGTCAGACTTCAAACTTCAAACTTCAGACTTCAGGAGAAAATAAAACCTAAGAAATTTCCTGACAACCGATGTCCGATGACCCCCTGACGACCTGCGTCCGACGATCTGATTATCTATGTTTAATCCTTAAAGGACGCAACTTGCTCAGCTTTCTTCCGTTGTCCATGATGTATTTTATTGTTTTAAATATAAGTTTGTCAAGGTTTACCTTCTTATTTGCTTTAAGCTTCTTCAGGCTTATTAGTTATATTTTTTAATTCTAGCTCTTCAAATTCAGTGGCTGCATCTTCTATGGCAGACGAAATAGTTATGGGTGAGGTTTTAATTTCTCCTTCGTTTAGTTTTTGACGAACTTGTTGCTCAATTTCTTTGGCCACGTCTGAATGATCCTTTAGAAAATCCTTTACGTTTTCCCGCCCCTGACCTAAGCGTTCATCTCCATAAGAATACCAGGCGCCGCTTTTGTTAACAATACCCAGCGTTACGGCCGTATCAAGGATGCTGCCTTCCCGCGAGATACCTGTACCATACATAATATCAAATTCGGCTTGTTTAAAAGGCGGAGCTACCTTATTCTTAACTACCTTAACTCTGGTCCGGCAGCCTGTAATATCAACGCCTTGTTTTAAAGTTTCCAGCTTGCGTACATCCAACCGGATAGAAGCGTAAAATTTTAAAGCTCTCCCCCCGGGAGTGGTTTCCGGGTTACCAAACATAACTCCTACCTTTTCTCTTAACTGGTTAATAAAAATGACGGTGGTATGTGATTTGCTTACTACAGCTGTTAGTTTTCGCAGAGCCTGAGACATTAGCCGAGCCTGTAAGCCAACGTGAATATCTCCCATTTCTCCTTCTATTTCGGCTTTAGGAACCAGAGCAGCTACTGAATCAATAACCACTATGTCAATCGCCCCACTTCGCACCAAAGTTTCACAAATTTCCAGGGCCTGTTCTCCTGTATCCGGTTGGGAAACTAATAAGTTATCAATATCTACCCCCAAATTTCTCGCGTACAACGGGTCCAAAGCGTGTTCTGCATCTATAAAAGCCGCAATGCCCCCGGCTTTTTGTGCTTCTGCAATAATATGCAACGCCACGGTAGTTTTTCCTGAAGCTTCTGGACCAAAAACCTCTACAATTCGTCCTCGCGGTACACCACCTACACCCAGGGCAATATCTAAAGATAAAGCTCCCGTAGGAATAACTTCTATATTTAAATTAGCCGATGCTTCTCCTAATCTCATAATTGAACCCTTGCCAAACTGGCGTTCTATCTGTATTAATGCTCCTTCTAACGCTTTTTGTTTTTCATTCAAGGCTTAGCCTCCATCCTATATTAATTATTCTCGCTTAAATAAGTGTGTAACATCGTCAATCCAGCTTCGGCAGCGTTTTGTCTGATATCAAGACGCGTTCCGGTAAACTGGAACTCCTGGCAATAATTACCTTTCGGTGTAACCAGAGCAATGTATACCAGCCCCACCGGTTTTAAAAGAGAACCGCCCGCCGGACCAGCAATACCCGTAACAGATAAGCCTACATTTGCTTCTAATAAATTTTTTACCCCGTAAGCCATAGCCATAGCTGTTTGCTCACTAACTGCTCCGTAAGTTTGTAAAATCTCTGCTGAAACACCCAGTACCTTTTCTTTAACCAGATTAGCGTAAGCCACTATTCCACCTAAAAAATATTGGGAACTACCAACTATATCAGTCAGTAGCACGGCGATTAAGCCACCGGTACATGACTCGGCTACTGCCAAGGTAATATTTTTGGCGGCTAATAAACGGGCTACCGCCTCTTTTTTTTGCTCATTAAACAAAACAAGTTTCTCTCCTAAGATAACTGCGCAACTGTTCACCGCTTATTTTTTCGTGTTCCAAGAGTAATCCTACTATTGTTTCCATAATATCGTAAGTCCGGCTTAAATATTCTTTAACCCGTTTTTCCTGACTATGCAGAATTTCAGTTATTACCCGGTAGCGCAACCCGGCGGGCAAGGTTTTTGCATCTACCACTTTTAACCGGGACATACCGGCCTTAATTATTTGCTCAGCAAGACCAGTCGCTTGTTCAAAGTCATTAACTGCCCCTGTGCTGTGGTCGCCTAAAAACAACTCTTCCGCCAACGCTCCGGCCAACATAACTGCAATTTGATTTTCCAGGTACTCCTTTGTGTACAAGTAATTATCGTCTTCTGAGGACTGGCGCATGTAGCCCAAAGCCATCCCCCGCGGCGCAATGGTCAACGTTGATACTGAACCAGGTCTAACCAACTCGCTTAAAAAAGCATGTCCTGTTTCGTGAATAGCTACTCGTCTTAATTCTGCCGGTGAAGGATGACGGTCCAGACGGTCTCCCATCATTACTTTATCTATTGCTTCCCGGAAATGGTGTTGTTCTACGACTTCACAATTTTCCCGCATCGCTAAAATAGCGGCTTCATTGGCCAGGCTCTCTAAATGAGCCCCGCTAAAACCAAAAGTTTCTTTAGCTATCTCCTCCAGCGAAACACTATCAGCTAAAGGCTTATTTTGGGTATGAAGTTTTAATATTTCCAGCCGTCCTTGTTTATCAGGTAATTCAACTTTAACGTGACGGTCAAAACGACCAGGCCGTAATATGGCCGGGTCCAGTAAATCCATTCGGTTTGTAGCGGCTACCACCAGGATCCTAACCTTATCATTAACTTTAATTCCGTCCATTTCTACCAACAATTGGTTAAGAGTTTGGTCATATTCTAAATGGTTGCTTGTTTGGCCTCTTTTGCCGGCTAAAATATCAATCTCATCAATAAAAATTAAAGCGTTATTTTTTCCTTGCTTTAAAGTTGCCTCCCGGGCTGCTTGAAACAATCGCCTCACTCTTTGGGCACCTACTCCAGCATACATTTCAATAAACTCCGACCCGCTGCAGGAAATAAATGCCGCGTCAGTAAAACTGGCCGCAGCTTTAGCCAGCAAGGTTTTTCCTGTACCAGGCGGTCCGGTAAGCAAAATGCCTTTGAGGGGTCGAATGCCCAGTTGTAAGATAGCCTGGTTATTTTTAATAAAATTCAATGCTTCCTGTAGTTCGCGAATAGCTCCTGCCTGTCCCCCTATATCCGCAAAGGAAATTTCTTGCTGGGGACTAATTTTTTGTTCGCTAAAATTTTTGGTCATTAGACCTCGAGTCCGAACAATAAAATAAGCACCTATCCCCAACACTCCTAAAAAAATTAAAGGGGTAAGATCGTATCCGCAAATAACTAAAAAAATTATTACGGCTATAATTAAACCCAGACCAACTTCCTTAACCATACTCACCTTCCTTTTAGTTATTTTACTAGATAATTAATTAAAAAACAGTTTAAAACTCTTAATTCACTTCAAAAAGAACTTAGCCCATTTAAGCTGTAAATAAGCCATAAAGTTAATCGCCGTATTTTAGCTTTAAAAGATATAGTAATTATAACATAAAGAGATTAAAGATTAGCAAGGAAAAATATACCTTGTCAGACAGAACGTTGCCTGGTATTTTCCGTAATTTTATCTTGTTTCCGGGGGATAACTTCATATAAATAGTGGTTACCGTGCTGCATTTGTAAATAAATATAGTTTTGGTCAATAAAAATAGTGGCGTGAGACTTTTGTAAGGAAGCATCGCGTTCAATGCATTTTGCCATCTCCCGAAAATTCCCCTGCATGATAGCTTCATAAATAGCAAATTGACTAGTGTAAAAAATTTTCTTTAATGGTGCATCCCGGTTATCCTGTAAATCAATTTGGAAGGGTTTGTTGCCTAAAATATTTTGAATATTATTTTGCAAGTTTTGGTAGGTGTGTTTTATATCTTCTACCGCTCCTAACTTAACCACTATCCGGATTACCGGTTTGCGCCGATCAATACTAAAAGATTCTATGGCTGGATTAGCTTTAAGCACCTGGTTCAGTGGCTCGTTATAACTATATTTATAATAAATCCACCGGCTGCCTAAAAACAAAACCAGAGCCAAAACCGTAGCCAGTAAAACTACCGGAATCCGAAGGCCTTGCCAGGTCATAATTTTTCCCTTTCTTTCCCACGCCTCCTACGAAATAAGAGAATCCGGATATTCCCATTTTATTACTTCTCCCCGGGCGCCTAAGAAGCCGTAGTCGCGACCATTGACCTTTACTTGAACCACCCCCGCGTTTCCCAACTTAATCCGGACATTCTCCTGACCGTGAAATGTTTTTATTTGGTTGGCCGCTAATTCTCCGGTAAATTTTACCTGACCATCACACATTACTTCTACCCAACACCGGTCATCGGTAACGTGTAAAACTAAGTTAATTCCCTCTTTAAGATTGCCGGCATTGTCTTTTTGTTCCCCGGGGCTATTATTCTGCGGGGTAGGAAGGTTTTTCTCTGGAAGTTTTAGGTGTTGGTTTGAATCAGGTTGGAACTTGATGTAATTTATTTTGTTTGACTTTATAGGCCCAAATAAGCTGAATCCCAAAACTAAAAGCAGCCCTAAAGCAATTATGGCCACGGTATGGGTTAAGCGCCAGGTAAAAGCTTTTTCCGGGGTTAAAACCTTTTCTGACAATCCTTCTTCGGGAGGATATTGTTTTTCAAACCACCATACCAGTTCTTCAGCGTTTAAACCTAAATACCGGGCATAATTACGTAAAAAGCCTTTTGCGTAAGCTCGGCCAGGGATAACAGTAAAATTTTCATTTTCTAAAGCCACCAGGTATTTTTGACGAATTTTTGTTTTTTCCTCTGCTTGGGCAAGGGACAGGTTTTTTTCTACTCTGGTTTTTTTTAAGACATTACCAATCTCCAAAGTTCATTCTCTCCCTGCTCTTTTGTCTTTTATAATGATTATAATAGTCTTTAGGGCAGGAGGCAATAAATATTTATTTTACTTATTCTGGTATAGGCGCGATAACTGTTCGGTGGTTATTAAAACCGGACGCGGCTTACTCCCCTCATAACTACCTATGATACCCTTATTTTCCATAATATCTACCAGCCGGGCGGCTTTAGCGTAACCAAGGTGGAGGCGCCTTTGTAAAAGAGAAATGGAAGCGTGACCGGTTTCTAAAAAAATTTCAGCTGCTTTTAATACTAACTCATCTTCTTTGTCTTCCATATTTTCTTCTTTGGTTATTTCTCCCCCGATACAATCTAAAGGAACATATTGATTTTGTTTTTTTAAAAAGGTAACTAAATTTTCAACTTCGTGGTCAGAAAGGTACGCTCCCTGTACCCGGCGCGGCTTGGTGGTCCCAACGGGTAAAAAAAGCATATCGCCCCGCCCCAACAGCTTTTCTGCTCCGGCCATATCTAAAATTGTGCGGGAGTCAATTTGCGAAGAAACAGCAAAAGATATACGGGAGGAAATATTGGCTTTAATTAAGCCCGTTATTACATCCACCGACGGCCTTTGCGTGGCTACTACTAGATGAACGCCGGTGGCACGGGCCATTTGAGCTAAACGACAAATTGAATCTTCCACCTCAGCAGGAGCAACCATCATTAAATCAGCCAATTCATCAATAACAATTACTATTAACGGCATTGGCTTCTGGTTTGAGGATGGTTCCTGAGTGTAATTATTATAACGCGTTATATCCCGTGCTCCCACGGCAGCAAAAAGCTCGTACCGCCTTTCCATTTCTTTTACCGCCCACCGTAAAGCACCTGCTGCTCTTTGGGGGCTGGTAACTACAGGGGTAGTCAAGTGCGGGATACCATTATAAGTGGTCAGTTCTACCATCTTAGGGTCAATAATTAGAAATTTTACCTGCTCAGGAGAGGCTTTAAATAAAATACTGGCAATTAGCGTGTTTAAGCAAACACTTTTTCCTGCTCCCGTTGCCCCGGCAATTAATAAATGGGGCATCCTGGTAAGGTCGGCAATTACAGGTTTACCCGCAATATCTTTTCCTAAAGCCACCGTCAACCAGGAGGAAGATTGCTGAAATTCTACTGTTTCAATAAGTTCTCGTAAGTAAACTACGGCTATTTCATTATTGGGAATTTCAATTCCTATAGCTGCCTTTCCAGGGATGGGGGCTTCAATGCGAACATCGGGAGCAGCCAAACAAAGGGCTATATCGTCGGCTAAACTCATAATCCGGCTTACTTTAATTCCGGAAGGGGGGTGAATTTCGTAACGGGTAACAACTGGGCCGCGCGAAACCTGAGTTACTTTTACCTTTATCCCAAAGCTATCTAATGTTTCTTCTAGAACGCGGATATTTTCCGTAATATTTTTATTTATCTGATTTACCGTTAAACCACGTAGGCGCCCGGGCCTGGTCAAAAGATTTACCGGGGGTAATTGGTAAATAGTCTTTTCAATTTCTGTCTCTTTTTCTTCTGGCAAAACTGTCGCCGCTGTTTCTGCTTCACCGGCGCAAGGATTAACTAAAATTTTTTGGGTTTTATTAGTTGAATTTAAAGGCCCGTTATTTTCAATACTTGAGCAAAGATTTACATCTTTGCTTAAAGGCAAACTAGATTCGCTATTTGCTCCTGAGCGGTCAATTATTAAGGTCTGATGGGCAGGTTCTTCTCCCACTTCAACTTCCGTAAAAAGAAAGTTGTTTATGATCTGTTTCAGTTTTAAACCCAAATTTTTTAAGTAGCGCCCTATTTTTTGATTTAACCCTTCTAATGATACGTCAGCGCTCAATAGCACCCCTACTAATCCAAGAGTAACCAAGATAATATAAGCACCAGTATGACCAAAGGAACGAACCAAAAAATAATAAAAAAGGGCCCCGGTTAAACCCCCGCCTTTGCCTTTAAGCCCTTCTAAAAAGAAAAGATAGGGTAGGCTTCCAGCCTGCTCGTAGGAATGCGGGGATAATATATTTAAACCGGTTAAAACAGTGATAAATAAAAGTGCTGAGCCATAAATACGCGGTACTGCTTTTAACGGCGCTTTTTTTTGGATGAGGCGGAAACCAAAAAAAGCAAGTAAGAACGGCAACAAATACCTTCCTTCGCCCGCCATCCCCCGCAGGATGTGTTCGCTAAAACTGCTGATTAGGCCTATTTTAGGATTAACTAAACTAACCAGCGTCAACAGTGCCAGGGCAAGGCAAATAATACCCGTTATTTCCTGTTTTTGTTGGTTTCTAAACTTTTTTGTGCTACCCAAGGATAAGGCCACCTTGTTTTGTAACTACTCAGGCACGGCGTCACAAGGTTTTTTGCCAAAGCTGCAGATCTTTTTAGGATTTAGGATTTAGCTAGCCTTTACATCCTATAGCCCCTACATTTTAATCCCTACTGTTTGCCTCTCTGTGCCTACCTGAATAATAAAGATAATTTTAAATTTGGTTATCGTTTTTAATTAACCTTACCTTTTTTGAACTATTGAATACCAATATATATTATATATGGTATATTATACTATACTAACTTATGGTAACACAAAAATGTTTAAATTAAAATAAGGAGAGTTTGCTTTACTCTCCCTCGAAAATAACGTTGACGTATTATTCCGGCGGATTGTTTTGGGTTTTTCTTGCTTCTTTTACTTTATGCTGGCCAGGCATCGGCTGGTTCGGGGTAAATCAGCCTCTGGATAATGCAACTATTATTACCAGTACGCCTAACAATAAGCGGTACCACACAAATAGGCCAAATCCATGCTGAGTAAGGTAGCGCAGGAGGAATTTTATGGCCAGGTATCCCACTAATGCTGAAACAATAACCCCCGTAATAAAAGGAACGTTTAAATCAGCCACTTGAAGCTTTTTTAGTTGTAATACACCGGCGCTAAAAATAATTGGGGTAGATAATAAAAACGAAAAACGGGCTGCTGTTTCCCTTTTTAAGCTTAAAAAACGGCCACAAGTCATGGTAATGCCCGCCCTGGAAACACCGGGAATGATGGCTAAGGCTTGGGAGATACCTATTCCTAAGCTATCCATTAGCGTTAGCTGATTTAAGCCTTTACGGGCCGGACTCCAGCGGTCCGCCACGTAAAGAATTATGCCCATTACAATTAGCATAATTCCAATTATTAACGGCTCGCGAAAAACAGTTTCGGCTTGTTCTTCAAAAACATAGCCAAAAACAGCTCCCGGAATGGTAGCCAGAACTAAGTACCAAAATAAATTTCTTTTTCTGGTGGGCCGGCAGGAAAAACCGTCACGTATCAAGACCAGCCAATCACGCCAAAAGTAACTTACCACCGCCAAAAGAGTGCCTATGTGCAAGGCCACATCAAAGGTTAACCCCCCGTAAACCCATTTCATTAACCAAGGTACAAGCACCAAATGGGCAGAGCTGGAAATAGGTAAAAATTCACCTATCCCCTGGACAATTCCTAATACTACCGCCTGCCAAAAAGACAATTTAGCATCTCCGTAAGTTCCATAAATATTTATTGTTTTTACCAAATATTATTTTTAAATATTTGAAAGTTAATCTTCCTTACTTATGCCTATGCTTTAGGCGGTTCCTTGATTACCTCTTTAACTTGCTGAACCTCTTTGTTTATTTCCTCTTTTACTTTAGCCACTTCCTCAAAAGAAGACACAGAAGCGCGCCGGAATTCATTTAAGGTTTTGCCCAAAGACCTTCCTACTTCAGGCAGTTTACGCGGCCCAAAAATAATAAGGGCAAGGACTAAGATTAAAATTAACTCAGGCATGCCTAGATTAGGAAACACAACTATCTCTCCTTTTTATCTTTTATGTCTTGCTTATTTATCTTTTATCTAAATACAAATTCGTGATTTTAAACTAAATTCCTGCTTTCTTTAATAATTTTCTACCCGTAGGGTTTCTTGAGGGAAAGAAGACAAAACTAGAAGGAAGGCGGGTTTACTGAATAGCTACTTTAACCGAGATTTCATCCTTGATATAAGGATTAAAAAACCTCATCTAAATTTACTTCCAGTTCAGATGTGGAGGTAAAGATAACATCTTTCCGTAGAGTTTTTCTACCGCCTCACCGACAGGATACACCGGCTTTTGCTAAAAAGTTAAATATATACGTTTTCTCCTCCAGATACCTAGCTGCCTTTGCCAGAAAGTTTTATGCCTTTTTAATTTAAGTATAATCAAGGTTGAAGCAGGTCATTTAAAATTTGCCTGGCTAACGGTTGGAAGTCTAGATAGAATTGCCAGGTATTTTCAATAAAATTATAAGTTTCTTCGTCATCTTGGGAAGTTAATAAAATTCCCCTGGTAACATGATAACAAAAGCTGTTACTGGCTTGATTTAAAGCGTGTACGTCAACCGGTACGCTCAGTTTATTAGTTAGTTCTACGGCTATATCCAGGGCTAGATCAAAGATTACTTCCTGATTAAGCTGATCATCAAAATAAACGCCCAGGTCAATATCGCGGCAGGAAAGCTTGTCCAGAAAAGAGCCGTGCAAAAAAGCAAAACGTACTTCCGGGCGGTTTTGCAGGTACTTTTTTAATTGCGTAGTAATTTCTGTTTTTTGATTATCCGTTAAGGAATATTTTTTTTCATCAAAGTTAATTATCTCAAATGAATCTAAATTTTTTTTCTGGTCCTCTATATTGGGTGGCTCATTTTTCATTTTGTATTTCACCTTCTTGTTTACGAATTAACTCCTCTACCGCGAGAAGATATAATTCCAGGTCGGTCATATTACAGCGCATTATTTGCAGCATTCGTTTATTGTCAATACTACCATACCCGTGAATCAGCAGATTACGAAAACCCATCATTTTTCCCAAACGCTTAGCTAAAAACGGGTCAATTAAGTTATGTTCCCCTAAAATAAAAAAACTTTCGGCGTAAGTACTTGGGGCCTTATTTAACAATCTGGCACAAAGATGAGCAGAAATATTAGTTGCTGCTTCAGCCATAACGATAAAACAGTATCGGGCGGAACGAATTGCTTCCAAATTAGAAAGAAAATCTTGATCCTTTTGTTTGGCGTATTGGGATAATACGGTTAACGATTCTTTAATGTCGCCCACCTTTTCTTTAATTCGATGGATATTGAGTTTAAATTTCTCCATAAGAGTTGCCAAACCTCCCCTTGACTCACATCATATAGTTTGGAGGTTTTTTATCTTTAAAGCAAGTCTTTTTCGTTCAGAATTTTTAATACCTTCAGCATGAAACTCCTCATGTTTTCTTGCTCAAATTCTTCAAGGTTCATACCATACTTCTCCTGAAAAGACTGGTCTGTCAACTTATATTTGGCAAGCCTTCTTAAATACTCTCTTTTTAGCATTTCCTGGAGTTCGTCATTACAAAACATTTGTTATTCAAATTATAAGGCAAAAAACCCTTTAAATCAATGAACATGAGGTGATAATGGTTATCCATGAGATAATAAAATTATATAAAAAATTTTATTGACAAAAACATTTATCATCTCTTATAATTTAGAATATTAGCAAAAATTAAAAAATAGTATAAAGTAGAGCGTGGACTGCTTTTTAAGTTAAATTCAATAATTTTTTCACAGAAAAGAGGTGAGTTGTATGAAATTAGCGGCTAGTATTATCACTCTTATTGGAGCAATACTTTTGTTAATTGTTGGAATTATAACTATTAAAGTTATGCCTGCCATGTGGTTAAATGGAATAACTTTTATTATACTCGGCATAGGTTTGATACTCTTATCCATAACCGAGTTTGGAGAAAAAGATAAGAAAAAAGTGGAATGACAAATATTAATTTTAATAATTTAACTTAATTATTATAATACTTGAAATATATAAAGCCTGAACCTGTAACGATTATTAAAAGTAAAACAGTATTACTGATTCAGGCAATATTTAACCCACGCTCTACTTTTTGCTAATTACTAGTAGAGGTTTTGTTATAAACATAACGACCTCAAAAATAGGTTGTTCTTGCGTTGTTGTTTTACAAATTAAATTATAATTCTTTTTGGCTCCTTGTGCACCCCTTTAACTTCTAAAACGTGTACGGCACAGGCAAGACAAGGGTCAAAGGCCCGCACAATACGAACCAGTTCAATGGGGTTATCGGCATCCTTTACCGGTGCTCCCACTAGTGCTTCTTCAATTGGACCCCGCTGCCCTTTATCATCTCTGGGGCCTCCATTCCAGGTGGTAGGTACCACCGCCTGGTAGTTGGTAATGACATGGTCTTTAATAGTAACCCAATGTCCTAAAGCGCCCCGCGGCGCGTCATTCAGACCCACCCCGCTTCCTTCCTTGGGTATATCAAAGGAAGCAAAAGTAGGTTCTTCAGGCATTAGTTGGTCAAGCCAGCCAAACATGGCGTGAGCAACTATAGAGGTTTCTATGGCCCGCGCAAAATGCCGGCCTAAAACAGAAAAGGCCTTTTCACCTAAAGCAGCCACGTCTTTTTGTTTGTTTACCCACATCCGGGCCAACGGTCCTACCTCGTGTGGTAAACCTTCGTAACGCGGCGCCTTTAGCCAGGTATAAGCCTCCTTTTTACGGGGGCTCGGTACGGTAGCTCCTTCTCCAGGATATAAGCCGGTATATTCATCCTCAAACCAGGAATACTTTACGTCTTCCGTTATTTTAGAAATGTCCACCGGGGCAAACTGCCCTTTGGTGTAACGGCCTCGTTTAAACAACAGCTTTTGCCCGGCCGGGTCATCTTCATCCGAAAGCCTGAACACACCGTAAGCCAGCATGTTTTTACAGCCTGTCCCAATTTTAAACCAGTCGTCAGCGTAAGCATTGGCTACCGCAAGGACATCAGGAACATATACGTTATCAACAAAAGAGGCTAGTTCCTTTAAGTAAGCTTTAAACTGGTCAATTTTTTCTGCCGTTACTCTTTCGGTAACCCCCCCGGCGGTAAATACCGTCACATGAGGCATTTTAGCCCCAAAAATAGCCAGCATTTCCTGAGCTCTTTTCCGCATGGTTAAAGCCTGAATATAATGTTCCACAGCCTTATCGTTAATGGCTTTAGGCAAACGGTAGTCCCCTTTGTAACGGGGTATGAAAGGGGCTGCTTCCGGACCTATAACGTAGTCTAAAGCCGCTAGATGGTAAAAATGTAAAATATGGGATTGAATATAATTTGCCCCTTGAATTAAACTGCGCATTATTCTGCCGTTGGGAGGTGGCTTTACCCCAAAGGCATCATCCAGGCAAAACATGGAGGCCATGCCGTGGGCGATGGGGCAAACACCACAAATACGCTGCACGATATGGGGGGCATCACGAGGGTCACGGCCCCTTAAAATTAATTCAATTCCCCTGAACAACGTCCCGCTTGATTTGGCGTCAATTACTTTTCCGTTTTCTACTTCTGCTTCGATTTTCAGGTGTCCTTCAATTCTAGTTACCGGATCAACTATCACACGCTGGGCCACTTTCTATTTTTCACCTCCTAAAAAACTAAAGGGCTTTCTTTTCTAAAGGGGTAACAAATTCCACCTTTTGAGGCATAACCGGTGAATAAGCAACTCCTGCTTTATTAGTCAGGGGATATAAACCATAGAAAGGTGCGCTTTCATCAGGGAAGGTGGGCTCAGAACAAGCCATGCAGGGAGCCCCGGCCCTTACGCACCAGTTAACATTGTTATTCCAGCCCCGTTTATCACAATCCGACATAGCCACAAAACCTTTACAGCCTAAAAGAGCCAGACAGCCTTCATCTCCTATGTACCGGGCAAATTTACCCACGTCAAAGTATTGCCTTCGCCGGCATTCATCATGAATAGGTTTCGGGTAAAACATTTTTGGCCGGCCAAACTTATCCAGCTCAGGTATCTGCCCATACTTTAAAACGTAAACCACTGTACCTAAAAAGTGGTCCGGGTGCATGGGGCAAAGGGAAATGTTAATTACCGGTTTTTTGGTTACCACCTTATTTACCCCTACCACCCCGGTAGGATTAGGCGCCGCACCCGGTATACCGCCAAAAGAAGCGCACTGACCGGCTGCAATTACCGCTGCAGCTGCGTTGCCCAAAGTGCTTACGGCTTGCAACATGGTAAGCTCTTTACCGTCTTTTTCCGCAATAATACAGTAAATTCCCTTATCCTTGGTGGGAATGCCTCCTTCAACCACTAAGAAAAACTGGTCCTTATACTTAGTGGCTGTTTCTTCTAATACTTCGGCGCAAAGATGACCAGCTCCGGCCATAATGGTGGGATGGTATTTTAAGCTAATTATATCTAAAATTACTTTTCCAATTCCTGGCTCTACACTGTTAAGTAAAGAAACAGAACAACCCGTGCAACAGGCCCCTTGGAGCCAGATTACCGGAGGCTTACCATCAGCCGCTAAGGCCAGGACTTCCTCAAGGTCCGGGCCAAGCATGGTTAAAAGGCTTGCCCCTGCTGCAGAACTCATGCAAAGTTTAATAAATTCCCGCCTCGTTAAACCCAAACTTTTTCCCCCCTTAATTTTTTTATTAAACTAAGCTTAACTTTGGTTTTAGGAGTTAAACCTTAGAAGCTTAGCTTTATAGTTAAATATTACTAATAATTACTAGCATTGACATAAATTAACTTATGAAGATATAAATAAAGCCGCCTATTAATTAAAATTAAATACATAAAATTAATAAACGGCTTCTAAAATCAGGTAATGCTATGCCTTATCATCTCCTTTCCAAAAGGGAGGCATACCAGTTTCCCAATATACCCTATCGGCCTGGTGCCATAGCTTTAAGCTTTAGGCAAACAGGCTCGGAGAATTTTTAAAGATAATTTAAAGTTTTAAAGTTTTAGTTTTTTACTTTTTTCTTTTTTAAAATTAATTCGCCATAAAAATTTTAAGTCCTGCTATTTTAAATAAAAAATTTTAATTTTGCTGCCTTTTAATTTCTTGACCGATAAGATGAACCAAGCGGGGCAAAGATAGTTTAACCGCAGGGGAGAGCTCCAGCCCCCAGGAAATTTCTGCTGGTTGAATTCCATAAATAACGGTTGGCGGCAGCTTTCCTAGTTTTTTAGCCAAAAGCAAAAATTCATTAAGATTTACTTCGTGAAGGGAAGTAATTTGTCCACTGGTACTCAAATCTAATTCCGTCACGGGAAAGTAAAAAATTGTTCCCGGCGTTGCTTCTGCCTTCACGCAATCAATAATAATGGCGTAGTCCGCCTCTTCCAACCAAAATAATAAATCAATCCCCCCTGTACCTCCGTCAACAATTTTTACCTGCGCCGGAAAACACTCTTTTTCTAGTTCCTTTATGGCGTGAATACCAACCCCTTCATCCCGAAGGAGCAAGTTACCCACCCCAAGGACAATTATTTTTTTCTCTTTTTTTATTGTCCTTTTATTTTTCAATTTTCCCATACAATTTTTCCGCAATCTCGCAGGTCATAACCACCTAAGGCCCGCACTTCCTCTTGAAAATCGGGGCGGCCTATTACCTCCAGCAGGCGCTGAATGTACGGCGTATCCCAGTATTCCTTAAGGATGCATAAGTCATAGCGCTCTTCGTCGAGCGTGATAAAGCCTAAACTTAAGGCCCTGGCTGCCGCCAAAATACCCAGGGCACAGTCTGCTTCGCCGGCGGCTACTGCTGCAGCCACCGCCATATGGGTATATTCTTCTCGCCCGTAGCCTCGAATTTCCACCGGACGTATTCCTAGCTGCTTTAAGTTATAGTCTAACAACAGGCGAGTACCTGCTCCCCGCTGACGGTTAACAAAGACTACGTCGAGCCGGGTTAAATCGGCCAATCCCTTAATATTTTTGGGATTGCCTTTTTTAATGATTAATCCTTGTTCCCGCCAGACAAGGTTAACCAGCCCTATTTTACGTCCTGGTAAAAGTCGCTTAAGATAAGAGATATTATACTCCCCAGTTTTCTCGTCTAAAAGATGAATCCCCGCACAATGGGCTTCGTTTTGCGATAAGCGCTTTAAGCCGGCCAGGCTCCCTACGTGGACGCTGGAAAGAGAGGCTTGGGGGTAAATTAACCGCAGGTGGTTAGCCAGCACATCTAAGGCATTATCGTGGCTGCCCATGATTACAGTAGTTTCTTGGACTTCGCTTAATGAACGCAGCAACTCTACCGTTACTTTTTCTCCGCCCATAAAACCTTCCGAAAGCCTTGGGATACGAACTATACCGTCAGCCCGGATTAACGAGGTAATAATTCCTGCCCCGCGGGAAACAGGAGCCGCCATTATCCGTTCCCCAATCTGGCCTAGTTTAACCCGGACAAACTCTTCCACCCCTAAAGAAGAAACAAATTTACGGGAAACTGTGGCCTTTATTTTTTCTCCTGCTGTGGGCAAAGAACCTAATTTGCGGTAAATAATTGGCTTTACGAAAAGCTCAGCGCACAGGTAGGCTGATACTGGATAGCCGGGTACACCAATCACTGGTTTATTTTCTACCGCCCCCAGGATTACCGGCTTGCCTGGCTTAGTAGCCACACCGTGCACTAACACTTTTCCTTTATGGCGGATAACTTCAGCGGTAAAATCTTCCCGGCCGGCCGAGGAACCGGCGTTGATAAGCACCAGGTCGGCAGTTTTCAAAGCGGTAAATAAAACTTCCTGGAGGGCTTCCAGATCGTCTGGTACGGGCTTAAAACGTTTAACTATCCCGCCCCACTCTTCCACCATTGCTCCTAACATCCGGGTGTTATACTCAATGATTTTTCCTGGCGCCAGTTCTGCTCCTGGTTCTACCAGTTCATCACCCGTAGGGATAAGGGCCACTCTTGGTTGGGGGTAAACAGGTATTTTGGTTATTCCTCCGGCCAATAAACCTGCTAAATCTATGGGCCGAACCCGGTGATTAGCGGGAATGATCATCTCACGAGCTACAATGTCTTCCCCTACTACCCGTACATGTTGCCAGGGGTAAGCAGGATGGGTTATTTCAATAGTATCTTCACTAACCTGATGAACGTCCTCAATCATGATCACGGCGTCAGTGTCTTCCGGCAGGGGATCCCCGGTATCCACGGGTACAGCGTCAACACCTGTTTTAAGCCTTAATGGTGTAATATCACTGGCGCCAAAAGTAGCAGCAGATACCACGGCATAGCCGTCCATAGCGGCAGAATGGTAATGTGGAGAGGAAACTTTAGCGTATAAAGGTGCTGCTGTTACCCGGTGCAGCGCCTTTTCAACCAGGATTAGTTCTGCCGGCGCAGTTTTTAGTCCCCCTAATTGGTCTAGAAAATCAAGGTAGAGCTTCAGTGCTTCTTCCCAGGGCTTGTCCTCCAAGTAAATATCCCGTTTCACGGCCGCTTTTCCCACGATATTTTTCATCTCCCTAAAACAATTTTACCTCTACTGTTTCTCCTGCCTCTATCCCTTCTTTTCCGGCAGGTATCCGGGCCAGACCGTTAGCTTTAACCAAAGTGGTAATCAATCCTGACTTGCCCAATATGGGTTCAGCGTAAAGGTTTCCCTGATGAAGAAATAGCTTAACCCGGATAAAATCTTCCCGTCCTGGAACAGAGCGAATGTTGCGGGTAATTTGAGCCGTTAGAGGAAATTCCCAGAACCCATTTTCAGCTTCGAAATAGCTGCCTTTATACAGCAAGGGAGCCACCAGCAGGTGAAAAACTACCAGGGCTGAGGCAGGGTGGCCAGGCAGACCAAAAACCAGTTTTCCTTCTATTGCCGCTCCAATGGTAGGTTTTCCAGGTTGGATAGAAAGGCCGTGAAATAATACTCCTGGACTGCCCAAGGAGTTTATTGCCTCTCGCGCTACGTCTCTGGTTCCCACTGAACTGCCGCCAGAAAGCAGCACCAGGTCGTTTTCACTTAAAGCGGTAGATAAACTCTCCCTTACCTGGTGAAAATCATCCCTGACAATACCGTAAAGACGCGGCTTGCCACCTGCTTCAGCTACTGCTCCATACAGAGCGTAAGAATTAATGTCCCTGACCTTTCCAGGAACTGGTTTTTCCTCGGGAGGAATAACTTCGTCTCCCGTAGAAACTATACCTACCTGCGGGGGGCAAAAAACTTTTACGGCGGTTACGCCGGCAGCAGACAGGATACCCAAATCGTGTGCTTTTACACAATGACCAAAGGGCAAAACAAGGCTGCCCGCGGCTATATCTTCCCCCTGGCGGATTACATTTTCTCCCGGTGCTACCGGTCTAATAATACCAATGATTTTTTCCTCCAGATTTTCAGTGTATTCAACCATTACCACCGCGTCGGCTCCTGCAGGGAGCATACCACCCGTAGCAATTTGCCAGACCTGCCCGGTTTCTGCCCTTCTTTTAGGTTCTTCGCCCATAAGGACTTCACCGGCTATTTCCAGGTAAGCCGGTAATCCTTCGGACGCGCCAAAGGTATCCCGGGCTTGCACGGCAAAACCGTCCACCGTAGAACGGGTAAAGCCTGGTACATCTTCTTTAGCCCTTACTTCTTCTGCCAGGCGGCGTCCTTGTGCTGATAACAAAGGAATCATTTCTGTTTTTTTCGGCTCGATATAATGAGCCGATATTATTTTTCGTGCCTCCGTTATGGTAACGGCCTTAAAAAGTTCGGTCATTTATTTTTATTTCACCTAGTTTTTATTATAAGCCACTTTACTCTTTACTCTTTATTATTTATTATTATAGCAGCATTGGTTTTATAAAACACGCTAAAAAGAACAAAATAACCCTTACTTTAACGAATTTTGTGTAAAAAAATAAAATTAAGATTATGGAGGTGAGCTAATTGAATAACTGCGCTAACTGTGGGATATTTGCCTGTTGGCAGGGTCAAACAGAAAAAATACCGGGTCATTGCCCTATGCAAGACCACCAGGAACTTTACGAAGAAGCTTTACAGGAATATCAAAAAGCAGAGGTAAATAACCTTAGCTATAATGCGGCTATAGTAGAAGCTACCGGTTACTGTATCTGGACCAGGATAGAAGAAATAATGGAATTTTGCTGGAGGGCTAATTTTAATAAACTAGGGCTTGCTTTTTGCGTAGGCTTGCGCAAAGAAGCCCGGCAGGTAGCCAAAATTTTTGATAACGCCGGTTTTGACCTGAGTTCGGTGGTTTGTAAAACAGGCTCTTGCGCCAAAGAACTCCTGGGTATATCTGATTCCCAAAAGGTACGCCCCGGTCAGTTCGAGCCAATGTGCAATCCTATTGCCCAGGCAAAACTGTTAAATGAGGCCGGAACCCAGTTAAATGTTTTACTGGGCTTATGTGTAGGTCACGATACGTTATTTATCCGTTATTCCAGTGCTCCAGTAACGGTGCTGGCCGTAAAAGACCGGG
Organism: Firmicutes bacterium UBA4795; assembly: GCA_002402825.1. Classification (GTDB taxonomy): domain Bacteria; phylum Bacillota; class Desulfotomaculia; order Desulfotomaculales; family Nap2-2B; genus SCADC1-2-3. The sequence goes on from DHGP01000027.1 coordinate 126,243, forward strand.
TGCTGGCCCATAATCCCCTGGGGGCAATTTACACCGAAAATTTCTTTGCCCGTAAACTGGCCAGCCATCAAAAACCAACCATTGAGGAAGCGAAAAAAACGGAGGTCCCCTCCCGTGTCCTGGAAGCAGTTAAAAAAGTGGCGTCTGACGGAAGGCTCACCTGTTCGGCCGCCCGTCAACTGGCCACAAAGTTAGGGGTACAACCCCGTACGGTTGGAGTTGCCTGCGACAGCCTAAAGATAAAGCTAAGGGCATGTGAACTGGGCTGTTTTTGAAAATTCCGGTGTCTTTTTTAAAATTTGCCTTGGCGTAACCAGGCAGGCTGAACAGTTGCAGTATTATTCTTAAACCTTTATTCTATAACCATGGGTATAAATATTTAATTTATCCCCGCGGGCAAAGCCTACCACGGTTACGCCTAATTCTTTAGCCATTTCCAGGGCCAGATCGGTTGGCGCGCCGCGGGCAATAAGAATAGAGATACCCAGCCGGGCTATTTTAATTAGAATTTCAGAGGAAACCCGCCCGCTAAAAACCATCAGCTTGTCCGCGGTAGGAACTTCCTCTAAAAAACAGCGTCCAAAGACTTTATCTACGGCATTGTGCCGCCCAATGTCTTCAAAAGTCCAAAGCACTTCGGTCCTCGAACATAAGGCAGCGCCATGAGTGCCCCCGGTAGACCGGAAAAGAACAGTGTTTTTTTCCAACTGTTCACTCAAAGTGCGGGCTTGCTCTGCGGTTAGGCTTAGTTCTGATTTTACCGGGTTTAGATTTTGGACATCGTTAAGAAAATAAAACAAAGCTCCTCCCCGGCCGCAGCAGGTGGTAATATAACGTTTAAGGAACGCCTGCTCGGCCGGGGAAGGATTTAGCGTTTCAATCCAGATTAAGCCAGCGGTCTCGTTAACGGAAATATCCTTTAAATCTTCCCGTTTTTGAAGAATCCCTTCCGAGCAAAGAAACCCAACCGCTAGTTCCTTCAAGTAAACGGGAGAACAAATCAAGGTAGTAAACTCTTTATCATTTAAATAAAGAGTTATTGGGCTTTCCTTTACTACTATATCCCGGGCAACAGACACTCTGTTGCCGTCAACACGCGTTACCTCTACCCAGGCCGTATAGGTCATTTTATATCCCCCTATAATGTTTTTATTTAGCTAGAAAAATTAATATAAATATGCTAAACTTTAATTTAATGCATTATTAAACGGTAAAGCAATATATTTCTTTAAATTAAAGGAGCAGCTAAATGTTTACCGTAGGCATCCTTACTGCCAGCGACAAGGCCTCTGGTGGAAAACGCCAGGATCAAAGCGGGATGGTTATCACCGAAATAATAAACAGCCTGGGCTGGAAGGTGGTAACTTACCTGGTTGTAGCTGACGATACCGATCAAATAAAAAATGCCTTGCTCTCTATGTGTGATACCCAAAGGTTAAACCTGGTCCTGACTTCCGGCGGGACAGGTTTTGGACCCCGCGACAACACGCCCGAAGCTACCAAAGCTGTAATTGAACGGGAAGTGCCCGGTATTCCGGAAATAATGCGCTGGGAAAGCGTGAAAAAAACTCCGCGGGCTATGCTTAGCCGGGCCGTGGCCGGTATCCGGAAACAAACCCTGATTATTAACCTTCCCGGCAGTCCCAAAGCTGTGCGGGAATGCCTGGAAGTTATTCTGCCTGCCTTGACTCACGGTTTGGAAATCCTTAACGGACAAACCGGCGAATGCGGTCAAAATTAGCTTAATAAAAACTTTTCCTCAATAAGATTAGCTATTTTTTGAATATCCTCAGTCCTAAAAACAGGTTTACTACCATTTTGAGGAATACAGTTTACTTGCGCCAGCAACTTGTTAGATAAGGGCAGTTTAGTTATATCCGGGTGACAAACCTCAATTTGGGCGTAATCTTCTTTTTTATACCCTTCAGCTAAAACAAGGTCTACCTCTCCTAACAAGGGAATAATCTGGTCAACAGGTAATTCTTGATCAAGTTTTTTTATTAACGCGGCTTTTTTGGGGGTTGAAATAACCACGGCGTCAGCCCCGGCATAAGCGTGGCGCCAGGTATCTTTTCCTGGCCGGTCAATTTCAAATTCGCCGTGATAATGTTTTATTGTTCCTACCCGGTAGTGGCGCTGCTTTAATTCAAAAATTAATTTTTCTAAAAAGGAAGTCTTTCCTACTTTAGACTTTCCTACCACACAAATTACCGGCTTTTGGGTTTTATTCATGAAAGCCCTCCTTTTTTAAATAACCTCGATAAGCTCCCCTACCTTTACCGGTCCTGATTTAAGAATACGGATAAATACTCCTTCGGTAGGCATAATACAACTACCCGCCTGACGGCCAATAGCACAAGGCGCATGGCACTCCTTGCCAATTTGGGTTACTTCCCCTATAGCCTGACGGCCAATTTTTAAACGAGTTCCCAACGGTAAAGCCACCAGGTTTAACCCCTCGGTGGTAATATTTTCGGCAAAATCACCCGGTCCTACTTCCAAACCAAGAGCCCGCATTTTCTCAATGCTTTCCCAGGCCAGTAAACTTACCTGACGGTGCCAGGGACCAGCGTGGGCATCACCGGCCAAGCCATGCCCGGCCATAAGAAAACCATTCCCCATGTTTTTTTTAGGCGTTCCTTTAGTTGTACTGGTGCAAACAGCCTTAATTACGCCCATATTTTCCCTCCTTTAAACCTCAAATATTTACGCTATTGCTCTTCTTCCGCCCGTTTGTATGCCCCGCTCCGGCCTCCCTTTTTACTTAGCAAGCAAACGTTATTTATGACCATAGCCCGGTCCACGGCTTTACACATGTCATAAATTGTTAAAGCCGCCACGCTAACCGCCGTTAAGGCCTCCATTTCCACCCCTGTTTTAGCTGTAGTCCGGACGCAAGCCTCTATTTCTATGGCGTCAGGGGAACGCGGGTAAAAATAGATATTTACCGCCGTTAAAGCAATAGAATGAGCCAGGGGAATTAACCGGCCGGTTTCTTTGGCGGCCATAATCCCGGCTAACCGGGCTATCCCTAAAACATCCCCCTTGGTAATTTCACCGCGGGTAATGAGATTAAAGGTTTCGGGCAGCATTTTCACTGTCCCGCGGGCTACCGCTTCCCTTAAGGTTTCTTTTTTTGCGCTGACGTCTACCATTTGGGCTGCACCCTGATGGTCAAAATGAGTTAAAATAACCTTACCCCCCAATTTGGGACATCACCCTTTTTTTATCCGGCCACCCTTTAGTTAAAGAATGACCCTTTGGTTTGTACAAAATGGTATAAGCAAATAATTCGGCTAATTCTTCTATGGAGGCTCCTTTTCTTAAGGCCCCTTTTAAGTCTACTTCTTTTTGGTCGTATAAACACGGCCTTAAGGTTCCGGTGGATGATAAACGGAGCCGGTTACAGGACGCACAAAAATGGTTGCTTTGGGCCGTAATAAAACCAATCGTGCCTTTTGCCCCGGCCAGACGGTAATACTTTGCCGGTCCGTTGCCGGCCAATTTATCCATCTTTTGCAGAGAGCCAAGTTGATTTTTTATGACCATTTTTACTTTTTCAGTTGATAAATAATTTTCCTGGGTCCAGTCAATTGAGGCCACGGGCATTAATTCAATAAAGCGAATATGCAAAGGATACTTAAGCGTAACTTGGGCCAAATCACAAATCTCGTCATCGTTAAAACCTTTTATAACTACGGTATTTATTTTAACTGGTTTTAAGTCTAAAGCAAGGGCCGTTTTAATTCCCTCTAAAACATCGTCTATTTTTCCTCCCCGGGTAATATACCGGTAGCGTTCAGGTTTTAGGCTATCAAAACTAATATTCAATCGTTTTAAACCAGCCTTTTTTAATTCCTCTGCCTGGGGGGCCAAAAGCGTGCCATTTGTGGTCAGGGCCAAATCGTCTACCTCGGGGATAGAATTAATGGCTCGGATTAAGTCAGGTAAATTCCGGCGTACCAGGGGCTCACCGCCGGTTAAGCGCACCTTTCTTATCCCTACCAATACGGCGGCCTGAATTAAACGGATAATTTCCTCAAAACGTAAAATTTCCTGGTGCGGAATACTTTTTACTCCTTCAGGAGGCATACAGTAAATACAGCGCAAGTTGCACCGGTCAGTTATAGAAATACGCAAATAATTTATTTCCCGCTGAAAATTATCTTGCACCTTTATCACCATTCCAATTTTATTTAAGCCTAAATATTTTCTCCGTCTACCGAGACGGTTGACTTACTTAAGGCCACGGAACATTTAAACTTTTACTCCGGGATAAAATTTCTGGCCCAAAAATTTCCCTTATTAAGCCGTTTTTAATTATCTTTCCCTGATACATTACGGCTACTTTTTCGGTTAAAAAAGGAATCTCGGTATAATCGTGCGTAACAAAAAGGGTGGTTTGCCTGGTTTCTCTTAAAAGTAAACCCAGGTCATTTAATAGGGCGTTTTTTGTCGGGTAATCAAGGGCGGCAAATGGTTCGTCCAAAAATAATACCCTGGGTTCTAAGACCAGGGCCCGGGCCAGGTTAACCCTTTGGGCCTCTCCACCAGAAAGGTGGCGGGCCAACCGGGTAGCTAAATGTTTAATGGCTAACCGGCTCATCCACCAATCAGCCCGCTCCTTAGCTTCTTTTTTAGCTACACCTCTAATTTTAAGTCCCGCCAGAATATTTTGCTCTACCGTAGTGTCAAACAAAAGTGGTTCTTGAAAGGCCACGGCCATTTGGCGCCGTATAGAAATTATTTTATCTTTGGATATTTTATGGCCCTTAAAATATAAGACACCCTGCGAAGGACTTTGAAGTAAAGCTAAGGTAAGTAAAAGACTGGTTTTCCCGGTGCCGTTTGGCCCAATTAAACTTAATACTTCACCTTTTTTTATACTAAAACTTTCTATTTTAAAAATTTCCTGTTTGTTTTTAGCCAACCGCAAATTTTTAGCTTCTATAACCTTAACCTTGTTATTGTCCATATATCCTACCCTTCATGCCAGCAGCTTGCCTTTCTGCTGCAAGTTAGTGAGAACGGCCACAATGATAAAAGAAATAAGCAGTAAAATAATGCTTAGAGCAGTAGCAATTTCAAAATTCCCTTTCGAGACTTCCAAAACAATGGCCGTGGTAAGAACCCTGGTTTCTCCTCTTACATTCCCCCCTACCATCATGGAAGCCCCTACCTCAGAAATTACCCCACCAAAACCGGCAATTACTGCGGCCAATAGACCCAGTCGAGCCTCTTTTAATATTAAAAATAAAAATTGAAAGCGCGAGGCACCTAAGGCCATAATTTGCAAGCGAATTTTAGGGTTTAAGGACTGGATGGCTGCAATGGTAAAGCCCATTACAATTGGTGAAGCAATAATGGCCTGAGCGATAACCATAGCCAGCGGGTTATAAAGAAGCCCTAAAAAACCTAAAGGACCATAGCGGGTTAGCAAAAGCCAGGTTATAAGGCCAACTACCACGGGAGGTAGTCCCATGCCAAAGTTTACTAAGCTTACTACTGCCTGCCGTCCGATGAATGTTTTTAAAGCCAGTAATGTTCCTACTGGAACCCCAATGAAAACGCTAATTAAAGTGGCGGTACCGGACACCTGTAAAGTACGCAGGGTAATATTTAAAACTTCAGAATCAAAAGTAAAAATTAACCTTAACGCTTCAATTAAACCTTGCCCAATAATACCCAAGTGAATTTCCCTCTTAATATTAAATTACCTTAAAATTTAAAAACATTAAACGGCCAGATCCGACATCTTTTTACCGGCATCAGGAATAAAAAGAGACTGCCCAAATTTTTCTTTCCCAAATTCACCAATCATTCTTTGGGTTTCAGGCGCAACCATAAATTTTACAAAAGCCTTGGCTCCTTCGGCATTTACCTTACTAAACTTTTTTGGATTTACCTGCATGACGTGATAAACATTTAAAAGAACGGCATCTCCTTCTACCAAAGGAACCAGTTTTAGGTTTTGTTTTTGGGCTAAGAAAGTAGCCCGGTCAGTTAAAGTATAACCTTGCTTTTCGGAGGCAATTTGTAAAGTTTGACCCATGCCGGTACCTGATTCTTGGTACCATTTACCACCAGGGGTAACTCCAGCTTTTTTCCAGACGCTTTTTTCTTTTTTATGCGTACCGGAACCGTCGCCGCGGGAAACAAAAATACACTTTTTTTGCGCAACTTTTTGCAAAGCCAAAGCACAGTTTTTTAACCCCTTAACTTGCGCCGGGTCATTTTTCGGTCCTACAAGAAGAAAATCATTGTGCATCACCAACTGGTAATTAATTCCTACCCCGCTATCCACCAGTTTTTGCTCGTCTTTAGGGGTGTGAACCAAAAGAACATCGGCTTCACCCTTTTCTCCTATAGCTAAAGCTTGACCGGTACCTACGGCAACAGTTTTTACGTTATAGCCCGTCTTTTTTTCGAACACCGGGATTAAAACATCTAAAAGACCACTATCCACAGCACTGGTGGTAGTAACCAAAATAACATCTTTTACTTTAGGTGCTGGCGCTTGACCCTCTCCTGAGGAAGTTGTTTTTTTTGGTTTGATGCAGCCGGCCGCCAAAACAGCCAATATAAAGACAGCAGCTACGAGAAGAATAAGATTCTTTTTTAAATAAGCCGTATAATATCTCCTTTCAAGGTAAAATAAAAAAATAAACCAGGCCTTTTAAAAATTATTATTAACCTGGTTCTTCAAAGTAATTAATCAATAATATAAACCCTCCTTTCCATACCGGGAGGCGTACCAGTTTCCCAGATACACCCTAGCGGTCCAAAGACCATAGCCCTAAGCCTTAGGTCAATGGACTCGGAGTATTACTTTTTAACCTTTATAAAAATTAAAAAAGTTAAATAAGCTTTTTGTTTTTGTATTATTCGACACAAAAAAATAAAATCCTTTATTTAAAATAAATAATTCATCCAAGAAAATATTATGTTACAGGCGAAGACCTTTTTTCGGCAAATATTGACATAAAGTTTTCTCTCACGCCCATACTTGATCTAAATTTATCTCTAGTTCAGGAAAAATTACCGGTTTAAAAACAGAATTGCTTTCTGCCATGCTTACCAGCACAAAGCCGCCTTGTTCTAAACGGTATTCTTCCAGGCAATTTTCTCCTGGGTCTACCAGCCAGTAAGTGGGTAGAAACACCCTTTCACATTTCGCGAAAAACTAGTATTATACTAAATAAAAAGTGAACGAGAGTGAAAATATAGCCATGAAATATTGTTCAATTCGATTTTACGCTGAGCTCAATGATTTTCTTCTCCGGGAGCGAAGGCAAGTTGCCTTCAACCATTTCTTTTCCGGGAAGCCCTCCATTAAAGACTTAATTGAGTCCCTGGGTGTACCCCATACTGAAGTGGATTTAATCCTGGTTAACGGTGAATCCGTGGAATTCTCCCGGCAGGTGCAAAACGGCGACCGTATCAGTGTCTATCCAGTTTTTGAGACCATTAATATTTCTCCCATTGTCCGGGTCCGCCCCATACCATTGCGCAAAGTTCGTTTCGTCCTTGACGTACATCTCGGCAAACTAGTTTTATACTTGCGTATGGTGGGGTTTGATACGCTTTACAACAACGAGTTTTCTGACGATGAATTGGTTAGAATTTCGGCTAACGAGCGTCGAATTCTCCTTACCCGAGACAGGGGCTTACTGAAACGAAGTAATGTTACTCATGGCTACTATGTGCGGGCGACCAACCCGCCTTTGCAGTTGGTAGAGGTCTTGCACCGCTTTGACCTGTTCAAGATGAGCCAGCCTTTTCGACGGTGTCTGCGCTGTAATGAGATGCTGGAACCGGCACCCAAGGAAAAAGTGGAGGACCACTTGCCGCCAAAAGTCCGGGAACAATTTGCTGAATTCTCTCTCTGCCGTGGTTGTGGCCGCATCTATTGGAAGGGCTCCCATTACGAACGTATGAAGAACTTTATCAGGCAAATTCAGGGCGTGAAATTCGAAAACCAGTGAATGAGGGGTACCTTAATTATATTAAGAATAAAATATTAAATAAAATGCCGTTAAACTTTTGTTTGCAAAACATTTCTACCAAAATGGGCTGGGTGGTTGCTGCCTGGGACGAAGCAGGCTTAGTTGCGCTGGAACTGCCATGCATTACTCTGGAAGATTCATTAGAAAAAATAGGTTTACGGGTAGCCAAACTAAAAAAACATCAAAAAAACTTGCCCTTGTATGTCAAGTCCCATGACCCAAAAATAAACCTTTCTCATCACGTACTGGAAGAAGCTTTAATATCCTATTTTAACGGGGAGAAAGTAAATACGGCCACGATACCGGTAGACTTTTCTTTTTACTCTTCTTTTACCCGGCAAGTTTTACGCTTAGTTCAGCAAATTCCTTACGGAGAAACTTATTCTTACCAACAAATAGCTTGCCTGGCAAAGCAACCAAAGGCAGCACGGGCCGTTGGCCGGGCCCTTCAGGCAAATCGTACTCCCCTGGTTATTCCTTGCCACCGGGTTATTCATCATCATGGAGCCTTAGGAGGCTTTAGTAGAGGCAGCAATTGGAAGCAAAAATTACTGGCCCTTGAAGGAAGATAAGATATAACTCTCTCTTGAGAAACCCTGAAAGGGAGGTTTATCGGCCAATAAATTTCTACATGTTTTTAACCCGTCACATTCATTATACTTTTGGGCCTATGCCACTTTGGGCCTTTGTGCCTTTTTGCCTAGTCACCACAATTTAATAGTTCTTCGGGTTTAAAGAAAAGGTTGATTTCTCTTTGGGCACTGGCTAAAGAATCGGAACCATGGATAACATTACACTCTGGACTCATCGCGTAAGTTGCCCTAATTGTTCCTGGTGCGGCATCCAAAGGGTTAGTGGCTCCCATCATTTCCCTTACGGTGCTGACAGCTTTAATTCCCTCCACCACCATAGCCACCACCGGGCCAGAAGTAATAAATTCTACCAGTTTCGGGAAAAAGGACTTTTCTTTGTGCTCGTAATAATGTTGCTCAGCCAAATCTAAGGAAATTTTAAGCATTTTTAAACCCACAATTTTAAGCCCCTTTTTTTCCAGGTGGGAAATAATTTCGCCTACCAGATTTCGCTGTACCCCGTCAGGTTTAATCATTACAAAAGTACGTTCCATTTCATTTCTCCCGGTAGAAAATTATACTGTATATAGTATACAACATTAAAGCACATTTTCCTGCTTTAATTCTTTCTTTTCTCCAAAAATTATTTTTTTATAACTTCAGATTACCCCTTATGCTCTACTTCTCCGGCCTGTTCCATTAAATTCTTAAACTCTTCAGCCTCCAAAGTTTCTTTCTCCATTAGTTTCTGAGCCACTAAATGTAAAGTCTTATCGTGTTTTTCCAAAAGTACTTTTGCCTTATGGTAACATTGGTCTACAATATGACGCACTTCCTTGTCAATTGCGGTAGCCACTTCTTCACCGTAGTTTCGGTCCCGGGCCAAATCCCGTCCTAAAAAAACAGTTTCTTGCTTATGGCCTAAGGTCAACGGGCCCAGGTTTTCGCTCATTCCATATTCCATTACCATTTTACGAATAATCTCTGTAGAACGCTCCAAGTCGTTTTGCGCACCGGTACTAATTTCCCCTAAAACTATTTCTTCAGAAATCCTACCGGCCAGTAACATGGTCACCTGATCTAAAAGAATTGATTTGGTCATATAATACCGGTCCTCTTTAGGCAAAAGTAAAGTATAACCCCCGGCCCGCCCCCGGGGAATAATAGAAACTTTATGGACGGGATCGGTATTGGTTAAAAGATAACCAACTACGGCGTGACCGGCTTCATGATAAGAAACCAACCGCTTTTCTTTTTCACTAATAATTTTTGACTTTTTTTCTGGGCCGGCAATTACGCGTTCAATTGAGTTTTCCAATTCACGCATCCCAATTTCTTTTTTATCCATCCGGGCCGCTAAAAGAGCGGCTTCATTAACCAAATTAGCCAGGTCAGCGCCGGTAAAACCCGGTGTCCGCCGGGCGATAATATCCAAATCTACCTCGGCGGCTAAGGGTTTGCCTGCCGCATGAACTTGCAATATTTCTTTACGGCCATTTACATCCGGAATGTCAATCATTACCTGGCGGTCAAAGCGCCCCGGCCGCAGTAAAGCCGGGTCTAAAATGTCCGGCCGGTTAGTGGCCGCAATAACAATAATACCCTCATTAGGACTAAAGCCGTCCATTTCAACCAAAAGCTGGTTTAACGTTTGCTCCCGCTCGTCATGGCCTCCTCCTAAACCGGCGCCGCGATGACGGCCTACGGCATCTATTTCATCAATAAAAACAATGCACGGCGAATTTTTTTTGGCTTGCTCAAATAAATCTCGCACCCGGGAGGCACCTACCCCTACAAACATTTCCACAAAATCTGAGCCGCTGATACTAAAAAAAGGCACCCTTGCCTCACCGGCAATAGCCTTGGCCAGTAAGGTTTTTCCTGTTCCTGGTGAGCCAAAGAGCAAAACTCCTTTAGGTATCCGTGCGCCCAATTCGGTAAATTTTTTAGGGCTCTTAAGAAATTCAACCACCTCTTGAAGCTCCTCTTTTGCCTCATCAGCTCCGGCTACATCCGCAAAGGTAAATTTTTTCTTTTCTTCTGTGTGCAGGCGGGCCCGGCTTTTGCCAAAACTCATTACGCGGTTACCTCCGCCTTGAGTTTGTTGCATAAGGAAAAAAAACAGCAAAACAAATAAAATAACGGGCAGTAAACTGGCCAAAATATTGGTCCATAAACCCGTGGTTGATGGCTCCTCAACGTTAATCTTAACATTTTTTTCCTTTAATAAAGAAATTAGCGCCGGATCTTCCTTTAATCCTATAACTTTAAACTTAGTCCCTTCTTTTTTCTCACCCGTTATTGTATTAGTATTGTTTTTCGCTTGAATGGTAACGGTTGTAATCTGTCCCTGTTTAACTGCCTCAAGAAACTGGTCGTATCGTAAGGATAAAACTTCATTGCGAGTAGGACTGGCAAGTTTTAATAAACCAACGATTACTACCACAATTACCAAATAAATAAGAAAATTTTTAAGTATTTTATTCAAAAAAAGCCATCTCCTTAATGTGGCTTGAAACATAACCACTCATAATTGAATTTTATCATTTTTCTGTTTTTTCTTCAAACTAATTCTTGGAAGCCAATTCTTAGATAAAGACACTTATCCGTCCGAGGGGTAACTTTTGTAAGTTCACCAGGACGTACCCCGCCAACCCAAATAATACCTTCACCGTTAGTTACCAAAGGAATTTTATCCCGTTTTTCCCGGGGTATTTTTTGTTTAATTAAAAAATCCTTTAGCTTAACGGTTTTTTTTAACCCTAAGGGCATAAAAACATCCCCTTTATGACGGCAGCGCACAAACAAAGGCAAATTAAGCCGGCTAAAATCAAATACCGCTTCTTGAATGGTTAAATCTTTAAAGTCAGGAATCAGGGGCCGCGGCTTAATTTCAGCCTGAATAAAACAATTAATTTCTGGGATAAGGGTTGCACCCGGTACATTTAAAACGTAAAGGTAATCAATTCTACCCTCCGGCTTTCCTTTTTCCTCCCGCCAAAAAGTTAATACTTGCCCGTTTTTGACGGCCCGAATATTTAAGGGCAGGGTTAAAATACGCCCTTCATGGGGGTTTTCTATCAGTTCCATTAATTTATCTATGTGTTGGTAAGAAAGATTTTTTTCTATTTGAGCCAACCTGCGCCAGACCTGCCGCAATACTCGCCTTAATAGCGGCCCGGGATATGATGACCATTTATCTAACGTAAACTTTAAACTATCTTTACCTGTTTCCAATAACAATTCTTTATATACCTGCTGCGCTTGCTTTTCCAGGTAAGCGTCTTCTTCCTGGCTTAACTGCCCTAAACGAATTAAAGCCGGGACAATTTGCGGATTATACTTTTGTTCCAGCAAAGGCAATAACTGCAACCTTATCCTGTTTCGGGTATAAACGGGCTTTAAATTGGAAGCATCTATCCGGTAAGGCAGTAAATTTTGCCCGCAGTATGAGCTAATTTCCTGGCGGCGAACATTTAACAGCGGCCGAATGTAAATCCCGCGGGCCGGCAACATTCCTTTTAAACCGGATATTCCTGCCCCCCGCAATAAATTGAACAAGATAGTCTCAGCCTGATCATCAGCCTGATGACCTAAGGCGATGCGGTTGGCTCTTATTTCTTTAGCCAGACGTTCAAAAAAATTAAAACGCCCTATCCGGGCCGCTTCCTGGAGGGATAAACCAGTTTTTTGCCTGAAACTAGCTACATTAAATTGTTCAATGGTAAAAGGCAAGGCCAAATTTTGGGCTAGCTGTTCCACCAACCTAGCGTCAGCCTCGGCTTCCTTTCCCCGTAGTAAATGATTCAGATGAGCAACGTGAAGAGATATACCTAACGTTTCCTTTAATTTCCATAGAATGTGCAGCAAAGCCACTGAATCAGGACCACCGGATACACCGACCAAAACTAAATCCCCTGGTTTTACCAGGTTAAATTTTTTAATAAAGACACTTACCCTTTGTCTTAAACTCACTATTTGTTACCCCTTTTATTACCATTATCAACCTTAATTTGTTGCTTACTAGTAGAATGTTTTGTAATTGTCGTTTCAATGATTAAGCCACCCCCACCCTAGCCCTCCTCCTTTGAGGGGGAGGGCTAGGAACTTTTTCCCCTCCCCCTTTGAGGGGGGAGGGTTAGGGTGGGGGTACGGTATAAATTATTATTTAAAATATAGGCTTCCACTGCTTCAGGAACCAGGTATTTTATAGGACGGCCTTCACGTACCCGTCTACGCAAATCAGTTGAGGAAATAGCTAAAGCCGGTACCTCCATAGTAATAATTCGCTTTTTCCCGTTTATGGGAAACCCAGGTATATTTTTGCTTAATTCATCCAACTGGTAACCTGGCCTGGTGGCGGCGACAAAATAACAAAGACGCAACAATTCTTCTACCCGCTTCCAGCTTAATATTTCAAGTACGGCATCTGCTCCGGTAATAAAAAAAAGTTCTGCCCCGGGAAATTTTTCTTTGAATATTTGCACGGTATCAATAGTATAAGATGGCCCCGGCTTCATAATTTCAACATCCGAAACCCTAAAAAAGGGATTGCTAGCCACCGCTAACCGGGTAATATTTAAACGGTGCCGGGCAGCTGAAATTTCACGTTTTGTTTTGTGGGGCGGTCTGCCGGCAGGAATAAAAATTACCTTTTCCAGCTCTAACTGGCAACGTGCTTCTTCTGCCGCTACCAAATGACCGTAATGAATGGGGTCAAATGTACCCCCCATCATTCCTAACCGTTGGTAAGTCTTCATTTTATTTAAAATTTATATTTAAAATTTCTAAAACCTTATCCTTTAAATTCATTAAATTCATACTGGTAAAATGCTGCGCAAGCCCCTTCTGATGAAACCATGCAAGGTCCTACTGGCTGCATAGGAGTGCAAGTTCGGGCAAATAAAAGGCAGTCTTGGGGACTTATCTTTCCCTTTAACACTTCACCACAATTACAACCTTTGGATGTTTGTCCTATGGGTACCTCCAGGGCAAATTTATTTTTAGCGTCGTAAAAAGCATATTCTTCTCTTATGGCCAAACCGCTGGCCGGAATAGCGCCAAATCCCCGCCATAAAGCAGCGGTAGGGGTAAAATATTCGGCTAAAAGTTTCTGGGCCCTAATATTTCCTTCAAGATGCACTAGCCGGCCGTAGCCATTTTCTGCTTTAACTTCATTTTGGGAAAATTGTTTTAATAAACAATAAATAGCCCCTAAAATATCAATTGGTTCAAAACCGGCAATAACGGTGGGTATTTTATATTCAAGAGAAATAAAATCAAAAGCTTTTTGGCCAATTATGGTACTTACGTGACCCGGCAGGATAAAACCATCAATATGCAAATCGCAATCGTCTAAAAGGGTGCGCATTACCGGCGGCACCAGCTTATGGGCCGAAAATACGCTATAATTTTTTAAACCCAGCTCGATAGCCGTAGCAATACTTAAGGCTACGGAAGGAGCGGTTGTTTCAAAACCCACCCCTAAGAAAATAACTTCCTGCTCTGGATGAGATGAAGCGTAAATTACTGCTTCCACGGGAGAATAAAAAATTATTACGTTTGCCTCACGAGCTTTTTCCCGTTCTAAGGAAGATTCTGAACCGGGAACCCGGAGCATATCTCCAAAAGTAGCCATAACCGTGCCGGGTAATCTAGCTAAATTAATCATATAATCAATATCCTGCTGGTCTGTAACGCAAACCGGGCAACCAGGTCCGCTTCTTAATTCCACATATTCGGCTAAAAGATGCTTTACCCCACACCGGGCAATGGCCATGGTATGGGTGCCGCAAACTTCCATGAGTACAGGCCGGTGCCCTAATTTTTCTCTAGTGGCTAAAGCCAAAGGAATTATTTTCTGAATAAGCTTTTTTCCTAACGACGCATCCTGAAACTTATCTAACAAGAAATAACTTCCTCCCATAACTTTAAGGTTTCCTTAGCTTCATTTAAATCAATTTTGCCAATAGCGTGGCCAGCGTGAATCATTAAATACTCTCCCGGGGTTATTTTTTCGTCTATTAAACGCGTATCAACCTTTAATTGCACGCCTAATCTATCTACAACTGCCCAGTGACCAGCGGTATTAACTTCCACTACTATTCCTGGAATCCCAAGACACATTCTTTTTGCCACCTCCTGTCCGCAACCATAGCCTGGCCTAAGGCTATACCTCCGTCATTGGCAGGTATCTGCTTATGATAAAGCACCTGGTAACCCTGGGAAGTTAATTGTCTTCTAATTGCCTGAAAAAGATAACGGTTTTGCCAGCTTCCGCCACTTAAAGCTACTTTTTTTAGCCCTGTTTCACCGGCCAACTTATTTATTATATCACAAATTAAATAGCTCAGGGTTTGGTGAAACTTAGTAACTATTACGGGGACCGCGACACCCTTTTTTTGGTCATTTAAAATTTCTCTAATTAGCCAGGTAGGCCTGATTATTTCTCCTTTAATTTCGTACGGGTAAGGTTTAAGCATTGCCCCTTCTTCTATAGGCAAAACCAATTCTCCTAATTCTGTCGCCGCCTGACCCTCGTAAGTGTTTTCCAGACAAACCCCTAAGGTCGCGGCTACGGCATCAAAAAGCCGGCCACAACCGCAGGCTAAAGGAAGATTCAGTTTACTTTCTAAAATCCGGGCTACCAGAAATACTTCTTTATCTGGAAAAAGGCTTTGGGCCAACTCAGTTCCTTCCTCACCCATAAAGGTAATTAAATAGGCTACGGCTGTTCGCCAGGGTTGGCGAATAGCTTTTTCTCCTCCCGGCAAAGGAACATAAGCCAAATGATACCTTCTTTTAAAGGAATGATAACTTCCGGTTAAAAACTCAAATCCCCAAAGACACCCGTCCGTTCCGTAACCCGTTCCGTCAAGAATAACCCCCATTACTTCTTCATCATCTTCAACCTTATTGTCCGCCAGACAAGCCGCCAGGTGGGCGTGGTGGTGCTGGACGCCAATATGTTTTTGAGCCGGAATTTGCCTGGCCACCTCACTACTTTTATAGTCAGGGTGTAAATCAAAGGCAACAATTTCCGGGGTTATCCCCAGTAACCTTTGCCAATGTTTTTGGCTTAAAGATAAATTTTCTTCTCCCTCCAGCCAATCTAACTCGCCTATATGTTGGCTTAAAAAAGCCTGCTCCCCTTTTAAAAAGCAAAAGCAATTTTTCATCTCCCCGCCTATACCTAAGATTACCGGGGCATTCTTTGGACGCGGGATAAATATACTTTGAGGAACGTATCCCCGTGAGCGCCGCATGAACATAGTCTCTTTCTCCGCTACAGTTACTAAAGAATCATCGCAACGGTTAATAATCTCCCGGTTATGCCAGAGAATATAGTCCGCCAGTCTTCCTAATATTTTAAGCGCCTGCTCGTTATCTTTAACTAAAGGAAGTTCTCTATAATTACCACTGGTCATAATTAAAATATCAAAAGGGCCGGCAAAAAGAAACAAATGCAAAGGAGTATAAGGAAGCATTACTCCCAAGGTTTTTAGGCCGGGAGCTATTTCGGCAGGTAAATTGCCGTTTGGTTTCTTATTCAAAATAACAATGGGCGCTTCTTTAGCCTGCAGGAGGGCAGCTTCGGCCTCGCTTACCGTACAGTATTTCCTAACCGCTTTAAGGTCCCGGCACATCACCGCAAAAGGTTTTGCCTGCCGGCCCTTGCGCTGGCGTAAAACTTGTACGGCTAACCTGTCCTGCGCTAAACAGGCTAAATGAAAGCCCCCTAAGCTTTTAAGAGCAAGGATTTTTCCCTTTTGTAAAATATCCCAACAACTTTTTAGCCAATCTTTTGTAGCCACAACCTCTCCCTGGTTAGTCACTAATTCTACCTGCGGACCACAAACCGGGCAAGCCACCGGTTGGGCGTGGAAGCGCCGGTCACGGGGATTGTGGTATTCAGCGGCACAGGCCTGACACATAACAAAACCGGCCATAGAAGTATTAGTCCGGTCATAAGGCACCTCAATGGTAATAGTAAACCGGGGACCGCAGTTAGTACAATTAGTAAAAGGGTATTTATAATGCCGGTCAAAAGGATCGTTTGTTTCCCGGGCACAATCAGGGCAAATAGCCACGTCGGGAGGGATTAAAGCTTCTCTTTCCGCTAACTCTTCGCTTTTTAAGATAACAAAAGAGCTTGCTCCTAAAGGGGGTAACTCTTCCCATTCAAAGGCAGTAATGCGGGAAAGAGAAGGAGGGTTTGCTCTTATGTTTTTGATAAAAGAAAGCACCTTTTCTTTTTCACCCTCGGCTTCAATAATTACCCCTTGACTTGAATTCAAAACACTTCCTTTCAACTGGTGGGTTAAAGCTAACTGGTAAACAAAGGGTCGAAATCCTACTCCCTGGACAACTCCCTTTACTTTTATCCGGTAGCGGACAATTTCTCCGTCTGGCTTACTTTGTCCTTTAGCCACTCTACCCACGCCTCCATCCCTTCACCTGTTTTGGCGGAAAGAGGAAACATTACCAGGTTATTTTTTATTTCTTTTAGCTGCTCTTTTGCCACCGCCAAATCAAAATCGGTATAGGGAAGAAGGTCTATTTTATTTAAAATTACGGCTTCTGCTTCTTGAAAAACCAAGGGATATTTCTTTGGTTTATCGCTTCCTTCGCTTACACTTAAAATAGCCACTTTATAATTTTCCCCTAAATCAAATTCGGCCGGACAAACCAGATTACCTACGTTTTCAATAAATAAAAGCTTTATTTTATCTAAGGGTAATCGCTCCAGAGCCTGGGCCACCATTTGGGCGTCCAAATGGCACCCGCCGTAAGTATTTATCTGCACCGCCGCTACTCCCTGCCCCGCCAGACGTTCGCTGTCAAAAGTAGTGTAAATATCTCCTTCTACTATCCCAATGGAAAACGAATTTTTTAAGGCCTCAATGGTTTTTTCCAGCAGGGTGGTTTTGCCGGCCCCGGGAGCACTGATTAAGTTTACCGTAGTAATACCACGACGATTTAATAAATTACGGTTCTGTTTGGCCAGTTCCTCATTGGCTTTTAACAAGGGTTGAGCCACAATTACTTCCAAGTTCATTCTCCTCTCCTTCGAAAGATATAATATGTAATTCCCGGCCCTGAATAATTTTAACCTGGCTGCTGGTACAAAAGGGGCAGGAAAAATGGTAATCTTGGGGCCTAAACTCCCGGGTACAGTCCAAGCATTGGAGAACAATTTCCTTAGACTCAATTTCTAATTCTGCTTCTTCACAAACAGTCTCTTTTTTTAAAACTTGAAAGGCAAAAATTAAAGCTTTGGGCAAAGCCATACTTAACTTTCCTACCGCCAGCTTAATTTTAGTTACTTTAGGTAAGTTATTTTCCAGCGCACTTTGCTGTACTATTTTTAATACTTCCGCCATTAGCGCAGTTTCATGCATTTTTCTAACCTCTTTTAGGGGTAGCCTAATCGTCCCGATTGTGGTACAGGTACTTTTTACCCTAAAGCAAGGTGTTTTCCGTTATAAAATATAATTTTTCTCGGATATTTGTCAAGTATCCGGCTAAACAAATAAACCGGGGCAAAAATAGTGGTTAGTGGTGTGTAATTGGGCGTTTGGGGTACGAAAACATGTTTTAATAACCCCCTTAAAACCTAATCACTAACCACTAACCACTAATTTAGTTGGCAACGATGAAGAGACAAGCGAGGACGCTTGCCCTACCGCGTTTACTCTATGCCCCACTAGGCACACTTTTTCCCACGCTTGCTCCGTGAGTCACTGCGACTTCTTTAGCGTGCTCTTCCTTAATCAAAATGGGGAAGTTTTCTACAATAAACAAGTAAGCTAAAATTAAAACACTCCACATGCCTAGAGTAACCAGCCATTCCCAAGGGCTAGGGAAGTAATGACCACCCATCTGGGTAGCCATTCCGGTAAAAACCACATTCATCCGGTTAAAAATAACCCCTACAATCACTAAAACGGAAGCGGTAACCACACCCCATAGCTTGGTGCGAATGGCCGGGATGGCGTACATAATAATGGGGATAATAACAAATACAATCATTTCAATTAAAAACATGTTACTTTCAAAAGAGCCGTTAAAGGCTAGAGAAAATACCCCCCGATAAACTAAGTCAATTATTTTTACTATCAAGTAAACAATCATCATCCATAAGGTAACCTTAGTCAAACTTTGGAAAATAGGCAGTTCAGGTGTTCTTTTATAGGCCCTTGCTGCCAGGGTCCCTTCCAGGGTAACCATGGCCGGACCCAAAAAGAAAGCCGACCAAACAAAGAAAAAGCCTATAATCATAGACCACCATAAGGGGTGTAATTTATCTACCGCCACAACATAAAGTTGACCTAAGGAGGATTGGTGCAAGGTGGGTAAAATAATTCCTACAATAAGTAAGGGCGTCATGGCGTAGCCCAAAACCTTTTTTAAGGGGAAGCTTTTAACCCTTTCCAAAAATATATCCCCAAATTCCAAAATTTGCACCGTGGTATAAAGAGCAATACACCAAAAGACTTCAAACAAAACCGAATGGTAACCCCAGTAAAAGAAAGGCCGCCAAAAGTTAATCCACCTTCCAATGTCAAATAAAAGAGCTACTAAAGCAATTACGTAACCCAGCATGGAAGTCAATAAGGCCGCCCGGGCTATAGGTAAATATTTTCCCCGGTGTAAGACGTGAACTATTAAGGCGGTACTAAAACCACCACCGGCTAAGGCAATTCCGCAAAGCAAATCAAAACCAATCCACAATCCCCAGGGCCAGTGGTCATTAAGATTAGTTACCATTCCTAAACCAAAAATAAAACGCACAATAGCTACTATAATCATAAGCGCTACTAAAGCAATTAAAATATACCTGGTAGGAGTAAGCTTAAAGCTCCAGGCTCTTTGCATTAAATTATTCACCTCCGGTTAAACAATTTTATTTCTTTTCTTCTTCCATTGTTTCTACCGCAGTATACATATCTTCTTCCGCGTGTACTTCAGCCCGCCTTTTAGTGTAGAAATATAAAGCCGTCAGAATAGCTCCCCAACCTACAAAAATATAAGGCGTCCACCTGAGTACCTCCCAGGAATACAAGGGAATAGGCTTTTCGGAAACACCGGTTTTAAAGCCAATTTCTTCAAAAGGCACATCGGAAAGGTAAAGCCATGATGTGCCGCCGTACTCCTTTTCCCCGTATATATGCTTAATATAAGCAGGGTTAGCGTCAATTCTTTGCCGGGCCTCGGCCAGCAATTCTTCTTTTTCGCCAAATTTTAAGGCGCCGGAAGGGCAAGCCGCGACGCAGGCAGGTTCCAGGCCTTCATGCAAGCGGTCGTTGCAAAAACGGCACTTACGCAAAAAAGGAAGGGCCTTGTCCCATTCAAACTTGGGGATATTGAAAGGGCAGGCAATCATGCAGTAGCGGCAACCCACACAAAAATCTTGCTTTAACTCCGTTGGTTTGTAAATTACCGGCCCTTCTTTTGTTTTCACAAAAGAATGGGTAAAACAGGCTGATTCACAGGCCGGCTCTTCGCAATGCATACATTGCCTTTTGACAAAACGCCATTTTATTTGGTTGTCTTTTTCAATTAAGTGATACTCTACCCGCGTCCAGTTGTAGGCGTTTAATTCCGGGGGGTTGTCCCAGCTGTTATTAAAAGTAGTCGGCGTAGCCGGGATATCATTCCATTGTTTACAGGCTACCTGACAACTCCGGCAACCAAAACAACGGGTAACATCCACCAAAACACCTTTAGGCATCATCACACCTCCATTTTAGCTCGTTAGTCTTTAAGCCAATAGTTATGCTTTTTTAATATTGCATAAAAAACCTTTGTACTCAGGAATGCTGGTATTGGCATCACCAATATAAGGCGTTAGATCATTCGCAATGCTTCCCTGGGCTAACCCCTGGTAACCCCAATGCCAGGGTAAGGCCACAATTTCTATGGTCCTACCGTTTACACTTAAGGGTTTAACAATCGGTAAAACGTTGGCCTTGCATTTAATTTCACCCCGGGCGCTGCTTACAATTACCTCATCTCCAGGCTTGATGCCCAGTTTACCGGCTAAAGTTGGCGATATGGTGGCAAACATCTCGGGCATCAATTCTACCAGCCAGGGACAGTTTCTCGTTTCCGTACCGGTTTGATAATGCTCAATCAAACGGTGGGTGGTAGCCGCATAAGGGAACTCTTTGCTGGCAGTTTCGGCCAATTTGGCAAATTCACCTTTCCACCTTTTAGCCAAAGGATTATTTTGCTGCTTACTGATTAAATTTTTCACCGGGCTTTCCACCGGTTCATAGTGTTCCGGCAAAGGACCTTCCTTCATTCCAGAAGCAAATAAGCGTCCCTGCCCCTCCGGAAGCATAATAAAAGGAGCATTGGCTGTTTTTTCCGGCGGCACCGGCTCTTTTGTTTCCGGGTCTTTGGCTTTAAAATCAGGAACATCATTGGTTATCCACCTGACCCCATCCCAGGCCACTAAAACTTTTTCCGGATTCCAGGGCCGGCCGGCTGGGTCAGCCGAACAGCGGTTATAAACAATGCGCCGGTTCAAGGGCCAAGAAAAGGCCCATTTTGGATAGAGACCAAGCCCGCTTTTATCCTCCCGGCCACGCCTTTTAGCGGCCGGTACTTTAAGTCTCGGGTCCTCCTCTTTGGGGTCAATGGCCCAATAACCACAGTAAATCCATAACCCACAGGCTGTAGAACCATCATCTTTAAGATTGGCAAAAGTACTTAAAATTTTACCGTCCGCCACCGTATAGCCGTTAATTTCGGTCGCTACTTTTTCTAGGTCCGGCTCTTCACTCCCCGGCAAATCATAATTCCAGACCATATTTAAGATGGGGTCAGGAAACTTACCACCGCTTTGGTATTCCTGACGGATGGCTTTAAAAATCCGGTCGGCAATCCAGAGGTCACTTTTTGCTTTACCAGGAGGGTCAATAGCTTTCCAACGGAATTGGACCCAGCGGCCGCTGTTGGTTATTGTGGCCTCTTTTTCGTAAGAGAAAGCAGCCGGCAGCAGAAAAACTTCGGTTTTTATATTGGCCGGGTTTACCCCTGGGCGCTTCCAAAAAGCAGCTGTTTCGTTTTCAAATACATCTATGGAAACCATCCAGTCCAGTTTTTCCAAAGCCATACGCTCAGCAGAAGCCAGAGGTCCGCCTACCGCCGGATTTTGGCCCCAGGCAAAGAGGCCTTTAACCTTTCCGGCGGCTATATCGGCAAAAATAGCCATATGGGAGTGATCTTTCCCATCTAACTTAGGCAGCCAGTCATAGCAAAAATCATTTTCTTTGGTCGCAGATTCCCCGTACCAGGCCTTAAGCATACTGATTAAAAATTTAGGTTTATTAGACCAGTAACTTGTCTTAGGTGTTTCCACCTCCAAATAGTCTTTAAGGGTGGGATGCTTAGGAGCAATAGGGCAGTTAAGATAGCCTGGAATATAGTTGTATAGCATGGCCAAATCTGAAGAAC
The DNA here is from genome assembly GCA_002402825.1 of Firmicutes bacterium UBA4795. GTDB lineage: Bacteria > Bacillota > Desulfotomaculia > Desulfotomaculales > Nap2-2B > SCADC1-2-3. The sequence continues at coordinate 148,285 of DHGP01000027.1, forward strand.
CTTGAACATTTGATTTACCCCGCTGAGCGTTAACCCCACCACCCGCAATACCAATATTACCCAATAAAAGCTGCAGCATGGCGGTTGCCCGGACGTTTTGGCTTCCGTAACTGTGCTGAGTAATTCCCATGGCGTAAATTACATTGCCTGCCTTACCTGGTTTCCCCGTTGTACAATAAGTTGCACAAACTTCCCGCAAAATATCTTCCGGCGTTCCCGTAACTTGACTGACTGTTTTCAAGTCATACCGGGAAACATGCCTTTTTAAAATTTGAAAGACACACTGGGGATCCTGTAAAGTGGGGTCCTTTTTAATATTTTCGCCTTCTTTTTGGTAATCCCACTTTTTACTATCATACGTTAGTTTGCCATCTTTTTCCTCTAAACCAGAAAAAAGACCGTCCGAAAAGCCATATTCAGGACTGACTAGGTAAGAAGCGTTGGTATAGTTAACCACATACTCGTGGTGGTAAAGGTTATTTTGAATGGCGTAATTCATAATCCCGTAAAGAAAAGCAATATCTGTCCCTGGACGCAAAGGAGCATATATATCTGCTTTTGAAGCTGTTTTGGTAAATCTGGAATCGACCACAATGATTTTTGCTCCTTTTCCCTTGGCCATTCCAATGGAATGCATGGCCATAGGGTGGGCTTCGGCCGGGTTGGCCCCAATTATTAAAAACACATCGGTATTTCGATAATCAACAAAATGATTAGTCATTACTCCCCGACCAAATGAATTAGCCAGACCGGCTACGGTTGAGGAGTGTCAGAGACGGGCGCAATGGTCTAAATTAAAAACTCCAAGGGCACGCATAAGCTTATGCATTAAATAATTTTCTTCATTATCAATAGTAGCGCTGCCCAAATGAGCTATGGCCTGGGTACGGTTAACTGTAACCCCTTTATCATCTTTTTCTTCAAAGTTTTCATCCCGGGTTTTCTTCGCCCTTTTAGCAATTTCTGATAACGCCCAATCCCAGTCCTTTACTTCCCAGTTACTGCTGCCAGGGGCACGGTAAAGAACCTCCGTTACCCGCTGCCTGTTGGGCACACGCTGGCGACTTTTTTTATCTACAATTGAACTGACATCTGAAATAGTTGTCCCTTTAGGACACAAAGCCCCTTCATTAATAGGATTATCAGGGTCCCCTTCAATAAATACTACCTTACCGTTTTCCGAATAAACAATAATACCACAACCACATCCACAATAAGCACAAACAGAGGCAGTTTCTTTGGTTCGCTTTAATTTAAAAGGACCTAGCTTAAAATCAGGCAAATTTTCTTTAGCTAAAGCGGGTGCTGCGCTAGCTCCTTCAAATAAAGCCACCCCCGCCGTGCCTATGCCTAAAGATTTTAAGAAATCACGACGGCTAATTTTCTGCATTAATCTCATTACCCCCCCTTTTTTACCTTAAGCTAAAAACCTAATTCTTCCCTAATTCTTTATTCTTTTCCTGTAAAACAACTTTAAACCTTATTTATTAAACTTAAAACCCCGTAAACGCCGTTTTTCATCCCCCTTTCTGTTAAAGACAACTTTCTTAAAATCTCGCCGGTTAACCATCAACAACCGCCGCACTTCTAGCCTCTGCCAGTTCGGCCAATTCTTGTTGTTGTTTTTTGCGGGCTATTCCCCGTTCAACCAGGCGTACAATCCAAACACTTACTTCATAAAGTAAATACATGGGGCCACTAACAATTAAACAAGTAACCACATCCGGCGTAGGTGTTAGAATTGCCGCTATTACTACAATAGCCAGTAAAGCATAACGGCGATTTTTGGCTAAAAAGCGGTATTTAACAAGTTCAAGCTTGGCCAAGAAAAAGCTTATTAAGGGAAATTCAAATATTATCCCAAAAGGCAACAAAAAAGTAATGGTAAAAGAAATATACTTGTCAATGGTTAACATGGGGATTAATTCAGGACCGGCAAAACGAAGCAAAAACATTATTCCTAAGCGGTAAACCCCAAAAAACCCAAAAGCTACTCCACCAAGAAAGCAAACAAAGGAAACTAAAACAAAAAAGGTAAAATAAAATCTTTCGTTTCTTTTTAACGCAGGGGTAATAAAGCTCCATACCTGCCATAATATTACCGGCAAGGCGGCTAAAAAACCAACAAAAAAAGACAATTTAATTTTTACCCAAAGAGCTTCCGTAACCCCAGTAAAAATGACTTTATGACCTAATTTAGTTAAAGGTTCTAATAATACGGCTAAAATCTGGTCACAGAAAAAATACGCCCCCACGGCCAATACTGTGGTAGCCAGGATAGAAACAATTAAAACCCGGCGCAGTTCTTCCAGGTGGTCCATTATGGTCATTTCGTCGGTTTTTCCAGCCAATGCTTTCCCCCCACTACCACAATCGGGACGATTACGCTACCTAAACGCTTAACCCATTTAACTTTTTACTGCTTTTATTACGTGCTGCCCTTCCGGTTCTACCTCACTTACGCTTGTCTCTACGTTTTCTGTAATTTCACGTGAGGAACGGCGGAACTCTTTAATGGTTTTACCTACCGCTTTTCCTAGTTCTGGCAGTTTACCTGGCCCAAAAATAATCAAGGCCAGGGCTACTATTAATATTAGTTCGGGTACACCAATATGCGGCATTAATAAACGACCCCCTTATTAGTATGTTATTTTTACAACTTTAATTTTTATATTCGCTATCAACAGCAAAATTCCTGCTGAAGAAGATTATTTTTTGCGCTTTTTTAAAGACAGGTCGTCAATTTGCTTCTTGTTTATTAAAGTAACCTTCTTGGAGGGCTAAAATATCCAGATATACCGTGTTTATATCTTCCCAGAATAAATCAGTTTCTTCATCATTAACCTTTTTACGGTTAATTGTCTTAAGGTAACCACGGCATTGGTCACAAAAATACACCCGGTATTTTTCCAATCCTTCTCCTTCTACCGTAAAAAATTGCGATTTACCATTTAAGCAATATGGGCACCCCAAGCGTTGAAAACGCCACTTTACTTCACACAAACCACAGTACAAATATCTCTTGCCTGCTTCCCTTTCAAGTAAAGCCAGGCCGGGCCTACCTCCACAAACCGGACAGCTTCCCTTTTGCCATTGTTCAAGATCGTAAAGAGACGCCACCATTTTCCCATACTGCTGCATAAATGGTTTAACTGTATGATTAAGCAAAAAGCCAAAAGCATCAGAAGAAACATTTTGCTTAAGATGGATTAGCAAGTTACTTCCGGGGATAAACGCTTGAGAAACAAATAATTCCTGGTTGGCCACGTCATCTGGCAAAGCTTTTTCTACCTGCGTCATTTCCGTATTTAAATCAGGATGGTGTTTTTGAATTATAGCCGCTATTTGTTTCATCACGGTAAAAAAAAAGTCAGGCGTTTTCACCTGTGGCCGGCAAAGTCTAATTAAGGGGAGCCCTTTTTTACACCCCTCGTTTAAAACTTCTGGAGAAGGAGGAGCATAATTAATAACATCTTCAGGTATAAGTACCTTCGATAATTCTAGGTAAAAATCAACCAGCCCTTGAGGTACAAAACTTTCTAGCATTCTTAATTTTTTCCTCACTTTCCCCTCGAAATAGCCTTAAATACGGTAAAAATTTTATTTTTTTTAGCTCTACCTGTCAAGAAATATTTTTGAAACGGGTTAAATAATATAATGTTACTTTATGAATTAAACCAACCGTCTTACCCTGCTGAAACCCTGTGCTGATGTTAAAGCTGTCCTGACCAAAGTCCATTTACAAAACATAAGTAATACTCCTTCCGGTAAATTTAAGACCGCCTTTTATCTTTCCAGTAATGCTATATTAATCCCGGTCCTATTAGTCCCTATTACCCTCATCCAATTGTTGAGGGTCAGCCTTTTCGTAATAGTGGCGAGCAAAATCTTCAAAAGACAGACCTAAGGCATTGGCCATTTTTTGGGCTAAGCAAAGTCGGGGTGCTTTTTTACCTTCTTCAATGTTAATTAATTCTTCGGTTGTTAGTCCCATTTGGGAGGCAAAACGGTATACAGAAAAGCTTTTGCTTTCTCTTATTTTTCTTAAGCTCATTACTTAGCCACCTCAGTTTTTGAGTCTGGGCTGTGTTCTAAAAGAGAAGAAAAATTACCTTGAGTAAAAGGGTTGTTTTGGTATTCTTCTATTTCTCCCCGGTCGCATAAGGCGGTTAAATCAGCCTCCCAAGGCAAAACTTCAATAATTTTAAGCCCGGTTTTATTGGCCACCTCATTTACGTAACTAGGCCCAAAGGGATAAATCTTTTCCCCGCAGGCAGGACAGTTAAGATAGCTCATATTTTCTACCAAGCCTAAAATAGGAATATTCATCGCTTTGGTCATTTTTATGGCTTTTCTTACTACCATTAAGGCCAAGTCCTGAGGTGAGGAAACAACTATGGTACCGCTTAGAGGGAGGGACTGCATTACGGTTAAGGGCACATCTCCTGTTCCGGGAGGCAGGTCAACAATTAAATAGTCCAATTTGCCCCAGGCCACATCCTTCCAGAATTGCTTAACGACATTGCCCAGTAAAGGGCCCCGCCAGATTACCGGTTCATCTTCTTCCGGTATAAACAGGTTAATGGAAATAACCATAATTCCCAGTTTGCTTTTTACCGGTAAAATAAGGTCTCCTAAGGGAGTTGGGTGCTCGTATAAACCAAACATCCTAGGAATGCTTGGTCCGGTAATATCGGCATCCAGAATCCCTACGGCCAGGCCTTGTTTTTTTAAACCTACAGCCACCAGCGCACTAACTAAAGATTTTCCTACGCCTCCCTTGCCGCTCATTACGGCAATAACCTGCTTAATTTCGTTAAGTTCATTTTGGGGAATTAAACCAGGCTTACCCTTTGCCGCATGCTCCTGCGGTGTTTCCTGGTTGTTTACTTTATTTTCTCTGTTGTTTTCCTTTTGTCCGGGCATGCTTTCCTTCCTTTCAAGTAAATAATTTAGATTTTTAAAGCTCGTCTTTTATTCTCCCCCAAAGTTCTTCTAAAGCTTTGGTGGTATGGCTTTTCGTGCAGCTAACCAGCGGTTGTCCTTTTTGGACTGATTTTACTACTTCTTCATCAAAAGGTATTTTAGTCAAAAGAGCAAGATTTTTCTCCCGGCAAAATTGTTCAATTTCCTGGGTATTCTCTTCATTAAGGTCGTATTTGTTAATACATACAGCCGTTTTTATTTTAAAATGCTCTGTTACCCCCTCTATTCTTTTTAAATCGGCAAGACCGCTTAGGGTGGGTTCGGTAATAATTAGAGCCAGGTCTGCCCCGGCTAAAGAAGCAATTACCGGACAGCCAATGCCTGGGGAGCCGTCAATGATAATTTGCCCAATCCTTTGTTTTTGAGCAATTTCTTCAGCGACGCGTCTTATGGCCGTGATTAATTTGCCTGAGGCCTCGGCCACCCCGGTTTTTAAGCGGGCATGAGAGAGCATACCATATGGGGTTTGAGAAAGATAAAGGTAACCGGTTAATTCGTCCTTCAGGGTTACGGCTCTGGCAGGACAAACCTGGACGCACACTCCGCAGCCTTCACAGCGGTATGAATTAACCTTAATTTGGTCATCAATGGCCCCAAAACGGCAAAACCCGGCACAAAGACCGCATTTTTTGCAAATGGTCTCATCTATGGTGGCTGTTTTTGCCCCCCAAAAATCTTGCTGGGAAATTAACTGCGGGGAGAGCATTAAATGCAGGTTTGGCGCGTCCACATCGGCATCCACCAAAATCTTATCTGACGCCAAAACAGCCAGGGAAGAGGCAATAACTGTTTTCCCGGTTCCTCCTTTACCGCTGATAATGGTAAGTTGCTTCATGGCCTGGTCAACCCCCTTATATTAGTCGTCGGTCGTCAGACATCAGTCGTCAGGAAATTTTGACGTAAAGTTGACTCCTTTTTAATTTGCTTTAAGATGTTTTGCATTTTTTCTTTCCCTTCCGGATAAGCATAAATTAAAGGAATGCCCTTAGAATAGGCATAGGCAATCTGCCGGTCAAAGGGAAAGGTGGCCAGGATAGGAATATTTTCTTCTTGGCAATACATTTTTATTTCAGCCAGGCCATCTTCGGCCATCACCCTGTTGACCACCACTCCGGCCGGAATTTTTAATTCTTTAACTATTTCCCGGGCCAGTTTTAAATCGGAAAGGCCGAAGGGGGTGGGTTCAGTAACTAAAAGGCAATAATCACTGCCGTTGATGGCTTCCACCACGGGACAGGAAGTGCCGGGAGGGGCATCAATAATCACCACCGGATGGCTATTTTTAGGAGTTAAATCTTCCTTTACGGCTCTAACTACGGGTACAGCCAGGGCCTCACCCAGGCTTAACTTCCCCTGGCGAAAAATAAGTCTTGGCCCGGTAAAGAAGTCTTTATGCCGGGCAAAGGGTGTATCTGGGGGGAGCACGTCCAAATCCAATAACTGGTTTATCTGGCCCGTCTGTACTTCACCAATGTGGCGTTTTTCTTCTTCAATGGCTCCTTTGTCGCAAACCAGCCGGCAGCCTCCACAACCGTGGCAAAGGCCAGCAAAGAAAATTACCTGCTTGGGAATAACCGCCAGGGCCTTAAACTGACAAAAGTCAGCACATTTCCCGCAATAGGTGCATTTTTTAGCGTTAAATAAAGGAACGTTAAGAAATACTGGCTTTACTTCCTTTATTTCAGGCTTTAAAAAAATATAAGCATTTGGCTCCTCTACGTCGGCGTCAATAAAAATACCATTTTCCAGGCATAAGGCTAGACTGGTGGCAATGATGGTTTTGCCCGTGCCTCCCTTACCGCTGGCCACCGTAATAATCATTTTTTTCTACTCCTCATGGTGATGCCCGTGTTCACAACCTTGGTGAGGGAATAGTCCGTGTTCACAAAGGCTTTCTCCTTCGACATAAGAGCCATTTAAAAAGTCTTGAACGACCTCATCCACGCTTCCCGTGGCCCCCATTAAAGTAACAATCCCTTCTTGGGCAAAAAGGTTTTGGGCCCGTTGTCCCATCCCCCCGGCAATAATATGGGTAACCCCCAATTTAGCCAGGTACCCGGGTAAGAAACCTGGTTCGTGGCCGGGGTTAGGAATAACTGCTTTTTCCATAATTTCATTTCGGGCATTAACCGTAAATAAAGTATATTCAGCGCAGCGGCCAAAATGAGGAGAAACAAAGCCCCCTTCGTTAGCAACCGCAATTTTCATAAAAACTGTTTTCACGCTAATTCCTCCTTGTTTTTATTTCCACCATGACTTAAGCCCGGCTTTTTTATTGGCGTTGGGGGTGGTGATTATATTTAGTTCGCCGGCTTGAAATTTAGTTAAGTTTTCCTTTACGTTACTTTCAGCAGCCTGGTAAACTTTAATTCCTGCGGCCTGTAAAATTTCCATGGCGTTAGGACCCACACTGCCGGTAATCACTGCTTCTACGCCTTTTTTGGTTAATTTTTGGGCCGCCTGAATGCCTGCCCCGCCGGAAACATTCTCGCCCAGGTTGTCAATTATTTCTGTTTCATTAGTCTTGAGATCAACCAAAATGAAATAAAAACAACGTCCAAAACGGGGGTCAATAACCGAGTTTAAATCTCCTTCCCGTGCCGTTATGGCTATTTTCATTGTTATTCTCCCTTCACTCTCTAATCATTTTTGTCCCGCACTGGGGGCAGCTTATGCTGTAACAGGGTACACCCGGGTCATGCATAATCTTTTTCCCGCAATTAGGGCAAACACAGTTGCCGTTAGTCATTAATCCTAAGCCTTGCCTTCCCTTCTGGCCGCATCCCTGGCTCCTTCCTTTACCTTGGCTACCTTGGCCGCGACCCTGGCCTCCCCTGCCTTGTCCGCCTTGCCCACCTTTTCCACTTCCTTTAGGCATTATAATTTCCTCCTTTCCTTTACGTGCTCTTACAGGGGAAGAAGCACCCTTTCTTCCCCTGTAATCTTTAAGCAGTTACTCTTCCTTTTCCAGTTCGGCCAGCCGCTTTTTAACCTCGGCCAGTTCTTCTTCGATGACTTTTGCCTGCTGGGCCAAAACTTCTTTTTGCGCCTTACGTGCTTCGGGAGTATTTAGGGTAGAGGGCACATAAGGGTAAGCGGTTGGATAGGTTGTTGGATAAGGCGGATAGGCAGCCGGATAACCAGCGGTCCAGGGAGCATAGGGAATACCTCCGCCTCTTCCCCAACCGGGAAGGCCGGCAACCCGATACCAACGCCGAAAGCCGCGCCCACGGCCACCTCTCCCAAAGCCATAGCCTACTGGGTTAAGATAACCGGGTGCAGGGTAACCGGCACAATAACCCAAACCACGTCCGGTCATAGGCCCTGCTCCCCAAGGTCCGGTACGATCTCCCCACGGCATGAAAGTTCACCTCCTGATTTTATTATGTACTTATTTTATGCTTATTATGAGCTTATGTCCTTAATTAAATTATAACCCGTATTTAGCATATGTCAATAATATTTTTAAAGAAATTTAAAAATTTTTTAAAGGCCGTTATATTTTTGTTTCTTTTTATATCAAATATATTGACATATGTCAAATATAAGCTATAATAAATTAGGATCAAATTGGCCAAAAAAAGTATAAGCAAAGGAGTATTTTTATGCCTTTTGTTGCGGTTCATAACCCATTTAAATGTCTTCAGTGCAACTGGTGTAGTGAGATAGTGGACTGCCCTGGAGCAGATCAGGAATTTTGTATAGGTTGCGGAGCATGTGTCCTGGCCTGTCCTAACAAGGCAATTAAACTTGTTCCCACGCCTAGAGAAAAAAAAGTGCTTATTGAAGTTGACGGCAACCCGGGCTGGGTGTCCGAAAAAATTAGCCTTAAAGAAGCGCTTATTGAGCTCGGCTACAAGATAAGTAATTTCCCGGAGGAAAAAGGTGTTTATTCACCTTGCGGGGTAGGCGGTTGCTGGAGTTGTACTCTGGAGGTTAATGGTGAGACCAAGAGGGCCTGTGTTACTCCGGTAGAAGAAGGGATGAGCATCAAAACCTCATTATCTAAGTCTGAGCCGCCAAAAAGGCTGGTGCTTGATTTTATGGGGCATCCTGTTGGCGGGGTCGGTACACCTTACCAGTTACGCTACCAAAATGGCTTATTTGTTGAAGCTGTTTGCTTGGCCGCAGGGTGTAACTTTAGGTGTCCTACCTGCTTTAATTGGAGCTATACCTACCAAGGAAAAGGCCGGCCGCTCACGCCAGGGGAGGCAGCTATTAATTTAACGGCAGTAAGAAAGGAACTTAATCTTAACCGGATGCTTATTTCTGGCGGTGAATGTACCTTAAACAGAGCGTGGCTGGTTCAATTTATCCAGAAATTAAAAGAACTTAACCCAGATCCTCTGGCCTGCTTTCATATCCAAACCAACGGCTCGCTGCTTACCCCCAGCTATATAGATGAACTTGTAGAAGCTGGCCTGACGGATATTGGAATAGATTTAAAAGGATTGGAAATAGACACATTTATGTGGATAACCGGCCTGCGGGATAAAGAATTAGCCAGGAAATATAAGGACAACGCATGGGAAGCAGTAAAATACCTGGTCAACAAATATCTGGATAAGGTATTCATAGGAATTGGCATTCCATATAATAAAGACTTGATTTCCTTTAAAGAGGTAGTGCAAATAGGCAAGCTTCTTTTTGAAATTAATCCTTTTTTACAAATTGGCGTGCTTAATTATAAGCCGGATTACCGCAGCAAGATTATACCTGCTACTTATGACGAAATGTTAGCCGTTTACCGGGCTTTAAAAGAAACTGGCTTGAAAACGGTCTTGGCTTGGGCAGAAGAAGGTGAGATTATTGGCCCGTAACAAGAAACTGTTGAAATTTCTTTTATATCAAACATATCAAAAAATACTTTAAAAGACATATTGACATATGTCCAATTATTTTATTAAAATATTATTAATATTTTGAATAAAAAAAGAAAAGGAGGACAGATAGTGTTAGCAAACAAGGAGAAAATCCAAACCATAAGAAAAAAAGCGCATGAGTACGATAAGTTCGCCGGGTGCTCCCAAAGTGTTATCCTTAGCATTCAAGAGGAATTTGGTTTGGAAGATTTACCTGCTTTTAAGGCCGCAACGGTATTTGGGGGTGGAGGAGCCCGTTGTGGGGAAACCTGTGGTGCTCTGGTGGGAGCCTTTATGGCCTTAGGGTTGGTAATCGGAAGGGAAAAAATAGAAGAAACAGAAGTATACCAAAAGGCAATGGCCCCAGCCCAGGAAATACGGAAAAATTTTATGAAGGAACTAAAAACCCAGCTTGGATTTAAACAAGACTTAAAAACCACTCTTTGTAAGGAGATACAGGAAAATATCTACGGCCGTTCTTTTGATATGACCAATGAAAAAGAATATCAGGCTTTTCTTGATGCGGGAGGACATAGTGACTTGGGTTGCCCCCGGGTATGTGCCATAGGTGCCCAGGTGGTGGCCGAGAAAATTTTTGAAATTAAGGCCAGCCAAAACTGTTCTAGTTGAGGAATAAAATAAAATGCCCAGGTGGAGCAGAGAAAATACTTGGAAATTAAAGAAAGCTAAACGAAACTTTTTTTATCTTTATCCTGGTCGGCGACGAATTGTTACCGTCCTCCAGGAAGGAACCGGTCCGTAAACATATCGTGACCTATTACAGTCATTTCAACAGGGATGAAAAACATCATATTATTTCCGGCTCGTCCGGGTTAGGATTTACTCAGCCTAATTTTGAAGAGATAAACCGGTAATGCGGCTAAATTCACGGGTATTATTTGTTACTAAAATCAGGTTTTTAGAAAGAGCATGGGCAGCTATTAATAAGTCATAAGCCCCAATAACCTGTCCTCTTTTCTCAAGTGCGGCACGAATTTCTCCATATGTAACAGCATCACTTGCAGAGAAGGGTAATATTTCCAATGGTGCTAAAAAGCTGGTTAAAGCAATTTTATTTCTTTCCCTTTGTTGACTTTTTTCAACCCCATATTCAAGTTCAGCCAGTGTAATTGCAGAAATACATACATCTCCGATATCCAGTCTTTTTAAGGTTTCAAGGACTTTAACGGGTTTCTTTTTGATTATATAAATACATATGTTTGTATCAAGCATATATCTCATTTAAAAAATCGTCCCGCTTTGGTGCAACCGGTTGGTTTCTATCAGACAGAAAGTCTTCTGAAAAATATTTTAAACTAGACTCAAGATTTTTCCATGCACTGTCTTTGGGGATTAACAGGACAATATCGTTAATTTTTTTTACAAATACTTCAGAATCCTTAAAACGGTATTCCTTTGGTAACCTGACAGCTTGACTCCGGCCATTTTCAAATATTTTGGCAATGTCCATAAAAGCCCCCTCCTAAATAAATAAGATATATATCCTAGTATATATCTTAGTGGAAAGAATGTCAAATAAATTAAAAATGGATACTGTCAAGAATTTTTGAGTATTATTTTTCTTATTCGAGGACGAAGACGGTCTCATAGCCCCGAAGCGAGATCTTGCAGTAGCAGATGATCTCCTTTTCCTTGTCCTGGGGCAGCTCGTAGAGCCGCTTGCGGAAGGCGCCGAGGGGCATGAACGTTTCGCCGATCCCGGGGCGCATCTGCTCGAACTCCTCAGGCTGCCTGATATCGATCAGGAAGGGGGTCTCTCCGCTTGTCACCTTGCGATGAACCTCCGCACAGGAGATTCCCTTCATTCTCTCCTTCATCTTGTTCTGCAGGATGTGCGCCGCGGCGATGCCGTGGTCGATTGCCAGCGATAAGGGCGGCGCGTAAGGAAGAGCGGCGTTGACGACATCTTCGACCGCCAGGTGTCCCTGGATGGCCATCGCCCACTGGGCGATCTGCCGGTTCACATTCCCGGGGCCGATGCACTGGGCGCCAAGAACCTTCCCTGTCTTTTTATCCGCGACGAGCTTCGTCACCAGGAGTTTCCCCTCCATGAAAGCGGGCTTGTCGGGACTGACGTTGATGACGGTGACGACATCGTCGTATCCTAGCCGTTTGGCATTCGATTCGGAGAGGCCGGTCGAACCCGCCGCGTAATCGAAGACCTTGCAAATCTCCGTCTGGATCGTTTCGGGAAAGGTCACACAATTTTCGGAGGCGGCGTTTTCCCCCGCCACACATCCCTGGAGGTTCGCCAAATCGCCGTAGGGGGCCAGGACCTTTCTCCCAGTGATCCAGTTGAGCACCTCCACGCAATCCCCGACGGCGTAGATATCGGGGTCCGTGGTCTGCATGTATTCGTTGACTCTGATCCCGCCCGTCTCCCCAATTTCGAGCCCGATCTCCTGCGCCAGCTTCACGTTGGGACGGACGCCGATTGCGACGACCGCCAGCTCGCAGGAATGTTCCGTATCCGTTCTGGAGCTTGACCCCCGTCAGTTTCCCATTTTCGCCGAGAAACGCGGCGATGCCATTATCGGTGATGACGTTCGCTCCTTTACTCCTCACACGGTTTTCCACCAACTTTGCGATTTCCCAATCGAGAAAAGTCAGCAACTGCAATATTTTTAAAGAAATTTTAAAATTTTTTCAGGCCGTTATATTTTTTGTTTCTTTTTATACTAAATATATTGACATATGTCAAGTATAAGCTATAATAAATTAGAATCGTAAAAAAATAAAGGTTATTATTAAGCATGATTTTAACTTATGTTAGGAACAAGCACGTTTATGCTACAGAGCCAGAAAATAATCTCCTTTTGGCCTATGCCACCAGCGAAGAAACCTTCTTTTCCGCCAGGGTAGAGGTTACGGTAAAACTCCCTGACTTGGAGTTAGTTGAAATCCTGGGCAAAATAAAAAGAAGCCCTTTTACCCGTTGCCAGGAAGCTGCCTCAGTACTTCCCCGGGCAATAGGCTTGCGTATTGGTCCAGGCATTATTAAACTGGTGCATAATTTAGTTGGGGGGACAAAAGGCTGTCCGCAACTGGCAAATTTAATTTTAGAATGCATTGACGTCGTAATTCTCCACTTTACCACTGAACCATTAAGGGAAATCCTGAAAAAGGAAGGAGAAGAACAAATAATAGCCTATCAGGAGTTTTTACGACAAAATCCCAGGCTTTTTAATAGCTGCGTAGCCTTTGCCCCAGATAGTCCTTTAACTAAAGGAATTAAAGAAGATTTATAAGTCAAATTTTTTTTGGAGAGGAAAGTCTAATGTTAAAATTCAGCCGCACTAAATGGGTGGGAATAGAGCGTCCGGCAAAGGATGTTTTTCTTGTCCACGGAACATTAGAAGACCATATTTACGGTCTGGAGCTTGACTTGACCGTAAAGGCACCTGAACTTATTATCCTTAACCTGGAGGGGAAGATGAGAAGAATAACCACCTCTGAATGTCCTAAAGCAATTTCCGCTTTAAAAAAGGCGGTAGGTCTTTGTCTTGCCGCTCCTGATTTTTCGCGTCAGGTAAATAAAGTAATCGGGCAAAAGGGTTGCCGTCACTTTGCTAACTTATTACTGGAATGTACCGATGCTGTTTTCCGTTGCGCCCTTTACGAAAACTGGGAAAATCTGCAAAATGAAGGTCTTTTTACGGAAGACCATTTCCGAAAAGAAGTTTTGGAAAATCTTTCTTTTTTAAAGGAAAGCTGTTTTGCTTTAGCTGATTAAGGAGAAAAAGCTATGATTATTGACCTGCATGTGCATACCAAGGTTTATTCTTCCTGCAGTATTATAGGCCCAGCAGAGGCCATTAAGGAAGCAAAAAAAATTGGCCTGGAAGGTTTGTGCTTTACCGAACACAACAAAAGGTGGAATAATGACGCCTTACAAAAATTAAGCCAAAAAGAGAACTTTCCCCTTTTTTGCGGGGTAGAGGTGGAAACCAGGGAAGGGCACCTGCTGGTTTTAGGGGTAAATAAAGACTTTGAGGGTATAACTCCCTTAGATGAATTACTTGACTTAGTAAAAAAAGAAAACGGGGTAATTATTATCGCTCACCCTTTCCGGGGCTTTCTTCTTTTTGGCTTTGCCGATTTAAACTTGCAAGTGGAAAGGGCCTCCCAAAGACAAATATACCAGCGGGTGGAGGCTATGGAAATTTTAAGTGGTAAGGCCACGAAAAAAGAAAATGATTTAGCCCGAAAAGTAAGTAAAAAGCTAAAGTTAAAAGGGGTAGGGGGAAGTGATGCCCATGCTCCAGGTGAAATCGGGCGCTGCGTTACTATTTTTAAAAAACCGGCAATTAAGAACGAAGCCGAATTAATAACCGAAATAAAAAAAGGGGAATATGAGGCGGTTTACTGGCTGGAAAAAAATCTTAAATAAAAGGGTAAATTTATGGAGAAAAAATGGACAAAACTAACCCGAAAACTGGAAGCGCTTTTAAGGTTAAAAACCTTTCCCGTGGCGATAAAGCTGCTGGAAGACGAAAACGAAATGGCCAAAAATAAGTGGTTGCGCCGGCCGGAAAATAAGGTCACCCTTTGTCAGTTAATTACCCTGGTCCGTACCTTTGATTGGACGGTGGGTGCCACAGCCGCAGATTTAGCTTTTCCCATGTGCGCCAGCATTGTTGGTCTGGCTGAGCTGCCGGTTGAAATTAAAGATGGTACTTTTCGCCATCTTGTCTGGTGCAAAACAAAGGAAGAGGGCAGGAAATATGAAGAAGCAATTCCCCGCATTCCCCCAGGTAAATATCAAGCCATTATGATGGCCCCCTTAGTTTATCACCCTTTTGAACCTGACCTAGGATTAATTTACGCTAACCCGGCCCAAATGATCCTGCTGATTAACGCCCTCCAGTTTGAAAATTACGAAAGGTTTCAGTTTTTTTGCGTGGGGGAAAGCTCTTGTGCCGATGCCATTGCCCAGGGCTATCTGTCCCAAAAACCATCCCTTACCATTCCTTGCTACGGGGAAAGAAGATACGGTTATGCTCAAGATGATGAATTGGTAATGGCCCTTCCTCCTTCTTACCTGGAAAAAGCAGGGCAAAATTTAGAAGAACTTTACGCCCGAGGTATTCAATACCCTATTTCGTACGCTGGTGCCCAAATTGACCCTCTTCCCGCCATGCCCTTGAGTTACCAAAAAATATTTAAGGGTGAAAGTGTGGCTGATTTAACCATCCCCCGCCGCAAGATTACCCGCTGGGAATAAAATTAAGATAAAACTTGCATTATCCTGGTCGGCGACGAATTGTTTCCGCTAAATTTAAAGGAGTAACTATTGGTTTAGTTGCCTCATATACCGTAGTTACTTTTTTCAGGGCAAGAAACTCCCTTTGAATGGCGGCAATTTCCTCCTGACTTAGAGGTTTTACGGGGCAGGGACGTAAAGGCGTATTTATCTGCACTTCATCCGGAGCAATTTCTTTGGCCAATTGAGCCATTTCCCTGGCGTAGTCCTTGTTTGCCTGGACAAACATCATTTGCAAGGCTAGTTTTTCTTTATACCGCGCCCTAAATTGCCAAAGACCTTCTTTTATATCGTTTAAAGATAATTCTGCCGCCGGTTGGTTAACTGTTTGAAAGACTTCTTCCCGGGAAGCATCTAATTTTGCTATTACTACATCAGCTTTAAGTAAGCTAAGGAGTACATCTTTATCCTTTAATAAGGCAGCATTGGTAAGTACAGCCACCGGAAGAGACAATATTTTTTTAACTAGCTCGATTGCTCCCTCTAAATTACAGGCCAAAGTTGGTTCGCCCATACCAGAAAAAGTAGCATAATCTGCCCTAACTTTATCTTTTATTGTTTCTAGTTCAGCCTGCAATGGCGGTAAATCTATACATTTTTCCCGCCTTATCTGTTTGTTAACCGTCCTTCCCAACTGACAGTACATACAGTCAAAAGGGCAGGTCTTTTCTCTAACCGATAAAAGGTCAATGCCTAAAGACCTCCCCAATCGCCAGGAAGGAACCGGTCCGTAAACATAAACCAAAAAATCCCCTCCCTAAATTACTTTCGGTGGCAGGTGTCGTTTGTAGAGCACGGCGGGGACGCACATCTTTCTTCTCTCCCGCAGCAAGTTGTACCTGGATTTTTATTAGAAGAACTTTTTATTATATAAGGAACAGATAAAAGA
Organism: Firmicutes bacterium UBA4795; assembly: GCA_002402825.1. GTDB lineage: Bacteria > Bacillota > Desulfotomaculia > Desulfotomaculales > Nap2-2B > SCADC1-2-3. Next base: position 164,306 of record DHGP01000027.1, read on the forward strand.
CGCTTAAAGTTTATACTTCCACAGCTAGGACAACTTGCCGGATAGGTTGTTGAATCGGGTAAGAGTGCTTCCCAAACATAAGCGCAATTTTCACATTTAAAATCAAACATAGGCATAAGTGTTTCCTCCTTTCCTTTGCTTTATAAACTTATATAAATTATTATTTCAAAGTATCGTGCATATGTCAATAACTATTATAGCTTACCCAAGACCTAAAAGCCGGCCTCCCTGAAAGACCAGCACCGCCATCACCAAGCCCAAAACCAAACTGTAAGCAATAGCAAAGACAGTCTAGCCCCAGGAATTGGTCTCCCGCCGGATGGCTCCAATGGCGGCCACACAGGGAACATAAATAAGGGTCATCACCATAAAAGCATAGGCCGAAAGAGGGGTCCAGTGCTGAGCAATGACCTGGCTTAAGCCGGCTTCATCCATCCCGTAAAGCACCCCTAAGGTGCCAACCACTACCTCTTTGGCTAGAATGCCAAAAATCAAGGCGGCCGCCGCTTCCCAATTCCCAAAACCAGCCGGGGCAAAAAGTGGGGCCAGAACACTGCCAATTTTTCCGATGATACTTTCCTGACTGGCGCATTCAACCCCTGGCGGTAAGTTAGAAAACAGCCAGACTAAAATTACTACCCCAAAAATTATTGTCCCGGCTTTACGAATAAAAGAACTTCCCCGCTGCCACATATGAATAAATATGCTTTTTAAGGTGGGTAAGCGGTAAGGGGGTAATTCCATGACAAAGGGGGAAATCCCACCCTTAAAAATGAAGGTTTTAAAGAGCTTGCCGATTATAATGGCCAGTACTATCCCCAAAAGATATAACGATAAAATCACCCAACCCTGATTAGCCGTAAAAAAAGCTCCGGCAAAAAGAACGTAAACCGGCAAGCGGGCGGCACAGGACATTAAGGGGTTGATTAAGATGGTAATCAGCCTATCTTGTTTATTCTCCAGAGTGCGGGTAGCCATAATGGCCGGCACGTTGCAGCCAAAGCCAATTAAAAGGGGCAAAAAAGATTTGCCGTGCAGGCCCAGTAAATGCATGAACCGGTCCATGATATAAGCCGTACGGGCCATATAGCCGCTATCTTCCAAAAGGGAAATGGCAAAAAAGAGCAAAAAGATAGGGGGGATAAATACTAATACTGAACCTACCCCGCCAATTATCCCGTCAACAATAAGGGAAATAAGCATCTTAGAAGCCCCCAATACATTAAGCCAGACCGTAACCAATCCACTTAAACCTTCAAAGGCAGTTTCTAGCCAACCAATCAGGGGGTCTCCCAGCTTAAAGGTAAACTGAAATACAGCCCACATGGCCAGGAGAAGAAGAGGCAGGCCAAGGTATCTGTTAGTTACCACTCGATCAATTTTATCAGATACGGTAAGCCTTTCTTCCAGCGTAGGGCGCCTGCTCACCACTTCCTTTTCCAGGCCGTTAATAAAGCCATACCGGCGTTCAGCAATTATGGTTTCTAATTCTTCGCCTAAAACATTTATTAAATGATGAATGCTTTTACCGGTTTGAACAAGTACCCGGTCAGCCTGGCATTTTTGCATTTCATCACGAAGCCGCTCATCTCCCTCCAAGAGCTTAACCGCCAGCCACCTGCTGGAATAGTTTGCATTAAGGTTAGGATTTAATTTAATTAACTCCTCCAGCTTTAATAACTCCTCTTCAATTTCCTGGCCATAATTAACCACTAAAGGTTTTGGCGGCAATTCTTTAGCCCTGCTTACGGTGGCAGCAATAAGCTCCTTAACTCCCGCGTTGCGGGTAGCTACCGTTGGGACCACCGGAACACCTAAAAGTTCTGCCAGCCTGGATTTATTTATCTCAATTTTTTGCGCTTTAGCTTCGTCCACCATATTTAAAGCAACGACTATATTAGCTCCCATTTCCAGTAACTGAACAGTTAAATAAAGGTTGCGCTCTAAGTTGGCCGCGTCAAGAACATTAATAATCACGCTTGGCTGCTCAAAAAGGATAAAATTGCGGGCAATAAGCTCATCCTCGGTATAGCCACCGAGACTATAGGTTCCTGGAAGGTCTACAATTTTTAAAAATTCCCCCTGGTAGGTAAGCTTACCTTCCTTTTTTTCCACCGTTACCCCGGGCCAGTTGCCTACCTGTTGGTGGGAACCGGTAAGGTCATTAAAAATGCTGGTTTTGCCAGAATTAGGGTTTCCAGCTAAAGCAATAATCTTCCCCCCCTTTTGCCTTTACCGCTGTTTCCGTTGTCTTTGTTCCTGTTTCCATTACTTCCCCTTCTGAAAATGATTGTTTAAAAGTATGTTAGGCTTGCCTAACTTTAAGGTAAATAATAAATATTTGCCTTTAAAAGCAAATATATAATTAAGTTAAGGTAAAAATCCTTTTAATTTTCTTTTACCCACTCCACATTAGTAATACGCACTACTTTACCTTTAGCGCCTGGTTGCAGCTCACTCAAAGTCCGGGTATTAACCGCTTCCATTTTCAATCCCTCCCTTTTTTCTTTTTTATCTTTTAAAGGAGCGGTTTGTTCAAGGTATTCCGTCAGTCTGAGCAGGGTAACCGGACTGACTACATGTTCAATTAAACAGGCGTCTTTTTCAGCCGTTTTTGGGTCCACGTTAAGAATATCCGTTAAAAATCGAGCTAACATCCGGTGCCGGTGTCGGACTTTAACGGCTTGCTCTTTGCCCTCCGTTGTTAGCTCAACCGGGCCGTATTTCTCCTGCTTTACCAGTTTAAGCTCGGCTAAGGTCTTGACGGCTTCGTTTACGCTAGCCTTGGCAATACCCAGCGTGGCGGCAATATCAGTAATTCTTACCTTATCTTGTTTTTCCGTCAAATTCAAAATAACTTCCAGGTAATCCTGCCGGGCAGCAGAAAGGTTTAATGTACCGGTCATATTACCGCCCTTCTTAGGTCGGATAGTGTTAGGTATGCCTAACTATTTTAAAAAAATAAATAGAGAATTACTCTCATCTTTATGCTAGAATTTTATATCTTTTAAAAACCAATATCAAGGGAAAAATAAAAATTTTTCGGTTTTATATAAACATAAAGTCGACCGTTATTTTTTAAATCTATTATTTGTTCTAAAACCTCAGCCAAAAAAGCAGGAAAGCATTTCTTTTTAACGAATAAAAAAGAAAGAGGCAAGAATATGGAGGAGATAAAAAAATGTCCGTGAGTAAATACGAAGAAAGAATATGGCCTTACCTTAAAAAAGAGCTGCTAAAAGAAAAGGTGGCTGGCTTAGACCATATTAAACGTACCCTTTTCTGGGCGAAAAAACTTGGTCAGGACCTAGAAGCGGATATGGAAGTCCTGATTCCTGGAGTAATGCTTCACGACATTGGGGTAACCAAAGACAGAAAAAAACATTACCAAAGGGGTATTGAGCAAGCGGAGAAAATTTTAAGGGAAATTGATTTTCCTTCCCAAAAGATTGATCGTGTTCTTCACATTATTGAAGCTCACAGCCGGTATGGTGGACCAACTCCAAGAACTCTGGAAGCTAAGATAATGTGGGACGTTGATGCTATTGATTACGCAGGAGCTGTAGGAATCACCCGGGCAGTAATCCGAGGCTTGAGCGATAATTCTTTTGATGGAAATATATTTAACTTTTCTGTACTCCTTAAAAATATCGTTAAAGAAGTTGAAGACAAGCTTTTTTTTAAGGAAAGCAAGAAAATTATTCAACCCAGGATAGAATTCTTAAACGTGTTCCTCAAGCAATTAGAAATTGAGCTAAGTTTACCTTAACTAAAAAAGCATCTTAAAAAGGAGAATTTTCTTATGTTAAATTTAAAAGAAATAGACGGATTAGAAATTACTACTTTAATAGATAACTATTCTGACCTTTTGCTTGCTGACCAGAAAGGAGTAAAAAGATTTAAGGCTAAAAAAGGGTCTAGGGCGGCTCTTTTAGCGGAACACGGTCTTTCTTTGCTTATTCAAGCCGTCAGGGGTGAGGAAAGACATACTATTATTTTGGATGCCGGTTGGACAGGAAAGGCCATAGCTTATAATTTAAAGGTTCTGGAAATTAATTTAGCTGAAGTAGAGACCATAGTCTTAAGTCACGGACATATGGACCATTTTGGCGGCTTGGAACGACTGCTTGTCCTGACGGCAAAAAAAATCCCGTTAGTTTGCCACCCGGATGCTTTTCTAAGTCCCCGGGTTAACTTGCTCCATGGGGTGACCAAGGTAACCTTGCCTTCCCTGGAGCGGGAAAAAATAATTTCTGCCGGAGCAGTAATAACGGAGAGTAAAGAACCTTATCTTTTAGAAAATGCTTTTTTGGCCACCACCGGAGAAATTCCTCGCCTCACCACTTTTGAAAAAGGAAACCTGAATATGTACCTGGAAAAAGAAGGAAAACTGGTAGAAGACCTTATTTTAGATGACCAAAGTGTTATTGCTAACGTAGGAAATAAAGGACTGGTGGTGATTTCTGGCTGTGCCCACGCCGGGATTATTAATACCATCCGCCGGGCCCAAGAAATTACCGGGCAGGAAAAAGTTTACGCTCTTTTGGGTGGACTGCATTTAAGCGGGGCGCCAAATCTGGCCTATGTGCTGGAACAAACCGTCAAAGAATTGAAAGCGTCAAGGATAGCGAAAATTATCCCCATGCATTGCACCGGCTGGCAAGGCACACATTTTTTGGCCGAGGCAATGCCAGAAGCCTTTGTCTTAAACAGTATTGGCAGCACTTATTATTTATAAGTTAAGGCATGTAAAGCAGGGTTTGTTAATAATGAAAATAGCCTTTATCACTTACGGAAGTTTAGAAAATTTAACCGGAGGGTACCTTTACAACCAAAAAGTAGTTAATCACCTTAAAAACAAAGGAATACTTATAGAAGTTATTGGTTTAAAACAAAAAAGTTACTTTTTAAACGTTATTTGGAACTTTTGGCTGTACTTCAACTGTAAAATATTTGATTTAATTATGGAAGATGAACTGGTTCATCCAGCCGTTTTTCTATTTAATCGCCTGGTTCATAAAAAAGTTAAAGTTGTGGCCTTAGTTCACCTTTTACAATGGCTGGTGCAAAAGCCCCCCTTTCTTCCTCTAACTAAAACCATGGAAAAACAAATGCTAAAATACAGTCATCTTATCGTGGCTAATAGCAATTATACCGCCGAAAAAATAACCCAAATGGGATTAAGAAGAGATAAGGTAAAGGTAGTTTATCCGGGTTATGACCTGGCGTGGCTTAATAATCAGGACAAAATTAAAGATTCCCTTAGGGGAGAAAAAATAAACCTGCTTTTTGTGGCTAATTGTCTGCCCCATAAAGGACTGCACTTTTTAATTCCGGCCCTTCATCTGGCTAAAAATAAATCTTTTGTTTTAGATATAGTTGGGGATTATTCAATAAAGGTGGCCTATGTAAAAAAAATTAAACGGGACGTAAAAAAATACGGGCTGGAAGAACAAGTTTTTTGGCGCGGTAAGGTATCCAGAGAAGAAATAGGCCAATATTATTCCCGGGCGGATATTTTTGTGCTTCCCTCATTAAAAGAGGCCTTTGGTCTAGTGCTGCTTGAAGCCATGGCTTTTGGGCTGCCGGTGGTTGCCTCCGAGGTGGGTGGTATTCCGGAAGTGGTGGAGCATCAAAAAACAGGCCTTTTGGTTCCCCCAAAAGATATTGTTGCTTTAAGTCAGGCCATTACTATCCTGATTGAGGATGAAAACTTGCGCCGGCAGTACGGTCGAAAAGGAAAGAAAAAACTAGCCTCTTTTTTAACCTGGGAAGAGGTAGGAGAAAATTTTTACCGGTTAGTTAAAGTTCTATTGAGCAACAAGCAAAAGCAAAGGAAGATTCCCAAACGGTAACTTTTAACCGCCGTATATTTTTGCTTTTATTTTCTATTTCCGGCAAAAGGCACTCTAAAATATACTTACCTACGTTTTCGGCGGTGGGATTTTTGGCCTTAAAAGCCTCCAGTTCGTTTAAATACCGGCAGTGAAGAGGGGCAATAACCTTGTTTAAGCTCTCCTTTAAGTGTCCCAGGTCAAAAAGAACCCCTTTCTCGTCTATTTCTTTTCCTGAAACTTCCACCTCCACCTGATAAGTATGGCCGTGTAAGGAGGAGGCAGGACCAAAATCGCCTTCTAATTTATGGGCTGCTTCAAATTCTTGCCTTACCCCTACCGTAAATAAAAGAGCCATTATTTCACCCCTAATATTTTAGAAATACTTAAAAATTACTTGGATAAATTCTTCAGGATGGTGATTAATTTCTTGAAAAACAACCGGTGCTTCCTTGAAGGGATAAATATGGGAAATTAACTCTTCCAGTTTTAACCGGGGTAAAAGGTTTTGGGCTAATGCCATCCGCCGTTTTTTATCCCAGCGATAAACAAGGGCAGGGTTCAGGTTTGAAACCTGAGAGCATTTTATGCTTAGCCTTTTCCGGTGAAACTCTTTGCCCAAATAACAGGTGACCGGTTTGTTTCCGTACCAGGAAACAACCAGCACTGTACCCTGAAAGGCAACTGTTTTTAAAGCCAGATCCAGGGCCTCAGGTGCGCCGCTGGCCTCAACCGCTAAATCCACTCCTTTACCCTTGGTTAAATCTCTTATTTGGGATAAAAAAGACTTATCTTCGGGGGAAAAACAGTAATCTGCTCCTACCTTTAAAGATACGCCTTGTTTTTTTGCTTCTTTTTCCACGGTAATAACCTTTTCTGCCCCGGCAAGCCGAAAAAGCTGAGTTAAAAGCAGCCCTACCACTCCTTGGCCAAATATAACCACATTTTCCCCTAAATGAAACCCTGCGTCTAGAAGACAGTTTATGGCAGTTTCCAAGTTGGCCAGGAAAACCCCTTTTTCCAGGGAGATGCTTTCTTTTAAAGGATAGGCCCATTCTTGTCTGACTGCATAGTGGCTTTGGTGGGGGGCCAGAACGAAAACCTTATCCCCTGGCTTAAACTTTACTACATCCTTACCGCAAGCCAGCACTTCCCCCACATTGCTGTAACCGTATTTAAGGGGGAAATTAAAACTGCCTTCCACGGTAGGCAAAGATGTATCCCAGGTGTCTTCGGCCGTCGCCTCCCCGCGGTATATCAGCCGCTCCGTACCCGCACTAACCCCGGAAAAAAGGGTTTTAACTAAAACCTCGTTCTTTTCAGGAGACAAAAGGCGGCTTGCTTTAAGTTCTGTTTTTTCAGGGGCTGTATACCATAAGCTTAAACTTTCCACGTTTGATTGACCGGCTCTCCTTCAAAAATTAAATCTGCGCCCATTTTTTTAAACCTTATCCGGTTAAATTTTATGGCCTCTTTTAATTCTTTAACCCCTAGCTCGCCAACGGCCTCAATTCCTTGCCCAATAATTTTAGGGGCAATGGTTATCACCAGACGGTCAAAAAGTTTGTTTTTCAACAAGGAAGTAATCATCTTTGCTCCACCCTCAACCATAACGGAATGTATGCCTATTCTTCCTAACCTGAAAAAAGCTTCCCTTAAATCTACCTGCCCTTGTGGGTCCTGATTAATTTTCAAAATCTTAGCTCCTCTTTTTTCTATGGCCGCCATCTTTTTCTTCTCTGCGACTTTGGTGGTGACAATAATTGTTTTTTTTATATGTTCATCGTTTAAGACATTTGCGGTTAAGGGAATTTTTAAACTGGTATCTACAATAATACGCCAAGGGCTTGTCCCTTTAACCAGCCTGACAGTTAACCTGGGGTTATCCTTTAAAAGGGTACCAATTCCTATTAATATACCATCGTGAATGCTGCGCAACTGATGGGCTAACCTTAAAGAACTGCCGGAACTAATCCATTGGGATTGGCCAGTAGCGGTAGCCAGGCGGCCATCAAGAGATTGGGCGTATTTAACCGTTACAAAGGGAAGACCTGTTTGGGTGTACTTAAAATAAAAAATATTTAACTGTCGGCACTTTTCTTCTAAAACACCAAAGGTTACTTCCACTCCTTGGGCTTTAAGATAGGCAATACTTTTTCCGTTTATTTCCGGCGCAGGATTTAAGGTGCCAATAACGCACCTTTTTATGCCTTTTTGCACCAGCATTTTAGCACAAGAAAAATTATTCTCTGGGGAAAAACACGGTTCTATGTTGGTATAAATAGTGGATTCCTGCTCTGGGGCAAGATTATAAAGAACCTGAGACACCGCGTGGGGTTCAGCATTGGTTTTTTGGTACCCTTGAGCAATAATTTGATCACCTTTTACTAAAACTGCTCCTGCCAGAGGTTCGGGCTTGTTTTTATACCTTTTCCTGCCGGCTAGTTGGATGGCCTTTTGCATAAAAAATTCATCTTTATTATTCAAAAAAACACCTTCTTTATGGGTTAAATACCAAAGACAAGGTCCAGGTGTTTTTAAAGGCTAAAAAATTATAACATAAGATTGGAGGAAAAGCACGCTAGAAATTATAAATAAGTTTATAGACACTTTTTTCAATTATACAATTGAGAATGCTATAGATTTTAGTTAAAATTATAAACAGGTATGGCTAAGTACAAAAGTTAGCAATTGAGTTTCTTAATGTAAAAGAGGATAGGAATATTTATATTTGTGAAAGCCTTTGAGGAAGACATTTGGTTTAAAAATCATATTTTAAGCCTTAACGGAAAAATTTACCCACCCATAACCAATAAACCAGGTACATATATACTTTTAATTTACCTTCCGGCAAAACAAAAACTGCGGGTGGGTTCTTTAGGGGAGATTACTTTTTCGCCTGGATATTATGCTTATGTAGGTTCAGCCATGGGAGGATTAAGAGGCAGAACAAACCGTTATTTAAAACCTCGAAAAAAAATGCACTGGCACATTGACTACTTTCTTCAAGTGGGGCAGTTAAAAGAAATATTTACCTTAGAAAGTAAGCAAAGAAAGGAATGTACAGTTTCTTGTTTTTTAGCCCAAAATCTTTTACCGGCAGCAAACTGTTTTGGAGCAACGGATTGCCCCTGTTTTACCCATCTTTATTTTGCCTTGAAAAAAACACATATTAAAAGAATCTTAAAGACTAAATTGAAAGTAATTCCCGCAGCAAACGAGCATTTTGTACCGCCTGACCCCGGTAATGATTATTAAAAGCTACAAAAACACGCCTGGCTTCCTCACTTAACTTTTGAATTCTCGGTAGCCATTCCTGAATTTCTTCTTTGGAGTATAAATAGTCGTATCTTTCGTAGGCCTGTTCATGCTTCCACCATTTGGTAGCGTTGCGGCCGTGAAAACGAATATAGGCAACTTCAGCCGTACAAACAATCTCTGGCCCAATTAAACCCTTTAATTTTGGCGCGTCAATACAGACGTACCCTAAATTTAAGGACTGTAAAAACTCCCAGGTAGCTTTTCTTATCCAGCTATAATGACGAAACTCAACCGTGATAGGAACATCTTTTAACAATTGACGCAGAAAAACCAAATAGTGCCTGTTCTCTTCCTGGTTATGAAAGGAATAGGGAAATTGAAGCAACACTGCCCCTAGTTTTTTTGTTTCCATTAAAGGCTCTAAAGCCAAATTAAATTTTATAATGTCCTCTGCAACGTTCTCTTGCCGTTCGTGAGTAAGAGATTTATAAGCCTTTATCGTAAAAATAAAGTCTTTTGGGGTTTTTTGGGCCAGTTGTTTAAGCAAGTGCGAGGAAGGTATCCGGTAATATGTAGAATTTATCTCTGTAAAAGGAAACTCTTCAGCGTAGTACTCCAGCATTTTGTTTTTTTTAATTGTGTCGGGGTAAAAATGCCCGTACCAGTCGTTATAACTATAACCCGAGGTTCCAATGAGAATTTGACGCACGCCTAAAAACCTCCCGTAATTTACTTTAATTAAAAAGTAACTGGGTTAAAAAAGATAAGTTGATATAAATTATATCACGATTAAACAATATTAATTATCCTCAATTATTATTAATATCCTTGACCAAAGTTAATTTTATATATATATTTAAGATAAAAAAAATTAAAAAAAGAACTACTACAAGTTTCTTTAATTTTAATAAGATAATAAGACCACCCAGGATGGATTTTTTCAAAAAGGCTGATAAATGGAGTTATTAAAAGAATGGCTCCAAAATATTGAGATAGGAGTTAAAAAAATGCGGGCAATGATACTTGAGGCGCCCGGAAGACCTCTGCGGAAGGTTGATGCACCTGCGCCGGAACCTGGTCCGGGACAGGTCCTAATTCGTGTCCGCGCTTGTGGTTTATGTCGGACTGATCTTCATATAATGGACGGAGAACTAAAAGAACCCAAGCTTCCTTTAATTCCCGGCCACCAGATTGTGGGTACGGTGATTGCAGCCGGCGCCGGGGCAGACAGGTTTGCCCAAGGAACACGGGTGGGCGTCCCCTGGCTGGGCTCTACCTGCAATAACTGCCGTTACTGTCTTTCCGGCCGGGAAAATCTTTGTGATAAAGCTCGTTTTACCGGCTATCAGATTGACGGTGGTTTTGCCGAATATGCGGTCGCGGACCAACAGTTTTGCTTTCCCATCCCGGAGGGTTACCCGGATTTGCAGGCAGCGCCCTTGCTTTGTGCCGGTCTTATTGGTTACCGTTCTCTGGTAATGACCGGCGACGCGGGACGTCTTGGTCTGTACGGTTTTGGTGCGGCGGCTCACATAGTTATCCAGGTAGCATGCTACCAGGGTAGGCGGGTCTATGCCTTTACCCGCTCCGGTGATTCGGAGGCGCAGCAGTTTGCTTTAAGCTTAGGAGCAGTTTGGGCAGGCGAGTCCAGCACTACACCTCCAGAGGAACTGGAGGCAGCAATCATCTTTGCTCCGGCCGGGGAACTGGTACCGGCTGCCCTACGCGCGGTGGCCAAAGGCGGGGTAGTGGTTTGCGGTGGGATTCACATGAGCGATATCCCTTCTTTCCCTTACGAAATTCTTTGGGGAGAGCGCAGCGTACGGTCTGTAGCCAATCTAACCCGCCGGGATGGGGAGGAGTTTTTAGCTCTGGCCCCTAGGGTCCCGGTACGCACCGAAGTGCAGGCCTTCCCATTAAGCGCAGCCAATGAAGCCCTAAATGCCCTGCGCCAGGGGAAGGTTCGGGGGGCGGCTGTTCTTACGGTAGCTGCTACGTTTGGAGCTCTTTAATATTTTTATAAAGCTCTAATGATTGTGGGTTAGATAAAGCCTCTATATTAGACACTAATTCGTTATGAATCACCTTTTTGACTGCCAATTCAACTTTTTTCATATTAATGGTATAGGGAATGTCAGCCACAGGTATAATTTTAGCCGGAACATGACGAGGGGTAGTATTTTGCCTTATCATAGCGCTTATATTTTTTTTCAATTCTTCAGTTAGCACTACCCCTTTTTTTAGTTTTACAAATAAAATAACTCTGATGTCATTTTTCCAATTTTGCCCTACTACAATACTATCCTCTACCTCATCAAAAGCTTCTACTTGACGGTATATTTCAGCAGTTCCTATCCTCACCCCTCCTGGATTAAGGGTAGCATCAGAGCGTCCATATATAATAACTCCATCATTTTCGGTAATCTTAGCATAATCTCCATGACACCATACCCCTGGATAAACGTTAAAGTAGGCAGAGTAATACTTTTGGTTATCTGGGTCATTCCAAAAATAAAGAGGCATGGACGGAGAAGGAGCGGTACATACCAACTCCCCTTCTTGATTCCTCACAGAATTTCCCTTGGCATCAAAAACCTCAACCTTCATGCCCAAGCACCGCTTTTGAAGTTCGCCAGCGTAAACCGGGCCAATAGGATTACCCCCAGCAAAACAACCATTGATGTCACTACCACCTGATATAGAGGAAAGAAGCACATCCTTCTTAATATCTCTATAGACAAATTCAAAACTTTCTATCGAGAGAGGAGAACCCGTAGATAAAATTGTCTTTAAGTTACTCAAATCGTATTCCCTACCTGGCTTTAGCCCGCGTCTTTCAACTTCGGCCATATACCTGGCACTGGTACCAAATATTGTTATCTTCTCATCTTGAGCTAACTTCCATAATACTCCTGCATTTGGATGGAAAGCTGAGCCATCATAAAGTACCACCGTAGCACCCAAAGCTAAAGAACAAACAAGCCAGTTCCACATCATCCATCCACAGGTAGTATAATAAAAGATAGTGTCCTCACGCTTAACATCAGCATGAAGCTTCAATTCTTTCAATTGGTTAATAAGAACACCAGCCGCACTTTGAACCATACACTTGGGTAAACCGGTAGTCCCTGAGGTAAACATGATATACAAGGGGTGGTCAGAAGGTAACTGTTCAAACTTGACTTCAAGGTCTGCTTCTTTTGGTAAAAAATCCTCATAATGAATTGAGTTAGGGATGTGGTCAATATCTGCCCTCTTCCCTGTATAAGAAACAATTATTACCTTTTGGATTGAAGGGAGGTCTTTTAAAATACCGGCAACCCGTTCCAAAGAATCAAAAAACTTACCATTGTACGAATATTCGTTAGCCGTAAATAAAACCTTAGGTTCTATCTGGCCAAAACGATCAAGGACCCCTTTAATACCAAAATCTGGAGAACAGGAGGACCATATGGCGCCTATGCTTGTAGCTGCCAGCATAGCAACAACGGTTTCTATCATGTTAGGCATGAATCCAACCATCCGGTCACCTACCCTAATCCCAAACTCCCGTAAGGATTTTGCTAAGCGGGCTACTTGATCGTATAGTGCTGCATAAGTTATTTTGATTGCTTCTTGTGTTTCTCCTTTAAATATGAGAGCTACTTGGTTATCCCTATACCTTAGTAAATTTTCAGCAAAATTTAGTCTTGCTCCCATAAACCACTTAGCACCCGGCATTTTGCCAGGGTCATCAACAATGTTATCATAGCCCTTTGAAGCTTTAACGCCGGCAAAATCCCACATAGCATCCCAGAAGTCTGGTATATTATTAATTGTCCAATAATATAGTTCATCATAGGAACCGAATTTTTGTCCATACCGTTTATTAACATATTCTATGAATTTTGTTATATTGGCGTTTTTCTTTCGTTCCGCTGAAGGTTCCCAAAGCAATTTTGCCATAATAGTCCTCCTTTTTATTACTTTTAAGTTGTTATAAAAGTATTATTAAATATTAGTAACTATTCAGGTAGGCACAGAGGTCCAAAGGGAAATGAAAACGTATAGAGATCTGCAAGTCTGGCAAAAAAGCTTTGTGCCTCTGTGCCTTTGCCCCTATGAACCTGAGTAGTTACAAATATTAAAAGTAAGCTTTCGGCATTCCAAGTACATGTTCCCCAATATAATTTAGCGTCATTTGTTGTGTTACCGGAGCTAATCTTATTAAGTTAATCTCTCTCCACCATCTTTCAACATCATACTCTTTTGCGTACCCATAGCCTCCAAAAACTTGCATTGCCCAATATACAGCTTTGGTAGCATTTTCAACGGCAACCGCTTTTGCCATATTGGCTGCTGCCCCAATGGCTGCTCTATCAGCACCATTATCAAATAATAATGCCGCCTTGAAATTCAATAACTTCGCTGCCTCCAAAGCTGCATAAGCTTCTGCTAATGGAAATTGCAAGGCTTGATAACTCCCGATTGGTACATCACTAAAGACTTTTCTTTGCTTCGAATAAGCAGTAGCCTTACTTATTGCAAGCCTGGCTATACCTATGGCAGCAGCGGTAAAGCTCATTCTTTCAGTGTTTAAAGTATCAAGGATAGAATACCAGCCCATATCTTGTGGGGGCATGAGGGCACTTTCCGGTAACCTTAAGCTATTAAACGAAACATCACATGAATGCGAGTAATTAATGCCGTGTTTTGGTATAGGTCTCACTTCAATAAGTTCATGGGGCAAGTCTGCAAGAAAAAGGCTTAATCCTAATGTTTTCTTTGGGGCCTTCTCTTTAGGCGTCGTTCTTGTAATAATTAACATTCCTTTGGCTCTATCGGCTCCGCTGATAAAGGTCTTATTTCCTTCTATAACCCATTCGTTGCCTTGTTTTTTTGCCGTTGTTCTTGTGTTTAATGTGTTTGACCCAGCATCTGGTTCTGTAAGCGCCATACAAAACTCAATTTCCCCTTTGGCTATTCCTGGTAAATATTTTTCTTTTTGTTCCTCTGAACCATGTTTTATGATACTTAAAGCACCAAAAATCTCGGTTATAAGAATGTACCAGGGACCGGCCATTCCACACCCGTTTGCTGCCAGTTCTTCCATAGCTATAAATAATTCAACAGTCCCTTTTCCTGAACCGCCATATTCTTCGGGAATTATAATACCAATAAACCCAGCTTCACTTATTGCCTTCCAAAACTCCTCCCCAAATTCTCCCTTTTCCTCTTTGTGTCTCCAGTATTCTGGTCCAAAGTCCCGAGCTATTTTTTTCGCCGTATTAGCAATCATTTTTTGCTCTTCGGTAAAATTAAAATCCATATAGCCTTATCTCCTTTATAACCATTAAATTTTTATAAGGCCTATAAAACATTTAATTAATTAAGTAGGCAAAGTATATTTCTTCATTACTTACGTGTTATAAAATTGTTGAATACCGACTAAGTTATCTTGTAGCTTGTTCCTTTTTTTCCATGACTAAAAAACGGGCTAATCTATCTAGTTTAAAAACAGTATTGAACTCCATATTTTTACTTATCCAAAGCTTTTTCATTATTACAGCATCGGTTATGGCCCCTTTATACCTTAATCCATCAAGGAGTGTCCTAGGATCTTCGCAGGCCATTATAAAATCAGGAGAATCCAGTTTCTCCTCCCCAATTCTAAAATTACCATCGTTAATATACATAGCAAATTCGCCCCCTTTTGTTTTTACAGCAATATCTCGTTTCCAACCTTCAATAGCCCGCCGGGCACGCTTTGACCTGCTCATTTCACCAGCCACAGCTCGCATTTCTTTAAGAGATTGTTTAAATATGGCTATATCCTCATTACTAGCCGGAGGAAACTCTGGTTCTTTTGGCGCTTCCCAGTTTAGTTCTGATTCTTGGAGTCCTTTTTTGGCAATTTGCTCTGGAGTGAGTTCAGAAGTGGGTATACAGTAAATATCTGATATTTGACCAACCCGCTCATCTTTAAAAATTACTTTTACTTCAGTGCCCTTCTTAATTAAACCTGGTACCAGTATACCCGTGGTAGTGTAAAGCATAACACTTAAGGCTGTATCAGCACCATTTAGTATCACCCGGCCCCTCCCAAAAGGAGCCTTATCCAAAAACATTGAGGTGGCAAAATAAGTAATAGGCGGGGTAGTGTTCATCTTACCTATTTGTTCCACTTCTACTGGTTCAGTAGGTGTAAAATCACAATCCGGGCAATGGGTTACAAAAGGAGGAACTCTAACAATACCACATTTGGAACATTTGCAACCCAGAATCTTTTTTTCATCTCTAATGGCTAAGAAGAAAGGGGAAAACTCGCCCATGCTTCGTTCGTAAAAAGTAAACATGGCATCGTTTTGTAATAAGTAATCTTTGTTATCAATAGTTATCACTCTGCTCTTTACTTCAGGAATATACTCCTCAGCTATAACCTTTTGTTTTTTTTCTGCCATTGTTAAACCCCCCTTTTTATTATTCGTGCTCCAATATTAAACAAGCTGTATACTGGGCTACCGTACTCCCGGTACCGTGCACTAAAGCTGTTTTAAGATTTCTCTCGATCAATTCTTTTCTGGCTGACCAGGCTGACATTATGTTGCTGGCCCCTACAGCATGTCCACAATAGAGAAGCCCACCACAAGGATTAACCAAAAGCCTCCCCCCAGGCAACATAATACCATCCTCAATAAGAGAATCGACTTTTTCATAAGGGACTAAGCCAAACTCAGCTAAGGAAATTTCAAGCTGGTGAACAAAAGCGTCATGAAGTTCAACAATATCTATGGCTTTAACAGGATCTTTTATTCCGGCCATTTCGTAAGCACGATGAGATCCTAAATAGTCAGATACAATGTGAGACATATTCTTATGGTTTTTACCGGCAAAGGAGTGTTCGTTAGATTCACCTACACCTGTTATCCATACTATGGGCTTTCCGCTGTTTCTGGAAATGGCTTTTGCTGTTTCTTCTTCCGCCAAAATTAAAGCAGCGGCGCCTTCAGAGTATACACATATTTCCATCTCCTTAAAGGGGTAGACAATATACCTGGAGTTTATTACTTCTTCAGGAGTTACCTGATCAAATTGCCGTTGAGCATAAGGGTTATTCCTAACTTGCTCACTAAGAAGGGAGGATATCCGGGCTGTTACTTCTGATTTCAGGGTACCAGGGTATTTATCCATATAACCCAGAACTACTTCAGCATAACTATCCGAAGCGGTCCAGCCAATCTTTTGCTCAAAAAAGCTGTCTCCGGACCAGGCAATGGTTTTAATAACCTCTGGGGTAGCCGACATAGAAAGGAAGTCAAAACAATCAGTAGCCTTCTCTACTCCTAGCACTAAGGCAATCTTATATCTTTCCCCGGCTAAATAGGCATGAGCTGCGGACATAGTATAAGCACCTGTTGCTCCACCACAGCTAATACGAATCCCGGGTTTATTCTGCAGTCCCAAGATGCCCTGTAAAGGATGCTCAGGAATGGCCGTTCTTTCAAAGATGTCATTATAAATACCATAAAAGACAGCGTCTACATCTTTAATAGAAACATCTGCATCCCGTATTGCTTCCCTGGTAGCCATTTGGGCCAATTCATAATAAGTCTTCTCGTGCCATCTGCTTTTAAACGGTGTTATCCCCGCACCCACAATCCCAACCTTTTTTGCCATTTCTGTTCCTCCTATTTCAATATTTTCTAATCTCAAAAAAACTTTTAAAAGCTTCTGCTGTAGCCCTTTTTATTTCTTCTTATTAAGCCTCACCCCCTAAAATCGCCCTGGTATGAAACATTTATACTGATAAATTAGCACCAAGGAGAATGAAAATCTAAAAGAACATATATCTTCTTAATTGTAAACTTTGCGTAAATAATAATCTAACTTTAAAAAATAAACAAGCATCCAAAATAATAGTATTAACCACTAAATAAAAGAAAGGGAATAACCCAAAGAATTAACTTTAATATTTGACGAAAAATTCTATAAAACAGATTTGTCTTAAATTAACCGGATTAATAAATGACTACAGAAAAATAGGTTGGATCAATATCCTTTGCAAAAAATCATTTATTTGTTTAATATAAATAAGAAAAGCCTTTACTTTTTTAAATGAATATTTAGCCTGTCTTATCGTGAAATTTAGGGGTAAATTTATTTTGAAAAATCACACTCAATGACCGTGATAAAATCTGTTTTTGTGGAGGTAGTAAAATGCCTGAGATACTGGTTAACCAAATCAGGCCGGGGTTAAATGTACGCGGGACTTTCGCGTTAAAGGCAAAGAAGCTTCTTTCCTTTCGGGAGGCACCAGGGTATTTTCTGGCCGTGACGCTGGGGGATAGAACCGGTGAAGTGGAGGGGCGACTGTGGGAAGGAGCCGAAGAGGCCAGCGCCCGCTTGAAAACAGGAGACATCGTTACCGTGGAGGCCCTGGCTGTGGCGTACAACAGGTTGGTACAGTTGCGTATAGATTCAATTGTTAAAGAAAACGGTCAAATTGATTCGACACGGTTTATACCCTTTGCCAAAGACCTGGAAAAGGCCAAAGAAAAGTTTCACCAATTAATTAATTCTTTAACTGATCCGCATCTAAAATCACTTTTTTCTCTTCTTTTTTTGGAACAGAATTTTTACGAGGCCTTTTGTCTTGCCCCGGCCGCCAAGCAATATCATCATGCCCTCCTGGGAGGGCTTTTACTTCACAGCGTCAGCGTAGCCGCGGCGGCAGACGGCATCGCTAGTAATTATCCCCAGGCCAACCGGGACCTGCTGGTGGCTGGAGCAATTTTGCACGATATCGGCAAGGTACAGGAATACTGCTGCCGCGGCACCGTAGAGCAAACTGACGAAGGCCGGCTTTTGGGGCACATCATTTCTGGAGTATTGTTCTTGGACCGCTACATTGAAAGGGTACCAGATTTTCCTGAGGAGCTGCGCTTAAAGCTTTTGCATATCCTGGTTAGTCACCATGGGCGCTATGAATGGCAGTCACCCAAGCGGCCCAAGTTTTTAGAGGCGGCTCTTCTGCACCAACTTGATATGCTGGATACTCAGGTGGATATGTTTTTCCGCGCCGCCGCCTCCCGGGAGGACAAAGATTCTCCCTGGACAGGCTGGGTGAAGGGTCTGGACAGGTATATTTACTGCAAATGACCTACCACTCAATCTACCACTCAACCATTATTATATATAAGTATAAAATTTTATAATTTAACCGAACCCTTCAGGTAATTCCCTATGCTGTCGCGTACGGCACTATTTTGTAAACACGAACCGGATATTCTAAAATTTTTTCGTAAAGCCACATTATATACCTTCCCTTCTTTCCTTACCTTAGCTATTACAAAGTTATTTCCCACGGCCACGGCCCATTTTCTTTGCCGCTTAACGGTGAGGTGGCAATAAAAAAAGAGTTTGTAAAGAAAGGGGGAGTTCTATACCTTATACTTACCTTTCAAACAGATTTTTATCTGGTGATTAACTTTTCTTGACCAGGAGAATTCCTTCAGGAAATTTATACCTTACCAGAAAGAAGGTCAAAGTCCGGCTCCAAACCTAAAAAATTAGCCTTTAGGGAAAGGTTTTCTATGTGTTATAATAAACATATATACTCTTGGATTAAGGTAACTTAATGAAGGATGGGGGAAGTATGAACGAACGAATAGTAGCTGATCCGAACATATGTGGAGGTGAACCATGTATTAAGGGAACAAGGATTCCTGTACACGTAATATTAAGTCACTTAGCTGCCGGTGAAGACCAGGAAACAATCCTTAAAAATTTTCCAAGGCTTACCCGTCAAGACATTTTAGCCTGTCTGGAATATGCTTCTTATCTTGCTACGGAAAAGGTAGCCACGTTATGAAATTTGTAGTTGACGAGAGCGTTAGTTATGCTGTGGTAGAAAAGCTTCGAGAACTGGAATACGAAGTGATCTCTGTTGCCAAAGATTATACTTCCCTTAAGGATCAGGACGTATATAAATTAGCAGTTGCTGAAAAAGCGATCCTGATCACGAGAGATTACCATTTTACTAACTCCATCCGTTTCCCTCCGGAAAAAACAAACGGAATTGTTTATATCAGACACGGAAACCTAAAATCCGAAGAGGAGGCAAGGTTTGTTCTTGAATTTGCAAAAAAGTATATACCGGAAAAAATTAGGGGTTCGCTTATTATTCTCCAAAAGAGGGGGATTAAGATTAGGCCTGCAAGAAAATCGTGGGAAGCAGAAGTACCTGGACTTCCTGTTTCCTGTCCAATAATACCGAATTAACCTCAAATACTCCTCCTAAAATTCCAAGTAATACCAGGACCCGTGCTGGTGTAATATTTATTTTCTTTTTTCCCCCGGTACTATCTTTGTTGCTTCCACTTTTCCTTGATCCAGTTGTTGTAAAACTTTTTCCATGATTGCATCTGCAACTTCGGAAGAGATTACAGAATCTTCTCCCCCTGTCCTGCCCAGGAGTTTTAGAATTTTTTCCATCAACGTGCTTACGTCTTTCGGCAGCATTACGGGAATTCCTTTCTTGCAAGCGCTTTACGGGATAATTATAGGTGCTTCAAGGACTTTTGGCGGTCTGGCAAGGCCGGTACTCATAAGAATGGCTAAGGCCGTAAAAATAATCAGTAAAAGGTCGTGCTGAGTTTCTTCCCTGGCTGGCATGAAATCACACCTTTTATAAACATATTTTACAAATATAATATTAATCTAAATGTTGGTGGTGAATTTTTTCTGTAGGATAGTGTCCCCCGATTTAGTCTTATCGCCTTACTTTTCTTAATTTAAACTTGGTTCCTTTACATATAATTATGCTATAATTTGGATTAATGGCTAAATAAAGGCGTTGCCGTGCAGGCTCCTTTAGTCTTAACTATTCTTTGCGCCATTATAATTGGTCAGGCTGCTACTTTGGTTTTGGGCACATTTTACTTAAGCCTTTTGGCTTTAGGAGGACTTTTGTTTAAACCCGTTGCCGGTTTAGTGTTAGGGAATTTTGTCTTCCGGTACTTGCAAAAGGAAAAACAAACTGTCCTTCTTTGGAAGCTATCACCAGAAGAAATGGGGGTAAAAAATGGCTTTAATGATCAAATGGTTTCCGCCTTCCTGGTTTCAAATAAAAACGGAGCAGAAAATAATTTATATTGATCCCGCGTACTTAAGGACCTATTTTAAGAATTACTCTAAAAAAATTGAGTTTTCCAGGTGGCCAGAAGAGATTGATGGACTACCCGAAGAATTAGAGAAGGCCGATCTAATTTTAGTAACGCATAATCATAAAGATCATTGTATGCGGGTTACGGTGGATCGGCTTGCTCGTCCGGGTACCTTAATTGTGGCCCCAAAGCAGTGCATTAAAGCGTTGGGAAAGGAAATAAAAGCAATTAGTCCAGGGGAAGAAATAACATTTGGAGATATAAAAATAAAGGCCGTAGAAGCTTACAATATCAAATTTTTAAAAAAAATCTGGCATCGTAAAGGCAATGGTGTTGGCTACGTAATTACGCTGGAAGGAAAAACAATTTATCATGCTGGTGATACAGACTTCATACCAGAGATGAGAAAACTGGGAGTTATCGATATAGCTTTAATTCCTATTGGAGGGATCTTTACCATGGACATCCAGGAAGCTGTTGAAGCTACTATAGCAATTAAACCCAAGGTTGTAATCCCTATGCATATTCTCAAGGCAAATCCCCGGGAATTTAAGACAAGAGTAGAAGCAAAATCAGATGTTCAGGTTGTGCTTTTGCAAACAGGAGAAGCTTATTCAGAAGAAAGCAGCAGGAATTAAGTCCTAAAAAATGATCAATCCCTCTATTGCAAACAGCTTTGAGCAGGCTGGAAGCCTGCCTTACTAATTCACAAAGGGGGTTCCTTATTACATGAGCCCAGCCCTAAAAGGGAATAGATTATTTTGGAGGCAAAAAATAATACCTAAAAATTATTGACAACATCCAGAATTTAATTAAAACACACAAAAATAATGTTAGGTGGTATAATGATTTTTGTAGAGTAAAAGGGGGCGGCATCAAATGGTAGAGATACATAAAAAAATAGTTCTCGATGAGAATCAAAAACCCTTTGCGGTTCAAATACCTATCGAGGAATTTGAACGATTAGAAGAGATTTTAGAGAATTATGGATTATCAAAGTTGATGGATGAGGTGGTAAACGACGAAAAGCTGTCAATAGAAAATGCAAAAACATATTATCAGGCATTGAAGACGAATGTGGAAAGTTGAGTATACCAAGTGTTTTCTTAAAGAACTATCTAAATTGCCTAAAGAAATACAAGTTCAAACTGAAACCAAGGAGATGCCTTCTATATCTGTTACAAAACATCTGTTACAAAACGCCTAAACAAACCCTTCGCTGCAAATTATCCTGGATACCCCCGGATCTTTTGGGCTGGGAGATTTGGCCTCCAACATTCGACTCAGGTTATGCTGATGGTAAATATCAATTAAGCAACGTAAAAGTGCCCCGCCTGTTGCCCCGTTTCGACGCAGCAGGTTTAATTCTCGTCTTACTGCGGCATTAAGAGGCGCCCGGAAAGCATGCTCCAGGATGTTGACCTGACTTCGCAGTTCATCATCTTTAACCGCAGCAAACAAAACTCGCAATTCACGCAAAACATATTGTTGGGCCAGGGAAAGGGAAAGACCATGGGCAATTTGTGTCTGGCGATGCCTGGCTTCTTCGGCAAAGCGGCGCTTAACTCTCATAACAACGGAATTGTAACCTTGAGGTAAAGGGCTGGCCGGTAAATCCGGCTCGCATTTCAGGTTCTCTAATATTCGTGAAATGTCGGTAGTTATTTCCTTACCCTCCTGGTCAACCAAATAAAGTTTACGGTAACGACCGGCAGCACGCATTACAAAGAATCCCTTTTCCCTGGTAGTTCGAGCAGTGCGTATGCCATCCCGCAAGTTTCTTATCCGCTCAAATTCCTCTGGTTTTTCGGAGCTCATTTGCCGGAACATCTCTTCCGCTTCGGTTAAATCCATGAATGCATCCGTTTCTCCATAATGTTCCAGGTTCCCACCTTTTCTTTCATAAATGGCATACATTGCTTCCTCGTTAATTCTTTCCGAAGGGTCAAGAATGGCAGCATCTTCTCCGATTGTGGTGTGAATTTCGTTAATCCGGTTTTGCAGCTTCTCCTGCAGTCCTAAATTCTTTTCCAACTCGGTTTCCGGCAGGAAATTAAAAGCGTAAATTCTTTCGTATTCTGAACCAATTCTGTCAATACGGCCAAAACGCTGAATCAGCCGCACCGGGTTCCAGTGCAGGTCGTAATTTATTATCTTATCACAATCTTGCAGGTTTAAACCCTCTGCCAGCACATCAGTAGCAATGAGCAGATTTATTTCTGGTTCTTTTACTTTGGACTCAGGATTTGATTTTGGGGCAAAACGCCCGACTATACTGGATTTATTTTTATCCCCACTGTAAATTACCTCAACATTCTCCCTTTTGCCATCAGGGTTTAGGTTTTCAAAAAGATACCTGGCTGTATCCGCATACTGCGTGAAAATAAGGCATTTCCCTTGCGCCAACAGCGGCTCCGACATAAGCCTTACGAGTTCCTGCAGTTTAGCATCTTTAGCGGGAGTTATCGGTTCAACTAATTTAAGTATTTCTTTCAACAAGCGAATGTCCTGAGCAACATGTTCCTTTAGAAGCGGAACATTAAAATCAGAAATAGCGTACTTATGTGTAGCCTTGCGTAACGCATCGAAAAGTTCCACTTCCGAGAGCATATCTGATTCGTAAAGAATTGCTTGCGCCTCATCGCCTGCGGGTATAATTCCTTTATCAAGTGATTGAACAAATAGCTCGTGAATTTTTAAAAAGCGGCAAACCGTTTCACAAAATGCATAAACACTGCTTTCGAATCGTTTAAAAAGCAAAACGCGCATCAGGCCTCTTAAATTAGAACCTGCTTGTTGAAGTTCAATATAGGGAATTTTTCTTTGTTTTTCCGGCTTGACGTAGTGCCAGAGGCCATATCTGGCGTAAGTAAGTTCTCCTGAAGGTGCTGACTGTGGCGTTTCCCAGGGCTTCCCCAGGTACTTCCGAATTTGACCGTAAAGACCCTGATATGTTGCTTCAATGCTATAAGTAATTGTCTGGAGTTGGCGCTGCGGAAAATACTGGTGCCGGCCGCCTACAATTACATAGGCGTTACGCTTGCCTTCCAGGTATTCAGAAAATCTGTCCGGGTTGACCGGCTGGTGGGTTTCAGCGTCAAAACCATACCAGCGCAAGATGTGTTTCCTTGTCCGGCGGATTAAAATATGGGATAAAAGGGCAGGAAGCTTACCTACCCCCTGTTCAATTCTTTTAAAGTATTCTCTTAAGTGAGGAGGATCAATGGGCAGGCTGGTTTTATCGTCAGGGTGAAAGAGCTTGAACTGATGGTAGACATCCCAGGCGCTTTTATTTCGGGGTGTAGCCGTTAAAAAACAGCAGCGCCGCCCGTTCATGAGAAATTCTTGCAAAACCCTGTATCGCTGAGTATCCTGGTGGCGAAAGTTATGACTTTCATCTACCAGGACAAAATCACGGTCCTGGTAGCGCTCGTCTTCCAGCAAAAAATTACCATAACCGTTATCACCTTCTTTTAAAAGTGATTGAGATAGAACTATGGCGTTAAGGTGGTACACATCGTTATATCGTTCCCACATATCGGTCAATGCCGCCGGGCAAATAATTAAGGGCCGGGCATTTTCCAAACGCATAAAGTGCTTGATTATTGCTGCCCCGATATAACTTTTCCCCAGACCCACCACATCCGAAACAAAGCACCCGCCATAACGGCGAATCATCCTGGTTGCCTGGCGAACTGCTGTTTTTTGAAAATCTGCCAGGCGCTCAGTTATCTCATCCTCCCAAAGTATTTCATAGGCTTCTTCTCCTTCCAGCCGGTCTTTTACCAATTCGTAAAGCACTTTCATATAAATGTCATACGGGCGCACCGCAGCCGCGGCCCAGGATTCCTTTAGTTCCCGCATAAGTATTTCTTCAAAATCCTGGGCTTCTTCCCAAAGCTCCTCAAACCACCTGCTCAAGGCAGTGTGATTATCATTGCCGTAAACAATTACGTTTAGCTCTGTATTATGGGTAAGGGCAGCCAGGCTCAAGTTAGAAGAGCCAACAATAGCAACTCCCTTTTCCTCCTTGGGCAGCTTTTTGCCTTGCGCATCATAAATTGGACCGTAGTCAAAGATGTAAGCTTTGGCGTGAAGTCTTCCCTTAGTATAAACCCGTACAAACACCCGTTTCTCTTCAATCAGGCGAGCCAAGGTTAAAATTAATTCCTGGTCGTCATCAGTCTGGTCCATAACGGCCAGGCTCTGCCGCAAATTTTCAGCCGTTGCTTCCGATGCCTGTCTTATCTCACTCTTTTTAAGATAGCGCATTCCTTCCATGGCTTCTGCTGCCAACTCAAGCCGCTGATACCCCTCCACCAACTACTCAATCGTCTGGTGGCTGGCAGTATTGCCGATAAGAAGGCGAAGTTCCTTTAAATTGGCCAGATGCTCACAGATAGCTGTAAATCCGGAAAGAAAAAAGTACCCCACCGCAAACTTTGCCCTTTCAGAGGAAGGCAGGATACTGGCTACGTGCGAAAGTAATTTTTCATTTCGATTGTCAACAACGTCGTGGGGGATAGGAGAACACCTCCAATAGTAGCAAAACCATTAAAGATTATGGTTAAATATTCGTTTCAGTAATAATATATCTTTCAGCGACAGATTTGATCTCACGATTTGCCATTTGGTTAAAAACACGAGAGCTTAGCGTGGCCGGTGAAGTACATTAAGCAACCTGCCCCAAAACTTAGTGGCGGTGTTTACGCCGCCTGCTGGAATGATTTATCAGGCAGTGCTTTTTTCCATTTGTAAAAATGATACTTCAGAAATATTAGCCTGTTCCTTTGCATGTTCAATAGTCATGCTTACAAGATTGCCTTTTTCATCCAGGTCAAGATAAAGATTCTCTGTTATTTCTTTTGTCTCTATGATTGGCGCGTTCGAAAATTCAATTAACGCTGTATCTGTATCTGAAAAATACCGTATTTTCATAATTATTCCTCCTTCTTAAAACCACGATCAAGGAAGGCGTTATGAACAGTTTCACCATCTTCGAGAAGGACAACTCTAAGATATTTCCCAATTTCTTCAATAAAACCCCATTTCCTTATCCTTCCGTCAGTTTGAACCTCTGCTTTTAAAGGATTGGTAATGGTTTTTAATATCCATTCATCTTTTATTATTGCTCTATCTGGTTGTCCTCTAATAAATAGAAAATATTGAGTACATTTCATAATCGTATTATATCATCATTTTTATAGCCTGACATTCATCTTTAAAATTATTCTAATAGTGTTAACATCATATAAATAACAAGAATAGCTGTCAAGTTTTTCTTTTTGAAGAAATCATTGAAATTAAACCGCTTGTTGGTTATCAAAATCAAGAGATGGTTTCCGGGTTAAGCTCAGGCTCAAAATAAACTGTATGTGGAAACCATATAATCAATAGTTGGGCTTAAAAAAGACCGTTTGCACAGACCAATGATTCTGCTATGCTATAATTATAGACTGGAGGTGCGATGATGATGAGAGCAGACGACCTTATTTGTGAAGATTTGTCTTGACAAAGGCATGACTTTTTTTTAAAATATTAGACAGGTGGAAAGCATTGAAGATTACCAGTTTCGAGTGGAACGCTGAAAATACAGAACATATCTCCAGGCACAACGTTACGCCAGATGAGGCAGAAGAAGCTTTTGCCGACGATGCCGCTATATTTCTTCGTTCCCGCAGTGGAAGGTATATTGCCTTAGGCCAAACGGAAGCAGGCCGCTATCTAACGGTGGTTTACGAACGGAAAAGTGGCGGCGTAATCCGGGTGGGGACCGCTTTTGATTTGGACGAGAAAAACAAAAAGCGTTACCGCAATGAAAGGAGAAGTTAAAATGCCTAAAATTCCTGATTTTAAGACAGCGGAAGAAGAAGCCGAATTCTGGGAGACGCATAGCGTATCCGATTACTGGGACGAGTTTAGACCGGTCAAGGAGAAATTAGACCCAAAGTTAAAGGCAAAAATCAAATCCCGCGCCAATCTCAAAAGGGTAACTTTAAGGTTAAGCCAGGAGCAGATTGCTGCCGCAAAGCGCATAGCGACTGAAAAAGGAATCCCTTATCAGACGTTGATGCGGATGTGGATTGTCGAAGGAATTAAAGCACAAAGATGAATTGAGCATGAGTACAATATGGTTCGTTGCGTTGATGTGGGTTTTTAAGATGTTTATTTCGAAGATATTCTGGCTTTAATAATCCTTGATCTATTTGGTTTGGTATTTCTGAATCATTAAATAACTGCCTAATATTTGTGGCTGTTATCTTTTTAAGTTTAAATTTATAAGGAGGTGTATTTTGCAATGTTTTCCCAACTTTCTACTCAAATTAAGTCTTATCTTGATGGTAGTTGCAATTTAGATGAATTAGAAACCTGGTTGTTGGTTAATCTTACGGATATTTTAAAATCAGATGATGAACTGGCTAAACTGATAGCAAACGACTTAGATGCTGATATTGTTTTTTTAAAAGAAGGTTTAATAACTGAAACAGAATTTAATCTCCGGCTTAATAGCTATGTCGGGTTTATATATACCTGGTATCCTGAACAGCTTTCAGCTTTACCCTAACCTCCTTTTTGTTTAAATTATTTAACAGCATAAGCTGCCATGATCTCTTTAAAAAAGAAATCAGCCCTTTCCTCAAATTCCTCTCGCTGCGTATCTAACCCAAGAACGTAAGAACGTTTGGGCATGTCCACAATAGTGATTTCCAGGCAATTATCATTAATACAATAAATGTACCCGACCGAAATGAAGTTAACGGGTTATTGTAGGAAGCAACGGCTTGAAGGGCAGATTCTTGTGATTTTTGTAAGAGATTTTTAACCTGCCTTGGCAATCGCTTCAAAACTTCACACACTCCTTGCCTTGACCAGGCGGTTTTTGACCAGTTCGATCACAGAGCGGTAAACGGCAAGTTGCTCCTCCTCGGTCAATCCCAATACTTCAAATACTATTTTATCCAGTTCCCGCCGGTCGGGCATGACCTTATTTAACGCGACCTCGGCAGGGTTAATGTTACTGTAATCCCGATTTGGTTTAGGGAAGCCCAGTTCCTCAAAGATGGATTTTATTTCGCGGTTTGCCATTTGGTAGCGTAAAATTGATTGTGTA
>DHGP01000031.1 GCA_002402825.1 Firmicutes bacterium UBA4795
GTAGCCACTACGTTAATAACGTTAACTCCATCTTGCAATGAAACATTACAACTGAATCCGTTTCCATTTAGGGTCGCCAACTGGCCATTGACTTTTACTGTATCCAGGTTGGCTTCCTGCACTGTGCCAGTAATAGTGATAATATTTGTTCCCGCCTGTTCTTCATTAACCTCATCTGGTGTCTGAGCAAGGTTTATTAACGGCGCCGTGCCGTCAATGATGATCCTGGCCGGCTGACCGGTGTAGGAAATAAAATGTGATTGGCTATCAACTAACTGGACAATGTCGTTTGGCGAGTTGTTATACGTTGGGTTGATGTTGATGGTCCCATCTGGTGCCCCTGGTTTAATCGTAAAAGAAATGTCAGCCAGTTTCTTGGGCGTGTCACTGGCAGCAGGAGCACCAAGAGTATACTCCGACAGACTGGCCTTGTTGTCAGCCGTTACCAGGTTCTCAATAAGATTTGTGCCGGCACCCAGGAATTTTGCTGACGACCAGGGCTGAACACCATCCTGGCCTGGATCAGTATCTACCGGCGCAACCCTTTCAGGGTCAAACGGCAGCAATAGTGCCAGCGATGTTACGTCGCTTACGTTGGTTACTTTAAAACTTAAGTTCACCGGCTGGCTATCACCGGGTTTTACATAGGTGTGATCACTTTCAACCATGACAACAGTGTTTTCCCCGGCATTAATAAACCCCACCGGGTTGAACAACATAACACATAATCCAGCCAATACCGCAAACAATACTAACAACTTCAATTTCTTAAGTTCCATTTAAATAAAAGTACCTCCTTTCACAACCTGATAAGCCATGTTTATCGTTCAAAGTTACCCCTTATTTATCCCCTTGACCCGGACCTCCCTTCATAAAAACAAATCTATCAACTAAGGGCCTTAGTAGCCAGGCGGATAAGCCTTGCGATAGTTTCTGGCCACAGCATTAATATCCGCTATATCAATCAAATTGTTACGGTTGTAATCGTAAACCGGATCAGTCGGCGTCTGCCGGTATTTGCGGGCCAGAACATTAATATCCCGAATATCAATAGAGACGCCATTATCGGTAAACTCACCAAAAAGCAGCTTAAACGAAGCAATTACCTCTTTTCCCGCAGCAACAGAAATATCTCCCTGCTCACGGGTCAGGTAGCCGAAATGACTGGCCACAATCTTATAGCCATCGCCGGATATCCCGTTAAATTCGTAACTACCATCAGTTTTTGTAGTAGTAGAAGCCTTCAGGGTGTCTCCTTGCCAGAGTTCAACGGTAATATTACCGTTGTCACCCGTAAACTCGCTATTTTGGAAAGTTATTTGCCCGGTTATTTTCCCGCCAGCTACAATTTCCACAGTCACTCCTGCCGGATTGTAATCCATATAATAACTACCGCTATCTACCAGCCCGACTGCTTGAACCGGCTGCCCCGGATCAAATGCCGGCACATCCCACACGTAGCTACCTGCTTTTTTCGCCCGTAGCGTAATCTCCAGTAAGCTACCCGAACCGGCTACGGGATTACCCAGGGTATATTCAGCATAGGAGATGGTCCCCGATTCGTTATTGTAATCGCTGGCAACAACAATCCCACCGGCAAGAAAACCGCCGCTCTTTAAATTGACCACTTGTAAGTATGATGGATCAAACCCGATGTCGACGTTAAATGCCGTAAGATCAGCAACATCATCAACCCAGACATTTACCTTAAATTCTTGACCTATACCTACCGTCTGCGATGGTTGCAGGCTTACTCTGGGTAACCCAAATATATCTACCGTTGCATAGCTTCGAGCGCCGTAAACAGAAGCTATTACCGTCTCAGTACCAGGAGTATTCGCTACAAAGTGACCGTTAGTATCGATAGTACCATAACCATACACAACCTCCCATACAGGGTGAATATCCCTAATGATGATGCCGTTTGCATCATAACCAACAGCCACAAAATCTACCGAACGTCCGGTACCAACTTCTACCCGCTCAGGAGAAATCACCAGCATGGCCAGGCTACCACCAGCCGCGCCAGTATTTACGGTAAACGTAATTATTTCAGAAAACCCGGAAACATTGCCGGCCCGATCGGCCTGACTGGCTTTAATGCGGTATGTTGCCCCATCAGTCAAATCGTGATCAGGCGTTAAAGTCCATCGCCCGTCCCTATTAACCACAGCCGTACCAAAAACTTCGGCGCCGTTATAAGTGCAAGCCGTTACGGTTGCCCCTTTCTCTCCGGCACCAGCTATTTCAGGCCGCAGGACGGTCACAGTACTACCGTTCAGCGGCACACTGATTACTGGCGGCTGCGGTGCTACAGTATCGACGATGTAGCGCACGGTGTTAGAAGGTAAGGAAACCTTCCCTTCAGCATCCTGCTGCGTTGCGCTAAAGGCATGCAACCCTTCTGTCAATGGCCCCACCTGGACATTCCAGTTGCCTTCTGGTAATACAGTCAAAGAGGCTATTTCACTGTTCCCGTCGTACAGCCTTAAAAGCGCCCCTGGCAAACCGGTACCAGAAATCACCGGCTGGGTATCTCGAGAATAGGTTTTGTCTACAGGAGCAGTAATAACCGGCGCCTCTACCAAAGCCGGGGGAAGAAGAAGAGTTAAGCTTTTTACCTGGTGCGGTACGTAATCGGCATCAGCGCTAACTAGCTCGTGCAAGGTAAACTCCAATCTGGTTTTTACCTGTTTCTCTGATAAAAATTTGAATTTTATCGTACCCAGACATACCGGGTCGGCACCAACATTCATGGGTTGCAGTTTTCTTTCGTCACCTTCGTAATAAACAGTAGCAGTTGTACCGTCCAACCTGGCAGAATAACTGGTATCCTTGCGGTAAAAAGGGTTTGGCTTAATGTCGTTATCCGGCGCCGGCTTGAACACCTCTGGGTTGGCGGTGATCGAATTGCCATCCGCATCCTTCACCACACCCAACACCGCCGGGTCAAAGCTAACCTCAAAGGCAACCCCGGCCAGGTTATTTACCTTGGCCAGCAAGATGTCAACGGTAAACTCGTCACCCGCCTGGGTCACATTAGAAGTATCCGCAACCATACTAAGCACGGCCCCCCCCTCCCCAGGCAATGGTTCACCCCCGCCGCCGCCTCCTCCCAGTACGCCGCCACCTTCAGCCAGAGCTACCGCAGGCGCAATGATCAGTGCCAATAACATGAAAAGCAAAGCCGCTACAAAAACTTTCCCTTTAAACATTTTTTCCTCCTTTCTGGGCATATTGCCCTAGCTTCCATAGTTTTATCTTCCTTACATTTAATTTCACCTCCATAAAAACAATTTAACAACTGACTAAATAAGCTGACGATATTTTAATAACCTTACCAGCATTGCAGCTACCTCGGCCCGGCTGGCCTGTCCCTGCGGCTTAAAAGAACCGTCTGCAAATCCGTTAACTAACTGCAATTTTTTTGCCAAAAGAATGTACTCTTTTGCCCAGTGATTTTTTAAATCACTAAACAAGATTTCACCTGGTTGAAGTTGGGTAGCCTCTTTTTCCTTGTTGATCAAGCGAATCAATACCGCAGCTATTTCAGCCCTAGAAATAGGAGCCTGGGGATTGAATTTCCCTTCAGCATCACCCTGTAAAATTTTCAGGTAAGTTGCCGCGGCTACTGACGGACGAGCCCAGCCAACAATTTGATCTGCATCCTTATAAGACAGACTATAGTTTGAGATAGCCTTACTTTCAAAACTGGCAATTCTACCAATCAGAACGGCAAACTCCTGCCGGGAAATGTTTTGTTGGGGCTTAAACGTCCCGTCTTGGTAGCCCTTAACAAACCCCTTCTTAACCAGGATATTCACTTCCTGGAAGGCCCAGTGAGTGGGGAGCAAATCACTAAAGTAAACTTGTTCGGGTACACCTGTCTTGCTTCCGGTTTCAGCCTTTTTACCGGTTTCATCTTTTTTGGGTTGTGAAATTGGACTTTGACCGGGCGTAGTACCAGTAGTACCAGTAACATTGCCTGGCTGGGTTCCAGTACCTGCAGGAAGGCTGCCGCCTCCCCCAGGACTCTCCTGACCAGTTGCAGGGGAAGGACTGACGGTAGGTGTTCCTTCTTCGGCAAGAGGAATTACTTCTACTTTTAATTCCTCCTTTACTTTTCCATTTATTTTGTCTCCTTCTTTAACCGGCTCTAATTCATTATCTGTTACTGACAAAACGGTATCACCAGGTTTAACTGCCTTGAATTTCATTTTTACCAGGGTTCCCGTGCCGCTAAAACCATCTTTAAAGGGTAATTCAACCAGGGCTGCAAACCTGAGAATACCATTTTTGGCATCAACTTCGTTTTTAACCGGAAAATAATTCTGTTTAAATACCTCGCCCGGCTCCAGTGGCTGTTCCTGCTTTACGGGCAAACATTCCAGCACACCTGGATCGTATTTAATCTCTAAACCAACTCCGGCCAGTTGGCGTACATTTTCTACTAACAGACTTAATCCGATTTCTTTACCTACCTCCACACTTTTTAAACCTGAAGGGTCGAAACTCAAATAAACTTCCTGCTGAACATTTGCCTCCTCTGCTTTAACTAATGGGGAATAAACAAAAAAATTAGCAAGACTTAACATACAAACTAGCAAGATTGTAACCCTCTTGTAAAGAAATATTTTCTTTCTACCTTTAAAATACAATTCATCCCCGGCCCTGGAAAAATACTCTCCCAACAATTCCTAGGACCAGGCTTCACCTCCTTTTTAAATTATTACAAAGGCAATATTCAACTACTTTACTTCTTTCTACTTTTTTTTTCACTTTCCTACCAGTAAAGAAACATTATAGATATTTTTTTTGTAAATTTATGTGACGGTTATCACATTTAACAGAAAAAGAAGTAATAAAAAAGAAAGCTATTCCACCCCTTTGGCCAACTTTTTCAGCGTTTCTAAGTCGTCGCGAATAACTAGATGGCGCTGTTTAAAGTTCACCAGGCCCTCATTTTGCATTTCCAAGAGGACGCGAGTAGCCGTTTCGCGTGACGTTCCGGCCAGGGAGGCCAGTTCCTGGTGAGTAACGCGTAGCCCCACCCGTAACCCTTCCGGAGAGGGTTTGCCGTAATTTAAGCCAAGCTTTGCAACTGCATGTATCACCCGGCCACGGGCATCCTGGAAGGCAAAATTTTCAATCACGGCGTTCGCCTGGCGCAGGCGCCGGCTCAAGACGGTGATGATATTGAGCGTTATTTCCGGCCGCCTCTGAATTAGTTCCTGAAAATCCGATCTATTTAATGTCAGCAGGATTGTTGGCTCGCGGGTCTGAGCGGTAGCCGAACGGGTATCGTCATCTAAAAGAGCCATTTCACCAAAAAAATCGCCGGCGGTAAAAACATCGAGAATGACTTCACGACCGTCTTCAGCCAGGCGAAATATTTTTACCGAGCCAGACTTAACTACATAGAAATGGTCACCTTTTTCGACTTGAAAAAAGACAACTGCTTGGCGGGGGTAATAGGTCTGATTAAATAACCTGGCCACTTGGAACAAATCTTTCTTCTTAAGACCGGTAAAAATATCTACCTGCTGCAAAAAACCAGTGATTTCTTCCGTAATCTTTTCCCGTTCAAATATTTTAGGAATCATCTTCTATCCCTTCTTATTGCTTTGTTTTACTGCTAACCTCTAACAAGCGCTTTATCATTACTACCGCCCGGGCCCTCGTGGCTTGCCCAGCACGATAATTTTAAATATTTTTTTCTAAAAAACACCAAATTTTCCCTCTTTTTTTTCCTTTAATACTTTATATTCTCCATTTAAAACCAAAATCCTGCTAGTTTTAGGTCCAAAAATTTTTCCAACCTTAATTTAAATTTATTTAATGATTTTCAGTATATTTTCCCGAACCTTCCAAATGGATTAATGAGCGTACCCGTAGAAAGGGGGATTAGTATGGTGACTAAATGTTTTCAATGCGGGAATCCCACGGTAAAGAAACTTGTTGTTGCCGAGAACTGGTGGGGCGATACATTTACCCTGGTCGAGAACGTTCCGGCGTGGATTTGCGAGAATTGTGGAGAACAATACTTTGACGCTGAGGTTGTTAAGGAACTGGATAAAATGAAGGAAAAACCTCCCCAGGCAAAAAGCGTCATGCAAGTTCCTGTATACGTGTATGGGCAGCCAGTGTAACGTGAATTTGGTTCCCACATGCCGAAATTAACCATTGCCTTTGCTTACTTCAAAGCTATTTGCACTCTTGTGGCCCCATCAGGCAGCCGTTTTTCGGTAAACCCCATTTTTCGGGCAAGGCGGAGCATTTTTTCGTTATCTGGAAGGACTGTCCCATAAATTTCTTCCAATCCTTTTTCCTGGGCCACACCTATTATTACATCCATAAGCTTGTAGCCAAGACCTTTACCGGAAAATTTATCGTGGACCAGAACGGCATATTCTCCCTGCTTAAAATCATGGTCAATGATTAGCCGGGCAATACCAATTATCTTTCTTTTCTCGCCCTCCTTTAGTTCGGCTACAATGGCCATTTCCCTTTCGTAGTCAATATTACAAAAGCGAACCAGCATTTCATGGGTAATGTTCTTAATTACAGAAAAAAATCTCAGTCTAAGGGTTTCTTCCGAAAGGGTAGAGAGCATTTCATATTCTAAGGGTTCATCTTCTGGTTTTATGGGCCGCAGTAAGACCTCAGTGTCATCGGTAAGCTTCCAGAGGGTGATGTATTTTTCCGGGTAAGGGGTAATGACCAAGTGAGGGTACGGAGTAGGGCAGGCTTGTGGCGAAGCAATATATTCAATAGCTCCCTGATCAATAATGATTCTGGCATCAATGGCATAAGCCTTTCCATCGGTTACGGCAACCGGGTTTATATCCATTTCCGCAATTTCCGGGAAATCAATGATTAAGTTGGATAAGCTGACCAGTATTTGCTCAAGTTGTTTTATATCCGCCGGGGGTTTCCCCCGGTAGCCCTGAAGCACTTTATAAACCTCTGTCTCTTCCATTAGCCGCCGGGCTAGTGTTTGGTTTAAAGGCGGCAGGCCGAGGGAAACATCCTTATATATTTCCGTACCTACTCCTCCCATGCCAAAAAGGATTACCGAGCCAAAATCTTTATCCTTCTTTGACCCCATGATGACTTCGTAGTTAATATTTTCAACCATTTTTTGCACGGTAACCCCAGTTATCCTGGCCTGGGGGGCCCGCTCTTTAACTCTTTTTATCATTTGCGCATACTCTTCTTTTAATTCTGTCTCGGACTTTATCCCTACTTTTACCCCTCCAACATCGCTTTTGTGAGAAATATCGGGGGAAACAATTTTTAGGACCACCGGATAATTAATTCTACAGGCTACCTTTAAGGCCTCTTCAACATTGGGCACAAAATAAGGCGTGGTCACCGGAATGCCGTAAATTTTTAAAAAGTCCTTTGCCTCCTCCTCAAAAAGCAGGTTTCTTCCTTCCTTTGTTGCTCTTCTGATGAGAGCCTTTAAGTGATTTTTAGGCGGTGCTTCAGTTAAAGATAGTTCGGTAGGGGTTTGGTAAAGCAGCTCCAGGTTCCGGTAGTATTTGTACATGTAAAGGTATGTTTTTACTGCTTCTTCCGGGGTTTCGTAAGCAGGAATATCATGGCGGTAAAAAATTTCCTTTCCTTTTTCCACATCTTCACCGCCTACCCAGGCAGCAAGAACGGGTTTTGTTGCCTTCTTAGCAATTTCCACCACCGATGCTGCTGCTTTTTCTGGCCTTACAATAGCCTGGGGGACGTAAATTACTAAAGCACCATCCACTCCTTGGTCCTCAAGGCAAACCTTAATTGTTTTTACATACCTTTCGTTATCTGCATCTCCTAATATATCCACTGGATTTCCTTTGCTCCAATACGGTGGCAAAAAAGTACTTAATTTTTCAATGCTTTTTTCCGTGAGCTTTGCTGGTTCCCCACCTAAATCAATTAAGGCATCGGTAGCCATCACGCCGAAACCGCCTGCATTGGTAACAATTGCCAACCTTCGCCCCTTGGGAAGGGATCTTGAGTCAAGCACCGCCGCACAGTTAAACAAATCAGAAAACTCCTGAACCCTTATTACTCCTGCTCGTCTAAAAGCAGCGTCATATACCTGGTCATCTCCGGCCATGGCGCCCGTATGGGATTGGGCTGCCTTGGCGCTTTCCTTAAATTTTCCTGGTTTAATAATAATAATGGGTTTGTTGCGGGAAAAACCCCTGGCCGCACTCATAAATTTTTTTGCGTTTCCCACCCCTTCCATGTAAAGCATAATGCTTCTGGTGTAAGGGTCATCGCCAAGGAAGTCAATTAAATCGCCAAAATCCACATCCAGCATAGAACCCAGGGAACAAAACATACTAAAGCCTGTATGTGTTTTTACCGCCCAGTCAAGAATGGCTGCTCCTAGGGCCCCGCTTTGGGATATAAAAGCAATGTTGCCTTTTTCAGGATTGACCTTCATAAAGGAAGTATTTAAGCCAATGTTAGGCCTGATGACCCCAATACAATTTGGTCCAATTAATCTTAAGCCGTACTTTTTCTTGGTTTCAACTATCTTTGCCTCAAGCTCCGCTCCTTCTTTTCCTGTTTCCTTAAACCCCGCGGAAATGATAATAATTCCTTCCACGCCGGCTCTTCCGCATTCCTCAACTAAAGAAAGTACGATTTTTGCAGGGGTGACAATTACGGCCAGGTCAATATGATTAGGAATGCCGGCCACGTTGGAAAAACACTCTTTCCCTAGAACGGATTTTTTATGGGGATTAACTGGAAAAACCTTTTTGGTTTCGGAAAGAAGGAGATTTTCCATGATTGCCCTTCCTACGGAACCTTCTTCTTCACTGGCCCCAATAAGGGCAATAGTCTTGGGGTCTAACATTGCTTTGATATTCCCCATTTTATTTCCAACCTCCATATTAGACTTTTTAATATTGCCGCCCGACCAGAAGAATTAGCGTTCTTAAAACCTTTCGCCTTATTAAGTTTTACAAAATGCCTGCCTACTGTTCCTCTACCTCTACTTTTGCGGGGCGTCTCCTCCGGACAGGGTGTTTTTTGCGGTACTTTTCTTTTAAAACCGGCACCCCGTTAATTACGTAAACCCAGGAAAGAAATAAACCGGCAATCAGGCATAAACCGGCTATTTTATCCGTAATTAAAACGGCCGCCATTAAAACAACAAACACAACCACGGTTAAACCGGGCAGGATTAAACCGCCAGGGATAATGTAAGGGCGTTGGGTAGCCGGGGTTTTTTGACGCAATTTAATTACCGCCAGGCCGGCCAAAACATAAATTAGTGATTCCATCGCGGCCGCCATGTTTAAAAAAATTAAGTAGCGTTTGGTGATTAGGACGATGATGGAAATGACCAACCCAACAAAAAATACTGTTAAAATAGCTGTCCACGGGGTAAAATATTTTAAGCTAACCTTGCTTAGACAGGTTGGTAAAACATGTTCGCGGGCCGAAGCATAAAGAAAACGGGAAACACTGAGTAACCCGGCGTTAAAGGTAGTTATGGAAGCTCCCAGGCATATTATAGTCATCCAAATAACCCCGGTTTTTCCCAGGAGACTTTCCGCAAATAATAAATGAGGAATTACCGAGTGCTTTAACGCTTCCTTTGGTACGGTAGAAGTTACGGCTACCGCAAATACAGCGTAAACAATACTTAAAAGGCCAACGGCAATTAACATTCCTTTGGAAATTAGCTTGGCATCAGTAGATTCCTCCGCCAGGGGGGTAACCCACTCAAATCCCACAAATAAAAAAATACCCAAAGCGACCGCTTGAACCAGATTTCCCGGTCCTCCAACCGCCGTTAGATTTTCCAGCCGAAAATTTATTTTTTCAAAGGCAAGAACAGCCAGCACAATTATAGAAAGCATTAAACCATAGGTAATAATATCTTGAAAATTACCGGCAATTTTTACCCCTCGGATGTTTAGCCAGGCTGCAATTACAAACATAACTATAATCCAGACCAGAGGGGGGATTGTTGGTATGACATAATTAAGCACCCGGGCCAAAATGAAGCTTTCTGCCCCTACTATGCCCATAACTACGGTCATGTAAAAAAGAGAAATAACCAGGGCTAAATTATCATTAAAAGCCCGCCCAAAATAAAGCCGGATGCCTGCCGCTGAAGGAAGCTGTCCGTTAAGCTCCGAAAAGCAGGCCGCGGCAAAAAAGCATAAAAGGCCGCTGGTAAGAATAGCTAACCAGGCGGCGTTTCCGGCCAAAAAGCCGGCTACTTGAATAGCCGCTACAAAGGTGGAAGTGGCCAGGGTTAGACCGGCGCTGGTGGCTACTATCGTTCGTAAAGTGAGTACCTTCTTTAAACTCATTTTTTATTCGCCCCAAATCATTAAGGAAATGAAGTCTAAACGCACAATATCATCTTCTGTGCCCAACACCTTTAATGTTCCGTTCAGGTACGGCTGGGTGGGGGTAATGTCCCCGTAAAACATGTCCGCCAGCGTTTCACTGTCTGAAATAATTTTAAGATCAGGTTTTTCCGGTGGTCCTTCCTGAATGGTAAGTTCACCCTTGCGTAAAATTAAAGTATGCGTGGAAGGTATATCATTAGCCTGGACCAGGACTATCCGGTCCCAATCAGCGTTCATTTTTTTTAAACGCTTGTTTTTATTGTAGCCTTCTTGAAAGGCACGTAAACTGGCGGTAATCTCACTATGTTCAGCCACAAAAACAAGGCCTCCTAATCTTATCTAGTTTAATTTTAATATCCGGGGTTTAAAATCTAACTGTTTTAATAAGTTCAGGTAATCCTCAGGAGTGATTTCTGGCCATGGTTTTTGTAATAATACTACCATAATAGCCTCAATTACGTTTGTTCCAAAGGAGCGTCCTTGAAAGTCCGGGGTAGTAGTCACCAGGTGCCCGGCCCCTTTTTCCCGTAAAAAAGTGACGTCTTCGGTAGTCGTAGTATTGGTAACGATAGTTTGCCCTTTTAAGAAGGGCAGGTAACGCCTGATCAGGTGAAAATCACCGGCAATTACTTGAGCCTCCAGGTAATAATGGCCATATTTTTTTATTTTTTCTTCGTCCTGGATTTCCTGTTTTTTCCCCGTGGGGTAAAGCATATGAAAGGGAAGCTGGCACATATCCGGTAAGGTTTTGTGGGCAACTTCTTCTAGTTCTTCCAGAGTTGAAATGGGGTAGGGGATACCAGCGGAAAATATTAAATCCCCATAGGTAACTTCACAATCTAAAGCGGTAAATGCTTCGGCCATCCCAAAACGGTCTACTGCGCTGACCATCAAGACCTTTGTTTTCGGGGGCAAAAGGCCCGTATTTTGCCGCAAAAAGTATACTGTTTCCCGCTCCAGGGTATTTTTTAAGCCGCTCCCGTCTACCACCGGTGTTTTATGCACCGACTGCATTAATTTTAAACCATCTTGAACCACATAGCGTGTTTTACCGGCGTAAAGATAAACATCAATTCCTCCTAAACCAATAGCATCTACTTTACCGTCTAGTTCTTGTAGTAAAGCAATGGCCTGGTCAAAATTTCCGTCAGTTCCCCGCCGGCTTATTTCAAATTCTTCTCCAAATAAGGCTACCTGTACTTTGTGGTCCCGGCGGGAAGAACCCAGGCTAACACTGACCACCCTTTTCAAAAAAAAGCCTCCGTTCTTTATTTAAAATCTTTGGTAACATTTTAACCAAGTTAGGCTAAAAATACAAGCAAAAACAAAACAGTCTTATGGCTGTAATCTAAATTTTCCTTTAGTTGTCGGCACGATAGCCACAAGTGAGCGGGGATAACGCCATCTCTTTAGGAACGGTTTTACTGAATACTTACCTTTTTGATAAGAGGAAATCGCTTTTGAATGTAGAATAAATGTAGAATAGTGAATAAATGAAATAAATGAAAGCAAAAATCGGGGGGGCGGCGAAATTGATTAACTTTCTTCGGGGTACGCTGGTAGAAACACGAAACGGAATGGTAACCGTTGAGGTAAACGGTGTTGGTTACGGGGTATATGTTCCTTCTTCGCTTACTGGTCGCTTGCCTTCGCCAGGTCAGGAAGTCCGGCTTTTTACCTGTCTTATAGTTCAGGAAAATGACCTATCTTTGTTTGGTTTTTTTACGTCCGCTGAATTAGAGCTCTTTCGCCATCTGTTGAATGTAGATGGGATTGGACCAAAGGGGGCCTTAAAAGTTCTTTCTGCTTTTGATCCGGAAGCATTACGTTTAGCCATAATTAAGGAAGATGTAAATGTGCTCTCAAAAGCGCCAGGGATAGGAAAAAAAACCGCCCGGCGGATGATATTGGAATTAAAAGATATGCTAATCGCTAAAGGCGAGGAGATAGACCTTACGCAAATTCAAAATTTTGACGGAGAAGAAAAAGACGCGTTGGCGGCTTTAATAGCCCTTGGTTTTGATGCTGCCGCGGCTAAAAAAGCACTTTGGCGTATTCCGGCAAAGGAGAAAGATAACCTAAAAGCCAGTGAAATGGTAAAGCAGGCCTTACAGTGCCTACGCAGACAAAAGTAATTTATCCAGGGAACAGGTAGGTGATTATATTATGAAAGAACGTCTTCTCTCCCCTGTTTTTAAAGCAGAGGATGGCCAGATTGAAAATAGCTTGCGGCCGCGAAAGTTAATAAATTTTATTGGTCAAACCAAAATCAAAGAAAGTTTGAATATTTTTATTAAAGCAGCCCAAAGCCGTAAAGAAACTTTAGATCATATTTTACTTTCCGGTCCGCCAGGTTTAGGAAAAACCACCCTGGCCGGTATTATTGCTAATGAATTAAACGTAAATATTTCGATTACTTCTGGTCCGGCTATTGAACGTCCCGGAGATTTAGCGGCTATTTTAACCAACCTATCTAGTGGCGATGTGTTGTTCATTGATGAAATTCACCGTCTAAGCCGGCCAGTGGAAGAAATATTTTACCCGGCCATGGAGGATTTTGCTTTAGACATTATCATTGGCAAGGGTCCCGGAGCACGTTCCTTGCGCTTGAACTTGCCTCCCTTTACTTTAATTGGGGCTACCACCCGGGCGGGTTTGCTGACTTCCCCCTTGCGCGATCGCTTTGGCATTATCGGTCGCCTGGATTATTACCAGCAGAGCGAACTAGTGCAAATTATTTGCCGGGCCGCAGCTATTTTAAAAATACCGGTTGACCTAGAAGGGGCAGCAGAAATTGCTGACCGGTCAAGAGGCACTCCGCGTGTTTCCCTTAGGCTTTTAAAGCGGGTACGTGATTATGTTCAGGTGCGGGCGGCCGGAATAATTACCGGTGAAATAGCTAAAGAGGCCTTACAGTTTTTTGAGGTGGATTCTTTAGGATTAGATTATACCGACCGTAAAATCTTGCGCTTAATTATTGAAAAATTTACCGGCGGTCCCGTGGGACTGGATACTTTAGCAGCCGCCACGGGAGAGGAAAAGGATACCATAGAAGACGTGTATGAACCATATTTACTGCAAGCAGGCTTGCTTAACCGTACGCCTCGCGGCCGGGTGGCCACCTCTTTAGCCTACAAGCACTTAAAATTAGCAGGGCCGGCTTCTAGCCGGTCCAATTACAAAATAAAGGAGGATTAACTATTGAGAAATTTGAAGTTAACTATGGTAAAGGGAAATATAATGTTACCCTGACCGTTACTATTACCGGCAATGGATTTATTGGGCAATTGTTAGGTGGCGAGCAATCACATGTAGGGGTAATAGTTTTAAGCATCCCCAGATCTAGCCTGGCTGAACCGGCAAAAACTAGTTGCAATTCTATAGTCGTACCTGTACTTGGCCATAAAGATGACGAGATTGCCAAACCAGTTGCTGAGGAGATTGCCAAAAAGTATAATAAAATAGTTGCGCTGGTTGCAGGTGTACATGTAGATAAAGCTTGCGCTGCAGATATTAAAAAACTGGTTGGTAATTGCCGAAAGGCAGTTCAGATTTTTTTAGAAGAGTATGATAAAACATTGAACGCGAACGTGACAGTTATAAAGTAGCGGGATATTTGCAGAAGCAAGGTTATAAAATTATTCCTAGCAGTTTACCTCCTTTGCAAGGCTGATCTCTTTAAATAAACTGGGTAAGACATAAATTTCCTATCTTTTCCTTTCAGCAAGGTAATCATCTAAGAGACGTGAGGGTCCCTCACGTCGTTGTTCAAGGATAGCTATATCAATTAGATCTTCCATAAATTCTGTATCCTTTAGCAGCCTTTGGTAGTGTCAATACTCTTGTGTAAAAACTTTTACCAAACAGCTTCCCTCTAAATAGACTTACGGAAAAACTAACCTAAAATGATAAAAAGTATTAAATTTAACCAAACCAACTTAAATTAAAACCTATGAATTAAAACCTATGAATTAAAACCCTATGGCAACCCCCCTTTTTATTTGCT
>DHGP01000021.1:0-126 GCA_002402825.1 Firmicutes bacterium UBA4795
TTTTTCATTTTCCCAGCACCTCTATCCTTTATCATTTCATCTTCTTTTTTAATTCTAACATCCATTACAGAACAAAACAACATGAAACGAAGTTAAAAAAGAAAAATTCCGGGCTCCTTTTTGAGG
>DHGP01000021.1:204-3659 GCA_002402825.1 Firmicutes bacterium UBA4795
TCTGGGGCCACATCCATGGTAATGGCAGCACCGTTAATGAGCATAACCTTGCTACCAATCTTTACCTGTACTACCCGGTCCCCTTTAATAATGGTGGCCGTGGCGTTGGCGTTATCCCAAAGGATGTTGCTGGCGCTAACCCCAAGCGCATAACCAACGTAGCGAATGGGTAGGTAAGTACGGTTATTCTTCACGTACGGGGCTACATCCATGGTTTCTTCCTTATCGCCTACGGTATACTTGGTGTCGCCAATCTTAAATACCGCGGTACCAGGCTTCACTTCGCCCGGGGCGGGGGTGATTACAGTGGCGTTTACTACTGAAGCCGCAGTTTGCGACTGGGGCCAGATCATATCATTATCAAGTAGATAGGCAAGCTCTCCTTCAAGGTAAACTCCTCCTGTATCACGGGCAATGGCCGTAGTGGTTGAGCCAATATCCGTTGATTTATCTACGGTGCCAAAATAATCTTTTAGTCTGGCAAGGTGATTTACTTCATTTACGGCGCTACCTTTAACTTTTACGGTAATGCCGCCTTCCGGTACAGTGCGGTCTACCGTATACTTGATCCCGCTTACTTTAATGGTGCTGGCTTTGGTGCTTTCGCCATCAATCGGAATGACCAGTTGGTTATCGCTCTGGCTTCCTTCGGCCTGGCGCTTTACGCCTGCTTCATCAATATCTAAATCGCCTTCCGTTACCTCTACTTTAGGCACTGTGGCAAATTTTACGCCATCTGGCAAGTCAAGCACTAACTTGGCGTCAAAATCTTCTTTGATGGCTCCGGCAATATTTTCGGTAATCAGGATGTCGCCGCCTTCTTGCTGATCAAGACCAATCTTTACGTCTGGTACATTTTCTGCTTTGGCTGAAACAGATTTTACGGCCTCACCTACTTTAATTTTATCCCCCGTGAGGCTGGCGGTACCACTGACTTCAATTTCAATGTCGCCTTCAACGCCAGGCTCCAGCACTATTTCCATATCTTCTAAAATCAATTCGGCAGCATCAGTAGATTTACCTACCACTTTCCACTTCGCCTCCCGACCGTCACTTCCAGGGAAACCAGCGAATTCAAGTTTTACTCCGCTGTCACTATCTTCATCAATATTCTTACCCCACTTGGCGTTGCTGGGCAGGGTTAAAATAATCGTTCTACCTTCTTCTAAAGATGCTTCAACATCTTCAGTAATTTTAATGTCGCCAATTTGCTGCTCGACCATGCCGGCAATCAGCTTCGGGCTGGATGTTGCTTCAATCTTGCTGCCGTACTCACCGNNCACCGGTTTTGGCGACTGTTTCATCATCTACTTCTAAAGTAGCTTTTACTTCAAAGCAGATGGGATCTTGAGTACATTTTTTAACATCGAACTTTAATTCATCGTCATCAGGGGTTATTTTAAGATTGTCTGTTAAACCATTATTATCTTTTACTAAAATTTTCTGCTTATCTCCCCAGATTTTCCTTACTGTATATCCACTTTTCCAGGCAAATCCACTGGGCAGGACCAGATTTAAGCTTTCGGAGTCAACATCTAAAGCACCGGCCACATCTTCTTTAATCCGGAGAGTTACCTCTTGTTCATCACTAAACGATTCTACCTCAGTCGCTTCCACCGTCACTTTGCCTTCGGTAGCCCGACCAATGGTTATTTGACCAGAGCCAAAGCCAGATCCACTGGGCGAATCAGCCGTAAGCTTAATCTCCCCGCTGTAGCCGGAATCAATGTAAATGGCCCCAAAATAGATATAAAAGAACACATCTTCGCCCGGGTCGGGGGTATCGATAATTTCAATTTTTATTTCGTTATCATCCGTTTGGTATAGCATAAACGGTACCCGACAGCCCGGAAAAGAAGGATGGCTCCATCCTTCTTTATACATCCCGTTTGGCTCATCGGCACCTTTCTTTTGGGCGCAGAGTATGTAGTTATACCCATCAAATCCGTTAGGATAATAAGAATTACTTGGCTTACTACCATTCCCTAAATAGTAAACGCCAGACATTACGCTCTCATCCCCAGCATAACCCAGCTTCCAGTCGCTTTGTTCCATCTTTTTTGTTGTGTCGATGACGCCTGGGCTAGTTTCATGGCCGCGGAACTCAAAATCCTCCGGCAGTTTGATGGTTACTGTATCACCCTTTTTAATTTGCCCGGCCGTAAATTCTGCGTATAATGTACCCAGAGAAGCTACCGTATCATCGGCTACCAGCGGCTGCGATAACACTGAATAGCCAATGCCGGCTCCGGCCGCTATACCCGGTCCAAGTGGCATTCCCGGCCCAAGTGACACTAAGCTTGCCAAAAACATACACACCGTTAAAATCGCAAGAATACACTTGCTCCGCTTT
Organism: Firmicutes bacterium UBA4795; assembly: GCA_002402825.1. Lineage (GTDB taxonomy): Bacteria > Bacillota > Desulfotomaculia > Desulfotomaculales > Nap2-2B > SCADC1-2-3. The sequence continues at coordinate 2,558 of DHGP01000021.1, forward strand.
CGTTTCACTAATACATACCTCCTTATTATGCAGTTCTGCCTAAATTTTTAGGTCCTCTTGGCGTTACCCGACTGATATTTCCTTTTTGTCCACCCCCTTCTTTTTTTTGACCAACCAGACTTTTTTCGTCAATTGGGAGATTTAAGCTTTGTTTTTTGCTACTGAGCTTAAAGACAGCCAGCAGGTCAACTCTTCAAGCACCAAAGAAATATTCCTTAACCCCACTTTTTTTATTAGTTGCCTGACGGGAACTTTGCCCCATCTTTATCAAACATGAAAACTTATTTTCACCGGGGTTAATCGAATCTTTAGTTACTTAATTAATTAGACAAAAAAACTCCCCAAAAGTTCCATGGGGAGGAAAAAATTTTTTTTAAAGTCCTCTTTCTTATCCCAAATACTGCTTTAATCGTTCGTAAAATCCCTCCCTGGGACCAATCAGGATAACCAGAACAACTTTCTCCTCTGGTTTAATAGTATAAACTACCCGGTACTCCCCTCCTGAGGTGGTAACCGGTAAAGAACGCAAGTTGCTATAACCCCTTAGGGCTTCTCCTCTAAATGGGTTTTGGGCCAAAATTGCAAACCCTTTCTCCACAGCATCGCGGATACTTTTCTGTAGTCTTCCTAGAATTTTTACAACCCGTGTAGTGCCATGTACTTCCCACATACTTATTGTTCCCTGGGCCAAAGGCGTTTTGTTTTCCCTTCTTTATACTCCTGCTCTGCTTCTTTTAGAAGATAATCCAGGGTAGGGGCACTGAACCACTCCATCAGTTCGTCCTTAGAAAAACGCCACCTGTTAGCTACCTTCCGGGCCGGAATTTTCCCTTTTCTGGCGTAATCTAAAAGGGTATACTCCGAAATTTTTAATAATAATGATGCTTCTTTTGGTGTTAGAATCTCCATGTAAACCACCTCCAGCAATATTCTAATATGTTCTGATATAAATAGCAATATTATTATATCTATGGTCAGTCTGCAAAACCTCCTTCCACCTTCATTTTCAAGCAATACGCAAGCAATACGTAATTGCTACGGTTGATCTATAAAAAGTGATTTAGGCAAAAAACCTCACCAAAAGTTCCATCGGGAGGAAAAA
>DHGP01000039.1 GCA_002402825.1 Firmicutes bacterium UBA4795
CGGCGGAATGGAGGTTAAAATGGAAGGTAATAAAAGAGTATTTAACCTATGGCTTGTAATGTAATTAGGTCTTGTCTTACTTTATTTAATACATAGTCAAAAAAGTCAGTCAGATCATCAGTTACGATTATGACGGCTTGCTTAATTAAGTTTGCCACGCGAGGGATATCAATATGCAGGTGATGTTTGGTAAACATTTGTAAATCGTAGCGGGCGGCTAAAGAAGCCGCGGTTACCTGGGAAATTTCAATAAAACCGGCAAAACGAAGAATGCGCTGCTTTAATAAAGCTGGTTCTATAGCGTAAAAATAGCCAAGATATTGACTAAGCCGGGTAAGCAAATCAATATTAACGAAAGCAGCGCTTAGTATTTTGCCGTAAGAATTAAAATTACTTAAATGCAGTTCAATACCCATTTCAATAATGTTATGAGTTTTCCACCATCCCATAGTGGACGGAAGTCGGCAAGCTTTTATTGTTTCGTCAATAAGCATCCGGCCCTTTTCAAAACAGTAGCCGCGCTCATAGGAAAGGAATTTTTCATCGCCGTAATAATCGAGCCCGGCCGGTTTAATGCCATGGGTGATTACCCCCCGGGCAAAATCAAGCAAATCTTCGTTATTATCCTGCTCCCGCATATAGGCTAATATTTCGGCCCCGCAGCCATGCGATTTTTGGCGGTCGGGAATAATGCCATGGGCAATGTCCGGAAAAACACTACCCAAAGCCAGGGGTTCTGAAAGACGGTCAAAAACTTTTTCCGCAAAATACACGTGGGTTTGAGGGTACATCCTTTGTCTATTTAACCTACCCAGACATTTCTGTTTCTTAAATTTGGGTCTTTAATCTTTTCTTGAATAACTGGGCCGTGGTGAAGTAAAAAATCACTACCCAAAAAACTTAACCTTTGTCTTTTAAATTCTTTTATTATCTTCTGGCAAATTTCTTCGATGATTTCACTCTTTTTCGGGTAGTCAGGTGTAGATACTAGCACCCGCAGTTTTTCGTAAATATACGCTCCCATTAGGGGTAAACCTTTTACCGCCCGGTGCATCCATTTAAAGAACGGGGTGTATTTTTTATTTAACAAAAATACCAGGGAAATTATATCGGCGCAAAATTTAGCCTCAGTGTAAAGGGCGGCCACATATTCCTCTCTTTTAGCGCAGCGCGGGAAATTATACTGACCAAACTGCGCAATGGTCATACAGCGGGAAGCTATCTTTTTTAATCTTACGTCTTCCGGATAAAATTCCTTTAGCTTGTTTCTAAATTGGGTAAATTCACCTAACGGGTCATAAAAGACCTTGCCGTTTGTGCAGGCTGCCAAAGCATTTTCAGGGATATAAAGCCACTCCTCCAGTTCGGCTGGGGGACGGTTAAGACCAATAAAATTAGCGTAAAATTCTCCTGTCTCAAATACGCCAACCCTGCCTCCTCCCCAATCGCTTACTTTTCTTGGCCCGTAATCTTCAAAAGTTTGCGGAAGCTTTTGATATTCTTCTTGCAACGCAGACCCAATTATTTCGTAATCTTTTTTATTAAGCCAAAGACAAAATGACGGACCCCAGTCGTGGTCTTTTGAAAATTCATCATCAAAACCATAACATTCTGAGCCGTCCCCTACCAGTCCCGCGGCAATGCGGTGCTTATAAGCGCTGAATTTTTCGTTAATCAATGGTAAACCGTACTTTTCAAAATATTTTTCACATATTTCTAAGCCTAACAATTTCTTGTCCTTTCCTTTTTTAAATTTACGTTGAAATTTTAAGTTCGGGTGCTTAACAGGTCAATATTTTTTTGGGTTAACTCCGCTTGCTCGGTGGCGCCAATTTCTTTAAAAACTACCACTGCATCTTTAAAATACCTTAAGGCACTGTGCGGTTTGCCCTGAACAGCGTAAATATAACCAAGGTTACTTAATTGGTTGGCTTCACCGCGTTTATTGCCAATCTGGCGAAATATTTCTAATGCTTCGGTATAATACTTTAAGGCGTTATTTTTATCCTCTTTATCTCTATATACCGAACCAATGTTACCCAACTGATAAGCTTCCTCTTTTTTATAACCAAGCTCTTTATATAAAGCCGCGGCGTTTTTAAAACAAGGTAAGGCTTTATCTTGCTCGTTTTGGTTAACGTATAAAAGGCCAATGTTGTTCAAGCATTTAGCTTCGTTTTCTTTATGGTGAATTTCCTGACATATCTTTAAAGCTGCCTGATAGTAATTTACGGCCTCGTTTAAATCGTTTTTAAGGGTGCAGGTAAAGCCGATTTTTAATAAATAGTTTGCCTCGTCACTTTTACGGCCGTTTTCGCGCAATATTTTTAGGGCTGCCTGGAGATACTGTAAGGCTTCATCAAAATTTGATTCCACGTGGCTCAAAACAGCCAGATTGTTTAAAAACGCCAACTCAAATCCTTTGGCGGCTACTTTTTGGCTTAAAGTTAAACCGGCCGCATACGCCTTAGAAGCGGCGGTTAATTGAGCGGCGCCATGTAAAGCGTTGCCCTGGTTGAGGTAAACTGACATGGTGGGGTGCACATTTATTGACTTAACGTAAGCGTCTGCGGCTTCTTGATATTTTTTATCTTTAAGCAATTCCTCAGCCATTTGAAATTGCGCCTTGGATTCTTCTTTAAGTCCGGGATCAAGGTCAACAGTTTTTAACTCTTCCTCAAGGTTTTCTGGCGTAGCTTTAGAAACGACAATCCCGTTGCTTAAAGCCTGGTCTTCAAAAAGCTCTTCTTCTTTAAATTTTATATTTTCCAAACTTAACCGCTCCTTTTAAAATAAATGAAAAAAGTTTTTTAAAAAGCCGAAAAATAAAAAAAAGTAAATATTTCAACTTATTAAAATATATATTCCTATCTTGATAATGTCAATACAAATTACCGGCATTTTTAAAGTTCGCTGGTTTTGTTTTCCTGGAGGAACTGCCAGTGACATTATACTATAAGCAGGAGATTGCAAAAAGTAATAATCATGTCTATTGCTTGTAAGAAATAAGGTATGTTAAAATAAAGCCGTCATTTAGATTATTTCTTTTCAGGGGATATTCGAATTATTTTTAAGGGGTTTTAAATTAATGATTTTACACGGAACTATGTGTATCAATCGCAAAGGGCACTTAGAGATTGGGGGCTGCGACATGGTAGAGTTGGCCCGTGAGTTTGGAACACCCCTATACGTGATTGATGAAGCGCTTTTTCGCCAAAAATGCCAGGAGTACTACCGGGAATTTATTGAAAAAAATAAGGCGGAAGTAGTTTTCGCCGCCAAAGCCCTGCTTACCACCGCTATTTGCCGGTTGGTTGAGGAAGAAGGATTGGGTTTGGACATAGTTTCGGGAGGGGAGCTATACACCGCCCTACAGGCTGGATTTCCTGTCTCACGGCTTTATTTTCACGGGAACAATAAATCGACGGCGGAAATTGAGTTTGCTTTAAAAGCCGGAGTGGGTTGTTTTGTGGTGGATAACCTCTACGAGTTGGAATTGCTCAATCATTTGGCCAGAGAAATCCCCACCCAGGCAAATATTCTTCTTCGGGTTACCCCGGGGGTAGAAGCACATACTCATGAATATATTAAAACCGGCCAAATTGATAGTAAATTTGGTTTAGTTATTGAAAACGGACAGGCTTTAGCGGGTATAAAAAGGGCTTTGGAACTAAATAGTGTAAAGCTAAACGGGCTTCACTGTCATATTGGCTCCCAAATATTTGAACTTGAATCATACGAGCATACGGCTGAAGTGTTACTGAATTTTTCGGCGCAAGTTTACCAGGAGACAGGGTGGGTCCCGGCTGACCTTAATCTTGGCGGGGGCCTGGGAATATACTATGCCAAGGGTGACAGGCCATGTTCGATTCAAGAATATGCGGAAGTATTAACAACGGCGCTTCAAAAAAATGCCCTAAAGCACCATTTACCAATACCCCGCTTAATTGTCGAGCCGGGGCGCTCCATTTGCGGTCCTGCGGGTTCTACTGTTTATACGGTGGGGGCGGTAAAAAATATTCCTGGGGTACGTAAATACGTGACGGTAGACGGAGGGATGAGCGATAATCCCCGGCCGGCCCTTTACCAGTCCCGTTATGAAGCCTGTCTGGCAAGCAAAGCGGCTCAGCCGCCGGTGGAGACGGTTTCTGTGGCCGGTAAATGCTGCGAGTCGGGTGATATGCTGATTTGGGATATAGAGTTGCCCTTGGTAGAGCCAGGCGATACATTGGTTGTCAGCTGCACCGGGGCCTATAATTATACCATGTCCATGAATTATAACCGCCTGCCGCGCCCGGCCATGGTTTTAGTCAATGATGGTCAGGCTGATCTTATCTTGCAAAGAGAAACTTACCCGGATTTAATTAGAAATGAAGTCTTGCCTGAGCGTTTAAAAAAGAGCCGGCGGGTAAATGTGGCTATATGCAAAAGGAAATGACTAACGGTGGACATAATTACAACCCACGTTAATACTGACTTAGATGCTCTGGCATCCATGGTGGCGGCTCAAAAGCTTTATCCTGAAGCCTTGCTGGTTATACCGGATAAACTGGCTCCTGAGGTGGAAGAATTTTTATCTTTATATAAAGATGTCCTTAATACCTGTACGCTAAAAGAGATAAATTTTGCCCAAGTTAACCGGGTAATACTGGTAGATACCAGAAGACCCCGGTGGTCAGATAAATTAGACGCTCTTCTTAACCGGCCGGAAATAGAAATCCATATTTATGACCATCATCCTCCCGCCGAAGGCGATTTTCAGGGTACGGTAGAAGTGTTTGAGCCGGTTGGGGCAACCACTACTATTCTGGCTGAGCGGATAAAAAAAGAAAAAATACCCTTAACCGCTTTAGAAGCAACTATTTTAGCCCTGGGTATTTATTGTGATACCGGTTCTCTTACTTTTAACGGAACCACCTCTTTTGACGCCAGCATGGTCGCTTTTTTACTGGCCCAAGGAGCCAACTTAAACGTGGTAAAAGGGTTTTTAAGCCGCCCTCTTTCCAGGGAACAAAAAGCATTGTTAAGAACTTTATTGTTTTCGGCTGAATACCACAATTTAGCCGGCTGTCGGATTCTTATTGCCAAAGCAGAGGTAAAAAAATTTATTGCCGACCTGGCGGTACTTACCCACTTAATTCTCGATATAGAGCACTGCGAAGCTGTTTTTACTATTGTAGCCATGAAAGACCGGATTTATTTGGTGGGGCGAAGTAATGTTCCCCAAATAAACGCCGGGGAAATTATAACCTTTTTTGGTGGTGGCGGTCATCATACGGCAGCTTCCGCCATTATTAAAGAAGGCACGGTAAAACAGTTGGCGGCAAAACTTTTTTCCGTCATTAAGGAAAAAATTCGTCCTTCTCTTACTGCGGCAGATATTATGTCCAGCCCGGTAAAAACCATAACGCCCGAAACTACCATTAGTGAGGCAGGAGGACTAATGTTACGTTATGGCCATACCGGCTTTCCCGTAGTTGCCGAAGACCGTTTGGTAGGGGTAATTTCCCGCCGGGATATAGAAAAAGCCAACTACCATGGTCTAGGGCACGCCAAGGTAAAAGGTTTTATGGGCACTCACGTAATTTGGGTTCCTCCTGATTTACCGGTAAGCCAGGTGCAGCAAATTATGACTGCTCATGACATTGGGCGGGTACCGGTGGTAGTCAACGACCGGGTGATTGGCATTATTTCCCGGAGTGATATTTTACGCACCCTCCATGGTGAAGAGAGTAAGCGGTACGCTTACGCTAATGAAACTACAGACAAAGATGCCTGTGCCCCCAAGGCAAACTCCATTCAAATCCCTTGCCGCCGGTCTAATATCAAAGTCCTAATGCACCAAAATTTAAGCCCGGACATATTAGACCTTTTAGTTAAAGCAGGAAAAATTGGGACAGCCATGGATTATCAGGTATACGTAGCCGGGGGAACTGTAAGGGATATTCTCTTAGGATTAATAAATTTAGACGTGGACCTGGTAATTGAAGGAGACGGTATTGCCTTTGCCCGGGCCTTGGCCGATTTACTAAAAGTCAATTATGTTCGTACCCACCAAAAATTTGGTACGGCAGAAATAATATTACCCGCAGGAAATAAAATAGATGTAGCCACCGCCCGGCTGGAATTTTACGCTCATCCGGCGGCGCTACCTCAGGTGGAAAGGGCCTCTTTACATCAGGACCTTTACCGGCGTGATTTTACCATTAACGCAATGGCCGTTGCCTTAAGCTCAAAAAATTTTGGAGAGTTAATTGATTATTTTGGGGGGCAGGATGACCTGAAGCAGGGTTTGATTCGGGTTCTTTATAACTTAAGTTTTATTGAAGACCCCACCCGTATTTTGCGGGCCGTCCGCTTTGAAAAACGTTATGATTTTCAAATAGAAAGCCAGACCTTACAGTTTTTACAGGAAGCGGTCAAAAGGCAAATATTATTACAGGTATCTTCCGAGCGGATCCTGATGGAATTAAAACACATCTTAAAAGAAGATAAGGCGGGTAAGATGCTAATCCGTTTAAACGAGTTAAATGCCTGGCCTCAGGTATTTCCAGGGGTAGTTTTTTCCGGTCTTTTAAAATCTGTGCTTATTGCTTTGCCGGAAACTTTAAAATTATTAACCACCTGGGGCGCTTCAATACCCAGGGAAACCTGGCTTATTTACTTTATGGCGCTGCTGGTTACCGAACCAGAGGTTGTAAGTGGTGCGTCTTTTGATGAAACAGCCCATGAAAAGGCCGAAAATTTATGCCGTCATTATCATTTAAATAAACGCCAGACAGAGAAAATAATAGTTACCAGGAGGCACGGGCCCAAGGTCCTGTCCTTGTTTAAACAAAAGTCACCCCTGGTAAATTTAAGCGATCTGGCCCTGGCGCTTTTAAGTTTACCACTGGAGGCGCATCCTATATTGCTTGCTTTGCTGGAGGAAGAATGGATGCAGGAACGTTTTCGCGCGACCCTTTTATCTTTACAAAGGAATAAGCCGGTGATTAATGGTAAATATATTAAAAGCCTGGGTTACCGGCCAGGACCTTTATATCGTCTAGCGCTAAATGCTCTGTGGCGGTCGCGCCTGGACGGGCAGGTTAAAACCTTAGAAGAAGAAATGGCCTTTTTAAAACAATACTTTGAGCTTCATAAAAATGTTCCGACGTCCGGCGTCCGACGTCCAGCGTCCGAAAAGGAGGCATCTGGTGCCTGAACTACCTGGCTTATATCAAATTGCGATTTTGCTTCCCGCGATAATTGTTGGCCTTACCTTTCACGAGTTTGCCCACGGTTGGGTTGCTGATTATTTAGGCGACCGGACGGCGCGCCATCAGGGCCGGCTGACGCTAAACCCTTTGGCGCACGTAGATATTATTGGTCTGGCAATGTTATTCCTGGCGGGTTTTGGATGGGCCAAACCTGTGCCGGTTAACCCTTATAATTTACACGGTGATATAAAGCGCAGCCTTTTACTGGTTTCTTTGGCCGGGCCGGCTACCAATATGACCCTGGCGGTTTTAGGGGCGGTAGCCCTTGGTTTCTTAGCCGGACAATTGCCTTATTACGGGGCGGACATGCTAAATCAAATTATCCGGATTAATGTCATCCTGGCCATATTTAATCTTTTGCCCATTCCTCCCCTGGACGGCTCAAAAATTTTAGCCGGTTTACTGCCAGGACAGCAAAACTGGTTGGTTGGCTTGGAAATGTATGGTACCATTATTCTTTTAGTGCTTTTATTTACCGGGATTATTGGGGGGATACTGAATTTAATTATTTCCCCGATCTACCATGTTTTAATAAACTTAGCCAGCGCTTTATCCTACCTTAAAATTTAATAGTGGAGCAGGCATCTTGCCTGTAATTCGTAAAGGAGTTAGGTGAAAGTTAAATGGAAAAGGAAAGAATTTTAAGCGGCATGCGTCCTACCGGCCGGCTTCATATTGGTAATTTACAGGTGCTAGAAAACTGGTGTCGTCTTCAAGATGACTACGACTGTTTTTATTTTGTAGCAGACTGGCACGCTTTAACCACGGCCTATGACGATACCTTAAATATAAAAAATAATATCCGGGAGATGATTGCGGACTGGCTGGCCATAGGCATTGATCCGGCAAAAAGCGTTGTCTTTGTGCAGTCAAAAATTCTTGAACATGCGGAACTCCACTTACTTTTTTCTATGTTTGTTCCTTTAAGCTGGCTGGAAAGAGTTCCTACTTATAAGGACCAGGTGCAGCAGTTTAAAGAACAGGGTAAAGATATTATGACTTATGGCTTCCTGGGCTATCCTTTATTGCAGGCGGCAGATATTCTTATTTACCGGGCAAACGCGGTACCGGTAGGGGAAGACCAGTTGCCGCACGTGGAAATGTGCCGGGAAGTGGCCCGCCGTTTTAACTTTATTTACCAACGTGTTTTTCCTGAACCGCGCGCCGAACTGGCCAGAATTCCTTTACTGCCGGGAATTGACGGGCGAAAAATGAGTAAAAGTTACGATAATGAAATTGGGCTAACCGCGGATACAGAAGAAATTAAACGGCGGGTAAACGCCATGATTACCGATCCGGCCCGCATCCATAAAACAGACTTGGGTCATCCGGAAGTATGTGTGGCGCACAAATACCATGAAATTTATAATTTAAAGCAACTGGCGGATATTGAGGAAAAATGCCGGGCCGGAAAAATAGGTTGTGTCGCCTGCAAAAAAGAATTAATGGTAACTTTAGATGCTTTGCTTACCCCTATCCGGGAGCGAAAGCAAAAAATTTTAAGTCGTCCCGGCTACATTGATGAAGTACTGCAGGAAGGCATAAAAACAGCCCGTCATGAAGCGGCTAAAACTATGATTTTGGTTCGGGAAGCTATGTGCATCTAGTAACATTTAGCAAGCAGCTTTTACGAAAGACAAAATCGAGAAAGGAAAAAAGTTATTGCAACTAAAAAAATTTCCTCTTTTTTATTTGGCTTTAGGGATCATTATATCAGGTTTAACGTTGGCGTTTCCTTTTTATTTTAAAGGACAAGATTTAGCGTTAGTAAAAAAACCATTTTTTCAGGATACGTTGACCGAAAAAGAAGAAAAGGACTCAAGGGTAATAGTTTTAACTTACCATGATTTAATAAATGGCAAACCAATAAATGGTTCCCAGTTAAACACCGCCGACTTTAAAGCTCATATTGACTATCTTTACTATAATAATTACCGTACCCTATCTTTAGCGGAATTTTTATTCTACTACCAGCAGAAAAAATTCCCTCCCCGAAGCATTTTACTTACCTTTGACGATGGATATGAATCCTTTTACTACCGGGCTTACCCCATTTTAAAACACTACGGTTTTAAAGCGGTTATTTTTCCGGTGGTAGGTTATACGCCAGAGTTACAGCGACGTCATCTTTGGGTTAAGCATATGAGTTTTAACCAGATCAGATTTATGATTAAAGAAAGTGGCTTGATTGATGTTGGGGCCCATACCTTTGATTTACATTATAAAGAAAACAAAAAGCCGGCTTTATACCAACAAAAAGGGGAAGGCCCGGAGGATTACCAGACTAGATTGACTAAAGATTTAAGAATGGCCAAGGACCTTTTAGAATTAGAAACCGATCACCAGATAATTGCCCTTTCCTGGCCTTTTGGGAAAACAAACGGTCTGGCCAATGAGGTAGCGTTATCCCTGGGTTACCGGCTTTTATTTACCACCCGCCCGGCGCCGGTAACCCCTGAAACTCCACTTGACAAAATTCCCCGTTATTTAATTGATAATGGTTCCCTGGGAGACTTAAAGAGAATTTTAAACGCCGATTGAAAAGCTCAAGTTCCTAAAAGCGGCGTTTAAATCGGTAGCAGAACTTAATTTTTTTGAATTATACCATATCTTAGTGGAGGAAGGAAGCTTTTATGAAGCTAAAGCAATAACCATATTATTTTATATATTATTTACAAAACTTTTACATTTCATTTAAAAAGATGATAAACATTATTTAAAATCTACAATTAAAATTATCAGTGAGGATTTAAAATTTCATATATCAAGTATCAAACGCATTTTTGGAAAGGAGGTGAAAAAGAATGAATTTAAAGGAAATGTTTCTTAAGGGTATAGGAGCATTTTTACTGACAGCTTTTATAGCGGTTAGTCCATTTGGAGCAATAGCAGGAGCAAAGACAGCGCCAGTAAAACCACCAAGCGCAGTTACAAAACAGGGGGCAATTCCTGCTCAGCCGGCCCAACCAAAAGTGGGAGTAAAAAAAGCAACACCTGCAGTGCCGCCAGCAAAGGCTGTGACAAAGCGGGTTCCAATCAAGAAACATGTAAAAAAGTCGGTTCCAATCAAGAAACATGTAAAAAAGTCGGTTCCAATCAAGAAACCATTAGCGAAAGCAGGAAAGAAAACACTATAATCAATAAAAATTCAATCAGGCAGGTAGAATATGTAGCGGGCTAATAAGCCCGCCCTTTTTATACTTTACCGGAATGAACATCCGGTAAAAAGTGTATTAAAGATATTTACAAAGGTAATTATATTTGGCAACTCCCATTTCTTTTTAAAAATGCTATAATAACTTTCGGAAGGAGATTTTATTATGCATTCCGATCCTTCAACCATTTTAATAGTAGAGGATGACCAGAACATTACAGAACTTATCCGCCTATATCTTGAGGGTCAGGGATATTGCATTATGACTGCGACCAACGGTATAGATGCACTTAAGATTCTTACATCAAAGGAAAATGTTATTGACATGGTAATTTTAGACTTGATGCTTCCTGGAATAGACGGCTGGGAAGTCTGTTACCGGCTCCGGCAGCACTCTTCTTTGCCGGTAATTATCTTAACAGCAAAAGTAGAATTGCCAGACAAGCTACATGGTTTTAGCTTGGGTGCAGATGATTATATAGTAAAACCGTTTGATCCCTTAGAGCTTGTGGCACGGGTGAAAGCAGTTCTGCACCGGGCGAAAGATAAATCACAGCGAGTAGGAGATAAACCACAGCGAGTGGAGTTACCTGAACTGATTATTGATCTTACCAGTTATACTGTTAAGGCAGCAGGAGAAACCATAGAATTTACCTCAAAAGAGATAGAGTTCCTATATTTCTTAGCTTCTCATCCCAACCGTGTTTTTAGCCGCGAATTCCTTCTGCAACAGCTATGGGGATTCGATTTTTTAGGAAATACCCGTACAGTGGACGTATACGTTAACCGCTTGCGTAAAAAACTTGAGCGATTTTCAAAAGCGTGGCATATAAAAACAGTTTGGGATGTAGGGTACAAGTTTGTGCTGGAGGAAAAGGATGCGTAATGTTCTAAGTAAAATGCTTATTCTCAATCTTGGAATTACATTTTTTACTATGCTGTTCTTAAGTCTGGTTCTTTTATTACTGTTTTCACATTACTTTTACCAAAAAAATGAGGCTTTTTTAGAAGAAACTGTTCAGGAAGCAAAAAGTTTAATAATAAAATATCAGCGGAAGGAAATTAAAGAAAATAGTTTTAAACGAGGAATGGAACTCATCGACCGCATAGAAGGAATTCATTTCTACGTTCTTGATGCAAGTGGCAAAATTCTGTTTGAAACTATAGCAGAAAATAAATATGCCCCGACAGAGGATGTTTTAAATGATATAATGCAAAATACTAAGGGTGGGAAAATGTTTACTGCCGTATTTTCTGATCCGAAGAAACCCTCCCTAGATATTTTAGTATCATCTGTAAATGTTCCTGGAGGTACGGTCCTAGGGTACTATCTGGTGGCAGATATTATGGAGCCTTTCAGAGAAAGTTTCCGCTTGATTTGGATGACAGTGGTAGGAGCTTTCGTCATTACAATTATTCCTACCTATTTTGTTTCACGACATTTTACCCGCCCCCTGATGGAAATGAGCCGGGCTGCGTACAAGATTGAGCAGGGCGACTTTGGAGTGAGAGTTAATCTTGTGCGCCATGATGAAATCGGACGGCTTGCTCAGGCCTTAAATTCAATGGCCAGTCAGCTTGAGAACATAGAAAAAGAACGTCATGACTTTTTGGCTACTGTTTCACATGAGCTACGAACACCTCTCACGTCAATTCGTGGGTTTGTTCAAGGAATACTCGATGGCGCTATTCCTTTAGCAAACCAGGCTGTTTACCTTGCACGGGTATATAAAGAAACCAGCCGCTTAAGCCATATTGTGGACGATCTCCTTACCTTCGCCCGGTTACGTAGTGAACGCTTCAATTTTAACTGGGAGGAAGCGGACCCTGTTGAAGCTCTTACGGCATCAGTGGAAATTCTTTCTCCTTTGGCTGCCGAAAAAAGAATCGCTCTTAATTTTTCTGTTAAAGGAGAAAATCAAATCATTTATGCCGATATTGGCCGTATCATGCAGGTCTTTATAAATGTAATTGAGAATGCAATAAAATTTTCTCCAGAAGATAAGGAAATTATTATAGATGCCAAGTGGCAACCATCAGGCTTTTTGGTGCGAATAATGGATGAAGGTCATGGAATACCACCCGAGGAACTGCCATATATTTTTGACCGGTTTTATGCAGGCAGTTTTTCATCTGAACGAGAATATCCGAGCATAGGGCTTGGTTTGGCGATTTGCAGGCTTCTGGTAAAAAAGCATGGAGGAGAAATAACTGTCAGTAACCGGCCAGAAGGGGGTTGTGAATTTGTTATTTTCTTGCCTAAAAGAAGAACTTAACTTAATAGGAGATCAAGAATAAAGCAAAAATATGTAAATACTAAAAAGATATTAATAATTGCCTGGAGCACTCAATAAGCTGGCTTATAAAGTGATATGTTAAAATTTTTGGAATGTTTTGGGTATAGGCTATTTTTTACTATAAAAAATACAGTGATTTTAGAGTGATTTATATGATCGGGGTAAAAATAATATGACCGATAAAGAAGAAACTGTTTCTTGTCAAATTTGTAAAGAACAAAAGAAACCAAACGAAGTCA
>DHGP01000033.1:0-82294 GCA_002402825.1 Firmicutes bacterium UBA4795
AATGGATTAAAAAAATTACTGACAGCGAAGTAGAATTTGAAGACGGGACAAAAATCAATACCAAAGATTTGGATTATAAACTCATTAAGCCATTGATCTGGTGGGAGTGAAAATATGAAGGTAACAAATATCAATATCAATATTCTAAAAGAACTTTTAGAAAAAATGCCCGAAAAAACGGTGAGTAATAAATATCCAAACTTTGAGAAATGGATAAAGGTAACAAGGGAATTAAAAAGGATATTTGAAATTCAAGATAACTGGGCAAACCAAAAATCGACCTGGACAGAAGCATTAAACGATTTAATTGAAAAGGCAGAGGAAAAAGGCATTATTGTTCTTAGAAACGGTGTAGTTGGAAACAATACTCACCGGAAATTAAATGTAAGGGAGTTCAGAGGATTTGTTTTATACGATGAAATAGCGCCTGTAATATTTATTAACAACAATGACACCATATCTGCCAAAATATTTTGAAATAGGTCATTGTGATTTATATGAAATGCTTAAGAACTTGAAGTTTCAATTATGAGTATTAAGCCTGTAATGTAGTGACAACAAATATGATTAAGTTATACCTACAAAACATTATAAATGATATTCCTTCTGAAAACTTGCCGGCAAAGTGGCAGGGATTTGATTTTGCGCGGTTTTCAAAGGATAAGACGCTTTTTGATTTTCAGCAGAATGCGCTTAAAAATGCATTGCGCGGTTTATGGCTTTATTTCAAAGACCCCACAGGAAAACCTTCGGCTTCTAACGGGGCAGGTAAAAATGCTGACAAGCAAGCATTGTTCAACCATTACAAATTAAACGGACTTGAAGAAAATTTTGATTATAACTTAAACCGCGAAAGAAAGGCGGCAAAATATCTTTTAGAATACCCGGATGACTATCCTGTTATTGAAAACAAAATTTCTTTTGCGCATTTTATCAACCGGATGAGTTTTTGGATGGCGACCGGCTCGGGCAAAACGCTGATTATTGTTAAACTGATTGAGCTTTTGGGGAAACTCATTGCTGAAAAAGAATTGCCGACGCGGGACATTCTTTTTTTGGCGCACCGTGACGACCTTTTAGACCAGTTTAAAAATCATATCGAGGAATTTAACAGCTTCAATTTTGATACCAGGATAAACCTCAAAAATTTAAGAGATTACGAGAGCGTCAAGCGAGAAAATGCTCTGCCGTTTGCCAAAAACGAGATTACCGTTTTTTATTACCGCTCTGATTTAATTTCTGACGAACACAAGGAAAAAATCGTCAATTTTCAAAACTATGATAATGGCGGGCGGTGGTATATTCTTTTGGACGAAGCCCACAAAGGAGATAAGGAAGATAGTAAACGGCAGATTTTATACTCCATACTTTCCAGAAACGGATTCTTGTTTAATTTTTCCGCAACCTTTACTGATCCGAGGGATTTTGCAACCTGTGCTTTCAATTTCAATCTTTCAAAGTTTGTTGAAGAAGGATACGGCAAGCATATTTATGTGTCTTCTGCCGAAATTAGCGCGTTTCGCGGTCGTGGCGATTTTTCGCCGATTGAAAAACAGAAAATTGTTTTGAAGACGCTTTTACTTTTAACTTATATCAATAAGTATTTTGAAAAAATAAGGAAAGTTAATAATTCGCTATACCACCGCCCGCTTCTTTTGACACTGGTTAATTCTGTAGATGTAGAAGAATCTGATTTGGAATTGTTTTTCAGGGAATTGGAAAAGGTTGCTAAAAATGAAATTAGAACCGATTTACTCAAAAAAGCGAAAGAGGAATTAGTCCAAGAATTTCGCGACAATGCTAAGTTCGTATTTGAGGAATTGGAATGCGTCATCAATGCTGATTTGGTTTCAAAATTGGATTACAAGGATATTTTAAAATATGTTTTGAACGCAAATACGCCGGGCAAGATTGAGGTTTTAAAAATTCCCGGCAATAGAAACGAGTTGATATTCAGGCTAATGACTGCCGAAAAGCCGTTTGCCCTAATCAAGATTGGCGATATTTCCGGCTGGCTGAAAGACGAACTTGAAGGATACGAGATAAACGAAAGTTTTGAACATGAAAGTTATTTCAGGCGGATCAATCGCGATGATTCTGATATAAATGTTTTAATGGGTTCGCGCTCTTTTTACGAGGGCTGGGATTCTAACAGGCCAAATCTTCTTTTGTTCGTAAATATCGGAGTTGGAAGCGACGCCAAAAAATTTGTTCTGCAATCGGTGGGCAGGGGCGTAAGAATAGAGCCGCAAAAATACCAGAGGAAACGGCTCCAGAACTTGCTAAATGCCAAAGTCGTAAAAGAGCAGTTGTTTGAGAAGGTAAAAAACTTGATATTGCCGATTGAGAGCTTATTTGTTTTTGGGACTAACGCGGAAAATCTGAAGGAAATAATTGCAACGCTGAAAGCAGAGAAGCAAGATATGAACTTGGGCGACGCATTTATTTTAAATCCCGAAGCGCAAAAACATTTGCTTTTGGTGCCGGTTTATAAAACCGCCGAGAGGGTTTTTGCCGAAGAAAATGACCCGCAAAAATATCCTGTCAGCCGCGATGATTTTGATATAACTTCGCAATTTTATGAATTTTTGGGCGATAAAGTCGCTGTGGCTAAATATGATTGCGAAGTGAAGGTTTTGAAGAAAGTAAAAGAAAGTTTTGCGGAAAAAGAAAGATACTATGATTTTGGCGAAAGGAATTCACTCTTTGAGCCAGAGTTAATTCTTGACCGGATTTTTGACTATCTCGGAGTTAAAAGCAAAGAATTTGAGAAGTTTAAGGAGTTAGAAGACGAAATCGTGCATTTCAAAAAGGTTAGATTTAGCGATGGCGAAAAATATCAAAGGATACTGGAAGCAATTGGGAAGGTAAAAAACTACCCCCAGAAAGCCATTAAAGAGAAAGATATTGATGAAGAGCTTGAAAAAACAAAGAATAAAGAAAAGTATAAAAAGTCAATAAAGCAGTTAGAATTGGATTTTCAACCAGAGATTAGGTACGACAGATTAAAGATTAAGTATTTAGCTAACCACTACTATCTTCCGGTGATAGTTTCAGAAACCGAAAAAATTGATTATCTCAATCATATTATTAATGTTGATAGCGAGGTAAGATTCATTGAGCAGCTGGAAGAATACCTTGCTAACCCTGATAATGTTTTTTCGCAATTTGACTGGTGGATGTTTTCAAAACTTGACCAAACGCTGGATGAAGTTTTAATCCCTTATTACAATCCGAAAGAAAATAATATCGCGAATTTCAAGCCAGATTTCATCTTTTGGGCGCAAAAGGGCAAAAGATACTTAATTTTGTTCGTTGATCCGAAAGGGACTGAACACGCAGACGGATACAGAAAAATTGACGGCTATTCAAGGATATTTGAAATTGGCGAACAAAAGCAAAGCAGAGATTTTTCATACAACGGATTTACGATAAACACAAAACTACTGCTTAAACCGCGACGAGGGATAGCGGAAGTTTTGGAAAATTACAAACGATACTGGTTTGACAACTTTGTTGATTTTGCAGGCAAAATAAGTTAATTTTAAAATTGATAGTGTGCCAGCTTTGCTGACATAAAAATCGGCGGCTCGCCCGCGAAGCGGGCAATGCGGGCGGGCAAAAAGAAAAGGTGTCTGAGTGTCATCCCCACCAATGAGTTTTTGCCCGCCCGCTCCGTCTGGGGTGAGAAGCGTTTCCGCAATTCTGCGTTAGCAGAATATCAAAACAGAAAAATTTCCGTTTCCTTAATTGAAAAAAAAATTTGGGGGCGCGCAACTAAAAAATGTTGAGAAAATTTTTCTGTTTTGCTCGCCATCAGGCAAGCGGAAACGCTGGGCGAGTCAATCGGCAAAATTCTCTGGATTTTGCTCAAATAAGGTTCTGACATCGTCCAGCAGACACCACCATTCAAATTTACCAGATATAAAAATTTGTAGGGGTGTTAAATTTAACGCTCCTATATTTCTTGTTCTTTTAATTTATATCCGGACAATTTATATTGACAAAGATAAATTATTATGCTAAATTCATAGAGCAGAACAAAAAAATTTGGCATGCCTTTAGAATAAGTGGTTTTAAAGTAACTTGGCCCCATGGTCAAGCGGCCTAAGACACCGCCCTTTCACGGCGGTAACCCGGGTTCGAATCCCGGTGGGGTCACCAGTTAAGGGGGCATTCAACTCAAGAAGAAGGTTTCTTAATTAAAAAGAAAAATTGTCTTCCGAGTTGAGTGCCCCCTTATAATTTATTACCAACCAAGACAAGCTCAATTTTTTAGGAGGGCGGCGTTAAATTAATGCAGGTAATAAAAGCCATCAAAATTGCCGGTAAAGATGTAGAGTTAAACGAAGAGGGGTTTATTATTAACCCAGAACAGTGGGATGAGGAGGTAGCCAAAGAG
Source organism: Firmicutes bacterium UBA4795 (assembly GCA_002402825.1). Lineage (GTDB taxonomy): Bacteria > Bacillota > Desulfotomaculia > Desulfotomaculales > Nap2-2B > SCADC1-2-3. The sequence continues at coordinate 4,403 of DHGP01000033.1, forward strand.
ATAGCGTGTTTGGAGGGTATTAATAACTTAACTAACGACCATTGGAAAATTATTTATTATTTACGTGATTATTATCAGAAGTTTCAAGTAGCTCCGTTAATTAGAAAGCTATGCCGGGACACAGGTTACAGTCTAAGAAAAATTTACGAACTGTTTCCTGCTGGTCCGGCAAAAGGGGCGTGCAGGCTGGCTGGCTTACCCAGGCCAAGAGGTTGTGTTTAAGCGGCCAACATAGTAAAATTTAAGCGTTATAAGTTTAAAACCGGTTTGATCCTCAACTACCATGGTAACAAAAAAGGGGAAAAAGAAGGGTTGAGTGGCAAACAGGTTTTTTATTTTATACATATAAATTAACTTTTTTGTAAACTATAGATATAAGCAAGAAATTAACCAGACCTCAGATAAGAGGTGAAATTCTTTGAAAACAAAATTTGCTTTTTTAATTTTGGTGGTAATAATGGTTATGGCAGTGCTTGGAACTAGTCATGCTTTTGCCCAAGAGCGTACTTTATATTGGGGCAGCAGCGGCCCCGATGTAACTCTTTTGCAGCAGCAGTTAAAAAATTGGGGGTATTACCTCGCCCGTGTGGATGGCGTGTTTGGCAACACCACCCGACAAGCGGTAATAGATTTTCAAAGGCTAAATGGTTTGGTGCCCGATGGGGTAGTAGGAGCAAGCACCTGGTCAGCGCTGGGATATTCCCTTGGAGAAAATGTTTCTTACCATGAATCAGTTGGGGTTTCGCGTGGCGTAACGAACCGGGATGAAATATACCTTTTGGCCCGGGTGATAGAAGGGGAAGCCGCAAACGAACCTTTTGCGGGAAAAGTGGCGGTAGGAGCGGTAATTCTTAACCGCTTGCGCAGTGCCTTATTTCCCCATACTTTAGCTGGCGTTATTTACCAACCGCATGCTTTTGAATCCGTAGCCAATGGCCAGTACAACCGTCCGGTATCTCAGGAATCATTGCAAGCAGCGGCCCTGTCTATGAGTGGTTGGGATCCAACCGGGGGTGCGCTTTATTTTTGGAACCCGGCTAAGGTTATAAGTCCTTGGGTATGGACAAAGAATATAATTTCCCAGATTGGGCGGCATATTTTTGCCCGGTAACAAAATTTTATTTTATCCTCCAATTTGAAAAGGGCTCTGATTTTTTAAATGAAAGATAAGCGCTGGTTTATATTTATAGTTGGCTTTTTTGTGGTTTTAGCTGGCGTTGGGTTCTGGGGTTACCGGCAGTTCACTGAACGCCGTCAGTTAGAGGTTACCTTAAATAATAATTATTACCGTACTTTTTACGAACTTACCGAAAATGTGCAGCACCTGACCGTACTTTTATCAAAAATTTTAGTGGCTGAAGCGCCAAACCAGGATCGCCTTATTTTTATGGAAATATGGCAGCGGGCCAATGCCGCGCAAATTAACTTGACCCAACTTCCTTTACCTGATACCATGATGATCCGGACAAGTAAGTTTTTCACCCAGGTGGGAGATTATGCTTATTCTTTTTTTAAGGCCGATACACCAGTAGTTAAAACAAAAGAAAAATGGGAAACATTAAACCGTTTGTACAAAAAGGCCGATAGTCTGAATACGGAACTGGCTGATTTAGAAAAACAGCTTACTCAGGGAAAATTATATTTAAGTGAGTTAGAAGAAGGTGCGTCCGGGGTCATCCGGCGGGAAAAACCAAGGTTAGCCAGGGCTAGTTTTAAGGATATAGAAAAGCATATGGAAGACCTGCCCGTACTGATTTACGACGGGCCTTTTTCCGAGCACTTAGAAAAGAGAAAGCCCAGAGCAATAAGCGGTGCCAGAATTACTGCTTCGCGTGCTCAATCAATTGCGCTAACATTTATGGAGCAGCAATCATCCAACGGAAAATACCAGGTGGAAAAGGTGAATTTAGACCGCGGAAAAATACCGGCTTACCGCGTTGAGTTAGTTTCACGTCCTTTTTTGCCAAAAGAAGACAGGATTACCTTGGCTGTCAGCCAGCAAGGCGGCCGGGTTTTATGGTTGACCAGGGCCAGAAAAATAAGTCAGCCTCAGATAAGCCTTGCCAAGGCCAGGGAGATAGCCCGGCGTTATTTAGAGGTTCGGGGATATAAAGATATGGTTCCGGTTTACTTTGAGGTAATCGGAGGGATGGTTATTTTTAACTTCGCGGTAACCCAGGATAAAGTGGTACTTTATCCAGACCAGGTGAAGGTCACAGTTGCTTTGGATACCGGGGAAGTAACCGGATTTGATGCCCACGCCTTTTTTATGACCCATTATAAACGTAAGCTCCTGCCTCCCTGTTTAACCGTTGCCCAGGCCCGGAAAAAATTAAGCTCCCGTTTACAAGTAAGATCAAAAGGGCGCCTAGTAGTAATTCCAACTGGACCAGAGCAGGAAAAGCTAGCTTATGAGTTTCAAGGCCAATTAGGTAAAGACACTTTTCTTATTTATATTAATGCATTAAACGGTCAAGAAGAAAAAATACTCCGCGTGGTGCGTAACAAGGAAGGGATTTTAACTTTATAAAATAGTCAAATTAGGTTTAAAATCGAAAATAAAAATTCATTGACTATTTACAAACAAATAAAATAAAATTTATAAAGTTTGTATATCCTTTTTAAGATAGGGAGTTGGAAATAAACTCCTTATTTTATTCTATTTTTTATGATAAAATTTATAGAAATTTAAGATTTTGGTTTATAAAAATTAGGAGATCCAGGTATGTTAACAACAATAAAATCAAGATTTATGGTACTAGTCTTAATTACGGCAATCTTATCTTCGAGTTTAGCAGGTTGGTATATTTATCTAAGAATGATTTCCATTATGGAAATTAATGGTCTTGAAACTTTAAATAGAACATCAGAAATTGTTAAGGCCCGGATGAATGAAACCCAGTATGTTTTATACGAACAAATTTGGTGGTTATACGATGTTGCTTTTATGATTTTAACCGAAGGTAAAATAAATCCTTACGGCGAAATAATACTCCAGCAAAAGCAGCAGGAAATAAAACAAGAATGTTATTTTGGTGTGGTTACTAATTTAAAAGGCCAGGTAATTTTTAATTTTAATCGTCCTAAAAAGGGATTTACAATAGCAGTAGCTAAAAAAGTAGCCAGTATGCCTGCAGAAGCTGGTTCTTTAAAAGGCCTCCTTTTACTTACCCCAGAAGAAGCTAATCTTCTAACCGGTGGTAATTTTTCTCACCAGGTTTTAACCATGCTTCGGGTTGAACAGGTTTTGGATAGTGGAAAACCAATAGGAGTGGTACTAGTTGGCATAGTATTAGAAAAAAACCGGAAATGGATGAATAACTTGGTTGCAAGCACAATAAAATATTTACCGCCTGAGGGCTCGGTAGGGGCGTATAATCATACGCCCCTACCGTCTTGGCTTATTATTATTTTTAATAATACCACTCCAGCGGTAATGAGTAATAATAAATTAAAGTATCTAGAAATTGCTGCAGCGCAAATAATGCCAAAAATAAAAGAAACAGTTTTTATAAAAAATAACCCTTACCGCGGGATTATTAAGGTGGAGAAAGCTAAATATCTTTCTTACTGCGAGCCTTTTATAGATATATATGGCCAGAATATAGGAGCAGTTTACATAGGAATTCAAAATGGCGGTGTATTTAAAACCACTTCGTGGGCCTATTGGTGTGGCGGCTCTTTTTGCCGTTTTTTTTGCTTGTGGTATGGTGCTTTTAGGTTTAATGTTGATTTATCGCCGAACTATAGATTTTCCTTTAGCTTATCTTTCTAAACAAGTAGCGGCCATTGCTAAGGGTAGTGAAATTGACCTTAAAAAACAAAAAGTTCCCTTAGAATTTTGGCCGTTAATAAAAACAGCACAAGAACTTAGTATAGAAGTAAAGAAAAACATTGAAAAATATAAAGAAATGGCTAAAGTTAGTTTCGATATAACCAGGGCGGAAACAACAGAAGAGGCGTATAGTGTTTTAATAGATCATTTAAAACAAGTAAAAAACAATAAAGATACGATAAGCTGTTTACTTTTAATTAGGGTAGTATCTGAAAAAATGTTTGGTGAAGTAGTTTTTTGTTATCAAGAGGAACAAGAAACTGACAAATGTAAATTTCCTGAAAATCTAAGTTTATGCCCGGCGTTTATAAAAGGGGAATTTTTTAGTGATAACATCTTAACAGGTGAAACGTGCCCTCAATTAAACCGGCAAGAAAATGAAACAAAGGGCAGTTGTTACTGCTTGTCTTTGCAAGTAAGTGGTATGATTATCGGGGTTTTGCATTTATTGAGTAAAGGAATGAACTTTTTTACTCCTGAAGTAAGAGAAAGAATAAAAAATATGGTTAATCAAATAGCGCCGGCAGTTAACAACTTACAAATGTTAAAAGAACAAAGGGTTTTGTCTGTTACCGATCCTTTAACAGGGCTTTATAACCGGCGTTTTTTAGAAGCATTTCTTCAGAAGCAACTTGCTTTATCGCAAAGAAGAAAGTTAATTTTAAGCTTAATATTTTTTGATTTAGATCGGTTTAAAGACTTTAACGATACATACGGACATAAAGAAGGCGACCTGGCTTTAAAAACTATTTCTGAAACAATTAATAAAATAATTCGGGAAGAGGATGTTTTTGTACGTTACGGTGGGGATGAATTTATTATTATACTGCCTTATACAGATATTTCTCAAGCCATTGAAGTTGCCGAAAGAATTAGAAAAATTGTGTCTAACACCCCTTTATATGTTGATCATGAAACTAATTGTTTTGCTACCCTTACCCTAAGTATAGGGGTAGCAACTTATCCCAACCACGCTAAAGATATAGAATCCTTAATAAATGTTGCCGATCAAGCTCTTTATAAGGCCAAAAAAATGGGCGGGAACAAGACGATGATGGTGGATTAACTTTACAAAAAATTATTTTCTTGACCAGGACTTAAGGTAAATGTTATAATGCTACCAATTTTATAAACTGGCAGCAAACCGTTGCGTTTAAAGGATAGGCAATTTACCACCAGAAAAAGCTCGCTCTTTTAGTGGCGGGGTTTTTTATTGAAACATAAAATTTATGAAGGGTGAGTATTTTTAAGGGGGGGTAATAAGAAAAGAAATTATGCTGGAAATACTTAAGCTTTTAGAAAATGAAGCCAAACTAAGTACCAAGGAAATAGCTTTTATGTTAAGCTTGCCTGAAGAGGAAGTACGGCGTAAAATAAGAGAGTTAGAAGAGAATAAAACTATCCTGCGGTATTTAACCATAATTAACTGGGAGAAAGCAGGGGAAGAAAAAGTCACTGCGTTAATTGAAGTGCGCATTACCCCCCAGCGGGATATAGGTTTTGACGCGGTAGCCGAACGGATTTACCGTTTTCCAGAAGTAAAAAGTGTTTACTTAATGTCGGGTGTTTATGATCTGGCTGTATTTGTGGAAGGGCAAAACATGAAAGAAGTAAGTAATTTTGTAGCTACCAGACTGGCTACTATTGAAGGAGTGACCAGAACAGCCACCCATTTTGTAATGAAAACTTACAAGCGAGACGGGGTTATTTTAGAAGATAAAGAACAGGAGAGAAGGCTGGTGATTTCTCCTTGAATAAACGTAAAGCCTGGGGAGAAATGGTTAATCCGGTGGTACGGTCTATCCCGTCCTCAGGAATTAGACGTTTTTTTGATTTGGCTACGGAAACAAAGGAGGTTATTTCTTTAGGGGTGGGAGAGCCTGATTTTGTTACCCCCTGGCATATTCGGGAGGCCTGCTTTTATTCTTTAGAAAAGGGCTATACTATGTACACTTCAAATCAGGGATTGCTTTCTTTGCGCCAGGCCATTGTCCAAGAAATATATAATAAATTTGGGGTTTCTTATAACCCTAAAGACGAGATCTTAATTACGGCAGGAGTAAGCGAGGGTTTGGATTTAGCTATCCGGGCAACAGTCTGCCCGGGGGACGAGGTAATTATTCCTGAGCCGGCTTATGTTTCTTACGCTCCCTGCATTACTTTAGCCGGGGGGCGGCCGGTAGCTTTGTTTACTACCATGGAGCAAGGTTTTTGCCCTACGGCCGACCAAGTTGCCCGGTTAATCACTTCCCGCACCAAGTTATTAATTTTATGTTACCCCAATAACCCTACGGGAGCGGTAATAAGCAAAAAAAGGCTTCAGGAAATTGCTGAGGTAGTTTGTGATACTGACCTGTTGGTTATTTCTGATGAAATTTATAGTAAACTTACTTATCAAGGGGAACATACCTGTACCGCTGCATTAAAAGGGATGAAAGAGCGGACTATTCTTTTGAACGGCTTTTCTAAAGCTTATGCCATGACTGGTTGGCGGATTGGTTATGCGGCTAGCAACCCGGAATTTATTGAGGCCATGAATAAAATTCATCAGTACACCATGTTATGTGCCCCTATCACTGCTCAAATTGCTGCTTTAGAGGCACTGAAAAATGGACACCAGAGTATGCATAATATGGTAAAGCAGTTTAACCAGCGACGTCAGTTGATGGTAAATGCCTTTCGGGAAATGGGTTTACCTTGTTTTGAACCAGGGGGTGCTTTTTATGCCTTTCCAGAAATTAAAGGAACGGGGCTATCATCGGAAGAGTTTTCCCTTAAACTGCTTGCCGAAGAAAAAGTAGCCGTAGTTCCGGGTAATGCTTTTGGGGCCAGCGGAGAAGGTTATGTCCGCTGTTCTTATGCTGCTTCAATAAAAGATTTAAGTACGGCCTTACAACGTATAGCCGGGTTTGTTAAAAGATATGGTTTGCGGGCAAAAACAAATGTAATTTATAAGTCCTTGGTAATAGGTTAAAGAAAGGGTATAATTTTAGCGTGAATATTATTGCCCGTCTTAGGGCCGAGCTTAAACACGCTTTGATAAAAGCAGTAGCTATAGCTAATAAAAAAATGCGTCTTCCCGCAATAGAAATACCTGACTTTATTTTGGAGGTACCGCGGGAAAAAGACCATGGTGATTTTGCCACTAACCTGGCTTTACTGTTAGCCGGAGTGCTTAAGGTGCCCTCTCGTAAAATAGCCGAGATAATTAAAGAGGAACTTAATTTTGAAGGACTACCGGTAATAAAAGCCGAGGTAGCTGGCCCAGGGTTTATTAATTTTTATCTTGACCCGGCCTGGGCCTTAAGAGTTATCCCGGAGATTATTAATCAAGGAGAAGACTACGGACGAGTAAATATTGGAAATGGAGAAAAAGTGCAAGTAGAATACGTTAGTGCCAATCCTACCGGGTTACTGCATATGGGCAACGCCCGCGGGGCGGCGCTGGGGGACAGCATTGCGTCCTTATTGGATTTTGCAGATTACCAGGTAACCCGTGAGTTTTATGTTAACGACGCCGGCACGCAAATTGAAAACCTCGGCAAGTCTTTATCTGCCCGTTATTTTCAACTGCTGGGTTTTGAGGCGGAAATACCTGAGGAAGGTTATCACGGGGAGGATTTGGTTGCTACCACAAAAAATTTTATTGCTCTTTACCAGGATAAATACTTAAAGGAAAGCGCGTCTGTACGGGAAAAAGCCCTGGTAAAATACGCTTTAGATGAGGCGATTGCGACCATTAAAAAAACACTGGCCGAATTTGGTGTTCATTATGATGTTTGGTTTTCAGAAGCCTCTTTATACGCCATCGGAAGCGTAAAAGAGATAATTGAACGATTGAAAGAAAAAGGATTTGTTTATGAACATGAAGGGGCCTTATGGTTTAAAGCCCGGGAATTTGGCGTGGAAAAAGACGAGGTGTTAGTTAGGCATAACGGTGTCCCTACTTATTTTGCGGCTGATATTGCCTACCACGTGAATAAATTTCAGCGTGGCTTTACTAAAATTATTAACGTTTGGGGGGCTGACCATCATGGCCACGTTGCCCGTTTAAAAGGAGCCCTGGCCGCCTTAGGTTATAGCCCGGATGCCATACAGGTCATTATTATGCAGTTGGTCCGTCTTTACCGGGGCGGGGAAATTGTACGGATGAGTAAACGCAGAGGTCAGTACGTCTCTTTGGAGGATTTAATTGAAGAGGTAGGACGTGACGCCGCCCGTTACTTTTTTGTTATGCGGAGTGCGGATAGCCATCTGGATTTTGATTTAGATTTAGCCCGGGAACAATCCATTAAAAATCCCGTCTATTATATCCAGTATGCTCACGCGCGTATTTGCAGCCTAAAAAAAGTGCTGGCAGAAAAAGGCAGAGCCGTGCCCCGCGTTGACCAAACAGACCTTACCTTACTAACCCAGGAAGCAGAATTAGCGTTGGCCCGGCGGCTAGCTGATTTTCCGGAGGAAGTAGCCAGGGCTGTACAAAACTTAGCCCCTCACCAGATAGCCTCATACCTTCATGAAGTGGCCGGTTTGCTGCACACTTTTTATAACCATCACCGGGTAATTACAGCCGACCCAGCCTTATCTAATAGCCGGGTGCTGTTGGTGGAAGCTACCCGGATTGTTTTAGCCAATGCTTTAAAGTTATTGGGCCTTAAGGCTCCTGAACGGATGTGAATAAACATTAAATCAAAATTTATTTTTATAACCGGGGGAGTAGTTTCTTCCTTAGGAAAAGGAATTACGGCTGCATCACTAGGGTGTCTTTTAAAAAACCGGGGTTTGACTATAGCCCTGCAAAAACTTGACCCTTATATTAACGTAGACCCGGGCACAATGAATCCGTACCAGCACGGAGAGGTTTTTGTTACTGAAGACGGGGCAGAAACCGACCTTGACTTAGGGCACTACGAACGGTTTACCAACATTAACGTGCATAAAAACAGTAACGTGACCGCAGGCGGAATTTATTGGTCTGTAATAAATAAAGAAAGACGCGGAGATTTTCTAGGAGCGACAGTTCAGGTAATACCGCATATTACTAACGAAATTAAAGCCCGTATTTTGCAAATGGTGGAAGGCGACCCGGACTTGGTTATTACAGAAGTTGGCGGGACGGTAGGGGATATAGAATCACTTCCCTTTTTAGAGGCTATCCGTCAGCTGCGAGCTGACTTAGGGTCATCAAACGTGATGTACATTCATGTTACTTTAATTCCCTATCTCAAAGCCGCTAATGAACTAAAGACAAAACCAACCCAGCACAGCGTTAAGGAACTACGAAGCATTGGTATTCAACCCGATGTTATTGTTTGTCGCACTGAAGAACCAATATCTCAGGAAATAAAGGATAAAATTGCTTTATTTTGTAATGTGGAACGTAAAGCAGTTATTCAAGCCCTGGATAAGCCCTCTATATACGAAGTACCTTTAATGTTTTCCCAAGAAAAACTTGACGAAATTGTTGTCCAACGCCTGAGCTTGGCTTGCCCTCCACCTAACCTGACCAGGTGGCAGGATATGGTTGAAAGAGGGCGCCAACCAAAACAAACCGTAAAGGTAAATTTGGTGGGTAAATATATTGCTTTGCCTGATGCCTACCTTAGCGTAGTAGAGGCTTTGCGCCACGCGGGCCTTTTTCATAATGCTGCGGTGGATATATGTATGGTAGACGCTGAAGAACTGGACAAGTCCCCGGCCGAAAAACTCCTAAAGGGAGAGGGCATTTTAGTTCCTGGTGGGTTTGGCAACCGGGGGATTGACGGGAAAAATAAGGCTATTCAGTATGCCCGGGTTAATAATATTCCTTTTTTAGGTCTTTGTTTGGGAATGCAATTGGCGGTGGTAGAATACGCCCGGAATGTACTGGGTTTTGAGGCGGCCCACAGTGTGGAATTTGATCCTAACACTCCTTACCCGGTAATTGACTTATTGCCAGAGCAAAAAGGTCTTAACCTTTTAGGCGGAACCATGCGTTTAGGCGGTTACCCGTGCCGGTTGCAACCTGGTACAAAGGCATATCACGCCTATAAAGAAGAAATAGTATTTGAACGCCACCGGCACCGTTACGAATTAAACAATGAGTATCGTGATATTTTAAGCACCCACGGCTTAATTGCCAGCGGCACCTCACCCGACGGCAGGCTAGTGGAAATAATTGAAATTCCAACCCACCCGTGGTTTGTAGCTAGCCAGTTTCACCCGGAGTTTAAATCACGTCCTGATGACCCTCATCCCTTATTTAGGGATTTTATTGGTGCAGCCTTAAAGTTTAAGGAGGGGGGTTATTTTTGACGGGAAAAAAGAAAATAATTTCTGTTTTAATCTTAGCCGTGATTATAATTTTTTTAATTGTGGCCGGGGTAATAATCTTACCCCGCCAGGGGAACCAGCAGTTATCCCGGGGAGGCGCGGTGGCGGTGGTTAATATTGAGGGGATTATAGTCAGCGGACAATCAGGTTTTGGTTTATTTGGTACTTCCAGCAGCGCGGCGTACGTTGCTGATCTTTTAAGAAAAGCAGGCCGGGACGAAAACATTAAGGCTGTGGTTTTAAGGTTAAACAGTCCTGGCGGCTCGGCAGCAGGAGCCCAGGAAATTGCCCGGGAGGTAGATTTGTTACGTCAAAAAAAGAAGAAAGTAGTAGTTTCCATGGGAGACGTAGCCACCTCTGGGGCGTACTGGATTGCAGCCCGGGCCGATAAAATTGTGGTTAATCCCGGTACAATGACCGGAAGCATTGGGGTAATTATCCAAACTCAAGATTTAAGGGGCTTATACAATAAGTTAGGCGTTGGTAGCCAGACATTTAAAAGCGGACCCCATAAAGATATGGGGTCGGCCACGCGGGAAATAACTCCTGAAGAAAAAATTATTTTTCAGGGTTTGGTTGATAACGTTTACCTGCAGTTTGTTCAAGCCGTGGCTGAGGGGCGTAAAATGAAGTTGGACCAGGTGAGAAAAATTGCTGACGGGAGGATATTTACCGGGCAGCAGGCCAGGGAGAATGGTTTAGTAGATGAATTAGGCAGCTTTAACGATGCCTTGAGCCTGGCGGGAAGAATAAGCGGTTTGGGCAGCGAGCCCCCAATTCTTGAGCTAACGCGTCGTGGTTTTTGGCAAGACTTGTTTGACCCTAAAATAAACAACCTGGCCAGTTTTATCTGGTTTAAAGAAAATGATAGTTTTAATACCTACCAGCAAATAATATTCCCGGCCGGCTGGCTGGTATGCCCATCCTGTTGGCCGGTTATAATTAAATAAAGGTTTTAATTATGGAGAATGAAAAATTAGGTTTTTTAGAGTTAATTTACGGAGTTCTTTTAGACCCGCTACCTACTTTGCGTCAGGTAGCGGTTCAGCCGCCTGTTGGTTTAACCGTATTAATTTTTACCTTGGTAAGCGTAGTAAATGTTTTGAGCATTACTCTGGTAACTGCTGGAAAAGGTAATTTAGTCTTTCCCGGCCTACCGCAAACGGCAACTCAAGCAATTCAAGCTCTTATTCCTGTGATTACCCTTCTATGGCTGGTATTAAAGTACCTTAAATGGTTTGTTTGCAGCGGCGTTTTGCATCTAGTGGCGACCTTATTGGGTAGTCATGGTTATGTCCAGGGAGTTTTTACAGTTACCGGGCTGGCTATATTGCCTTCTCTTTTTATGGTTCCGTTGAATTTACTTCTTTATTGGATAACGGCGCCGTCTTTTACAATAATTATCACTTTATTAAGTTTGTTAATTTATATTTGGGGTATTATACTAGTTATATTTGGTTTACGTGAGGTGTATAATTTTAGTACCGGAAAGTCACTCTTAGTTTTGTTTTTACCCCCCGTAGTAACTATTTTTTTCGCTTTAGCATCCCTGATGGTTTTGGCCGGATGTCTACCTTCCTTGACCTCTTTAAAACCGAATTTTTAAAGTTTTAGTTTTTTGAGTTTTTATTTTTGCCCGGGCAGGATTTTAAGAAAAGTTGTGGAAAGAAATAATAAAGAAAAAATAAGCCTAAGAGAAGGAAGCTTGGGTTAGGATTACCTAAAGAGGGGAGAGAAAAAGTGATGTCAAAGGCGACAAGTGATGTTTTGGTGGTGGATGATCAGAGTGGAGTGCGGAAGTTGTTGAGTGAAGTTTTAGCCAAGGAAGGTTATCGGGTAGAGTTAGCTGAATCCGGAGGCGAGGCAATTCAAAAATTAACCACTTTTACTCCTCTCTTAATTTTATTAGACATGCGTATGCCATATCTATCAGGACTAGAAACGCTGCGAGAAATCCGCCAGATTTGCGGCGCCGTACCGGTGGTAATAATGACTGCTTTTGATGAACTGGGTATAATTACCAAAGCTAAAGAATTAGGAGTTCGTCATTGGATTCAAAAACCTTTTAATTTATACGATGTTTGTTTTTTGGTAAAAGCTTTGCTGGCCGAAAAACCAGTTAAAAAACAAAACGAAAGGATAATTGATTTGAGGTAAACAATTTTTTCTTTACTTGAATCAAGGGGGAGTAAGAGGAGTGTTAATAGCCACAGAAACCATGCTGGCGATGCATTGTCCTGCTTGTGGCAAGTTGGAATTTCACCATTTATCGCGTTTTGCTTTTTCAGGCCGCAGGATGCTTAAGATTTATTGTTCTTGCGGTAGTCTTAAGGTAATAATTGAAACCCGAAAGAAAGGGATGTATTGGTTTTTAGTGCCGTGTATAACCTGTGAAAATATGCACTTGCATACAATGCCAAGCAGTTGGTTGTGGCAAGAACAACAGGTAACCGAACTCTTTTGTCCGGAAGTCGGGATAGAACTGGGTTATATAGGCCCGGTTGCTTTAGTAAGCCAGATGGTAGCGGAAGATGAAGAATATTTATTAAGCGAAATAATAGCCGGTTTGATTGAAGAGGAGAGTTTTCAGTTAGGACAAGGAGAAAACGGAAATAAAGTAAAAGGAAAACAGGCTTCTGGCCTGCGTGAGGAAAGCTGAAAAATAACGGAGAAGGGAGAAATATGTCTTTTATCCCGGTACATGTTTTACTAAAAGAAGCCGAAGCAGGCGGTTATGCGGTAGGGGCTTTTAATTGTAATAATATGGAATTTATTCAGGCCATTGTAGGAGCCGCAGAAGCAGAAAAAGCACCAGTTATTATTCAGGCCAGTCAAGGAGCCCTTAAATATGGGGGAATTAATTATATTGTTGCCCTAGCCCGCGCTGCCGCAGAAGAGGCAAGAGTACCGGTAGCCTTACATTTAGATCACGGGACGAGTTTTGCTCAAGTCATGCAGTGTTTACGGGCCGGGTTTAGTTCGGTAATGTTTGATGGTTCAAAACTGTCTTTAACTGATAATATTAATATAACCAGGGAAATAGTTAAAATAGCCCGGCCTTTAAATGTTTCCGTGGAAGCGGAATTAGGTAAAATAGGAGGGGCCGAGGACAAAAACATAGTTCTGGAGCAAGAAGCTTGGTTTACTGACCCTGCTCAAGCGCAATATTTTGTTCAGAGTACAGAAGTAGATTCGCTGGCAGTGGCTATTGGCAACGTACACGGACATTATAAAGGAAAGCCGGCTTTAGACTTTGTACGTTTAGAAAAAATATCTTCTTTGGTACGTATTCCTATTGTTTTGCACGGTTCCTCCGGTTTGCCGGATGAGGCCATAAAGCAAGCCATAAGGCTGGGAGTGCGCAAAGTAAATATTGATACTGATATTCGCGATGCTTTTTTAAGTACCGCGCGCCAAACTTTGCTTCAAAATCCTACCGAAAATGACCCGCGTCAAATACTAGGGCCAGCGCGTAAAGCCGCTCAGGAAGCAATCCAAAAGAAAATTCGTCTTTTTGGTAGTGCAGGTAAAGTAAAAATATAAAGGCTGGAGATGGTAATAGAAGAATGAAAGGAGAGATAAGCTATGAAATTGTTTTTAGATACGGCAAACATAGAAGAAATAAGAGCAGCTTATAACTTAGGGGTAATTAGTGGCGTTACCACTAACCCTTCTTTATTAGCTAAAGAAGGAAAAAGTTTAGACGCCGCCATACGCGAAATTACGGCTGTTGTTGACGGCCCAATAAGCGTAGAAGCGGTAAGTCAGGAAGCCCCCGCTATAATTGCCGAAGCAGAAAAATTAGCATCTTTTCACCCTAATATTGTGGTAAAAATACCGGTAAATGCTGAAGGATTAAAAGCAGTTAAAGTTTTAAGCGAACGTAAAATTAAAACAAACGTTACCCTGGTTTTTTCGGTAAATCAGGCTTTACTGGCTGCTTTGGCTGGAGCTACTTACGTCAGTCCCTTTGTTGGTCGTCTGGATGATGTAGGACAAGATGGAATGCAATTAGTGGCGGAAATTATAGAGATTTATCACAATTATTCCTTACTTACCCAGGTAATTGCTGCCAGTGTACGCCATCCTCTGCACGTAACTATTGCGGCTAAGGTAGGAGCAGATATTGCTACTGTTCCTTATAAGGTGTTAACCCAGATGCTTAATCACCCGCTTACCACACTTGGTATTGAAAAGTTTTTAGCCGATTGGGCTAAAGTTTCCGTCATTTCATAACGACTTATGCCTTTCCATAAGGGTAAAAAATTAATTTATTTAAAAGCTTAATTTAGCCTTGCAAAAGTTATAATTTGCTATCAATACATATTATTTGCAGTCGTACTTTAAAAATAAAAGCTTTTTTGATAACAAGAAAATTTAAGGGGGGATTATTCATGGACTACACGGATTTAGAAAATAAGACCTTACAAGAATTGTACAGAATAGCTAAAGGGTTAGAGCTTACAGGATATTCACGTTTACGGAAAAAAGAGTTAATTTTTGAAATCAAAAAAGCCATGACCGAAAAAAATGGTTTATTGTTGGCCAAGGGAGTGTTGGAAATTCTTCCTGACGGTTACGGTTTTTTAAGACCCTTTCAATATTTGCCGAGTCAAGATGATATTTATGTATCGTCTTCCCAAATCCGGCGTTTTGATTTACGAACCGGTGATTTAGTGGCCGGTCAAGTACGTGGGCCTAAGGATAACGAGCGTTATTACGCTTTGCTGCGCGTTGAGCAGATTAACGGGGTAAATCCCGAAGAGGCGGTAGAACGTTTGCATTTTGACGGCTTAACCCCTTTATATCCTCAAAAACGGATAAAACTAGAAACATCTGCTGATCAAATTTCTACCCGCGTTATAGATCTTATTTCTCCTTTGGGTAAAGGGCAGCGCGCGTTAATTGTTGCTCCTCCCAAGGCCGGCAAGACCACTTTGCTTAAAGAAATAGCCAATAGTGTTACCAAAAACCACCCGGAAATAAATATTATTGTTTTGCTTATTGATGAACGTCCCGAAGAAGTTACCGATATTGAGCGTTCGGTAAAAGGAGAGGTAGTCAGTTCCACTTTTGACGAGCCGCCGGATAACCACGTAAAAGTAGCCGAAATGGTGTTAGAAAGGGCAAAGCGCCTGGTAGAACATAAACAAGATGTTATTATTCTCCTGGACAGCATTACCCGCTTGGCTCGCGCTCATAACCTGGTGATTCCTCCCAGCGGGCGAACCTTAAGCGGTGGAGTTGACCCGGCGGCTTTGCATAAACCAAAACGCTTTTTTGGGGCGGCCCGAAACATTGAAGAAGGAGGCAGTCTAACTATTTTAGCGACTGCTCTCATTGAAACAGGTAGTCGAATGGATGACGTTATTTTTGAAGAATTTAAAGGAACAGGTAACATGGAATTAATTCTAGACCGTCGTTTGGCGGAAAGACGTATTTTTCCGGCCCTTGACGTGCAGCGGTCCGGGACGCGTAAAGAGGAATTGCTTTATAAAAAGGAAGAATTGGAGTGGGTTTGGAACTTTCGTAAAGCCACTAACAATATTGCGCCGTGGGAGGCTATGGAACTGCTTATTACCCAAATGAAGAGAATTAAAACTAATGAAGAGATTATCCAACTGCTTAGAGCAACCCGCAAAACAAGTCCGGTTATTACTCCTGACCGCCCTCCGGATATTAAAAAAGATTTGTTAACCCCGGCCGGTCTGTAAATATTTTAACGTAAAAAGTAATAATAGCAGGAAGTAGTTGTTAAGTTAAAGTTAACAATAAGTATTAATCAGGTATAATATAGGCATAATAAGGTAAATATATAAATATATGTTATAAATACCTTGAAGTGAGGGAAGGTAATTGCGTTACAAAATAATTTTTACCTTATTTTTATGCCTGGTTGGGATTATAGTAGGGCTTATATTTAAGATTCCGGTTCTTAAAGCCACTTCTTTTGATTCAAAAGAACCATCCTTTCAGAAGTTTTATATTGTAAAGCCGGGAGATACCTTATTAAATATTGGCGAAAAATACAGGGTTAATGTATCTGCACTGGCCGCAGTAAACGAAATTTTGGATTACAATTTAATTGAAAGTGGGCAGGTACTTAATATTCCCGGCAAATTTATAACGCACCGCGTAGCGAAAAATGAAAATTTAACGAAAATAGCTGCTTTTTACCGCGTAGATATAGACGAGCTAAAAATTAAAAACAAAATAACTAATGAAGACATAATTTTAACCGGGCAACAGTTAATAATTCCCTTATTAGCTGGGAATGAAAATGAAAACGAACTGGATACCACTGATAGCGCTGGGAACACTAAGGCAAAAACTAATTCCAATTGGACGATAGGTCAAATGTCCTGGCCGGTCATAGGTTGGATTAGTTCCCCTTTTGGTTTGCGTGATGGCCGTGTCCACGAGGGGTTAGATATTGCCACGGTTGAAGGTGAACCTGTTTATGCTGTACGGGCAGGGCAGGTAATTTTTGCCGGGCCGCGGGGTACTTATGGTCTAACGGTAATTATTGACCACGGTGCTGGTCTTACGACCTTGTATGCTCATGCTTCAAGTCTTTTGGTCCAGGAAAATGATTGGGTCAAAGAAGGTCAATTTATTGCCAGGGTTGGCAGCACTGGTCACTCTAATGGTCCCCACCTGCATTTTGAAGTTCGTTTGAATGAAATTCCTTATGACCCGCTGCATTTTTTAGCCCACATTTCGGCTTAAAAACATGAAAAATAGACCGGTATATTGTTTAAAAAGAGCTTTTATGTTATACTTAACCTGATTTGAAATAAGAGAGGTGTTTTTTTTGAAAGAGGGAATCCACCCAAAATATCAAAAGGCAGTTGTTATCTGCGCCTGTGGGGAAACTTTTGAAACTGGTTCCACCAAAAAAGAATTAAAAGTAGAAGTTTGCTCCCGTTGTCATCCTTTTTTTACCGGTTCTCAAGCCCGAATGGTAGATACACGGGGTCGGGCAGAAAAATTCCGGCGAAAATACGGCCTAAAATAGGTTATTGCAGATGTATAGTTTTCAATATGGCGGCCAAGCTGTTATTGAGGGCGTAATGATGCGGGGCCCGGCTTTATGTTCCGTGGCTGTTCGTCGTCCGGACAGAACAATTGTTTTAAGAAAAAGTCCGGTTGGTTCTTTAACTAACAAATATCCGTGGTTAAAATGGCCATTTTTACGGGGGATAGTGGTTTTAATTGAATCTTTAATTATGGGTATTGAAGCATTGACTTATTCGGCCAGTCAAGCCATGGAAGAAGAAGAGGGGGAAATAGGTAGTTTTGCCCTTGCCCTAACCGTCCTGGTTGCCCTGGCTTTAGCTATTTTTCTTTTTATTGTTTTACCCACCGGGTTAACTCATTATATAGTCAATCAAGAATGGAGCAGTTTGGTCCAAAATCTAGCGGAAGGAATTATTCGTCTGGTTGTTTTTTTAGGGTACGTGGTAATTATCAGCCGGATGCCGGATATAAAGCGCGTTTTTCAGTACCACGGGGCAGAACACAAAGTTATTAACGCTTTTGAAGCCAGTGGGGAGCTTGTTGTTTCTAACGTAAAACAATATTCTACTTTTCACCCGCGTTGCGGAACGAGTTTTCTTTTAATATTTTTGGTCATCAGTATTTTTTTATTTTCCCTGCTTGGGCAGCAAGTATTATGGTGGCGGGTAATTTCCCGGATTTTACTTTTACCAGTGTTAGCCGGTGTTTCTTACGAATTACTAAAATTTACCGCCAAATACCCTGATTTTTTCTTATGCCGGATAATAATGGCTCCGGGCCGCTGGTTACAAGGTTTAACCACTAACGAGCCTGACGAGGCTCAAATAGAAGTAGCCATATCGGCGCTTCAGGCAGTAGTAGGTGAGGTTTATGTTTGATAAACTAGAAAGTATTGAAAAACGTTATGATGAGCTGACTAATTTAATTGCCAACCCGGAAATTATTAATAACCACTATACCCAATGGCAGCAGTATACTAAGGTGCACGCAGAGTTAAGCGAAATAGTGGCTGTTTACCGGGAGCTTAAAAAAATAGAGCAGGATTTAAAAGAAGCTGTGGAATTACTCAGTACACCTATAGAGCCGGACTTTAAAGAAATGTTGAATCTTGAATTAAAAGAACTGGAAGAGAAGAAGAAAAAAATAACCCGGCAGTTGCAGCTTATGCTGTTGCCGCGGGATCCTTATGATGAAAAAAATGTAATTGTGGAAATCAGGGCCGGCACAGGTGGTGAAGAAGCCGCCTTATTTGCGGCTGAACTTTTTCGAATGTATACTCGCTATGCGGAACGCCAAGGCTGGAAAATTGATTTGATGAATACCAATTCTTCTGATTTAAATGGTTTTAGAGAGGTAATTTTTCTTATTGAGGGTCAAGGGGCTTACAGCCGGTTGAAGTATGAAAGCGGTGTTCACCGGGTTCAGCGGATACCCGTTACTGAATCAAGCGGGCGGATTCACACTTCAGCGGCAACGGTAGCTGTGCTCCCTGAAGCAGAAGAAGTGGATGTAAACATTAACCCCAATGACCTACGGATTGACTTATTTTGTTCCTCCGGTCCCGGCGGACAATCGGTAAATACTACCCAGTCGGCTGTACGAATTACCCATTTACCCACGAATATTGTAGTTACCTGCCAGGATGAAAAAAGCCAGCATAAAAATAAAGATAAGGCTATGCGGGTTTTACGCGCCCGTCTTTTAGCCTTAGCCCAGGAAGAACAAAAAGAAAAAATTGCTCATACCCGCAAGACCCAGGTGGGCAGCGGCGACCGCAGTGAACGTATCCGGACTTACAATTTTCCGCAAAGCCGGGTTACTGATCACCGGATTAATTTAACCCTTTACCGTTTACCCGAGGTGCTTATGGGGGACCTTGATGAAGTTATTAATTCCTTAATATACTTTTTTCAAACTCAGCAATTACAGCAAATTTAATTAAAAGGCTACTATTAAATGCTTACCATAAATAAGGCTTTGCTTTGGGCTAAGAATTATTTAAAAAAGAGCGGTTTGGAGAATGCGGCCCTGGAGGCGGAGGTTTTGCTGGCTTTTTGTACCAAACTTGACCGGGTTGCCTTGTATCGCCAAAATGAGCGTTTATTAAACCTTGAAGAAGAAGAAAATTTCCGGCAAATGGTTAAACGGCGGGGGCAAAGGGAGCCAGTAGCTTATTTAACCGGGCACAAAGAATTTATGAGTCTGGATTTTTTAGTCAACCCGGCGGTTCTTATTCCCCGCCCTGAAACCGAGTTGTTGGTAGAAAAGGCGCTGGAAATATTAAACGCCAAGGCGCTCGGAGTAGGACAGGCTTCCAGCCTGTTCGAAGCAGGAAGGCAAAATTCAAAGAGCCAAACTCCAAAAGATAAAATATTAATTGTAGATGTAGGTACAGGCTCCTGCGCTATTGCGGTCAGTATAGCCAAACATATAAAATATCTTAACAAGGTCTGTATCTACGCTACTGAAATAAGTCCTGCTGCTTTAGAGGTGGCGCGCTTAAATGCTGAACGGCACGGGGTAGCAGAACGTATAACCTTTTGGCAAGGGGACTTACTTGAACCCTTAAAAAATCAAGGTTGTGAGGGGCAAGTAAGCCTAATTACCGCTAACTTGCCTTATATTCCAACGCGTGAGATAGCTTGCCTTGAACCCGATGTCCGGTTGTATGAGCCTCGTCTGGCTCTTAACGGGGGCAAAGATGGCCTGGACTTTTACCGTCGCTTAATTTCTCAAGGGCGTGAATTTTTGAAACCGGGCGGCTATTTATTAATGGAAATTAACCCGGCCGCAATAAATCAAATATTCGGGCTGTTAAATGCAGCAGGCTGGAAGTTTAACGTTTTTCTTGACCTGAACGGAAAAGAAAGGCTTATTGTGGCCGGCCTAGCAGTTTAGCCCGCATTAAAAGAACAAATAAAAGCATTAAAACGGAAAAAAATACAATAGTCCCCCCGGGGGCTAGGTTTAAATAAATGGCCAGAATTAACCCGCCTATCACTGCTAAAAGGCTAAACAAAACGGCAAAGATCAGGGAATGATAAAAACCCTTTTTTAACTGCAGGCTGGTAGCTACAGGAATAACCATTAGCGAAGAGGTCAGCAGCATACCCACAATTCTAATGGTGGCCGCAATGGTACAGGCGGTAAGAAGAATAAGAATCAGGTTAATCAGGGTAACTGGAACACCGGCAAGACGGGCGGCTTCTTCTTCAAAAGTAACAAAAAAAAGTTCCTTCCGTAAAAATACTACGGTGGCGACAATTATTATTCCTAAAATACCAATGGTAAAAAGATCATGTTCATTAACGGTAAGAATGCTGCCAAAAAGATAGGTAAAAATACTGGTATTAAATGAGCGGCCCGCGCTTAATAAAATAACCGCCAGGCTCATACCGGAAGATAAAACAACGGCGATGGCTAATTCGGCGTATTGCTGGTAAGTGTTTCTTAATCTTTCAATAATTAAACCGGCCAGAAGCATTAAGATTAACGCTCCGTAAACGGGATAAATGCCTAAAAGCATTCCCGCCGCAACCCCGGCTAAGGAAACGTGGGACAGGGCGTCCCCAATCATCGAAAGGCGTTTTAAAACAATAAATAAGCCAATAAGCGGACAAATAATCCCAATAATTAAACCGGCCATAAAAGCATGTCTAATAAAGTCATACTGAAATATTTCAAGCATTAAAAGAACGTCCCTTGCAGTTAACCTGGTGGCAGTGAATTAAGGTTTGCATTCCCTGGCCGTAAACTTTAGCCAGGTTATCTGGCGAGGAAAGAAAATCAAACGGCTGGTCAAAAACAAAAATTTGAGTGTCGTTTAAACAAGCCAGCCTTTTAACCCGGGCCGTAACTACCCCCACGTCATGAGAAATTAAGATAATGGTAATATGCCACTGCTTGTTTAGCTGGTCAAGCAGTTCATATAAGCCTTCCTGGCCTTTTAAATCCACCCCTACGGTTGGTTCGTCAAGGAGAAAAAGCGCGGGTTCGTTTACCAGGGCGCGAGCAATAAAGACCTTTTGCACCTCACCCCCCGAAAGGTTCCCAATTAAGCATTTACGTTTGTTTATAAGACCAACCGTTTCCAGGGCTGATTGTACTTTGGACCAGTGAGTTTTTTTTGGTGCACGAAAAGGGCCTACCTGACGGTATAAATTGGCCGCCACTACTTCTTCTACCGTAGCCGGAAAACCAATATTGACGGAGGCCGCCCGTTGGGCCAAGTAACCAATTTTATCCCACCTTTTAAATACTGTAATATCCTGGTCAAACAAGCGGATTTGCCCGCGCCAGGGCTTTAAAATACCCAGGATTAGCTTTATAAAAGTGGTCTTGGCTGAACCATTAGGACCAATAAGACCCAAAAAATCCCCGGCGTTAACCCTTAAATTAATATTATTTAAAATGGGCTTGGCGTTATAACCAAAAGATAGGTCTTGGACCTTAATTACCGTTGCACTCATTTTAAGCCTCCAAGGCTAATTTAAGATTTTCCAGGTTTTGTTTCATTACTTTTAAGTAGTTTTTGCCAGTTTTTGTGTCTTTAGCAGTTAGCCCGTGTACCGCATTTAAGGTTAGAGTTTGCACTTTTGCTTCCTGGGCCAGGGTTTGGGCTACTTTGGGGCTGTAAGCTTCTTCAAAAAAAATATACTTTATTTGCCGCTGCCGGACAAAGTCCACCAATTTTTGCATTTCTCCTGGGGAAGGTTCCCCCTCCGTGCAAAATCCTAAAACGGCCACCTGCTTTAAGTGGTAGCGATCAGCCAGGTAAGCAAAGGCCGGGTCAACCACCACAAACTCTTTATGCCCGGCATTCTTAACCATAGCTTTAAATTGTCCATCTAATTCATCCAGGGCGGCTGCCAGGTGCTGATAATTCGAGGTAAAAATTACCTTATTTTTCGGGCTGATTTTAACCAGGGCCTCTTTAATGTTTGCCGCTTGTTGTTTCGCCCGCACCGGGTCTAGCCAAATATGAGGATCGTATAGACCATGTTCATGCTCTTCTTCAGATTTATCTTCAAGGGTCATTGCCTTCTGTTCATAGCCCGTTTCCTGCGCCTCCTTTTTAGTCTTCTTTTCTTCAGCGGCCCATTTTAATAAATTAATGCCGCGGGATGCGTCAACCAAAAAACAGTTTGAATTTGCTTCTTTTAAGGTGGCGGATACTTTATCCAGCCACGGCTCCATACCGGCGCCGTTATAAATAAAAAGGTCGGCTTTTTGTAACTCCATTAAGTCTTTAGCCGTAGGCTCCCAATCGTGCGGTTCAGCATTAGAGGGAACCAGTTGCCGGACATTTATTTTATTGCCGCCAATTTGGTGGGTAAAATCGTACAAAGGGTAAATACTGGTATATACAATAGGCTTAGCAGGCGTGTTTGTTTCGGTTAAAGCGGGGCTGACTCCGGGTTGCCTACAGCCCATACAAACAGTCAGAAAAAATAGCCCGGTCAGACAAGATAAAAAAACGGACCAAAAACTTTTTTTCTTTAACATCCTGAACATTCTTTTCTGCCATTCAACTCCCTTTTCTTGTTTCCTTTTATTATTCATGGCGGTTATTCAAAAGTTCCTCATCTCAGCCCTTCCTCTCTTACCTCTTGGCAGGACAAACAGTAACCGTAAAGCTCTAAGGCGTGTCCAATTACCGTGAACCCTCTTTGTTTGGCGGCCTCTAAATCCTGCTCGTTTACCAGACATCCTTCCAGACAGTAATAACAACCGCATTTAAGGCAAACCAGGTGGTGGTGGTGGGGGATGTTAACCTCAAAACGACTGGTTTCTTTACTCCTTAAATATATTTGTTGCACCATTCCTAAATCTACCAGTAAGGTAAGGTTGCGGTAAACCGTATCCGGACTTATGTCCGGGTACTTTTGCCGTATCTTTTCCCATATTTCACTGGCCTTGGGCGCCAATGGTGCTTCGGCCAAAGCTTCTATGATTGCCCGGCGTTGAGGAGTAATTTTGTAACCGTGTTGTCTTAATTGCTGGACAAAAAATGTATCAGACATTTTTGCTTTAAATAAAAATCCTAAATAAGTTTATTCTTATTTAGATTAAACTATATTTTTTTATTTAGGTCAAGCTTAAAATTTTTACCTGTTTATATTGACCCTCCCCCCTCCCCTTGAGGGAGGGGGTTAGGGGGAGGGGGATTTGAACTTTTTCGGCCGTCTTTTATAAAGATACTTTGTTTTAAGGAATAATTTTTCTTTGTAAGTTTATGAACTTTTGGTAAGATAAGAACAGTTAAAACAGGTAAAGATAAGCCAGGTTCGGAGGGTAGGCATCCTGCCTGCCAACCACAGGCTGGAAGCCTGTGCCACTAGCCTGGTCAAAGGTGATGGTTTTTTGTTTATTAAGCGGGTTGTTTTAGTAGTTTTGGACAGTGTGGGGGTCGGCGCGCTTCCTGACGCAGCCATTTACGGGGACGAAGGAAGTCATACTTTGGCTAATTGCGCCTCTTTTGTTAAAGGTTTGTTTTTACCTCACCTGACTTGCTTGGGTTTAGGAAACATCACCTTTATTTCTGGTGTGCCTCCGGTACTTCAGCCTGCTGGGGCATACGGGAAAATGGCGGAAAAATCCCCGGGTAAGGATACTACTACCGGTCACTGGGAAATAGCCGGTCTTATTTTAGATAAACCTTTTCCTGTTTACCCCGGTGGTTTTCCGCCGGAAATAATCGAACCTTTTCAGGAGCTTATTGGCCGGCCTGTATTGGGTAATAAAGCAGCTTCAGGAACGGAAATTATTAACGAGTTAGGGGAAAAACACTTGCAAACAGGTTACCCTATTGTTTATACCAGCGCTGACAGCGTCTTTCAAATTGCCGCTCACGAAGAGATAGTTCCATTAGAAAAACTTTATTTTTGGTGTCAGGCTGCCCGCAGTTTACTGCAGGGAAAGCATGGGGTGGGACGGGTAATTGCCCGGCCCTTTACGGGACCACCAGGGGCTTTTTACCGGACTACCCGCCGGCATGATTTTTCTTTGCTCCCTTTTGGTCCAACCATTTTAGAGGGGTTAAAAGATAGCGGCCTGGCGGTATTTGCCGTAGGTAAAATAAAAGATATTTTTGCCGGGCAAGGAATAACCCATTCTGTAACCACCCAAAACAATCAAGAGGGAATTGATAAGACGCTGGCCTTTCTGGATAGAAAGGAAAAGGGACTAATTTTTACTAACCTGATTGATTTTGATATGCTTTACGGTCACCGCAATGACCCTTATGGTTACGCTAAAGCGCTGGAGGAATTTGATACCCGTCTTCCTGAAATCACCGGAGTTTTACAACTAGATGATATTTTGATGCTTACCGCCGACCACGGTTGTGACCCTACCACCCCCAGCACCGACCACAGCAGGGAATATGTTCCTTTGTTGGTTTACGGGAAAAAAGTAAAGGCAGGCGTAAATTTAGGTATTCGCGATACTTACGCTGATGTTGCGGCTACCATAGCCGATATTTTTAACCTTTCTTTCTCCCGAGGGAAAAGTTTTGCTCCGGAAATTTTTCATTAAATGGGGTTTTAGGATGGATAGGCTTTATTACGAACGTAAATTTTGGGAAAAAGGTTTTCATTTAGTAGCGGGGATTGATGAGGCCGGCAGAGGGAGTTTAATTGGGGCGGTAGTGGCGGCAGCCGTAATTTTACCCCGGAATTTCCAATGGGCGGAAATTAAAGATTCCAAATTACTTTCCGCGGCTAAAAGAGAAGTGCTTTATAAGCTAATTTACCAAAAGGCGTTGGCGGTTGGGGTGGGTATGGCTGAGCTTGAAATTGTAGAACGGCTTAACGTTAAAAACGCGGCGCGCCAGGCCATGCTTGAAGCGGTAAAAAATTTGGTTCTAAAGCCCGATTTTTTGCTTATTGACGCAGAAAATATAGCCTTGAACATTCCTCAGGAAAATATTATTAAAGGGGACGTTAAAAGCCAGAGTATTGCTGCTGCTTCCATCATTGCCAAAGTAACAAGAGACCACCTGTGTTTAGAGTGGGATGCTCTTTATCCTGTTTACGGGTTTAAAAAAAATAAGGGTTATTTAACCCGTCAGCACAAAGAAGCCCTCCTGACACACGGAGCGTGCCCCATTCATCGGCCATCTTTTTTAAAAAAATTCTTTTAAAAGAATAACAAAAAATACGTCCGTTCATATAATAAATTAAAATGGTAACCTGGGTTACGTAAAATTATTGATCAAGGAGGAAAATTTATGGTTGATGTAATTGAAAAGACCGACACGGTAGAAAAACCAGAAGTTGGTAAGAAAGGTCTTATCTTTGGCTTTCTTGCTCCTCAATTAGTAGGGTTACTTATTGCCGGATTAGGTTTATTTTTAGTAATTGTGGGATGGAATTTAGGTTCAACCGTAATAGGATTTATTGGCGCTGTTCTTTTTTTAATCGGGGTAATAATGTTTGCTTTATAAAATAAAGTGTTTTTCCTATCCACTTTGGTTAAGGGCTACAATGCGTAGCCCTTTGTTCTTAAAAATACCTTTAATTAACTGGATGAGGATGTGTTTTTATTGGTAAATCTAACAAATAAAAGTATTAATGGTATCCTGGAGAGGATAAATAAAAAAATAGAAGTCATTAAAACTAACCGGCCGGAAGCCCTGCCCGTAGATAAGCTTAACACTGACCTGGCTGTTCTGGTTAAGGTAGTAACGCAGGTGAAACAGTACCAAAATCAAAAAGATGAAATTCTAAAACAGCTTAATCAAATGGTTCAGGAAGTTAATAAAATCAAAAATTTAATACCGGGGGGTTAACGATAAACTTATGTCCAGAAAAAATTTTTGGATGGAAGAAAAATCTACTTTAGAAAATGAACTGATTGTGTTGTTAAAACCTGGCTTAAAAGCAAAGGTTGTTCTTGATTTGTTAAAGAAGCACGGCGCAAAAAACATCTCCTTTTTGCCCTTAATCAGCGGGGTTGTTTGTACCGGATCCTTAGAAAAAATGCTAAAATCTTTAAAGGTCCAAAAAGAAGTTTTGCATATTGAAGAAAACATAAGAGTTAAATTATACCCGGTTATAAAGATTAAACACCCTTGGGGCGAGTCTATTTTTAAGACTAAAGGAGGACAGCAAATAATTCCCTGGGGAACGTCCCGCATTGGTGCAAATAAGGCCTGGTCTGCTTCACAAGGAAAAACAGTTAACGTGGCAGTCCTGGACACAGGAATTTACGCCAAACATCCTGATTTGCGGGTCAATGTAAAAGGCGGCGTTAATATAATTAATTCTAAGCGCTCTTTTTATGATGATAATGGCCACGGTACTCACCTGGCTGGCACTATTGGCGCCGTGGACAATGGGGTTGGTATTATTGGCGTAGCGCCGCAGGTCAATCTTTTTGCCGTGAAAGTATTGGATAAAAACGGAAGGGGCAGCGTTACAGACATAGTTAAAGGTTTAGGCTGGTGCGTCCAAAATAAAATGCAGGTAGTAAATATGAGTTTTGGCAGCGATCACCCCAGTGCAGCTCTTCACCAGGCTGTAAAAGCCGCCGCTGGAGCAGGGATAGTCTTGGTGGCCGCGGCTGGTAATGACGGGAGTAAAAATTCCGTGGATTATCCGGCTGCGTACCCGGAAACTATTGCTATAGGTGGGATAAACGAAAGAAATCAACTTTTTATCTTTAGCAGTCAAGGTCCGGAAATAGATTTAGTAGCTCCGGCTACCCGTGTCCTTTCTACAGCCAGAGGGGGTGAGTATGAAAAAATGAGCGGTACATCTATGGCCACTGCTCACGTAACCGGCGTAGCCGCCTTATTAATAGCTCATAATCCCGAAAAAGATTCAACCAGGGTATTTAAGCGTCTAAAAGCTACGGCAGAAAATTTAAAAGGCCTCAAGCCTTCCCAGCAAGGGGCAGGGTTGGTCCGGGCAGATTATGCTTTGCATGAGCGTCATGAACAGTTCGATTTATCTTTAGCGTCAGAAGTTAACCAAAACGTATCTTAGAGGAATGAAAATGGATAAAAAAGGTTAATGCACCCCGCCCTGACTATCTCCTTCAAAGGGGGAGGGAAGGGGTAGGGGTTTATCCTTCTTTTTTTAGGTATAATTTTTATTCTTTATTCATATAAGTTTAAATAAATTTAAGGTTTTAATAAAGATTTAAATAACTAAGGAGGGAAAATATTGGATTATCTTTCTGGTAAATCAACTAATGAACTGCTTGACCAACTAATTAAAAAAGTTGACCAGCTACAGCTTGATAAAAAACAGGAAATGGAGCATACAAAAAAAGTCAGCGCGGCAGTTACGGCCATAGATAAGCTTTCTGAAGAAATAACCCGCTTCAGTGAAACGGCAAAACAGGAGGAACAAATTATTAACCGTCTTAGTGAGCTTATTTTACACGTAGATAATTTATTAAAGGGACAAGGACAAATTCAATTACCTTTCTCCCTGGAGCAAAGAATAAAAAACTTTATTAATCATACTAAATTGGCAATCCAAACCGTGGAAGTTTTTACCGCCGGGATCCAAATAATCTCTGAAGGTGTATTTAAGTTGTTTAAAGAAAAACAACCGGTAAAACTTGAACCAGGTATTTCTTTGAATAATACGGTGAATGTTCCGGCTCAAAGTAAAGAAAACGTTAGGTTAGATGAATTAATGTCTTACGCGAATACAATATTACAAGGTTTTGCAAAAAAAGGAACTTTACCGGAAGATATGCTAGCAAAATCACCCTCAGAAATTGAGAGTAAACAAGATGTTTTTAAAGAGAGCACTCAATAATCTTAAGAGAAAGAAACTACCATAATATAGGTTGAGTACTCCTCTAAGAGAATATTATTAATTAAAAGTACAAAGGAGCGAAAAACATGCGGATTTATTTTGTAAAATTACCTTCTTTTTTACGGGCTTTACTGCTTAAATTACGGAAAGATTATAATAATAAAGGTATGAATAAGCGCGGTACGGTGTCTAACACTTCGGATTGATTGCGCAGTTGCCCGGAAAAAAGCCTTCATTACAAATAAAGATGAAGGCAAATAATAGATACAGTATCGGTTATAAGAAGGATGGCAATTGCGCAATCCCGTGTTGAACGAAGCCGTGGCAAAAAGAAGTATTCAGCTGGCTCTATAGTGTCGTTGAAACTAAGTCTAGGGTTAAATGTCAATAGCCAATTGGAAAAAGATGTTGTCAAGAAAACTTTTTTCTTGACTTAGTCATGGACTTAGTCTATACTCTTTAAATAAGAGGTGATTTTAAATGCCACTGCAGGTAAACATACATGAAGCAAAAACCCACTTTTCCAAACTTTTAGAACAAGTAAGCACAGGAAAAGAAGTCATTATTGCTAAAGCTGGCAAGCCCATTGCACGCCTGATCCCGATAACAAAGCAACCTGGCAAGCGCAACCCTGGAAGCGCTAAAGGAAGAATTACCATTACGCCTGATTTTAATGCGCCGCTTCCCGAAACGATTTTAGAGGCATTTGAAAAATGAGAGCGCTTCTAGACACTCACACCTTTTTATGGTGGATCACCGATAACCCATCATTGTCAGATCGAGTTTGCGAAATCATAAGCGATGGGAAAAACGATCTATTCCTTAGCGCTGCCAGTGGGTGGGAAATGGCAATTAAAGCAAACCTGGGTAAGCTGCAGTTGCCAGACAATCTGGAGTCTTTTATTTCCGAACAACTGATCATTAATGCTACTACTTCCTTACCCATTGAAATGCATCATGCCCTGTATGTTTATACCCTTCCAGATTATCACCGTGATCCTTTTGACCGGCTTCTCATTGCGCAGGCTATACTTGAAAACCTACCTATTATAACTGTAGATCCGCAAATTGCCCTATATCCGGTTGAGGTTATTTGGTGATGTAGAGGATTATGTCCAGGAGCATTGATGATGACATCATAATCAGATATGAGAAAGGAGAGATTGTGGGAATTACTATACTTAATGCAAGTAAGAGGAAGATATGATATGGGCACGGCGTATATCACTTCGGATTGGTTGCGCAGTTGCCCGGAAAAAAGCCTTTATCACAAATAAAGATGAAGGCAAATAATAGATACAGTATCAATTGTAGGAAGGATGGCAATTGCGCAAATCCGTGTTGAACGAAGCCATGGCAAAAAGAAGTATTCAGCTGGCTCTAAATTACCCGGCAGCCGGTAAAAGATTAAAGACTTAGTACCAGTTTTCTCCACAGGAAGGACAAACAGAAATATCTACCCCGGATACCTTTAATATTAGCTCCATTGAGGTAATTCATCAATTAAATAAATAAACTCCTGCATAAAAAACACCCTCCCCTTTTACTTTAAAAGATATGGGACCAAAACCAAAAATATGTCTGAACTTGATGGATTTTACTGGAAACGAATGTGGGCTGAGCAGGATAAAACCATATTTAATATAACCCCCTGTTTCAATGACTTTGAGAAACATTTTGCGCAATTTCTCGATCAGGCATACAATATTACCAAATTTGTAAAACTGGCCGAGACCTATACAAAGTTTTCGATTGAATACTGTAAAGTTTACACTTATCTTTATATGTGTTAAAATAAAAAAAAGTAATATATAAGGAGGGGCGTTAAATTTAACGCCCCTTCGGTAAGGCAAATTAATAGCAAGGAGGTGAATTAGGTGGCTTTAACCTTAGAAAAAAAGCAGGAGGTAATTAGCCAGCATAAACTACACGAAAAAGACACTGGCTCACCAGAAGTCCAGATTGCTATTTTTACAGAGAAAATCAATGTCTTAACAGAGCATTTGAAGGTTCACAAAAAAGATTATCATTCACGCCGTGGTTTATTGAAAATGGTTGGTAAACGGCGTTCTCTTTTAAATTATTTACGTGATCATAATTTTAAACGATACCGTGATTTAATTGAAAAACTAGGACTGCGTAAATAAAAATGAATTATGTTTAAAAGCACTTTTAAAAAGGGGTAATAAATTAAGTTTTAACAGGAGGTATAGCATGTCAACGCAGCCGGTTTTAAAAAAGAAGTTAGAAATAGGCGGAAGAATATTACAAATAGAAACTGGAAGAGTAGCCCGCCAATCTGGAGGCGCAGTGCTAGTAAGTTATGGTGATACAGTGGTTCTGGTTACAGCAACAATGTCAAAAGAACCGCGGGAAGGGATTGATTTTTTTCCGTTAACGGTGGACTACGAAGAAAGGTTGTATGCCGTTGGAAAGATACCAGGTGGTTTTATTAAGCGCGAAGGTCGTCCTAGCGAAAAGGCTGTTTTGTCAGGACGGCTGATAGACCGGCCGATTCGTCCCTTGTTTCCCGAAAATTTCCACCACGAAGTACAAATTATAGTGACCGTACTTTCAGTTGATCAAGATAACGTTCCTGAAATTGCCAGTTTAATTGGTGCGTCAGCGGCTTTGCAGATAAGTGAAATTCCTTTTCAGGGCCCTGTAGGGGGCGTTGCTGTTGGTTTGGTTGGTAATCAGTACGTGGTTAACCCTACTTTAAAACAGACAAATAAAAGTAAAATAAACCTGGTGGTA
This sequence comes from Firmicutes bacterium UBA4795, assembly GCA_002402825.1. Lineage (GTDB taxonomy): Bacteria > Bacillota > Desulfotomaculia > Desulfotomaculales > Nap2-2B > SCADC1-2-3. The sequence continues at coordinate 35,102 of DHGP01000033.1, forward strand.
GCCGGAACAGCTCAGGCCATAATGATGGTCGAAGCAGGAGCCCAGGAGATTACAGAGGCAGAAGCACTGGGAGGAATAGCTTATGGTCACGAGGTAATAAAAGAAATTTGTGCTTTTATTACTTCCTTTCGGGAAGAAGCTCTAACTTTAGGATTAGCCAAGCCTAAAATTGAACTAGAAGAACCTGACCCAAAAACAGAAATAGAAGCGGCCGTTATAAATGAGCTTACCGATGCCATAACTAAAGCCGTTGAGCATTGCCAGGCGGAAAAACTGGGCAAAATGGAACGTGAAAACTACCTGGAAAAAACAAAAGCAGAATTGCTCCCGTCCTTTTTAAGTTATTTTCCAGAAGAGGAAGTTTTTTTAAGTAATTTGATTGAAAAGGTTAAAAAAAAGGTAATCCGACGGTTTATTTTAAAAGAAGGTAAACGTATTGACGGACGCAGCCTTAAAGAAATTCGCCCCCTTTATATGGAGGTAGGAGTACTTCCCCGAACACACGGGTCAGCCCTGTTTACCCGGGGGCAAACCCAGGTTCTTTCTGTAGTTACATTAGGGGCAGTATCCGATGAGCAAATTTTGGACGGCTTAGGTATTGAAGAAAGCAAACGTTTTATGCACCACTATAATTTTCCTCCGTATAGTACTGGCGAAACACGACCCATGCGGGCAACCAGCCGGCGCGAGATCGGACACGGCGCCTTGGTGGAACGAGCTTTAGAACCGTTGATTCCAAATGAAGAGACTTTTCCTTACACCATTCGTTTAGTTTCTGAGGTGCTTGAATCAAACGGTTCAACTTCAATGGGCAGTGTGTGCAGTTCTTGCCTTGCCTTAATGGACGCCGGCGTGTCCATAAAGGCCCCGGTAGCAGGAATTGCCATGGGGCTAATTAAAGAAGATGATGAGTTAGCTATCCTTACGGATATTCAAGGCCTGGAAGACCATTTAGGGGATATGGATTTTAAGGTTGCCGGCACAAGGCAAGGGATAACTGCTCTACAGATGGACATTAAGATAGCTGGCGTAACCAGGGAAATATTAGAAAAAGCTTTGGCCCAAGCTCTTGAGGCCAGGTTGTTTATTTTAGCTAAAATTCAGGAAGTTATAGCTGCACCCCGGCCAGAATTATCACCTTACGCCCCGCGTATTTTTCATATGATAATTGACCCGGAAAAAATTAGGGATGTTATTGGCCCCGGAGGTAAAATTATTAAAAAAATTATTGAGGAAACCGGGGTGGAAATTGATATTGAAGATGACGGACGAGTTTTTATAGCGGCAACGGACCCTACTGCCGGGGAAAAGGCTCAGGAGATTATTAAAAACCTGACTAAAGAAATAACCGCGGGGGAAATTTATACCGGACAGGTTACCCGCATTACTGATTTTGGTTGTTTTGTTGAGATTATTCCAGGGATGTTGGGATTGCCGGGTAAAGAGGGTTTGGTTCATATTTCCCAGTTAGCCCACCAGCGGGTAAACAAAGTGGAAGATGTGGTTAAAGAAGGGGACCAGGTTATGGTTAAAGTTATAGGATATGATGACCACGGTCGGTTAAAACTTTCCCGCAAAGATGCCTTACCGGTTTTAGTGGATAAGACCAGGCCGCGTAACAGACGGTCTCCTCATAAGTCTATGCGTTAACCTTGTTGATGGGCTTGTGGTTAATAGCGGTTAATAATTGGATTATCTTTAAGTAAATATATAAAAAATTATAGCGGGCCCCTACCAAGAATTAAAGTATGATGGAGGGGTTTTTGTTTAATAAAGAAATATTACTTTTTCTTCCGGCATAAAAATAAATTAAATAATAAATTAAGGTAGGCTTAAAATATGCCTTCAAAGATTGTCTTAGGAAATGGTTTGCAAATAATAACTAAAGGTATTTCTCATGTCCGGTCAATAGCGGTAGGAATATGGGTAGACGTAGGCTCACGTTACGAGGCGCCTTCTTTGAATGGAATTTCGCATTTTATTGAACATTTAATGTTTAAAGGTACCGCCCGGCGGACCGCCAGGCAAATTGCCGAAGCTTTGGATGCAGTAGGAGGACAGCTTAACGCTTTTACCACCAAAGAATATACTTGTTTTTACGCGAGGGTGCTTGACGAGCACTTTGATTTAGTTATAGACGTGCTTAATGATATGTTATTCCATTCCCGTTTTGACGTAAAAGATATTGACCGGGAACGAAAAGTTATTATTGAGGAAATAAAAACATATGAGGATGTTCCCGAAGAATTAGTCCACGATCTTTTTGCTACCACTATCTGGCAGGGGCACAGTTTAGGACGTTCGGTGATCGGTAATCAGGAAGTAATTAGTAATTTATCCCGCCAGGATATAATAAATTTTTACCAAAATTATTATGTTCCCGATAATATAATAATGGTTGTTGTCGGTAATTTCCAACCGGAAATAGTAATTGAAAAACTGGAAAAAACTTTTGGGGGCTTAAAGGGAAAAGTCCAACCTCGTAGTTTAGTTTGTCCTACAGCTTATAGTTCAGTAAATTGTTATTTTAAGGATACAGAACTGGTTCATCTTTGTTTTGGGACCCAGGGATTACCATTTAATGACGCGAAAACCTATGTTTTTCAATTAATTAATATTATTTTAGGAACTGGTTTAAGTTCAAGGCTTTTTCAAGAAATTCGGGAACAGCGAGGGTTAGTATATTCTATCTACTCTTACCCTCGTGCTTACCGTGATACCGGACTTTTTGTGATTTACGCCGGCTTGAGCAAAGAGAATGTAGCGGCGGTTATTGCCCTTATTATTAAAGAAATTAAAAAAATTCAGGAAAATGGAGTTAGTGAGCTTGAATTACAACGCGCTAAAGACCATTACCGGGGTAATTTATTGTTAGGTCTGGAAAGCATTGTTGCTCAGCTTGGTGCTTTGGGCAAATCACAACTTTATTTGGGTCGGGTTATCTCCCCGGAAGAAATTTTAGAAAAAATTAATCAGGTAACTATTACCGAAATAAAAGAAGCAGCCAATAGTATCCTTAAAACAGAACTTTTTACCCTGACCAGTATAGGGCCGATAAATAATTATAAGGTGTTGGAAAAAAGTATTCGTGAAACAGGCTAAAAACCTGTTTTTTACAATCTAAGAAACTGGGAAATAAAAGTGAGGGAATAATGGAACCGGTTTTTATTTTCGCCGTTTTTGTTTTACTTATCTTATCTGTCTGGAAAAGATGGCGGCTTAACGTCCGACGGACAAAATCATGGGATTTACTGGCTGATAGTAAAGCTTCACCCTTCTCCCGGGCTATGGCTGGTTTGGTTGGCACAGCAGGCGGAATTTATTTATCGCTGGTATTATTGGCTACTTTTTTGAATTTAAATGTTCCGGAGCGGGTCCGGTTAGGTGAAGTTTACCTTGAGCCTATAGCGGCTATTTCTATTGCCCTGGCTATTATCCAGCCTTTTATCATAAATTTTTTTAAGCTAAGACGACGGTTCTAAATTTTACCCCTATTCTTCTTAGGGGGGAGGAAAAATTAATTGCGGTTAAGTGAACTGGTAGGTAAAGAAATAGTAAATATATCCAATGGTGTTCGCCTTGGGATAGTTGGAGAAAGCGACCTTGTTTTTGATGAGAATACTGGACAGGTTCGTTCTATTATCCTTCCTCGAAGAAGCAGCTTAATTAGTTTTTGGGCCGGTAAACAATACCTGGCTATTCCGTGGGAAGCAATTAAGAAAATTGGGGTGGAAGTAATTATTGTAGAGTTAAGGCAGGAAAATGTTGACTTTAATTATTGGGAAGAATAATTTGCGTAAAAGTGTAAACAATTACTCAATCTGCCTAATTATGCCAGGGCGAATAAGAGATCTTTTTTTCTTGACATTTCAGTTTAAATATATGAAAATTAAGCTTAAATTAAGCCCGGCTGAAGGAGGGAAAAAGGGTACTTAAGCGTAAACGGTCGGCTCAAAAATTGAAGGCTGAAGGCTAAAGACTGAAGGCTGAAGTCGGGAGAATGAAAGTTGACCGCTAATTTAAGTATCTCTTTATTAAGTGCTAAAAGTAGTAGTAAATGGTGCCGCTGGCCGAATGGGTCGAGAGGTCTTAAGGACAGTTTGGCAAGTAGAAGATATGTTATTAACAGGAGCGGTAGATATACGGGGGGAAGGACAGGATGTCGGTTCTCTTTTGGGTTCTGGCAAAACAGGAATTTTGCTTGTTTCGGAATTAGAACAGGTTCTGCAGGAGGCCAGACCGGATGTAATGGTGGATTTTACAACTCCCACGGCTGTTTTGGCCAACATTAAAACCGCGCTTAAAAATAAAGTTTGTCCGGTGGTGGGAACTACCGGGATTAGTAAAAAAGATATACCGGAAATTAACGAAATAGCAAAACGGGAAAAACTAGGATGTATAATTGCCCCTAATTTTGCTTTGGGGGCGATATTAATGATGCGCTTTGCGGCTCAAGCCGCAAAATATTTCCCCCGGGTAGAAATTATTGAAATGCATCACTCCCAAAAGCTAGATGCCCCTTCAGGCACGGCATTAAAAACCGCGGAAATTATTCAAGAACAAAAAAATAATTTTGAACCTGAATCAAACCAGGAAATAGAAAACTTGCCAGGCAGCCGGGGTGGGTTGTTTGACGACGGTATTCGGATTCACAGCGTACGCTTGCCTGGGTTAGTGGCTCACCAGGAAGTTATTTTTGGTGGCCCAGGCCAGGTACTAACCATAAGGCATGATTCTTTTTCTCGCGAGTCTTTCATGCCCGGGGTTTTAATGGCGATTCGTCAGGTAATTCATTTAGAAGGAGTGTTATATGGTTTAGAAAACGTACTTTTTAAACAACCATAAAATTTAATTACTTGGTTTTCGGCAATCAGCCGCACTTAAGCACCTCTCCAGGCAGTAATTCATATATTATTGGTAATAAAAAAGATGCTAAGAAAAGGGAGGATGGCCAACCATGCAGCTTGATTTACAAGGTGTAAAATTAGCCGTATGGGGTGGTGATGCCCGGGCAATAGTGCTATTGGAGCAGTTAGTTAATTGGGGGGCTTCTGTTCAAGTAGTAGGTTTACCCGTAAAAGACCTTAAGGTAACGGTGCTTTCTGAACTGAATGAAACATCCCGTGATATTCAAGCCTTAATTTTGCCTATTCCTGGTGTTGACGAACAGAAGAAGATTTACGCGGTCTATCATGATCGACCGTTAATCTTAAGGGCAACGGAACTGGCTTCTTTTCCAGCAGGGTTACTGGTGTTTGTTGGCGTGGCGCAGCCATATTTAAAAGAAATAGCTGCTCAAACAGGTTTAGAGCTTATTGAAATTATGAATTTAGACGAGATGGCCATATTAAACTCTATTCCTTCGGCTGAGGGAGCAATCCAAATGGCCATGGAAAGGCTACCCATTACTATTCACGATAGCCGGGCGCTGGTTTTAGGTTTTGGCCGGACCGGAGTTACCCTGGCGCGAATGCTTGCCGCTATAGGAGCGCACGTTACGGTAATTGCTCGTGATGCTGCCCAACGGGCCAGAGCTTATGAAATGGGGATGTTATCGACTGACTTTTCAGATCTGCCAGCCTTAATGCCTCAGGCCGATATCATTTTTAATACCGTCCCGGCTTTAATTTTATCCCGTCCCTTATTAGAAAAGGCTGCTCCAGAAGTTTTAATTATTGACTTGGCTTCAGCGCCAGGCGGAACTGATTTTACTGCCGCTCAAGAATTAGGAATTGCGGCCACCCTGGTTCCTGGCTTACCAGGCCGGGTAGCACCAAAAACAGCAGGCGTAATTTTAGCCCGGGTAATACGGCGAATCTTGCTGGAGAGGCTAGCCTCTTAATTATTCTGGCTGCTTTTGGCGGAGGTGTTTAAAAGTGCGTTTTAAAGGGGTAAAGATAGGTTTTGCCCTGACGGGTTCTTTTTGTACCCTGGAAGAAGTAATGGTTCAGGTACAAAATTTAATTAATGAAGGGGCGAATGTTTACGCCATAATCAGTCAGATGGTGGCGGAAACAGATACGCGTTATGGTACGGCGGTTCAGTGGAAAGGGATGTTGGCTGAAATAATCGCTAACTCTATTATAGATAATATTGTGGCCGCAGAACCAATTGGCCCGGGTAAATTGCTAGATGTAATTGTAGTGGCTCCTTGCACGGGTAATACCCTGGCTAAGTTGTCTAACGGTATAACAGACGGTCCGGTTTTAATGAGTATAAAAGCCCAGTTGCGTAACCAGCGTCCAGTGGTTATAGCTATTTCTACTAATGATGGCCTGGGTTTAAATGCCAAAAATATTGGTCTGCTTTTAAATACAAAAAACATTTATTTAGTGCCGTTTGGTCAGGATAATCCTTTTACTAAGCCAAATTCATTAATGGCTAAAATGGACTTAATTAGCGATACTATTTATATGGCCTTGCAAGGGAAACAAATCCAACCGGTCTTAGTAACTCCAATAATTCATGGTACGGCCGGTTAACTAATTTTGTACCTTTAATAATTACAGGGAGGAACATATTTTGGAATATAATGTGGTCGTGGTTGGTGCTCCTGGGGCGGTAGGGCAGGAAATATTAAAAGTTTTAGACCAAAGAAATTTTCCGGTAAAAAAAATTAAATTAGGCGCAACCAAAAGGTCAGCGGGCAGGCAAATGGTTTTTCGGGGGACAACATACACCGTGGAAGAAACTACCCCTGATTCATTTACAGGTATGGATATAGCTTTATTTGCTGGAGGAAAAGCCAGTTTGGAATTTGGCCCTGGGGCCGTAGAAAAAGGTTGTTTAGTTGTTGATAACAGCAGTAATTTTCGTTTAGAGCCAAAGGTTCCTTTAGTAGTAACCGAGGTTAATCCTGAAGACGTTAAGGCTCACCAGGGAATTATTGCTAACCCAAATTGCTCTACCATAGTCATGGTCATGGCTCTAAAACCTATTTATGACGCGGCAGGCATTAAACGGGTGGTGGTTTCCACTTACCAGGCGGCTTCGGGAGCAGGGACAGAAGCAATGGAAGAATTAAAGGCTCAAACCAAGGCGGTTTTAAACCATCAAGAATATCCGCCGCAGGTTTTTCCCTACCCTATTGCCTTTAATCTTATCCCTCAAATTGATGTCTTTCAAGAGATGGGTTATACTAAAGAAGAATGGAAGATGGTAAAAGAAACCCAAAAAATTTTCCATGATGCCAATCTGGCTATCACCGCTACAACTATCCGGGTTCCAGTTTACCGCTGTCATTCTGAAGCTATAAACATTGAAACGGTAAAAAAAATAACCAAAGAAGAAGCCCAAAAAGTTTTAGCCAGTTTTCCAGGAGTGACGGTCCTGGATGACCCGGCCGAAAGAAAATACCCGATGCCTTTATTTTGCTCTGATTTGGACGAAGTTTTTGTTGGCCGCATCCGGGAAGATAATTCTATTCCTAACGGGCTTAATTTATGGGTGGTCAGTGATCAATTGCGTAAAGGGGCAGCTACAAATACCGTTCAAATAGCTGAACTGGCTATTAAATACGGGGTGGTAAAAAAGTGAAGTTTTTAATTCAAAAATTTGGCGGGACCTCAGTAAGTACTCCAGAAGCACGTGAACTGGTGGCTTCGCGAATAATTGCCGCTAAAGAAGAGGGATGTACCCCTGTGGTAGTGGTCTCGGCAATTGGCCGCCTGGGCGAACCTTACGCTACGGATACCTTGATTAACTTTGTTCGTCATACTTATAGCGAGGTTTCTCCACGTGAAATGGATTTACTTATGTCTTGCGGGGAAATTATTTCTGGAATAACCTTGACCGCTGCAATTCAAAAAGCAGGGCACCAGGCTATTTTTTTGACCGGGGCTCAGGCAGGAATAATTACTGACCGTAACTTTAATGATGCCCGGATTATTAAGGTAAAACCGGAAAATGTTATCCGGTACGCCCGGGAAGGTAAGGTAGTTGTAGTGGCAGGTTTTCAGGGTGTAACCGAGGAGGGGGATATAACTACCCTGGGCCGGGGAGGAAGTGATACTACTGCGGCGGCTCTAGGGGTAGCTTTAGGGGCCCAGTATGTAGACATTTATACTGACGTAGAAGGGGTCATGACTGCTGATCCCCGTATTGTGGGTGAAGCCCAGACTTTAAAAATGGTAACTTATGATGAAATTTGCCAGTTGGCCTACGAAGGGGCTAAGGTAATTCATCCCCGCGCCGTGGAGATTGTAATGCAAGCAAATATTCCTTTACGGGTAAAATCTATTTTTAGTAGTACACCAGGAACATTGGTTACGAGCCTGGGAGAGGTATATAAAGGTACAATTGATATTACCAGAGACCGGATTATTACGGGCATTACCCAAATTTCCAACCTTACTCAGTTTAAAATAAACACCGAAGGAGAAGAAAATTTAAAGCAACAGCGCCGCCTGTTTAACAGCCTGGCCTTGGCTGGTATTAGCCTTGATTTTATTAACGTCAATTCAAAAGAGGTAATGTTTACGGTTAAAGAGGAAGTAGCTTATAAGGCCAGTCAGGTTTTAGAAAACGTAAGTTTTACCCCTGAAATAACCTACGGGTGCGCAAAGGTAGCCACCGTAGGCGCCGGAATGTCAGGAGTGCCGGGGGTAATGGCCGGCATTGTTGAAGCTTTAACTAAAGAAGAAATTCAGATTTTACAGGCTAATGATTCATACACTACCATTTGGGTCTTGGTAAAACAAGAAGATATGGAAAAAGCAATCCGGGCTTTACACCGTCAGTTCGTGGTTAACGAAAAAGAGAAGAGGTGAAACAAATGAAGGTTGACTTTGGGAGTATCTTAACGGCCATGGTAACCCCCTTTGACCATCAGCAGCAAGTGAATTATTCCGTGGCCCGTAAGTTAGCCCTTCATTTAATTAAAACAGGTTCGGATGGTCTGGTGCTGGCTGGGACTACTGGTGAATCACCTGTTTTATCCAAAGAAGAAAAGATTGAATTATTCCGGGTAGTAGCAGAGGAAGTAAATGGCCGGGCGGCCGTAATTGCCAATACAGGTACCAATAATACCGCCGATAGTATATATTTAACTAAAGCCGCCCAAGAAGCAGGGGTAAATGGGGTAATGGCAGTGGCTCCTTATTATAGCAAACCTTCTCAGGAAGGATTGTACCAGCATTTTAAAGCAATTGCCCAAAGCACCCGTCTACCGGTAATTTTGTATAATATTCCCGGGCGCACGGGGGTAAATGTCCTTCCTGAAACTATAGCCCGGTTGGCAAAAATAGATAATATTGCAGCCCTTAAGGAAGCTGCGGCCAACTTAGACCAGGTAAGTGAACTAAAAAATTTACTGCCCGCCGACTTTGCCCTGTATAGCGGCGATGATTCCTTTACTTTACCCATGCTGTCTTTAGGGGCGAAGGGAGTAATTAGTGTGGCTTCGCATTTGGTTGGTTTGCGCTTAAAGGAGATGGTGGCTGCGGCCGCAGCAGGTAATATTAACAGTGCGGCGCAAATTCATCTGGAACTGTTTCCTCTTTTTAAGAGTTTATTTATTACCACTAATCCTATCCCAATTAAGGCCGCTTTGAATTTAACCGGCTGGAATGTAGGCGTCCCCCGTTTACCTCTTGTGGAAGCGAGCCAAGAAGAAAAAGAAAAGATAAAAGGTGTTTTAATGGCGTTAAAAATTATTTCTTAGTCTTAAAACTTTGGGAGGAAAGTGTTTGGCAAAAGAACCCAAACTAAACCTGATTCCCTTAGGAGGGATGGGGGAAATCGGCAAAAATTTAATGGTGGTAAAGTTTGAAGAAAGCATCCTTATTCTTGATTGCGGTTTAATGTTTCCGGAAGAGGATATGTTAGGTATTGATATTGTCATCCCTGATATTACTTACTTATTAGAAAATAAGGACCTTGTTTGCGGGGTCGTTCTTTCGCACGGTCACGAAGACCATATTGGCGCGCTGCCCTACGTTTTAAAACAGTTAAAAGTGCCCGTTTACGGAACGAAGCTCACCCTTGGTTTACTGCAGGACAAGTTAAAAGAACAAGGGTTGGCAGAAGAAGCCCGGTTGAAAGAAGTAAAACCAAGAGAAATAATATCCATTGGTCCTTTCAAGGTGGAATTAGTTCGTGTTTCCCATAGCGTACCTGACGCGGTATCCATTGTTGTTTACACCCCGGTAGGAAAAATTGTTTATACCGGAGACTTTAAGATAGACCATACTCCCGTAGATGGTGAAATAACTGACTTTTTTCGATTAGCCCAACTGGGGGAGGAGGGTGTTTTGGTATTAATTTCGGATAGTACCAATGTAGAACATTTAGGTTACACTATGTCGGAGCGAATGGTAGGGGATGCCTTTGATGAGGTTTTCCGTCAGGCAAAAGAAAGAATTATCGTTGCTACGTTTGCTTCAAATATCCACCGTTTACAGCAGGCCATTAATACGGCCCACCGGTACGGCCGGAAAGTAAGTGTAGTAGGACGTAGTATGATAAACGTAATCAACATTGCTTGTGAACTGGGATACCTGCAAATTCCTGAAGGTACTTTAGTTGAAATAGAAGAAGCAAAAAGGCTGCCCAAAAATAAAATTGTATTTTTAAGTACAGGCAGCCAAGGGGAACCTATGTCGGCCTTGACCAGAATGGCCTTGGGAGAACACCGTTTGGTAGAAATTTTACCCGGGGATACAATTATTATTTCTGCCACTCCTATTCCGGGGAATGAAAAATTAGTAGCCCGGATTATTGACCAACTTTTTAAACGCGGGGCCAACGTGATTTACGATTCAATATCAGAAATTCACGTAAGTGGACATGCCAGTCGGGAAGAACTTAAATTAATGCTCAATTTGGTTAAACCAAAATTTTTTGTTCCTAGTCACGGTCAATACCGGATGTTAATTAAACACGCCGCGCTGGCCAAAAGCATGGGTATTCCACCGGAAAACGTTTTTGTAGTTGAAAACGGTCAAATAATAGAGTTTGGCCGCCAATCAGGCCGCTTTGCCGGACGGGTTGCGGCCGGGCGGGTTTTAATAGATGGTTTAGGAATTGGCGACGTAGGCAATATTGTCCTGCGTGACCGGAAGCAATTATCCCAGGATGGGATTATGGTAGTGGTGGTGACTATAGATCGGGAATCAGGACAGTTGGTTGCCGGGCCGGATATTGTTTCCAGGGGTTTTGTTTACGTGCGGGAATCTGAGGAACTGATGGAAGAAGCACGGGAAAAAGTAAAAAAAACGCTGGAAAAAAGTAACGGGCAAGATGTTCCCGGGTGGACGGCAATTAAATCTCAAGTAAGGGATATCTTGGGAAAATTTTTATATGAAAAAACCAGGCGAAGGCCCATGATTCTCCCTATAATTGTGGAGATTTAAAATTAAGCGTAGTTAAACTTGTTTTTAAAAAAAGCTTGACAGGTAGGAAAGGAAAGTATTATTTTATTATATGTATGTCCATCTACTAATAATAAGGATTCCGTATGTGTTTAAACTCAGTCTGGGCAGGGGGGTGACAGGTAGGTATAGTATTTGGTAGATGATAAAAAGCAAGAGTCAAGTTTGTTTTTTTTACGGAAAAAGAGTGATTGTAAATGGTAGAGGTCAGGAATAAAAATTTTAAAAGCTTAAATTATATTAAAAAATTTTTAAGGAAGGGACTTGGATAAATGACAGAAGCAAAAGCAATAACTTCCATGATGGAAGAAACAAGAGTTTTTAATCCCCCTGCTGAACTGGTAGAGAAAGCTTATCTAAAAAGTATAGATGAATATAAAGCCCAATGGAAAAGGTCGATTGAAGATCCCGAAGGTTTTTGGGGCGAAAAAGCGGAAGAAATGCTGGATTGGTATAAAAAATGGGACAAGGTATTGGTAGAGGATTTTGCTAACGGTAAGCACGAGTGGTTTATTGGGGGCAAGCTAAATGTGTCTTACAACTGTATAGACCGTCACCTTAGTACCTGGCGTAAAAATAAAGCGGCCATTATTTGGGAAGGAGAGCCGGAAGGCGAAAGTAAAATTTATACTTACCAGCAATTGTACTATGAAGTGTGCAGGTTTGCTAATGTTCTAAAAAAGCTGGGAATTAAAAAAGGGGACCGGGTTACCATTTACCTGCCCATGATTCCGGAACTGCCCATTGCCATGCTAGCTTGCGCCCGGATTGGGGTTATTCACTGTGTGGTCTTTGGTGGTTTTAGTGCTGAATCATTGCGCGACCGGATATTAGACAGTAAGTCAAGCATGCTTATTTGTGTTGACGGTTACTACCGCAGCGGAAGGATTGTAAACAGCAAAGTTAACGCTGATGAGGCTTTGGCCCAATGCCCGGACGTAAAAGCGGCCGTAGTAGTTAAAAGACTTGGTATAGAAGTAAATATGCAACCAGGACGCGATTTATGGTGGCACGAACAAATGTATGCTGAAGATATAAAACCGTTTTGTGAACCCGAAGTAATGGATGCCGAAGACCCCTTATATATCCTTTATACCAGCGGCAGTACCGGTAAGCCAAAAGGAGTATTGCATACTACTGCTGGCTATCTTATATACACTGCCCTGACACTTAAGTGGGTTTTTGACCTTAAAGAAGAAGATACCTGGTGGTGCACTGCTGATATTGGCTGGGTAACCGGACACAGCTACATAGTTTACGGACCTTTAGCCTTAGGTACAAGCAGTATAGTATACGAAGGAGTACCTACTTATCCTAAGCCTGATCGCTTTTGGGCCATTGTAGAAAAATATAAAGTAAATCAATTTTACACTGCTCCTACGGCCATCCGGGCTTTAATGCGGGAAGGCGAGGAGTGGACAAGAACCCGTGATTTATCTTCCCTGAAAATCTTAGGCACGGTGGGTGAACCTATTAACCCGGAAGCCTGGATATGGTATTACACTAACGTAGGCAAAGAAAGATGCCCCATTATGGATACTTACTGGCAGACAGAAACCGGCGGGTTTGTGGTAACCCCTGTACCGGCAGTTCCCCTTAAACCAGGGTCGGCCACCTTGCCTTTCCCGGGGGTTGACCCCATAATCTTAAGGCAAGATGGTACGAAAGCAGAGGTTAATGAAGGCGGTTGGCTCTGCTTTAAAAAACCATGGCCGGGCTTAATGCGCGGGGTGTTTGGTGATCCGGAAAGATTTAAAATGACGTACTTTATTCAACAACCGGGTACATATACTTCCGGTGACGGTGCACGGCAAGACGAAGACGGTTATTACTGGCTCATGGGCCGTATGGATGATGTAATTAACGTTTCTGGTCACCGCATCGGTACGGCGGAAGTAGAAAGTGCCCTGGTGGCTCATGAAAAAGTAGCCGAAGCGTCGGTCGTTCCCATGCCGCATGACATTAAAGGACAAGGTATTTACGCTTTTGTTACATTAAAGATTGGTGTTGAAAAGAGCAATGAATTAAAGAGGGAGTTGCTGGCCCACGTCCGGAAAGAAATTGGTCCTATTGCCACCCCGGATAAAATTCAGTTTGCCGATGGCCTGCCCAAGACCAGAAGTGGTAAAATTATGCGGCGAATTTTAAGAAAAATTGCGGAAGGCGATATTAGTAATCTTGGCGATACTACCACGCTGGCTGATCCTGCAGTGGTAGATGATTTAGTAAAAGGAAGAATTTAGTTTATTAACAGGTGGGTAAAGTGTTCACCCACCTGTTTTTGTTTTTTAGCGTAGTTTTTATTCATCATATTTTAGCTGGCGCATTATTAATTATTATAGAGGAGGTAAAAATGGCGCAGGGGTTATTTGGCACGGCGATAAACTGTATGGACGGCCGGGTGCAGTTGCCCGTAAATGAGTATTTAAAAAGAAACTACCAGGTTGATTTTATAGACACTATTACTGAACCAGGCCCGGTAAAAGTATTAGCCGATAAACAAGCCGGAATAGATTCAATTCACCAAAGGGTAAAGATTTCGGTGGAAGCCCACGGCTCAAAATTAATTGCGGTGGTAGCGCATTACGATTGTGCCGGTAACCCGGTATCTAAAGAAGCCCAATTAAAGCAGTTAAATTCCGCCCTTGAAACTATTCGTAAGTGGAATTATAATGTAAAATGTATTGGTTTGTGGGTGGATGAAAATTGGCAGGTTGTTCCTGTAATGTAAATTTAAAAAGGGGGTGATGATTAGCGGTTCTTATACCTAAGGTTTTTAAAAAGAGGGGTTAAAACAAGTCAGTTTAATAGGAGGTGTAGGTTTTGGCGGAAGACGTAAAATTATTTGGGATGAAAGCGGAAAACGGACGCTGGGTGTTTGTAATTTTAGGTCTTATTATTAATCTTTGTTTAGGTAGTATTTATGCCTGGAGTGTATTTAGAAAACCATTGGAAAAGCTTTTTAGCGTTGGCGCAACCGAAAGTTTACTGCCCTTTATTATTTTTCTAGCCTTTTTTGCAGTTTTAATGCCTATAACGGGACCTTTTCTGGATAAGTATGGCCCAAGGTTGTTTACCATTATAGGCGGTATTATCGTGGGTATAGGCTGGATTTTAGGCGGTAAAGCCGGCAGCATGACCCAACTGGCTATTTATTACGGCGTTATTGGAGGAATTGGCGTAGGAATAACTTATAACTGTCCTATTGGCGTCGTGGGCCGGTGGTTTCCTGACCGCCGGGGTTTAGCCGTAGGGTTAACTGTTCTGGGATTTGGAATTTCGGCTTTAATAACGGCTCCTCTAGCCCGTTCTTTAATTGCCAGTAACGGTCCACTGGCCACCTTACTTTATTTAGGGATTGCCTTTTTAATTATTATTGTTATTTTGGGTATCCCCTTAAAGTTTCCTCCGGCCGGATGGAAACCAGCCGGTTGGACACCGCCTTCGGCGGCAGTAGCTACAAAGGATCTTAAGGCAGGGGAAATGTTGTCCACCGGTAGTTTTTACGGCTTATGGCTTTGCTATATTATTGGCACTTTAGCTGGCTTAATGGCCATTGGGGTGTCCAGTTCAGTAGGGCAGGAGCTTTTTAAACTAAGTGCGGCTACGGCGGCTTTGTATGTAGCAATATTTGCTGTTTTTAACGGTATTGGGCGGCCCATTTTTGGTTACCTGGTGGATAAAATAAATGCTCGCAATGCAGCTTTAATAAGTTTTGTTATTATTTTTATCGCGGCTATTTTACTGGGTAAGTTTTCCGGGGCAGCTTCCTCTACGCTCTACCTGGTTTGTTTTTGTGGTCTCTGGCTTTGTTTGGGAGGATGGCTGGCCATTGCTCCGGCAGCTACCGGGGCTTATTTTGGCACTAAATTTTACGGCCCTAATTACGGGTTAGTTTTTACGGCCTATGGAATTGGAGCTATAATTGGTAATTTACTGGCCGGCCGCTTGCGTGATATAACGGGTAGTTACGAATCCGTTTTCTTTCCTTGGGTAACTATTTTAGCGGTAGTTGGTTTTATTATTGCCTTACTGTTAATGCGTCCGCCAAAGAAGGCATAAAGTTACGGCAACAGGGGTAAAAATACCCAAAATAAAAGGCCAGGAGGGGGAAAATGCAGACAGGTGTTTTTTTCCATCCTATCTTTAGCCAAAAGAGTTGGCCGGTAATGGGGGACAAATTTAAAAGGTTTCCCGGGGCCATGACCGGTTCTTTAAAGCTTCCGGAGGTAGAATTAATTGAGCCACGTATGGTTACAGAAGAACTTTTACTTAAAGTCCACGACCCAAAATATATACAGCAAGTAAAAAAACAATGGTATTATGAAGGAGCAGCACTATCGGTAGGTGGATGTGTAGAAGCAATAGAAAGAGTATGGCGGGGAGAGTTGAGCAACGCCTTGGTATTTAATGTGGCAGCAGGACATCACGCCAGTCCTGCTTCAGCCTGGGGAGGAACATATATTTCCGATACCGGACCGGCCGTGGCTAATTTGGAAGATAAATTTGGTTTGGTAAAGGTGGCTATTTTAGATACTGATAGTCACCATGGCGACGGAACGCGGGCAATGGTTAAGGGAAAAATGAATATCCTCCACGTATGTTTTTGTAGTCAAAATGATTCTTTAGAGCAGGGAACAAAGATAGATGTAGATGTAGGATGGCGTACTGACGATACCACTTATTTAAATAAAGTACGCCAAACCTTCTTTCCTTTGGTGGAGAGTTATAAACCGGGTATTATTCTGCACCTTTTGGGCCACGATACCTGCCAGGGAGACTATGGTGACCGGGGCTTGAGTCTGGATTTTTTTCTCTGGCTGGTAAAAGAAGTTAAAGAAGTTGCTCAACGGGTATGTAACGGAAAATATGTTGTGGTTACCTTAGGGGGAGCACGGACTGATGTGGCGGAGTATATTTTCCCTCAAATTATCCGCCTTCTGGCCACCGAAGAAAAATTAAAATAAAAAAATAAATATTCATCTTGTCAAAATAGCTGAACTTGTGCTAAAATTTAATTGAAAGAAAAAACCCTGCGGTGTACGTAATTACTTTGAAGTTTTGAACCAACAGTTATTAAAGAGGAGCCCGAACTCTGTCATTGGCTTGCAGGACTCTTCGTTAGAAGAGGAAGCAAAAAAATGGCAGGTAGGCACCCGCCTGTGGAGAGCAGGTTCAAGAAACTTTGTGGTAAATTACGGCACAAGCGGGGATTTCTTTAAGGTTAAAAAGCACGTCTGAAAAAGGCGTGCTTTTTTAGTTAGACTTGATTATTTAACTAGAAAAATGACCATACTATTAACAAGTAGAAAATAAAAAAACAGGTATAAAATAGTAATGGAGGGATATTATGACAGACATTGGGATTAAAGAATTTTTTGTGAAAGCAAGCAACCGTTTACCTGATGAGGCAGAAAGGGTCCTTAAAGCACTAGTTGAGGAAGGAAGTATGAATAAAGAAGAACTTTCCTTAACGGCTAGGGTAAAACGGGCTGTACTTGACCATATCATTATGCAGCTTTACGCCTTGGGACTGGTAGAGGTATCAACGGAAGGAAAAAGTAAAATTTGCAGTTTAACAAAATTAGGAAATGATTTTATTTACTTAGTCAAAGCCGGGTAAAAACTACCCGGCGATTTTCTACCGCCTGATAAGTACATAATAACCTAAATATCATAATATGCCCTGAAAACCTTTTCTGACTACATCCTACCGGCCGTTAATTGCTGATTGTTGACCGCTGAGGGCAGGGTTGACGATTTTTCTATAATATGCTAGGGTAAAGTTAAAATTAGGATAAAGTCAGGGGGGAGAAATGGTGTCTAAAATTTATTTTGACCATAGTGCTACCACCCCGGTTCACCCGGAGGCAGTAATCGAGTTGTACCGGTTTTTGACCGATAATTTTGGCAATCCTACCAGTTTACACTACTTTGGGCGGCGGGCACGTAAAGCAGTTGAAGAAGCCAGAGAAAAAGTTGCTTTAGCCATTGGTGCTTTAGATAAAGAAATTATTTTTACCAGCGGAGGGACCGAGGCAGACAATATGGCCATCCATGGTCTGGCTTACGCTAACCGCCACCGGGGTAACCATATTATTACTTCAGCAGTGGAACATCATGCGGTGCTTAATACCGTAAAGGCTTTAACCAAAGAAGGTTTTACGGTTAGTATTTTACCGGTGGACAGGTACGGTAGGATAAATGTTAATGACGTTGCCACCGCTATCACAGACAAAACAATTTTTATAACTATAATGCATGCTAATAATGAAGTAGGCACAATTATGCCTCTGGCGGAAATTGGACGGCTGGCTAAAGAAAGAGGCGTTTATTTTCATACTGACGCCGTCCAAAGTTTTGGCAAAATTCCGGTTCGGGTGGATGACCTGGGGGTTGACCTTTTATCAATTTCCGGGCATAAAATTTACGGCCCCAAAGGGATTGGTGCTTTATACCTTCGCTCAAAGACACGGTGGGAACAAACTTTATTTCACGGTGGGGCACAGGAACAACTACGGCGCGCGGGGACCGAAAATACCCCGGGAATTGTTGCTTTAGGTAAAGTGGCCGAAATAGCAGTAAATGAGCTAGAACAGGAAGCAAACCGTTTAATTAAATTGAGGGATAAATTAATTAAGGGCATAACCCAAAAAATAAAAGGTGCTTATTTAACCGGTCATCCAACCGAACGCTTGCCTAACCACGCCAGCTTTTGTTTTGAATTTATGGAGGGCGAATCTTTATTGTTAAGTCTAGACCAAAAAGGAATTGCTGCTTCCAGCGGTGCGGCCTGTACCGCCGGTTCCTTAGAGCCTTCCCACGTTTTAACGGCTATGGGCATTCCTCCTGAAATAGCTCATAATTCTTTACGACTTTCCCTGGGTAGGGACAATACAGCGTTGGAAGTAGAGCATTTTCTAGAAGTATTCTCCTCTATAACCGAAGAGCTTCAGGTTAATTCCTAATTAAGCGACAGAGGAATTAAGGCAAGAATAATCTTGCTTGATTTTAAGGGCATGTATTTTTTAAATAAAGTTGGGGTATGCTCAAAATAAAGGAGGCTACAAAGAATGAATTGTCCGGTTTGCAAAGGCAAGGTTACCGGAAGGGTAGGCTTAAACCAGTATTATTGTTGGGATTGTTGTGTAGAATTCCGCATGCTTAAAGAAGGAGTTCAGGTTAATGAAATTAAAGAAGATGGTAGTTTAGCCGTTTTTGGACTTCAAAAATAAAATAATTTAATTAGTTTTTGGAGGTGAAGGTATAGTGAGCCGGGTCTTCTGGCGCAGCGCGGTTGCGGCAGGAATATTGGGATTAATTGCGGCCAGATTATTAACGCGTCCCACCCGTCAAACCAGGAAAAATTGGCTGGAAATAGTTGATTCCTCCCGGGCCAAATTAGTAAAACAAAGGGTGGTTAAAGAACTAAATAAAATTATCGCTAATCTAGTGAAATAAACAATTAAACCAAATTCTAGCTTGCCTATCTTAAAGGCTTGACACTATTAGTTTGCGTTAGGTATAATTAGGCTAAACCACCAATTGGGAAAGATTAAGGGGGTTTTAGTCTGACGGGTAAAGAGATTAGAACAAAATTTTTACGGTTTTTTAAAGAAAAGGGGCACCGTATTTTACCCAGCGCTCCCCTCATTCCGGCTAATGACCCCAGTATTTTGTGGACCGCCGCGGGTATGGTGCCTTTTAAGCCTTATTTTACCGGGACGCTTAAGCCTGAGACATTAAGGATAGCTACCTGTCAAAAATGCTTACGGACGCAAGATATTGAGGCCGTAGGTCATAGTGCCCGTCACCATACTTTTTTTGAAATGTTGGGCAATTTTTCTTTTGGTGATTATTTCAAAAAAGAAGCTATTATTTGGGCGTGGGAATTTGTTACCAGGGTATTGGTTATTCCGGCCGATAAATTATGGGTTAGTATTTATCAGGATGATGACGAAGCCTTTGATTTATGGCGCCAGGAAGTTGGAATTTCCACCGCGCGAATTGTACGGCTGGGAAAAGAAAATAATTTTTGGGAAATTGGTACCGGGCCCTGCGGCCCGTGTTCAGAAATATATGTTGATTTAGGTGAGGATTATGGTTGTAGTGAAAAACACTGTCAGGTAGGCTGTGAGTGCGATCGTTTTTTGGAAATCTGGAATCTGGTGTTTATTCAGTATTACCGTGATGAAGAAAATAATTACCACCCCTTGCAAGTCAAAGGAATAGATACGGGAATGGGTCTTGAACGGGTAGCCCAAGTTAAGCAAGGTGTGGACAACAGCTATGGTACCGATTTATTTCGCGAAATTATTGACTTTGAGCAAAAGCTAAGCGGGGTAAGGTATGGCGCGGATTCAAGAAGTGACCGGGCGTTAAGAATAATCGCCGACCACTGCCGGGCTATAACCTTTGCCCTGGCGGATGGGGCTGTTCCTTCTAATGAAGGAAGAGGTTATGTTTTAAGACGTTTGCTGCGGCGAGCGCTTACTTTTGGGCGAAACTTAAATTTGACCGAACCATTTCTGGACAAGATAGCGGAAGTGGTTATTAAGCAAATGGCGGATACCTATCCGGAATTAACAGCCAACAAAAAACAAATCTTGCGGGTAATAAATACAGAGGAGGAACGTTTTAGTGAAACACTGGCTTTAGGAACAGATATTTTAAACCGGGTAATTGAAGATGTTCGCCGCGCTAAACAAACAGTTATTACGGGCGAAGATGCTTTCCGGCTTTACGATACTTATGGCTTTCCTTTAGAGTTGACCATTGAGGTTGCTGCGGAAGAAAATTTAACGGTTGACGAAGAAGGTTTTAAACTGGCCATGGAGAAACAGCGGCAAAGGGCCCGGGAGGCCAGGTCAAAGACAGATTATTTACCGGCCAAAGAAGCTTTATATAAAACTGTGCGGGAGCGCTATGGGGAAACAAAATTTGTAGGCTACGACCGGTTGGTTGGACAAGCGTGCATCTTGGCCATAATTAAGGATGACCGGCAGGCTACGGAAGCACTAGAAGGAGAAGAGGTAGAAGTTATTTTAAGCTCTACTCCCTGTTATGCTGAGGCGGGCGGGCAGGTAGCTGATATAGCCTTAATTACGGCGGAAGACCTGGTGGTAGAAGTGCTAGACGTCACCAGGCCGGTGGAAGGGCTGTATGTTCATACGGGTAAAATTAAAAGCGGAAAGTTAAAAGAAAATTTTCAAGTTACCGTAGAAGTAAATGCCGAGCGCCGCCAAAATGTTAGCCGTAACCATTCGGCTACCCATATACTCCAAGGGGCTTTAAAAAAAATATTGGGTAATCATGTGCAGCAAGCTGGCTCTTTGGTAGAACCAGAGCGGTTACGTTTTGACTTTACTCATTATACCGCTATAACCCCGGAACAATTGCGTCAAATTGAAGAAACTGTTAACCAGGTAGTGTGGGATAATTTTCCGGTAGAAACTTTTCTAACTTCTTTGGAAAACGCTCAAAATATGGGGGCTACCGCCTTATTTGGAGAAAAATACGGCGAACAGGTACGGGTGGTGAAAATGGGTGCCTTTAGTTTAGAGCTTTGCGGAGGCACCCACCTTAAATCTACCGGTGAAATCAGTATTTTTAAAATAATTAGCGAAAGCAGCATCGGGGCAGGTTTAAGGCGAATAGAAGCCGTTACCGGAAGCGAAGCGTGGCGCTATTTTAAAGCACAGGAAGAATTAATGGCGGAAGCTGGCCGTTTGCTTAAAGTTGCCCCGGAAGAAGTACTTATACGTCTGGCTAACCTGGTCAAGGAAATAAAAGATTTAGAACGTGAAAATACAAAGTTAAAGGCCAGGCTGACCCGTTATGAGACCCAAATTCTTTTGGAACAGGTAATGGATTTTAACGGGGTGAAAATTTTAACCGCACAAACCTCGGCTCAAGATATGGACAGCTTGCGGACAATGGTGGATTTGCTTCGGGAACACCTGAAGCCGGGGGTAATTCTTTTAGGAAACGTGGTTGACGGGCGCGTAAATTTAGTAGCGGCCGTAACTGAAGATTTAACTAAACAGGGGCTTCACGCCGGTAAGTTGGTTAAAGAAGTAGCGCCTATTGTTGGCGGCGGCGGCGGCGGTCGCCCTGAAATGGCCCAGGCAGGAGGAAAGGATGCCGCGCGGCTGCAGGAGGCCTTAGACAAGGCTTACGGGATAGTAAAAAAGCAATTGAGAGGTGAGAGGTGAGAGGTTAGAAGCGGGAATAAGAAGGAGTTCAGCTTACGGGCAGACAGGATGCCTACCCTACTAGTGGTACAGGCTTCCAGCCTGTGGTTGTCGAATTTCTAACTTAAAATCTTATCTCCAACTTTTCACATCTCACTTCTCAATTAACCTCTCACCTCTCACATCTCAGAAAGGCGGAGAGATAATTTGGGGCAGGATAATTTTGAGCAGACAGTTATTTTTAAAGTTCAAGCCGAAGAGGCTAACCAAAAACACACCGTACTTTTAAAAGTGTACGCTGCTTTAAAGGAAAAGGGTTACCATCCGATTAACCAACTGGTGGGCTATTTATTGTCCGGCGACCCGGCTTATATTACCAGTCACAACAACGCTAGAAGTTTAATTAAACGTTTTGAACGGGACGAAATTTTGGAAGAATTGTTAAAAAATTATCTTGAAAAATAAAAAGGGGAAAGAATGTTTTGAACTGTGGGGTATTGGGTAGCACCGGGATAAAGGTATCCCGCCTTTGTTTCGGAACCCTTACCATAGGACCCCTGCAGGCTGGGTTGTCAATCGACCAGGGAGCAAAGTTAATTCGTTACGCCATAGATAAGGGTGTTAATTTTCTCGATACGGCCGAACTATACAACACCTATCCTTATATTAGGCAAGCATGTAAGGGCTTAAATAAAGAAGTAATTATTGCCACTCGTTCTTATGCCTATACCGCTCAGGATATGCAAGACAGCGTAAAAAAGGCTTGTCGGGAAATGGGACGCGCGTACGTTGACGTTTTTTTACTCCACGAAATGGAATCCGCTTCGCTTATAAAAGGACACTGGCCAGCTGTGGAATATTTACTCAAGGCAAAAAAGGCAGGTTTAGTCCGGGCGCTTGGTATTTCTACCCATACGGTAGCCGGAGTGTGTGCCGCTACGTTAATCCCAGAAATTGATATTATTCATTGTTTAATCAATCTAGACGGAATAGGAATAAGTGATGGAACGTCAAAAGATATGCTGACGGCAATTAAACAAGCCGCGCTTTTTAACAAAGGACTTTACGGAATGAAAGCCTTGGGTGGGGGTCATTTAATTTACCGTTCTGAAGAAGCTTTAAGTTTTGTGTTGCATATTCCAGAACTGGCTTCTTGCGCGGTAGGAATGCAAACAAAAGCCGAGGTAGACTATAACGTTGCTTTTTTTAGTCAGCAAAAAGTATCAGCAGTGACTTTAAAACAATTAAAGCAGCAAATAAAGCAGCAAAAGAGGCGTTTACATATTGAAAATTGGTGTACCGGTTGCGGATGCTGTGTGGAACGTTGCAGCGCCAAGGCTCTTTTTGTGGACGGTGGGCGGGTTAAAGTAAATGAATCTCTTTGCCGCTTGTGTGGTTACTGCGGGGGTGTTTGTCCGGAATTTTGCCTTAAAATTATTTAAGGAGTGTTTTTTTGCGCGTTATGGGTTTAGATTTGGGGGAAAAAACCATTGGGGTGGCCTTAAGTGACCCTTTAGGTTGGACGGCCCGGGGCATAAAGGTAATTAAAAGGGATAAAAATAACAAAGAACGGGAAATAAAATTGTTGGAGGAACTTATCCAATCTTATCAGATAGAAAAAATAGTAATAGGGCTGCCCTTAAACTTGAATGGTACCATGGGAGAACAAGGGCGTAAGGCTCTAGCCTTTGCGGCAAAGCTGCGCCAACTCTTTAAGCTACCCGTTGACATTTGGGATGAACGCTTAAGTACGGTAACGGCCGAAAAGATTTTGCTGGAGGCAGACACCACCCGCAAAAAACGAAAGCAGGTAATTGATAAAATAGCCGCGGCGGTCATCTTACAAGGATATTTAGAAGCCCTAAAAAATAAAAAGATAAACTCTTCTTGACACAAACCCGGTGTTTTAGTTAGAATAGGCATAACTTGTAAAAAGAGGTGAAATGAATGCATGAGAGAGAGGATACAATTACTTTAATTGACGAAGACGGAGAAGAACAAGATTTTTTTATTGTGGATGAACTGACGGTGGAAGGCAATAAATATGCCGTTTTATTGTCCCTGGAAGAAGAGGAAAGCGTTGAAGACGAAGAAGACGAGGGAGAGGCGGTAATTTTAAAGTATGTCTTTGACGAAGAAGGCAATGAGATTTTAGCGGATATTGAGGACGATGAGGAATGGGAGAAAGTTGCCAACGCCTGGGAAGAGATGCTCATTCAAGAAAATTCATAGCTTAAAACAACTTAAAAAGAGTAGCTAAAAAAGGGGTAAATTTACCCCTTTTTTAGCTTGAGAAAAAAATATCTTGAGGAAGAATATAAAGTGAAGTTAGCGACCAGGACAGCCCTTGTTTTAATTCTGGTTATTACGGGTTTATTTGCTATAGGAACTGTTCTTGTTTATAGCTCTCAGGAGCGGGTGCTTCCTAAGGTGCGGGCGGACGGAATAAATTTAGGCGGGCTAAAAAAAGAGGAGGGGCAACATGCCCTTCTTCGTTTGGAAGAAGAGCTAAAATCAAAGTCTGTTGTCTTGCGTTGTCAAAGCAAAAATTGGCCTCTGGCTCTAAATCAGATAAACTTTAAAATGGATACGGTAACGGTGATGAAAGAGGCTTTAGCGGTAGGGCACACTGGCTCTTTTTTTCGCCGCGTTCAGGATATTATTCAGGTTTGGCAAAATGGATATCAGGTACCTTTAGTAATTACCCTTAATAAGGAAAAGTTTGACCGGATACTGGTTAAGATTACTAAAGAAGTAGGTTTTTTGCCTCAAGATGCTGCCTTTCAGGTGTTAAATGACGATACAATAAAGATTATTCCGGCCCGGGAGGGATTAGGGGTAAATAAGCAGCAGGCTTACCACAACTTACTTGATTCTTTAAATAAAAAAGAAAAAGAATTAATTATCAATTTAAGTTTGGAACCCTTAAGGCCTAAACGAACAACCCAGGAAGTCGAAGCTATGGGCTTAAAAGGGCTTTTGTCTGCCTACACCACCTCTTTTGAGGCTTCAAACTATGACCGGGCTTATAATATTCGGGTGGCAGCCGGTGCTTTAGACGGTTTAACTGTGCCGCCGGGTCAAGAATTTTCTTTTAATAGAGTGGTGGGGCCGCGCAGTTCTGAAGCCGGGTATAAAAATGCCCGGATAATTTTTAACAACCAGTTTGTGGTTGGGCCGGGGGGTGGGGTTTGTCAAGTAAGCACCACTTTATATAATGCGGTGTTGCTAGCTAATTTAGAAATTATAACTCGCACGCCACACTCGCTACCCGTTACTTATGTACCTTTAGGGCGTGACGCTACGGTGGCTTATGATGCTATTGATTTGCGTTTTCGAAACAATACTGAAAGTTATGTTTTAATAAAATCCTTTGTTAGCGGCGGAAGTTTAACTTTTAAAATATACGGCAATACAGATTATAAAGTGCCGGTAAAAATAAATACGGTAATAAAAAAGGTATTTGAGCCAAAAGTGGTTTATGAAGCAGACCCTAACTTAAAAAAAGGCGAAGAAGTGGTTAAACAAAAAGGGTTAAGGGGGTACCAGGTAACGGCGGAAAGAGTAGTAATCGAAGAAGGTCAAATCAAACGTGAACCACTACCTGGTAGTTTGTACCGCCCCTTAAATCAAATTGTTGCTGTAGGCACAAAAAAAGAGGAAGTTGTAGCGTCTCCTCCGGAAGAATTACCGGCTGAAAATGCTCCGGAGGAAAATATACCTACGGAAAAAACACCGGTCGAGGTTTCCGTACCGCCCAGCTGAGAAGTGAGAGGTGAGAGGTTAGAAGTGGGAATAAGAAAGAATTCGGCGATTTTAAAATGTTTTCTGGTCGGCTTAATATTGGCTGTTTTTTTAGCGGTTTTATACGTAAATGCTTTAGTAAATCCTGTATATCCAGAGAGCAAAAACAAGTTAATTGCGGTAATTATTCCGTCGCGGACTTCCAGCGCCGCCGTAAGTAAAATATTGTATGAACATGGTTTAATTCGCGCGCCGCTGGTTTTTCAAGTTTACTCCCGGTTAAAAGGAGTGGATGATAAACTTAAAGCAGGCCGGTATTGCTTTAGTTTAACGCAGGGCGTGCCGGAAATTACCGCGCAACTGGTCAAAGGGCCTGAACCCGTGACCTTTACCGTACCGGAAGGATTTAACGTTTACCAGATTGCGAACCTTTTGGACAGGCGTGGTTTGGTAGAAAAAGAAGCCTTTCTTGAAGCCGTGGCTTCAGAAAATTTTAATTATTCCTTTTTAACTTCCCTGCCTCCGGGCTCAAGGCGCTTAGAGGGTTACCTTTTTCCTGATACCTACCAGGTTGGTTATGGAACTAAGGCGCGTGAAATTATAGAAATGATGTTAAATCGTTTTAACTGGAACGTAAAAAATTTAAATTACGAAAAAAAAGCCCAACAAGCCGGTTTAACCCTTCACCAAGCCGTAATTATAGCTTCCCTGGTGGAGCGCGAGGCCAAAAAAGAAGCTGAACGTCCGTTAATTGCCGGCGTAATTATGAACCGTTTAAAAAAAGGGATGCCCTTACAAGTAGATGCCACCGTGCAATACGCTTTGGGCAGCCAGCGCGCGAAGTTATACTACAAAGACCTGCAAGTTAATTCCCCTTACAATACCTATAAAATACCCGGTTTGCCTCCTGGCCCGATTGCCTGCCCTGGCGAAAGCTCTTTGCTTGCGGCCGTTAAACCCAGTTCCACCTCTTATTTATACTACGTAGCCAAACCGGACGGCAGCCACGTCTTTGCCCGTACCCTTGCTGTCCATAATCTTAACCAAAAAAGATACCTGCCTATTGAGAAGTGAGAAGTGAGAAGTGAGAGGTTAGAAGTGGGGATAAGAAGGAATTCGGCTTACGGGCAGGCAGGATGCCTACCCTACTTTACGGGCAGGCAGGATGCCTACCCTACTTTACGGGTAAGCATCCTGCCTAACAAACACAGGCTGGAAGCCTGTGCCACTAGTGTGGTAGTAACGTATATTTTTGTAACTATTCAGGTAGGCACAGAGGAGCAAAGGCACAGAGGAGCAAGGGAAATGAAAAAACTTTGTGCCTGTGTGCCTTTGCTCCTATGAACCTGAGTAGTTACATATTCTTCGGAAATGAGGGGTATGCTAGGTAGTAGGTTTTTTATTCCTTTTCTATTCCTTTCACGGGAAGTGTGGAAAACAGTGGGACCTTTAAGGAAAAAACGGGTAAGTAAGGTTTTCTTCCTGATTTTTCTTTTCTTTGTTTTTTTACAGGCCCGATTGGGAATAATTCAACTAAAGCAGGGAGAATATTATACCTGTAAGGCCATAGAGCAAGAGACATTAACGGTTGTTTTGGAAGATTACCCGCGGGGCAAAATTTTAGACCGTTACCAGCGCTCTTTAACCGGTACCTGGGTAGCCAACCGGATTGTAATTTTTCCGGCCCTTATTTTCCCTAAGGAAAAGGGGGATGTCGTAGCCAGGTTAATTTTACTTTTAAAAATAAAAGACCCGGCCCAAAAGGACGAAATTAAAGCTGCCTTTTTTGGTCCCCCAAAATATCTCTCTTACCGGATATCCAAAGATCAGGCGCAAGCCGTTCAAAAGGCTAACTTACCAGGGGTGTTTGTGCTTCCAGTAAGTTTTCGTTACGGGGAAAAACCCTTAGCAGTCCAGGTAGTAGGTCACCTTGGCCGGATTCAACCAGGGGAAAATTATACTGCCTTAAAAACAGGCAATGTAAAGCCGTATGAGTTTAGCGATTGGGTGGGACGGTCAGGGCTGGAATCCTATTACGAACAGGAATTAAAGGCCACCAGACCTTACAGGTACGTGCGTATTTTTATGGACGCTAAAGGAAGACCGCTCCCTGGTCTAACCGTTCAAGTAAATACCAAAGATAATAGTTCTGACCAGCAAAATATAATTACTACCTTGGATGCTGACCTTCAACAAAAGGTAGAAAAGATTACGCGCACCAGGTTAAAAAAAGGGGTGGTGGTGGTTATGGAGGCGGCCAGCGGGGATATTTTAGCTTTAGTCAGTCGTCCTGCTTATCAGCCTCAACCAGACAAAATAAACTGCTCTCTTAAAGCCAAAGAAAAAGAGGTCTTTCTGGAAAAGGGAA
Source organism: Firmicutes bacterium UBA4795 (assembly GCA_002402825.1). Classification (GTDB taxonomy): domain Bacteria; phylum Bacillota; class Desulfotomaculia; order Desulfotomaculales; family Nap2-2B; genus SCADC1-2-3. Next base: position 62,776 of record DHGP01000033.1, read on the forward strand.
CGGCTTTGTACCAGCCAGGTTCTGTTTTTAAAGTCGTGGTTGCCGCGGCAGCCCTGGCCGAAGGTGTGGTTACCCCGGATACCGTTTTTTTTTGCCGGGGAGCAAAGGATAGGCCTGTTCGTTGTTGGTATGAGCCAGGACACGGGAAAGTTACTTTTACCCAGGCTTTTGCCCAGTCCTGTAACCCGGTTTTTGCCCAATTGGCGCAAAAGTTAGGTGCAGGAAAGATAATTAATTATGCCCGGCGTCTGCATCTGGACAACCAGCGGGTCATTGGTTATCCTGCACCAATAGATAAGCGGCAAAATTTAAGCTTAATTAGTGCTCCTTTTAATTTAATAAACAGTAGTTTAGGACAGGGTCCTGTTTTGGCAACCCCGGTGCAAATTACGGCCATGATTAATACTATAGCCAATGAAGGAATTTATAAGCCACCCCGTTTGGTTCAAGAAATAAAATCGGACGGGAACAGGACTTCGCGTTATTTTAAGCCCGGTCCTTACCAGCAGGTAATTAGACCGGAGGTGGCCCACCAGATGAAAAAGCTTTTGGAAGCGGTAGTAGATGAGGGCGTGGGTCAGCAGGCTTATCTTTCTAATTACGGGAGCGCCGGGAAAACCGGTTCGGCCCAAACAGGCGGGCAGACGACTGATGTCAACGCCTGGTTTAGCGGCTACGCCCCCCGGCAAAAACCAAAATACGTGGTTACCGTCTTGGTAGAAGAAGGTAAAAGTGGCGGTCAAACTGCTGCCCCGGTTTTTAAAGATATTATGATGGCTTTATTAAAGGAATAAGGTTTAAAAAATATAGTAAGAAAAAATTTTTTGTGCTATAATTAAGAAAAATTAGCCACAGGAAAGGAGGAAAGGGAATGGAACTAGTTAGCGGCGTGGTTTTAGCCGGGGGGAAAAGCAACCGGATGGGTTTTAATAAAGCTTTTTTAAGGTTTGGACAGCAGCATTTAATTGAAAGAATTGTTGCTACCCTAAAAGAAGTATTTGCCGAAAATATTTTAGTAACTGATAACCCGGAATTATATAGGAATTTAGGGTTACCAGTAGTAACGGATATTTTTCCGGGTTATGGTCCTTTAAGTGGTATTCATGCTGGTCTGGTTTACACCAATACTCCTTATATTTTTGTGGTGGCTTGCGATATGCCTTTTGTCACGGCCCAATTTATCCTTTTTCTTCTAGGACAAGCAGCTGGATATGAGGTGATAGTGCCTCAAATTAAAGAACAGGTTGAGCCGTTATGCGCGGTATATCATAAAGGTTGTTTACCAGTGGTGGAGGCCAGGTTGAAGGCAGGACAATATAAAGTTAGTGGTTTTTTTCAAGCCGTAAAGGTGAAATATATTGCTCAAGAAGAGTTTAGTTATATTGATGAAGAGGATAAAATCTTTATAAATTTAAATACGCGTAATGACTTAAAAAGAGCCTGGCATATACTGGATAGGGAAGATAGAAACTGGCGAAAAATTAGCGCTTTAAGATTTAAAGAATTAAAAAAGGATTTAAAATTTTAAAAAGGGCTGAAAGTTATTTGTGCTGGAAATATTTTACCCCCGTTTATTTATTTCTTCTTTACCGGAACTTGATTTAAAGCATCTTTTAAGTTTGGGCGTTAAAGGAATCCTGCTTGACCTGGATAATACAATTATTTCGAGTAGCACAGAGAGTTGCTCACCAGAGATTATTGACTGGTTAAATAAACTGCAAGACTGTGGCTTTAAGCTATGTATTATTTCAAACAATAAATCGGCCCGGGTGACGATGCTGGCCGATGAACTTAAAATACCGGCGGTACATTACGCTTTTAAACCATTCAAACGGGCATTTTGTCAGGCTCTTAATTTATTAAAAATTACCCCTGATGAAACCGCAATAATCGGGGACCAAATTTTTACGGATATTTTAGGTGGAAACAGGTTAGGTCTTTTCACCATCCTGGTAGTACCTTTAAATGGTAAAGAGCATTGGTTGACGCGGTTAATTAACCGACGGTTAGAAAGGATATTGGTAGCTTACTGGCGAAAAAAACAATTTTAAAATTAAAAAGAAAGGATTTGCTTTAATTTAATGCAGGTTGACGGCAAAACAAAGGTTTGTGGTATTTTTGGTTTTCCGGTGGAACATTCTTTTTCTCCCCGGATGCAAAATGCCGCCTTTTCTTTTTTAAAGCTTAATTATATTTACGTTCCCTTTGCTGTACCTCCCCAGGCATTAAAACCGGCTGTAGAGGGTGTAAGAGCGCTTAATCTGGCCGGGGTAAATATTACTATTCCGCATAAAGAACAAGTTACCTCTTTTTTGGACGAGATAACTCCTTCTGCCCGGATTATCGGAGCGGTAAATACTATAGTAAATCAAGAAGGACGCCTAATAGGACATAATACCGACGGGGCAGGTTTCCTAAAGGCCCTTAAGGAAGAAGTGAACTTCCAACCCGCCGGAAAAAAAATATTGTTTTTAGGGGCCGGAGGGGGGGCACGAGCAGTAGCGGTAGCCCTTGCTTTGGCGGGAGTGAATCAATTTACTATTGTTAACCAGCCGTTTGAGTACGCCGTAAATTTAGCCCGGTTAATCAAAGAAAATACAAACATTAGGGCCGAAGCCCTTCCCTGGCTGGAAGCCGAAGAAGGCGTACCGGCAGAAGTGGTGGAACAGGCCGACTTAATTATCCAGGCTACTCCGGTGGGAATGCACCCTTACGAAGATGAGTGCCTGAATATACCCTTTAGCTGCTTGCGGCAAGAGCAGATAGTTTGCGACTTAATTTATAACCCTCCCCAAACCTTATTCCTTAAACGGGCCGCGGAGGCTGGAGCCAGGGTAAAAAATGGCTTGGGGATGCTGCTTTACCAAGGAGCTTTGGCCTTTGAATTGTGGACCGGTAAGCCGGCGCCCGTGGCGGTAATGCAAGGAGCTTTAGAAAAAGCCAGAAATGAGGTGGATTAAATTGGCTATGCCATTAGCCGAAATTAAAATTGCCCCTAAAGATATTTATACTTATGCCGATTATGCCCTGCTTCCTGAGGGGGCGCCTTATCAATTAATAGGAGGTAAATTAATTATGACTCCTTCCCCTATCCCTTATCACCAGAGCATTTCCATGCGCTTGGAATTAAAACTTGCCTCACACGTTTTAGAAAAAAATTTAGGTATGGTTTACTATGCTCCCCTTGATGTTTACCTGGAAGAAACAGAAACCTACCAGCCAGATATAATATTTATTGCCAAAGACAGGTTATCCATTATTGAGTCTACGAAAATAAACGGCGCTCCTGATCTGGTGGTGGAAATCTTATCCCCTTCCACGGCTTATTATGACCTTAAGAAAAAATTTAAGGTTTACGCCAAACATGGGGTAAAAGAATACTGGATTATTGACCCGTTGGAAAAAAGTGTAGAAGTTTATACGAGCATAGAAGGTAAATTTACTCTTAGGCAAAGGGCGGAAAAAGAAGGGGTAATCAATTCAGAAGTGGTGAGGGGATTTGAGGTAGAAATTAAGGATATTTTTATTGAGATTTCAGGGTAAGGCAGGTTTCAGGGTAAAGGGCCAGGAATTAGAGGAAGTTATCCGAAGGAACATTAGTTCCCTTTGTAAAATATAAAAACCTATTTTTGAGAGAGAAGGGGTATTTTGCGCTATCTTACGGCTGGTGAATCCCACGGTCCGGTTCTTACGGCCATAATTGAAGGTTTGCCTGCTGGATTGGCCATAAATGAAGAGTATATTAATCAGCAACTGGTCAGGCGCCAAGGGGGCTACGGGCGTGGCGGCCGGATGCAAATTGAACGAGACCAGGTTAAGTTTCTTTCCGGCATACGCGGTGGTTTTACCCTGGGCGGTCCCGTGACCCTTCAAATCGAGAACCGTGACTGGGTCAACTGGCAGGAGGTAATGACGGCTGGGTTAGAAGCGCGCCTAACCCAGCGGGTGGTCACTAAACCCCGACCAGGACATGCTGACCTATCAGGGGCCTTAAAATACGACCACCAGGATATTCGTAACGTTTTGGAACGGGCCAGCGCCAGGGACACCGCCGCCCGGGTAGCGGTAGGTAGCGTGGCGCGCCGTCTTTTGGAAGAATTAGATATTGAAATTGTTGGCCAGGTGGTACGTATTGGTAAGGTGGCTTTACCGGAGGAAGAAGCAGGCAAAACTGAGCAGCAAGTAGCAAGGGTAAAAAAATTTAATTTGTGGTTGAAAGAGCGACGGGAAATCTTAGCCAGTTCCCCAACCCTTTGTCTTGATCAGGAAACCGATCTGGCCATGCAAAAAGAAATTGATTTAGCCCGGGCAAAGGGCGACTCTTTAGGAGGGGTGTTTGAAATACATGCTTATGGTTTGCCACCGGGGTTAGGCAGTTACGTCCAGTGGGACCGGCGGTTGGATACGCGTCTGGCGGCCGCTTTAATGAGCGTTCAGGCCATTAAAGGGGTGGAAATTGGTGCCGGATTTGCCTGCGCGGCGTTAGCAGGTTCGGTCGTGCACGACGAAATATTTTTTTCCACTGAACGTGGTTTTTATCGCCTGACTAATAACGCTGGTGGTCTGGAAGGGGGCGTAACGAACGGGGAGCCTATAGTTTTACGGGCGGCCATGAAACCTATTCCTACCTTAAACACTCCCTTAAGAAGCGTGGACCTGATTTCCAAAGAACCTTTTGCGGCCGCGGTAGAAAGGGCTGATGTTTGTGCGGTACCGGCCGCCTGCGTGGTGGGTGAAGCGGTAGTGGCCTGGGAATTAGCCGTGGCCTGCCTGGAGAAGTATGGCGGTGACAGCTTGAACGAACTAAAAGCTAATTGGGAAAACTACCTGGCTTATTTAGAAGTTAGAGGCTGGAAGTTGGAAAGCAGTTCGGTAGGGGTGAGAAAGAAATATCATTAGGTGATTTAACAAGGAAAAATATAGTCCTTTATGGCTTTATGGGGGTAGGCAAAAGCACCATTGGCAGGCTTTTGGCTTCCCGTTTAGAGCGAAAGTTTATTGATACCGATACCAGGATAGAAGAGTTGACTGAAAAAACCATCCCTCAAATTTTTGCCCAGGAGGGAGAAGCCTGCTTTCGGGAACTGGAATCACAACTGGTAAAAGAATTGGCCCGGCAGGAAAAACTGGTTATTGCTACCGGGGGAGGAATGGTAGTAAATCCCGTTAACGCGGCTTTGTTGAAGCAAAACGGTGTTTTTATTTATCTTGTTGCTGACCCGGCAGTTATTTACCAGCGGGTAAAAAGTAAGGCTGACCGTCCTCTTTTAAGTCAGGCTAATAATAAGCTGGAACAAATAAAAAAGCTTTTTGCCGTCCGAAAAGAAATTTACGAAAATTTAGCCGAATTTAGGGTCGATACAGGACAAAACACGCCGGAAAAAGCAGTAGAATTAATTATTGCTTATCTTCAAGGTAAGGGTGAGCTTCAATATTTTCATAATAATAGACCTAGGGCAGGCAGGATGCCTAACCTACCACTTGATGTCTTGGTTGACCTGGGTAATAACGGTTACCATATATATATTGGCCAGGGAATACTTAAGCAATTGGTTAATTATTTACAAAAATTGGCGTTGGATGCAGACCAAAAAATTTTTTTAATTACCAACCCTACCGTAAAAAACTTATACAGTCGGGAAATTGCGGCCGCCCTTTTAGCCGGCAACTACCAGGTTATTTGGGGAGAGATTCCGGATAGGGAAGAAGCCAAAAGTTTAAGTGAAGCGGCTAGACTTTACGATTTAGCCTTTGCCCACGGGCTTACCCGGCATACCCCGGTTATTGCTTTAGGCGGCGGCGTAGTAGGGGATTTGGCCGGTTTTGTGGCCGCCACTTATTTGCGGGGGCTTCCTTTTATTCAAATTCCCACTACCCTTTTGGCCCAGGTGGACAGCAGCATTGGCGGCAAGGTGGCCGTTAACCACCCCCAGGGCAAGAATATTATTGGTTCATTTTACCAGCCTAAATTAGTCTTAATTGATCCAGCCTTGCTTAATACCCTTGGCCGCCGGGAATTGGTTAGTGGTCTGGCCGAGGTAATTAAATACGGGGTTATTGCGGACGCTGAGTTTTTCTTATGGCTGGAAGAAAATTTGCCTAGAGTGCTGGCCTTAGAACCGGAAGCTTTAGTTCACGTTATCAGCACCTCTTGCCGGATTAAAGCAGAGGTGGTACAAAAAGACGAGAAAGAAAAAGGCTTACGGGCTATATTAAACTTTGGCCATACTATTGGTCATGCCTTGGAAGCCTTAACGGAGTACCGTATTTACCGGCACGGTGAAGCGGTGGCCATAGGCATGACTGCGGCAGCATACATGGCGGTGCATACGGGTCTTTTAGCCGCCGAGGAAGCTACTCGCTTAAAAAAACTGCTTGGACAGGCCGGTTTGCCTACCGTCCTACCTTCATTTATTTCTGGAGAAGACTTAATCTTGGCCATGCAAAGGGATAAAAAAGTCCAGGCGGGGGAGATAGCCTTTGTTTTACCCGTAAAGATTGGTCAAGTGGAAGTTAAGCGCGCTGCACCTGTTAAATGGCGAGAATTGATGAAAAAAGTCTGAATCACCCCACCCCTACCACCTGGTTGCGGCCGCCGTCCTTTGCCTTATAAAGGCGCTTATCACAAGTCTCAAGAAGGTTTTCCGCGTTTTGGCCGTCGGTTCGATACTCTGCAAGTCCGGCGCTAAAGGTTAGGTTTGTGGCTTTTAAACCGCCAAATAAGGTAGCTTGGTTAAAAAGCGTCTTAAATCTTTCCACCGCGTCAATACTGTTTGGCAGGCTTGTTTGCGGAAAGAGAAGTAAAAACTCTTCCCCTCCGTACCTGGCCACCAGGTCGATTTTACGAAAGACCTGACTGGCTATCCTGGCGAAGAGAACCAATACCCTATCTCCTTCAATGTGGCCATAAAGATCGTTTACGACTTTAAAATTATCCAGGTCAATCATGGCAACCGAAAATATTCCACCATAGCGCTCGGCCCGGCTTATTTCCCTTTGAAGTGCTTCTAAAGCGTAACGCCTATTAGGAAGACCGGTGAGTTGGTCGGTTAACGCTTCCGTAGTGGCTATTTTAACCAGGCGAGCATTGGCAAAAGCAAGCCCTACATAGGTAGAAAAAACATTAATTACTTCCTCGTCGTAATGGTCAAAAGTATAAGAATAATGAAAAGTAAAGCTTAAAACACCAAAAGCTCTTCCATCAACTAGAAGAGGGATGCAAATGTGACCGTATAATTTTGGTAATATAGCTAATTTAAGACAGAATAAATCTTTGTTTTCAGAAGGGTTAAACCACGGTTTTCCTCTTTTAATTACCGGACAATCAAGCGGGTTTATTTTGCAAGCCTTTAATTGATCAGGCAACTTCCCGGCATAGGCCAGCAATTTCATTCCGACCGGGTGGGTGGAGGTAATTAAAAAGCGAATTGCTGCTTGCGGGTATAGTTTATAAAGGATTTTGACCACCAGCTCACCAATTTTCTGTTCGGAAGAAGTATTAAAAAGTATTTCCGTAGAAGCAATAACTTCTTGCAAACGTTTTACCCGTTGGCCTTCTCTTTGGTAAGCTAAAAGCAGTTCTTTCTCCCGGTTTTTAAGTTCAACAAGTTGGCTGGAAAAATATTTTTCCTGATCTTGAATGCAAACTAAAACCTCATTTAAAGAAGAATATAACTGCTCCAGTGTAGGAGTACTTTCTGCTTTAGCCATTGTAATCACCTTTTTCTCCAAAACTTTTAGCCCAAATTTAATTATAATAAAATGTTCTACGAATGTAAATATATGTTTCTTTAAAACTTGTTACTCATCTTCAAACTTAAAATTTAGGAAAGTCCCAACAAAGTTAAATACCATTTTAGCAAAATTTTTCCACCAAAAATATTGATAAATGCTCCCGCGGCAAAAAAAGGAGCAAAAGGAAGGGGGTCTTTTCTTTTTTTGCGTTTAAGAAGCAAAAGAATAATTCCGGTGCCGCCGGCCAGAATGTAACCCAACAACAAAGCCACAATACCCCCTGGCCAGCCAAGAAAAAGACCGGTTACGCCGGCTAATTTAACGTCGCCGCCCCCCATGCCTCCGGGCTCAAGGACGGCAAGAAGAAACATTATCCCAAAAGGCGCTAAAGCACCCCATAAAATAGAAGAAATTGTTAACTCCTGGGTGAAAAAATTAAAGATTATTCCTGCTCCCAAAATAAATAAAATCAGTTGGTCAGGGATAAGGTAATGCTCCAGGTCAATAAAGGAAATTACCATTAAAAGGCATATTAGCGTCAGGTACTTGACAAGCAATAAATTTAAACCAAAATAAGTATAAAGGGCAATAAACAAAAGGCCGGTAAGCAGTTCCACCACCGGATAGCGCCAACTAACCGGATTTTTACAGTAATGGCAGCGCCCTTTTAACCTAAGATAACTAAATAGCGGCACCATATCCCAGGGCGCCAGTTTTGTCTGGCAGTGGGGGCAATGGGAAGAAGGAAAAACTGCCGATTCGTTCCTGGGCATCCTATAGATACAAACATTAAGAAAACTCCCAATTATGAGGCCCAAGACAAAAAAATAAAAAAACATCATATTATTTTATCCATACAGATTCGGATTCAGGTTCAAGATAAGAAAAGGGTTCATATACCGCCCCGGTTATGCTTGAGTGTTGCGTACCCTTACTATTGCTTGGTTCTTTTGATTCTTTCCCAGGAGTAATAGAAGGCTTTATTTGTCCGGCCAATTCAGGAAGGGGAGCAATTCCAGATGCCGGCCGGAAAATATTGTACCTGCCCGTTAACCATCTAGCTAATTCTTCCAGGGAAAGTCTTCCTTGCGGTGTTTTGGCAGAATAAATAATTACGTCCAGGGTGGCCTTAATTATCCCGGGTTCAGGAGTTGCCTCCATTTTTAAGTCTCTTGTTATGGCCAGATTATTTAGACCTTTGTTTTCCATATCTTTAATAAAAACAAGCACATGCCGGTAGTTGCCCTCGGCGGTAATTTTTAAGGGCATTTCTAAAGTATACTTTGTTTCTTTAATTTTTTCTGGTTCAAGGCTGGTTATTTCTACGTTTTTGCTTGCTGATTTTAAACCTAAAAGAATTACATCAATACCGTTTCTCATATCCGTCGTAAAAAATTTATTTACCTTATTAAATTCTTTTCTTGTTTTTTCAAGCTTTTTATTTTCACTTTGCAGGGACAAAACTTCAATTTGTGCCTTTGCCAGTCTGGTTTTTTCCCTGGTTAGTTCCTCTTTAACACTACCATAAGCTTTTATCTGGGGGCCCAAAAGGAAATAATAAAAACAACCTAAAACTAATACTCCTGCAAGAATGCTTAAAATAACCCTTTTATTTATCTCCATAAAGATTACTCCTTTTTTTGATTATTCTCTAAGTAAGGTAGTTATTTGAAAACTAATACCTTCGCTTTCCTTGTTTAGTTTTACCAGCTTTACTTCCTTAAAATAAGAAAGCTGGCTCAAATTGTTCATAAACACGCCAATTGAAGGTACGGTAAGGGATAAACCTTTAAGATTTATAAATTTAGCCTGGTTAGTTTTTTGCTCCTCTTTTGGCAGAGAAATTTCTACTTCTACCAGCCACAAGTCCATAGGAGTTATCTTGTTGAGGTCATAAAACAAGTCAGACCAAATAATTTGTTTTTTTAGCAAAGAACCATACGCTTGCAAAGTGGCCTCCATTTTTTTTCTTTCTTTCCTCATTTCCTCGACCCGGTTGGCAATTGGGGTTAAGGAAGCCAGTTGTTGGCGAGTATTAGCCAGTTCACTTTTTTGGTTAAAAAAGAGAAATAAAAAAATCCCATACCCGCCCAAAATAGCGGCTATTACCAGAGTGGTTAGGCTAATAATAATTAACCGACGTACATCAACCAGACCTTCCCGCTGAAGTTTAGGGGGCAACAAGTTTACTTTATAAGTCACTTTACCACTCCCCTTAGAGCCAGGCCAATGGCAACTGAATAAGCAGGGTCAAAAATTTCCCCTTCCGGAAGGCTTATTTCCGGAATTCCTTTTTCAACGGTTATATTGAGGATATCCTCCAAATAAGCAACCAGCCCTTTTAGCTTGCTTGCCCCCCCACTTAAAATTATCCTTTCGGCTGGAAGATTTTCCTGGATAGAGCAATATTCCAGCGACCGCTGAAGTTCCCTGGTTATCTCTAACAGTCCAATATGTAAAGTATCGCTTATTAATTGCTCGTTAAGACTGCTATATTCGTTACGGGAGGAAACAGCAGCCTCCTCTTTCATTTGTTGGGCTTCGGGAAATTCTAAACCAAATGAATCCATAAAATAACTGGTTAACGTATTACTGCCTACAGGCAAAAGACGAAGGAAACGGATTAAACCGTCTTTAACCACTATAAAGTGAGTAGTGTTTGCTCCAATCTCCACAATAGCCAGGGTACCTTCAGTTGCCTGGCCAAAAAGGCGCCAAAGAGCAAAGGCCTGCAAATCAATTGCCGTTATTACAAGACCGGCCCTGGAAAAAATACCGTAGTACTGATAAACTGTTGCGGCCGGTACTGCCAGAAGAAGAACATTTTGGCCCTCTTCTTTATCTATTTTAGGAGCTTCCTTTAGGGTTCCGTTTTTATCTTCTAATCTTACCGGTTTAATAATTAACTGGTCAAGCGGCGCAGGCACAATTTTTTCCAGCTCAAATCTGGCTGTTATTTCCAGTTCTTTATCCCTTATTTCCGCAGGTAAACGAACCACCCGGCTGATTAACTTTTCTCCGCCAATACAGGTAATTACTTCCTTTAACCGAGGGTTAGCCACCTCCCTTAATGCTTCCACCAGGCTTTCTTCGTCAAGCTGGTCGCTCCATACTCCTGTTGGGCTAGGATAACACCTTAGGGCAACAACTTCGGGAATATTGTCTATGACTTTTATTTCGGCGGCTTTAATTTGGAAAGTACCAACGTCCACGCCCATAAAATAATTCTTTTTAGGCAAAAGCTTTTGCCAGAAATCTTTAATAAACCTTAACCTCCTTTCTGCCGCAACTACTTATTTTTAACTTCAACTGCCAAGTCCAAAATGATTTTATCTTTTGCCATTTATTATTAAATCACCTTCCACGCCGTGCCTTTTAACTTCCTTAATTTCCATTTATTCATCCTTACTCTTATAAAACTGTTTTTATTTTAACATAAATAAAGAGGAAATAGAAATAAGAACTCTGGTTAAATTTAATTGACTGATATATCCAAAACCAGGTATAATAAAATGGGTTAGGTTGGAGATGGTTTTATGGCTAAAAACCCTTTGCATAAATTGGCTTGTCTTTGCCGCAGGTATCGGGTGGCTCTGGTCTATCTTTTTGGTTCTCAGGCTCAGGTGGGGGCAAAAATATTGGCAGGAAAAAAGGTTGTGATAAAAGACCCACTGACAGATTTAGACGTGGGTGTGGTAACGGAAGAGCCGTTGCCTAAACCGCCTCAACGCTCAAAGTTTTACGCTGCCCTGTATAACGATTTGGAAGACTTATTTAGGCCTTTTCGCCTTGACCTCGTACTGTTGGAGGAAAACCATTCAGTCTTTCAATCGGAAGCCATTAAAGGTATCTGTGTTTACCAGGTCAGCGAGGAAAAACAGGATACTTATGAAATGATGATTCTTCGTCGTGCTGCCGATTTCCGTCCTTTCCTGGAAAAATACTTCCAAGAAGTTTTGGAGGAGATTTAGCTGGTGTTAAATTCAATTTTAATTGAGCAACGGTTGGTTTTAATAGCCAGTTATCTCTTTGAATTAGAGAAACTGGCCCGAATTTCAAAGGAAGATTTTTTGGCTGATAAAACAAAGACTGGAGCAGCTGAAAGCTACCTGCGACGGTCTCTAGAAGCTATTTTTGATATTGGCCGTTATATCCTGGCCAAGACCGGTTCCTTAGATCTGGCTATGGAATATAAAGCCATTGCCAGGGGATTGGCCCAAAAGGATATAGTAGATCGCAAAATAGGCCAAAAACTTGTAGAAATGGCAGGTTACCGTAACCGCCTTGTGCACTTATATAGCGAAGTAACAGATGAGGAACTATACAGCATTATAATCGAAGATCTTGACGATATTAGAAATTTTGTAAGGCAGATTCGTAATTTCATATTGACTATTGAAAAGAAACTGGAGAACTGACAAGAAACAAATTTTGAATGTAAAGTGAAGAACTGGAAACGCTGGAACTCCTTTTGGACAAAGAAGCATCTACAGTCATAGCACAATCTTTAAAAGAATTAGAAGATGGTAAAGGAATCCCAATCGATGAATGGTAAACCATATAACATTTTTATGGCTCCTTCTGCTAAATAAAGAGGAAAGTAACAAAAAAGCTAATTTCTTTTATAATTTTAATGTGATATATTAAATTATATAGAGAAAATCAAGTGATAAGAAATGGTGAAGGTAATTATGGTAAACGTCCAACAAATTAAGGAAAGACTTAAGGGTCCTTTTGAGGAACAGCAGGCTGGTGTTTTAGCTGAGGTCATTGTTGAGGCAACTCATGAAAGCCAAAAGGAACTTGTAAAGGCAAGTGACTTTAATGAGTTAAAAAATATTGTTAAAGAATTAGGAATAAAAGTTGGTGAACTAGCCGAAGCCCAAAAAAGAACCGAGCTAAAAGTTGAAGAGTTAGCCGAAGCCCAAAAAAGAACCGAGCTAAAAGTTGAAGAACTAGCCGAAGCCCAAAAAAGAACCGAATTAGAAGTAAGAACTTTGGTTAAAGTTGTGGATAAAACAAATACTGATGTGGGCGGTCTTTCCAGAAGTGTAGGCTATGCTTTAGAAAACGAAGCCTATAGGGCTCTACCTGGATATTTAAAGAATTTTGGCGTTGAATTAACTGAAAAATTTATAAGAACAGTGATAGATGGTGAAGAAATAAATATTCTTGGTAAGGGGAATCGAGATGGTCAAGAAATAATAATCGTTGGCGAAGCCGAGTTAAAGCTAACCAGTGTTGGAAAGTTAAAGAAGTTTGAAAGAAAGGTAAATACCGTCAAGAAAAAGTATCCAACAAAAGAAATCTTCAAGATTTTTGTAACTCATTTCGCCAGGCCAGAGATAATTGAAAAAGCCAGGGAAAAAGGAACAACCATAGTGCAAAGTTTTGAGTGGATTTAAGGTTTATTTAATCTACACCTTTCCTGGCGAGGTAAAGGATATTGGTTTCTGAATCATAATAGGCTTTCATTTTTAACCCACCTCCTGCTTCTAACCTTGTTTTCCCTTTGTCCGTCCTTTAGCGGGTGCAAAGTTATTAACACTATTTTATCCTCAGACATGCTGTAGGTCAAAGCCAAGTCTCTTTGCGCCCTGGAATTCCATATGTTTTACCGCAATAAAGTAATTGGTCTGAGTATCCTTATAATGCTCATCGTCTCCCTTTATTCTAAATAAATATTTTTCCAACGGCAAGGAAATCTTAAGGGGAAGCAAAGTGAACGTCCCTTTGCTACCTTGTAAAATATTTCTTAAAATATTCCAGATAATGGACTTGACGGGCGTGGGGGTAAGGGTTATAATGTGAATGTAGCGAACATATATTTTCTAAACACATGTACGTAAAGGAGGTGAAGAGGATGGCGGTAAACAAAGTTCCTGCCGGGACCATTTTAAGGCTCAAACTGCAGGTAGGCGTAGACGAACAGGGAAATCCCGTATATCGCAACAGAAATTTGCGCTACGTTAAGTTTGAGGCGGTTGAACAGGATCTTTTTGACGTAGCCCAGAGCTTGGCCGGGATGCAGGAGTACACCTTAGCCGAGGTGCAAAGGGAAGACAACGCTAATTTAATCCAGGCGTAAGTCGGTCGTCGGTCGTCGGTCGTCAGGGGAAAAACAAACTAAGTGTTGTCAGGCAGGATGCCTACCCTACTACAACACAATTGGATAGGAGGTGAAAAAAATGGCGGTTACCACAGCCCAAACTCTGCGAATGGTCTTTAGAAACGAAGCCGGTTCTAATTTTACCTTAAGCCTGGACAATCCCCGGAACAACCTTACCACTGCTGAAATAGAAACAGTTATGGATAGTATTATTACTAAAAACATCTTTTTAACCCCCGGGGGTCCTTTAGTGGCTAAGCAGGATATTAAAATCATTGACCGTACCACCAACGATATGTACGATCCGGCTTAAAAAGAAAGGGGGGTTTTTACTGGTGGAATTATTTATGCAGGCAATCGGAAGTGTGGGCTTTCCCATTGCCGTGGCTGCCTACCTTTTAGTGCGTTTAGAGCAAAAGCTAGAGGGTCTTGCCACCAGTATAAGTGAATTGGCCCGGGTAGTTAGAGAACGCAACTAACAAAATACCAGTCTACCCCGTCTTAAAAGTGGGCAGCACCCCCTCCCCCTAACCCCCTCCCTTGAAGAAGGGGGTTAGGGGGAGGGGGTTTTTATTATGGCTTTCAAGTAATCGCCCTGCTGCACCTAGAATGACCTCGAGGGTCGTCTTACCCCTATCATAAAAGCAAAACTTTGCGTAAAATCGTAAAATCTATGAAGCAAAAATAAACGTCCCTTTGTATGGAGATGACAACTATATTTATATAAGCAGACTTTTTAGCCAGGTTGTTAGGACAGTTTTTTTAAGATTTTAATTTTTCATTCCAGGAAAAGATAGTATAAGGTTTAAGTCCACCTTCCGGCACTTCTGCCAAAGCATGAGTTCCGCTAATTTCTATCGTCGCGCCATTAAAATTAAACCCAGGAAGGTTGAGATCAAGAATCTCAATCTTTAAGCCAGGGAGGCTTACTTCTGCTTTTTTTCCGTCATCTTGTTTGACAAGTGTAGTGGGAGTACCAATATTTAATTTTAAAAGATCTATAGGCCCCCAGCCTATTGTAAGATTAGTTCCTATTTCTAAATTTTTTTCTTTACCTAAAATTTTAACGCCAGTTGCAACTGCATTATAATCACAGCTAGCCCCACCAGGCTTACCATTGGCCGTTGCCTGAGCATTAGTTTCAAAAGTATCAATTTTTAAAACGTCCCCTACTAAAGGTAAATCACCCAAAACTGTAATTTCTGTCAACTTACTCTTAGAAATACTTGTTAATTCCCCGGTTTTAAAATCAGGTTTTATCTCACTTGATGAATCCAGTGCCCCAACTTCCAAAATTGTAACCCCTCCTGCAGTTAATTTTATACTTGCCAGCTCACCGCTGCCTCTGGCTGCAGGAGGGGTTATGCTTGAATTGGCATTCGCTTTTGCAAGACCTAACTCAAGGTTGTTACCAAGGTTTGCAGCTATAAGCACGCCAGATTTTTCTCCTTCCCCGCCCTTTGACTCAACTTGTAAATGTTGCTGATAATCAGCCACCTCTGCCTTTATAGGGGTAGCCTCGCCTTTTGCGTACGGAGTAGTTTCGTCACTGGTATCTACTTGGGCCAATGATTCCCCCGCTGTCAAGCCAATTAACTGATCAAAAGCACTTACCCCTAAGGCCTGACTTTCTGCCTGTCCTTTATAAGGCAACGTATTTATTTTTATCTCCAGCGTTTTGGTAGCCTTTAATGGCCCGTCCTTTGGATAGCACCCTTTTGAAGTAATCAGATAAAAGCTTCCATTTTCATTTTCTTCTACCTTAACCTTTTCAATAAGTCCACCAGCGTATTCCATATTTTCTATTTTAAACCCTTTAAGAGCCGGGTAACGCGCTAAAGCCTTTTCTATCCCTGCCTCCGCAATGTAGTAAGCCTTTTTTTGATTACGCTCATGGACGGCATTTTTTCTGACAGTCGTACTCATTGCCAGAGCCGCACTACCAATTAAAAATGCAACCGTGACCATGAACAAAACTAAAATAATAGCCTGCCCTTTTTGGTTAAGGGGTACTTTTTTGGCTAAAAATAATCTGGAAATAACATTTTCCTCCTTCCTTAGACTTCAAAAACATATAAAACAATCTTTCTTAAAGGGCCCTTAAATATATCTTAGTCCGATTACAAATTTCTCCGCTGTTTAATTTTTCTCCTTTAACCGTTATGGTTATAATATTACTATTTTCATCATATTGAAACTTAAGCCTGGTGATATAACTCGCAATGGGGTTATTTCCCGAGCCGTTAACACTTCTTTGGATTTCATTATGACCGTCGTCATAATAACAGATTACTTTCTGTTCATTTCCATCGGCCATTACAAAAACAATCTTTTTATCGTTTTCTTTGACGTAAATAGGCTTCGTGGGGGGGTTTTCACCTGAAACCAAGGCCAAATTAGACTTTGTCTTCTCATCCATACTTCCTAAGGGGAGGGCTTGCCTGACTTCTTTACTGATTTGATTTAAGGCAATGCGTAAATTTTCTTGTACTTCTATTTTTTGATTATTTGTTAAATAATTAAAATAACCATGGGTATAAATCCATAAAATAATAGTAGTTATAAGGGCAAAAATAATAGTTGCCACCATGGTTTCGACAAGGGTAAACCCTTTTTTCTTAAATAGCTCTTTAAATGTGAACAATCCTGTTAAATAAAGTTTAGGGAATTTATAATTCATAAGCCACTTATCTCCTGGCCTGATCGGTGGAAAAAGATACTTCCCTTGATAAATTATTTACGTCATAATAAGCGGTTACAGTAATTTTTTTAAGCTGATTAACAAGATCAGGTTCACAATCTATTTTATAATCATACCGGTATAATTTATATGAAGATTTATCTTTAACCGGTATAATATCCCAACTTTTATTAACTGTAGCTACCTTTGTACTGCCCTCATAACCAATGATTTTTCTAACCTGCCCGGAGCCTGTTCCACCGGCAATTTTTATAAAGTAACCTTTATAAAAACCATCCTCGCTACTCTCGTTTTCGTCAAGAATTATGGTCTTGGCAGGATCAACCTCATCAACCCCACCTACCATCCCGAAACCAAATATGCTATTGCGGCAAATTAAATAAGATGATGTTTGGTCGGGTTTATGTTCATGATCCCAATTAGGTTCAATTATTGCTTCCTTTTTTTTAGGATCATCAGGAGGAACAATAATATCTTCTATTATCTTACTTACCTGTCCTTCCCCTTTCCCGCCGGTGATAGATATAAGACAGTTCTTAGGGTTATTGTTTATATCAAAATCCTCAGGTAAATAAACCTTATTAACTGAAGGATGTTCTTCAGGAACTTTACCAAACCAGTCATAGGGAACGCTTTTTATCTCTTCCATTATTTCCTGGGCAAAATTTAAGGCGTCAACATCGCGGCGGGCAATGGCGGTAAATATGTTTCCAGTAATGAAAAAATTAAACAGGGGAACAGTAACTATTCCTAAAAGCAGAATGGCCACCATAACTTCTATTAAGCTCATGCCATTCTGGTTTTTGAAAATCATTTTAAGGTCCCAGCCTTTCTATACTTTAGGACTAAAAGTTGGTTAACCTTATAAAATCTTAGACGGGTAGTTTTGTATCTATCCTAACCCGACCGGTCACAGGCATTACAATCACATAAAGATAATTTCTTTGCCTGTTACTCAAAGTTACTGTTCCTCCTTGAGAAGGGGTTCCTTTTTGGTTAAACTTCAGTTCATGAAAAGGAAAATTTGTATTATAAAGGTCCACCCCGGCAGGCAGGTTGACTATTTTGTATGCTTTGACTTCTTTAGTTATATAATATTTTTCATTACTACAATCAAATATTATTCTATATTCACCATCTTGGTTTAAGCTTAACTGCTGAGTTAAGCGAATATCTTCAGCCATCATTGAGGCAGCAATATTTAAATTCTGCCTGTTTATGGCTCCAAAGGAAACAACGGCAAAACCAAAGAGCATGCTGGTAATTAAGACCACTACGGCAATTTCTATTAAGGTAAATCCTTTGTGGTTGAAATTTTTATAATTCATTTTTTTTATGTAGGGGCGTATGGCCATACACCCCTACTTTACATCCATATATTTAAATCCATGTATTTAATTTAAATTAAATGATGACTAATGTATTATATTTTTAAAGCCTTAAGATAAAACTTCTGGTTGGTTCAAGTGTTCTTGTTTGGGGATTTACTTTCAAGCCAAGTGTTTCCAGGGTTTCTAATCCAAGCAGGGGCTCGTTTCCCATAATTAAAACTGTAGTTGGGGCCTCCCTACCATTAATTTTAATTTGAACAGTGCCAGCTTCAACAACAAGTTCTCTTCCATCAGCAAGCTGAGCCCTTTTCGGTTTCAATCTTGGCACTCCTAACCTTTGAGCTAAATCTTCAGGAATTGTGCTTAAGGTTGCTCCTGTATCCACAAGTAGTTCTATCTCCTCTTGACGGTTAACGCCTTCCAGTATTGCCTTAACAAATATATGGCCCATATTATCCAACCTCCCCCCCTTTAACACATTTTTTTTCTGGATTATATTTGACAACATTTACTTAATAAAATAAGAACCGTCCCTTCAGCCGTTTCAAGTCCATATATTTTACCTGAATCAAACGGTGACCAATCACGTCAACGGCTATTCTTGATTGCTCAAGAATAATATAGCCAATAAGTGGCTCGTACCTGCCGTTGGTTGGCTCCATATCAAGAAAGACTACTTCGTTAAATATTGAGTCAAAACCCTCTATCTGGATTTGCACTGGTCCGCACACTTCTCCGGAAACTACTCTTTGATCTGCTGTTTTCATCTCTATGATTTTGGCAGTAAGAAACTTACCCAATCTATCTTTCCATACCTTGGGGAGAGGAGAGCCCGCTCGTTCCAGTATCAACCAAGGCATCACATTCAATCTGGTAAGAGGAATCAAGAGCATTTGTGATTATTACCCGGCTAATTATCCTACCCATCTTCAATTATCTCCATTCAATCC
This sequence comes from Firmicutes bacterium UBA4795, assembly GCA_002402825.1. Taxonomy (GTDB): domain Bacteria; phylum Bacillota; class Desulfotomaculia; order Desulfotomaculales; family Nap2-2B; genus SCADC1-2-3. Next base: position 81,601 of record DHGP01000033.1, read on the forward strand.
TTATACACCTCTTAGTTTATTCTAAAGGAAATTTTTCAATATTACAATGAAATCTCAGGAGGTGAATAGGGTTTTAAATAATATATAGGGTAAGGGAAAGGGTTTTTTAAAAAACCCTTTCCTCTAGTTGCTTATGACAACCTTTACCTGGCAAGACAAGAACCGCCTCTGCGCGTCTAGCGGAAGAAAAATTAACGTCCCCTTGCTTCCCATTTCTTGTTTACGCTATGTATTTAAGGTAATGCAGCGGTCCCAAGCTTAGGTGAAGTAGACGACCCATTCTTGCCTTGTCCGATGACTTCTTTATCACCTTGAACTTTATCATACCCTGTACTTATACAATACGTGGTTTCGTCAGATTTTTTTCTATATTGATATATTTTACCCCAAGGGTCATAGACAGCTACTCCTTCAGCAGCGTCAGTAGATTTGAGATCTACATCTTGGTCATCGCCAATATCATTATCATCTGTTCCTTTTCCTGTAATAAGACCAGCTTCTTTTAGCTTATTTGTAGTATCAGGATAAACAGCATTCTCCGAGTAATATGCATCCAGCGCCCCTTGCATGGTGCTAATCTGGCTTCTGGCTTTAGTCACCTTAGCACCTTCAATGTAGCCAGTATAAAACCTTACCCCCACGCCAATTAACACCGCAATGATGATCAGCACGACCATCATTTCAATCATGGTAA
>DHGP01000033.1:82306-121011 GCA_002402825.1 Firmicutes bacterium UBA4795
GGGGGGGGGGGGGGGGTGATAGCCAGTTTAGTGAATACTTACCTTTTAACATTCTTTTCACCTCCTTTCCAAGAAAGTTGCCCGTCTTATTTTCTTGGTGCTTTAAGACATATATCAGCAAAATTAGTAACTATTCAGGTAGGCACAGAGGAGCAAAGGGAAATGAAAACATATAGAGATCTGCAAGTCTGGCAAAAAAACTTTGTGCCTTTGTGCCTGTGTGCCTTTGTGCCTGAGTAGTTACCAAAAATATAGCCTTTTCGGTAAATTATACTAAACAAGGCTTATTTAAGTCAAATTATTTTTCTACATGCCCGCTCCTTTTTGCAAGGCTCCGGCCATGCCGAAGAGGGGCAAATAAATGGATAGGGCAATGAAAGCTACTATCACACCCACCCCGGCAATTAAAAGGGGTTCAATGGTGCTGGAAAGCCTGGCCACCATTGTTTCCACTTCCTGCTCGTAAAAAAGGGCCAGCTTTTCTAAAAGGTCATCTAAGGTCCCGGCTTCCTCCCCAATGGCCATCATATTTACGGCCAGAGGCGGGAAAACTTTGCTTTTAAGCAATAAAGGGGACATCCTTTCCCCTTCTTTAATGCTTTCTCTTGCCCCCCTTACTTCTTCGGCTACCAGGCTGTTTCCCGCCACCTTTTCCATTGTTTCTAATGACTGCATTAAAGGAACCCCGCTTTTTAAAAGGGTGCAAAGGGTGCGGGCAAATCGGGCCACGATTGACTTATATGTAAGGGGACCCACTACCGGAAGCCGCAGGATTAACCGGTCAACCAGTTTTTTCCCCTTAACGGTGGAAAAAGCTTTCCTTAAACCAAAAAACAAGACTATAAGCCCCACCAAAATTATGTACCAGTATTTAATGATAATGTTACTCAGGCCAACTACTATCCGGGTAGGTAAAGGAAGAGGCATACCTTGCTGGGTAAAAATATCAACAAAAATGGGAACGACAAAAATCATCAGAAAAACTACCGCCACGATGGCTATCCCGCCCACCAGCAAAGGATAGGTCATGGCTGACTTTATTTTTTCTTTCATGGCGTGTTCTTTTTCAAAGTAGTTAGCCAGGCGTCCTAAAGACTGGTCAATGGTGCCGCTTACTTCACCTGCCGCCAGCAGGTTAATAAATATTTCAGGAAGTTGATTTTTGTGGCTTTTAAAGGCTTCGCTTAAGCTAGTCCCTTTTTCAACGCTGCCCACCACCTCAGCCGTTATATGGCGCAAGGCTTTTCCTTCTGTTTGTTGCACCAGTACATTTAAACACTGCAGCAGGGGAATTCCCGCTTCGCTCATGGTGGCAAACTGGCGGCAAAAAACAGCCAGTTCTTTAGTTTTAATTTTTAAACCAAACAACCTGGAGAGACTAAATTTATAAAGTCCACTGGCCGGTCTTATTTTTACCACAAAGTAATTTTTTTCCCGCAAAAGGGCTAAGGCGGTTTTCTGGTCTTCGGCTTCAATTTTTCCGGCCAGCAGGCGGCCGGATAGGTTTCTGGCCCGATAGGCATAAGTTTGAGGCATTTTTAACCCCCTCTGTTCTTAAGAATAGTTTCCGGGTCGTAGGCCCGGTTTAAAACTTCTTCCCGGCTGATTATTTTTTTCTGATAAAGCAGCCGTAACGACATATCCAGCGTCTGCATACCGTGTTTAGCCCCGGTTTGTAACTGGGAAGGTATCTGGAATGTTTTGCCCTCCCGAATCAGGTTTCTGATGGCTGGGGTGGCGACCAGGATTTCCAGGGCCGCTACCCGACCTGGTTTGTCACGCCGGGGAATTAACTGTTGGGACACAATTCCTTCAATGGTGTTGGCCAGTTGAATGCGGATCTGCTGCTGCTGGTGAGGCGGAAAAACGTCAATGACCCGGTCAATTGTTTCGGCCGCGCTGGAAGTGTGCAGGGTAGCCAAAACTAAATGACCGGTTTCCGCCGCGGTAATAGCGATGGCAATCGTTTCTAAATCACGCATTTCGCCCACCAGAATTACGTCCGGATCTTCCCGCAGGGCCGCTCTTAAGGCCGTAGCAAACGACTGAGTATCCTGGCCAATTTCCCGCTGATTGACAATAGAAAGATTATGCCGGTGCAAGTATTCAATCGGGTCTTCCAGCGTAATAATGTGCACTCTTTTTTCCTTATTAATCAAGTCAATCATGGCTGCCAGGGTGGTGGATTTGCCGCTGCCGGCGGGGCCGGTAACCAACACCAGGCCGTTTGGCCGGCGGGAAAGAATAATGAGCACGTCAGGTAGGCCCAGTTCCTGGAAAGAGGGGATGCGGGTATTGAGCACGCGTATGGCGATTGCCGTGCTGTTCCGCTGTTTAAAAATATTTACGCGCAACCTTGCTATGCCGGGGACGGAATAAGAAAAATCCAGGTCCCCCTTTTCCTTAAATTTTTCATATTGTGCTTTGGTCATAATTTCCTGAGCCAGCGCTTCCGTACCTTCCGGAGTTAGGATTTTTACTTCCTCACCGCTTAAGCCAAAGTCCAGCTTTCCTTTAAGTTCTGGCGCATCTAAAGGGTAAAGATTTCCATGCAGCCTGTATACAGGCGGCTTTCCAACAGTTAGATGGATGTCGGAAACTCCTAGTTTTGCCGCTTGAGTAATTAATTCGACTACTTTCATACTTTTTCCTCCCGGTAAGCCACCCGCATTATTTCTTTTAAGGTGGTAATGCCCGCCAGGGCCTTTTGAATCCCGTCTTCTTTTAAGGTAATCATTCCTTCTTTTAGAGAGGCCTGGCGCAGGTCTTCCGCCGAAGGTCTTTTTAAGATAAGACTTTGCAGGGAGGGGGATACCGTCAGTACTTCAAAAATTGCTATTCGGCCCCGGTACCCGGTGTAATTACATTGTTCACAACCCCGGCCGGAATAAAAAACAACCTCATCTGGTTTAATTCCGGCGAAGACCATTTCCGCTTCCTCCGGGGAGCAAGGGTGTTTGCAGTGAGGGCAAATTTTGCGCACCAAACGCTGGGCAACTACTCCTAAGACGCTTGAGGCTACCATAAAAGGCTCCACTCCCATGTCAATAAGCCTGGTAATGGCCCCTGAGGCATCGTTAGTGTGTAAGGTGGAAAATACCAGATGTCCGGTGGTGGCTGCCCTTAAAGCAATTTCAGCCGTTTCAAAGTCGCGGATTTCACCCACCATAATCACGTCCGGGTCCTGGCGGAGAATAGAGCGCAGGTAACTGGCAAAAGTTGCTCCTGCCTTTACGTTTACCTGGGTTTGGTTAATGCCTTCCAGCATGTATTCAACCGGATCCTCAACGGTGACAATGTTTCTTTCTACCGAATTTATGAAGTTTAAAGCGGTATAAAGGGTGGTGGTCTTGCCGCTGCCGGTAGGGCCGGTAGCCAGGATGACGCCGTAAGCTCTTTTAAGAAATTGAATAAAGCGCTGGTAATTTTCTTGGGCCAGGCCCAGTTTTTCCAGGGTATAATTTTTAATACTTTCTTTATCCAGAATACGGACGACAACCTTTTCACCAAAAATAGTGGGCAAGGTGGAAACTCTGAAATCAAGCTCTCGTCCGGCCAGCTTAAAGGAGATTCGCCCGTCTTGAGGGATTCGCCGTTCGGCAATGTCCATGTTGGCCATTATTTTGAAACGGGAAACAATAGCGTAAATCATTTTACGGGGTAAATTCATGACTTCACGCAGCAGCCCGTCTATCCGGTAGCGGACCCGGATACTGTGTTCAAAAGGTTCAAGGTGAATATCGCTGGCTTCTTCGTCAATGGCTTTGGTGATTAATGAGTTAACTAACCGGATTATAGGGGCCTCATCAATAATTGTTTCTTCTATTATTTCTCCGGTTGCTTCAATTTCTGGTTCTGCTGTCAACTCTTGAAGGGCTCTTTCCACTTCAGGAAGACCAAAATGTTTTTCAATTAAGCTATTTATTTCCTTTTCGTTGACTTTTAAAGGCTCAATATCTAGGCCCGTAAGTAATCTTAAGTTATCAATAGCCACTACGTTTAAAGGGTCGGCCATAGCTACAAAAAGACGCCTCCCCTCTTTTTTAACTGGAAATAGTTTATATTGACGGATTATTTGTTCCGGAAGGATTTTTAGCAGTTGGCGGTCAATGGTACCTGTAGATTTTAATTCTTGAATATTAAGCATCCTAATCAGATTTTTTTCGCTGATAAAACCTAATTTTATTAGGATACTACCCAGCAGTTCACCTGTTTGCGTTTGCACCCGCAAGGCTTCATTTAATTGTTCTTTCGTAAGAAGGCCTGCTTCAATTATTCTTTCTCCCAGCAATTTTTTTACAGCAGCCTTTCTATTTCCCTTTAAGGGGAAATTACAAATCTTCGCCATAATTTTACCTTAACCAAATTTGTTTGACAAGAGGGGAACCCCCACCCTTCACTCCCCCTAACCCCCTCCCTTTGAGGAAAAGGGGTTATTGACCCTCCCCCTCCCCTTGAGGGAGGGTCAAACCCATCATCCCCCCTCCCCTTGAGGGAGGGGGTTAGGGGGAGGGGGTTAAGACCACCGCTTGATTTGGTTATTTTCAAGGCCTAATAAGTCCAGCACCCGGCCGATAGTCTGGTTAACCAGGTCCTGGATTGTTTCAGGACGCAGGTAAAAGGCCGGTACGGGAGGCATGATTGTAACGCCAAGGCGGGAGAGCTTAAGCATATTTTCTAAGTGAATAGGACTTAAAGGGGTTTCACGCGGCAGTAATATTAACAGACGTTTTTCTTTAATGGTTACATCGGCCGCGCGTGTAATCAAGCTTTCAGCCCAGCCGTGAGCTATGGCGGCTAAAGTTTTCATACTGCAGGGGGCAATAACCATCCCCTGGTGTAAAAAAGAACCGCTAGCCGGTGGGGCCGTCATTTCCTCATCGTGGTAAGAAAAACTGGCCTTTTCCGTTAGATAAACAGTAGAGTGCGTTGTTTCCAGCTCAATTATTTTTTTGCCCCAGGTGCTTATAATTAAGTGCGTTTCTATCTTTCGCCTGGCCAATTCTTCTAAAAGAGTAATTCCGTAAATTGCCCCGGAAGCGCCAGTAATAGCTATTATCAGCCGCATAATTACCTCCTATAAGAGACTGTCGAAAAACCCTTTTATTGACCCCTCCTCTTGAGGGAAGGGATTAGGGGGAGGGGGATTTGAACTTTTTCGGCAGTCTCTTAAAAAAATTTAAATTTAAAATGTATTTATTCAGTATTATCCCTGATTTTCCTGCTATTTAAAAAATTAAATGGTATAGATTTGGCTGCAACGGCAAATAATTTAATTTAGTTACCTTAAAAAATAAAAAAGGAGTGGGCAGCAGGAAAGGGGGTGAAAAAATGAAAAACGGAAAGAGGCTAATAACTATATTGGTTGTTTTAGTTGCTCTTTTAATCATGGCCTCTGGTTGTTCAGTGGCCCGTAAACCGGCTCCCCCAGGCACAACCGTTCCTCATACCAGAAGCGCCCCGGCGCCAACAACGCCAGCGCCGACAAAAAGCCTACCCACGACCCCTGCCGAGGTAAGCCGCCTGACTGCCCGTCTGGCCAGTGAGGCGCAAAAAGTGAGCGGGGTAAAGAAGGCTACCGTTGTCTTAAGCGGTAACACGGTTATTGTTGGCCTGGAGATTAAGCCAAATATTGAAGAAAAACAAACTACCGCTATTAAAAGGGACGTAGTCCGGAGAATTAAAGAGACCGACAAACGTATCCGGACGGTGGAGGTTACTACTAACCCTAATATAATTACCAGAGTTAAAAAGGTTGCCAAGGGTATTGGTCAGGGCAGGCCTATTTCTGCCTTTGGCCGTGAAGTTGAGGAAATACTACGGCGCATTGTGCCGCAGGGAAAATAAAGGTTCGGTTGTTGGGATAAAAGAATTCGAAAAAGATAAGTTTAAACTTGAAGCTGACGACCAATGATTGAGTCACCCCCACCCTTCCCTCCCCCCTTGAGGGGGAGGGAAGGGTGGGGGTGACTTTAATACCATAAAATTACCCCGGCAAAAACCGCGCCAATTTTTACAACGCAATGTTCTACCGACTTAACCAGGTACTGGTCCATTTTTAATTTGCGGTTGTAGAATGCTTCTTCCACCATTCCTAAAATAATTTTTCCCGCTTCTTCCCCGGAGGTATAACCAGAATATTCCATAATTACCCCAAACCCTTCTTTTGGAATACCCACCGCTACAGCCGCCGCAATTTTTGTTCCTGGAACATGGGAAATTAATTTCCCGTAAGCAGTAGGCACTAATGCTCCAGGAGGCAAAATTATTTGAGTGGCAAATTCTGTATTTGGGGGTAAAATACTGCTTACCCGGATTAAATTAACGTTACCGGCACCGGCCGCTAGCAACGCTTGATCAAAGGCGTTAAGCGGCGAACTCCCTTCGCTTGCGCCGGCTACCAGGGTAAATTTAACGGGTGTGGGTAGCAATGTTTTCACGCTCCTCCAAAATAGATTAAATAGTTTTCTCTCCCCCCTCCCTCTAACTTCCTCCTGTTTTAATTACCGCCAGGGGTGTTTGTTGGTCATCATTGCCAAAGGGGTTATCTACCAGGGCCTTTTTGGTAGTTTCAGCCGCTTCTGGACTGGTAGCGGCCAGAATATCAACACATTTTAAATCATTTACATCAGCAATAACCGCCTCTACCCCTGTTGCTTCCCGGATAGCAAAAACTATTTTTTCTGGTTCTTGAGGGCCAAGAATAATGTGTTTTTCATAAGGCCACATTGTGCCGGCAATATCATCAATTAAGGCCAGGTGTTGACCTGCCACCAGGTAAAAATACCCTTTTTTACCGGTTAATTTACCAAACAAAGCGGCGGCACAACCAAGCAGAATTTTAAATAAACCAGCTTCGTTAATGGCTAATTGCATGGCGGGGGGAGTGGCCAGGCTGCCGTGTTTTCCCGGGAAACGGCATAAAAACTTGGCCCATAAGCTTGGTCTTACTGTTTCTGGCAGGATGGCTCTTTTTTGGGTGATGGCTACTACGCTTTCAGCAAGGGCTATAATATCACCAGGCAAGATTATTCCTTCGGTATATTTTTTCGCCAGTTGAATAAGGTCATCTTTTTCCGTAATAATATGGGTCCGGATGGGAATGACGTGAAAAATTACCGTCAGCTCCTTTTTTTAAACCTGAAAAAGTTATTTGATAACTAGTTTATACCGGAAAATTAAATGTGTGTTTGTCCTAAGGCAAGGAAGAATATGGGTATAAAGGATTATTTATCCGGTTTAAGGGGAGAGCTTTTTTTGCTTCCCGGCTTTCTTAAAGGGGCGGGGAAAAGCAAAGGCGGTCTTTTTTTAACCTGCTTTAATGCCGTACTTTCCTGGCCCAGTGCACTGTGCCGGTAGCCGTAGCTGAAATATAAAATTGCTCCCAGGATAACCCAAATAAAAAAACGGGCCCAGGTAAGCGGGGGCAGGTTAACAGCCAGATAAAAAGCTGCTCCTGCCGCCAGCAAAGGGGTTGCCGGGTATCCTGGCAGGCGAAAAGGCCGGGGAAGGTCGGGCCGGGTACGTCTTAAAATAATTAAACCAATAGAAACGGCAAAAAAGGCTGATAAGGTGCCAATATTGGTCAGTTCAGCCACGATATTGATGGGCAGCAAGGCTCCTATTAAAGCTACACCGGTACCAATAAGCAGGCTGTTCCAGAGGGGTGTTTGAAAACGGGGGTGTAACCGTGAAAACAAAAAGGGCAATAAACCATCACGGCTCATAGCAAAAAAAATCCGGCTTTGCCCGTACATGGTTACCAGCATTACAGAAGTAAGACCAGCTAAAGCACCGGTAGCAACCAGGGCTGAACCCCAGCGGAGGCCAATAGCGGACAGAGCGGCAGCCATGGGTGAAGCAGTATCGAGGACCTTGTAGCTTACAATTCCGGTAAGAACAATCGTAACCAGAATATAAAAAAACGTGGACAAGCCAAGAGACAGAAGGATTCCTAAAGGAAGAGTGCGCTGAGGTCTTTTTACCTCTTCAGCAGCCGTGGAAACAGCATCAAAGCCAATGAAGGCAAAAAAGATAATGGCCGCCCCGTGGAAAATTCCGGCCACACCAAAGGGAAGAAAGGGTTGCCAGTTGACCGGGTTAATATGCTTAACGCCCAAAAAAATAAAAAGTAAAATAACCGCTACTTTACCCGCTACTATAATCTTATTTACTGCAGCGCTATGCTGGGTGCCGCTGATAATTAAAATTGTTATCAGTCCCGTAATAAAGACAGCGGGCAGATTAAAAATTCCTCCTGCTGCAGGGGAAGCGGTAAAGGCGAGCGGCAGGTTGATTCCTGCTGATTGCAGCAAGCTGACAAAGTAAGAGCTCCAGCCAATAGATACGGCCCCTGCCGCCACAAGGTACTCCAGGACAAGGTTCCATCCCACCAGCCAGGCTAAAAGTTCCCCCAGGGAAATATAGGTAAATGTATAAGCACTTCCGGCGACGGGAACGGTTGCCGCTAGTTCCGCATATACAAGGGCGGCTAAACTACTGGACAGGCCGGCCACAATAAAAGAGATAATTAAACCTGGTCCGGCGTAACGGGCGGCAGCTACCCCGGTAATAACAAAAATACCAGTGCCGATAATAGCTCCAAGGCCTAGCGCCGTCAAATCCAAGGGACCGAGTACTTTGCGCAGGCGGTTAGCCCTACCCTCTTTTTTGGCCAAAAGATTATCTACCGGCATAACCCTAAACGAAGGCATAAAGATTCACCCTTATTTATTTTTCTTAAATAATATTTACCTGGAAAGTAATTTTTATTATTTTTTCTTTTTTTTTAAAACTGGTCATGATAAAATAAAAATGCAAAAAAACTGAAAGAGGTTAAAAAATATTGGAAAACGAAAAATTTCAGGAATTGGTACTGCAGCAATTATACACGCTTACCGAAGGTCAAAAGCAGCTTGTTGAACACCAAAAGCAGCTTGTTGAACGTATTGAATTGATAGAGAAAGGACAAGCCCGGCTTGAGAACCGTCTTGATTCCCCATAGTTATAGAAATTATTTAAAAGGACGGATTTACATGGAAATTAATATAAAAAATATCATTAAGCGGGATGGCCGGGTGGTATCTTTTGATCCCGCCCGGATAGAAAATGCTATCCTGAAGGCCTTTAAAGCCACTGGTGAAGTGAGTAGCCGGCATACTTATTTTACTGATGAGGACGCGGCCCGGGAGGTCACTGACGAGGTGTGCACCCGGCTCATTCACCAACGACCGATGACCGGTGACCAACAACCAACCGTGGAGCAAGTACAGGACCTGGTAGAGGAAGCCTTGATGCATAAGGGTTATTGCAAGACGGCCAAGGCATATATTGTGTACCGCGAACAGCATCGCCAGATGAGAGAGATGAAAAGTTTGGTAAGCATTGACTTAATTGATGTTTACCTGAATGAGGCCGACTGGCGGACTAAAGAAAACGCCAATACGACGTATTCTATCCAGGCTATGAATAATTACATTGCCGGGACGGTCGCGGCCCACTACTGGCTAGAAAAACTTTATTCTTCAGAAATAAAAAACGCTCACCTAAATGGCGATATGCACATTCACGATTTGGACCGTATCAGCAGCTACTGTGTTGGTTGGGATATAAGAGACTTACTGCAGGAAGGTTTTAAAGGGCAGGACGGACGAATGGAATCCAAGCCCCCGAAGCATTTTCGCAGCGCCCTGGGTCAGATAGTTAACTACCTTTACACCTTACAAAACGAAAGTTCGGGAGCCCAGGCTTTGTCTAACGTGGATACCATGCTGGCCCCTTTTATTGCTTACGATGGTTTAACTTATCCTGAAGTAAAACAGGCTGTTCAAGAGTGGGTCTTTAATTTAAATGTGCCCACCCGGGCGGCCGGACAGGTTCCATTTACCAACATTACCCTGGATTTAAAAGTGCCTCGGTTCATGGCTAATGAGCCGGCGGTAATTGGCGGAAAACCGGCTGCTCCCCTGGGCAGTTTTCAAAAAGAAATAGATATGTTTAACCGGGCCTTTGCGGAAGTCTTACTGGAAGGTGATGCTAAGCAAAGAGGATTCACGTTTCCTATTCCTACGTACAACTTGGATCCTCAGCTTAATTTTGACCATGAAGTCATCTTAAAAGTATTTGAGGTAGCCGCAAGGTACGGAGCGCCTTATTTTGCTAATTTTTTCAATTCGGAGCTAAGCCCGGAAGATGTAAGAAGTATGTGCTGCCGGTTGAAGCTGGATACAAGGGAACTGGTAAGGCGCGGTGGCGGGTTATTTGGTTCAAACCCTTTAACCGGGAGTATCGGCGTGGTTACCATTAACCTGCCTTTATTAGGGTACCTGGCTAAAGATGAGACTGATTTTTTAAACCGTCTGGCTCACGTGGCCTCTTTAGCTGTTAACTCCTTAGAAATAAAAAGAAAAATACTGGAGAGGTTAACCACAGACGGTTTGTATCCTTATTCCCGTCATTATTTGCGCGACATAAAGCAGCGGTTTAATAAGTACTGGGCTAATCATTTTTCTACTATCGGTGTGTTGGGCGGCAATGAGGCCTGCTTAAATCTTTTTGGCGAGGGCATCGCCTATTCTCGGGGTAAAGAATTTATGATGCAGGCACTTGGTTTCCTGAGGGATTTTATTGTTAATGTTCAGGAACGGACGGGGAATATGTACAATTTGGAAGCTACCCCGGCGGAAGGTTGTTCCTACCGCTTGGCCAGGATAGATAAGGCCAAGTACCCTGATATAATTGTGGCTAACGAGGAAGCCTGGAAAAAAGGAGCCCCGCCATATTACACTAACAGCACTATGCTGCCGGTGAATTACACTGACGATATTTATGAACTGTTAGCTCACCAGGAAGGCTTGCAAACTTTATATACCGGGGGCACAGTAACGCACGTTTTTTTGGGGGAGAAAAAGCCTGATTATCAGGCTTTAGGCCGTTTGGTTTATAAAATTTTTAAGCAATTTAAAATTCCTTACTTGAGTTTGACGCCCACTTATTCGGTATGTCCTTTTCATGGTTATTTTCCAGGAGAAAAATGGATCTGCCCTGAATGTGGAAGCCAGATAGAAGTTTATTCCCGGGTGGTGGGTTACTACCGGCCGGTGCAGTACTGGAACGACGGCAAAAGAGAGGAGTTTAAAGACCGGAAAGCCTTTCAGGTAAAAGAGACGCTCGTAGGAGAGAGGGAGAAGTAATTTGCGGGTTGCCGGGTTAACAAAACTATCCTTAGTTGATTGGCCGGGTAAAGTTTGCGCGGTGGTATTTACCAGGGGTTGTAATTTTCGCTGTCCCTGGTGTTTTAATCTTTCCTTGGTAATACCCGAATTGTACACGCCGTTAATTCCGCAAGAAGCGGTATGGGATTATCTTTATGCCCGCCGGTGTTTTTTGGACGGAGTGGTAATTACCGGAGGAGAGCCTACCCTTCAAAATAATCTTTTAAATTTTATCCGGCAATTAAAATCCTGGGGTTACCAGGTAAAAGTAGATACAAATGGTTCTCAGCCCGCTGTGCTGCAAAGAATCCTTGACTGCAAGCCACCGGTGATTGATTGTTTGGCCATTGACCTTAAAGCTCCTTTAGATCCAGATAAATACAATAGAGCAGCAGGACTTCAGGTAAATATAGAGGATTTAAAACAAAGCTTAAGAGGGGCCGCTCACTCGGCTCGACCGGTATACCTTAGAACTACAATAATTCCAGAGTTCCATAGTCAAGAGGATATTAAAGAAATAAAAAACATATACCGGAACCTTAAAAAAATAAATCCTCACCTTGTCCAGGTTTTTCAAGAATATCAACCGCTTGTATTAAAAAGGTAACCTAAACTATATAATAAGATTAGATGCCTGGCGGGGTGAAAATATTGTTTAAAAGGCGTAGGCCGGTAAAAACATTTTTATTGGGGTTTATACTGCTATTTATTTTTTTAAGTCTCTTTTTTGGGGCAGATTGGTACCTGCGTCCTACTATTTTTAATATTGCAGAATTTAGAGCCACTCAAATGGCCACTGAAGCCATAAATCAAGCCATACGGCAAAAAGTAAAAGATAATAACTTACAGTATCAGGATTTCGTTCAGGTACATAAAGACAGTCAAGGGCGTATTGTTTTAATCCAGGCTAATACGGTTAAAACTAACCAGTTGGCTGCAGATGTAACTTTGGCCGTGCAAAGCACCCTTCAAAGATTAACCGGGCAAACCTTTTCCATCCCCTTAGGACAGCTTACCGGCACATATTTACTGGCTTCTCGGGGTCCCCGGGTTAAAGTTACCATTATGCCGGTGGGTATGGTTATGGTAGACGTAGCCGATAAGTTTGAGCAGGCTGGTATTAATCAAACCCATCACTACATCTACCTAGATTTCCAAACTAAGATACGAAGGCGAAGATATCACCTTCCTGGTAGAGGTAAATTGCACCGTCTTGGGCTGGGACGAGGCATATTCGCTTGTTTTATGCGATGCCGGAATGCTTCGGGAGGCAGGCGTCGAGGGTCTGCCGGAAGAGGCAGAAATGGAGGTGTTTTTCGGCAGCCCCACCTACGGAGAGGGTGCCGTGTGCACCTTCGCCGGTAAGATTGTGCTCGAAAACACCGTTGTTCTGCGGTGCGGGTATCGTGTCCTCGAAGCGTCTGTTGTCGTTGCCCGTGCAGGTGCGGTCTTCACCACCTGCGATGGCTACGCGAGCGTATTCGAGGTTGCGGCGTGATCCTCTTCCACCCCGGCCTGGGCACGGCGTAAAACTGCCCGCCAGAAATCAGCCTGCCCGGCGTAAAGGGCGAAAGGAGGTATGAATATGATGGAGAGGTGTATTTCATGCGGACGGATCCTGCCAAGTGAGATGCTCGTTACGAGACTTCTTGGCCGGATCTGTCTCGACTGCGAGGATTTCGAGAGGATCGAAGAAGAGATCCTCGCCAGCCAGAAATCTTCCCCACCCGCGCGGGGGTAATGCGCGGGAAAAAGAAGGAAGGTGAAGAAAATGTCTGAAAGAACCCATTGCCCAGCCGATCTCTGGGCCATGCGGTACGAGACCGCTTTCGACCGGGAACAGGAGCGCCTGGAAGAGGCGGCGTACTACACTGGCCGCGACGCTCAGCGGCTTGAGGCGGCCCGTGAGACTGGCGAAGACCAGATCCTGCGGGTGCGGGATTTGGTCTACGTCATGGTGCGCCCGGACGGGAGCACCTACGAAAAAAAACGCGATTAAAGGCGATTAAAGGAGGTAAGAAGAAATGAAAAGCGTAAACATCGTCGCAGTTCTCAGCACCACCGTCCTGCCGCTCGACGGGACGTACCGGGTACAGACAATTACCCAGCAGACGCCGCACGTATACGAGGCGTTCCTGCGGAAAATCCGGGGGGTGCCGCATTACATCGGCCACCCCGACACGAAACAGATTATCGAGGGCCTGGGTGCCGTCCCGGCCCCGCAGAAGCTTTTCCCCGGCCTGGCCGTAGGGGAGCAGGCTGTCTGCTTCCCCATTCAGCAGGGGAAGTCTACGCGGGCGGTGGACGGGTTTACCTCGCCCCACCAGGATGTTTCGCTTGCGGATCTCCAGATCCGGGTTATCACCCGGCTGGAGTAGGTTTATCCGGCCTGGGGAGCAAAGCCGGATAAACAACTTCCCTACCCGCGCGGGGGTAATGCGCGGGAGAAAGGAGGAGAAATGAACCCAGACCTCGCCGAGTTTTTATTTTTAAAGGCAAACCACTTACCCCACTGGTATGCGCGGTGGGGAGAGTCGGGATGGACTCGTAGGCGCGGTCCCAAGTTCGATTTTGGGATTGGCCGCATCTACGAGCGGGAGTTGGACGATGGTACTATCCTCAGGATCGTCCAGCGCGGAAGCGCCGACCGAGATTACGTTGTCGTTTCGCCACGCTAGCTTCCCCGCCCTGGGCACGGCATAAAACTGCCCTTTTTAATTCCACCGAAAGGAGGAAAGAATGATGAAAACAATTGCGGCAGAACTTGCCGCAGAGTACAGAAAAAGCGGACAATGGGTCGTCGCCGCTGCGGAGACACTGCGGCGCGAGCCAGATCTCGACTTTAAAGAGCTAGCCGCCGCTTTTGCCGCTCTTGCCGATGCTATTCCCGGCGAGAAGAAGCGGCTGCGGAAAATTGCAAAGTTCTTTGCCACGCCGCCGACAGAAGAGTGGCGGCAGTGGTTCATCGAGGAGGTCCCGCCGTGGTGAAAATACAAAATGACCAAAAAAAACACACCCTCCCCAAAATTCTCAGCCGGGAAGCTGCCTTCCGGATTTTATCCCGGCTGAAGACGGACGATCCCATCGGCCTGCGGAACAGGGTGGCCCTCCAGCTTTGTTACCGGGCCGGTCTGCGGATTAGTGAGGTATGTAACCTTTCTCTTGCGGACGTGGATTTACGGGAAGGTTACGCCTATGTCCAGCAGGGGAAGGGGAAGAAGGATCGAGTTGTGCCCCTCGACAAAGAAACAGCCGAATTGTGCCAGCGTTGGCTTGCAATTCGGCCTGAAGGTAGTACAGATTATTTTATCACAACCCTGGCCGGCGGTAAAGTATCCGACCGCTACCTCCGGGAAGTCTGTTACAGATTATCCCGGATAACGGGGATCTACATCACCGACAACCACCGGAAAAAGCCCGTTCACCCGCATATTCTTAGGCACTCCTTCGCCACGGAGCGGCTGGAGGATGGATTCACCTTGCCGGAAGTGCAGGCTTTATTGGGGCACTCTGACATTTCTACCACCAGCGTTTACCTGCACGTCCGGCCCACGGTGCTTAGGGAGAAAATGCAGAGTTTAGTGCCCGTGGGTGGTGCCTAATGCCCGCCGCACTTTTAGCCATCGCCGCCATGCTGGCGATCAATTCCCCGAAGGCGGCGATACCGGCGGCGGTGGGCGTGGTAGTTGTGGCGGTGATAATGAGACTGGCCCGCTGAAAGGCGGGCCTTTTTGTTTTTAATCTACCTCTTTAGTTAAGGTGATACATTTTATAGGTGCTTGCGCTAAGTACTGCAAAAGCATATCGGCATTATCAATAATAAATCCCTTTATATGTCTACCGCAATACCTCTTTTCGAGAAACTCATCAAAACTAACAGGAAACGGCATATTTAATCCTAACTCTTGTGCTATATGAAATATCCTGCTACATTCCTTTCGGTTTTGGCAAACAATATAATAATCTTTTTCCGCAGACATTTTAATTACTTCCAAAGTTTTCCCGCTTGCTCTTGGTTTATATATTACTTGCATTTTAATCCCTTCGCCCCCTCTTCTCTCTCCAATCCTCTATCCTCTCGCCGATGTCATTAAGTTTCTCTTCTACCCAATCGTAAACATAGCCTGCTATCGCCGCGCCTGCGCCAATTACAACCGCTACCGCAACACTTAACAGAAGAAGCACCAAAACCGCCGTAATAGTCCAGGTAATCATCTTGTCCCCTCCTGCCCAATTTTCACCAGATAATCAATCTCCCGCTCGTCTAAATCAATCAACCTCTGAATCTTCTCCACCGCCTCTTGCCTTATCCGCTTTACGTGCCGCACAGTGTAGTTTACCTTCGCCGCTATCTCCTTGTACGTTAATCCGTCAAAATAGTACATCTCCACCACCTTTAATTCCACCGCCTTCAGGCCCCGTAGAGCATTTTTCACCTTTTCGGCGATGTTGCCGTAGACGTGTACTTCGTCCATAATCTTCCTTTCCGCGTCCCGGTACATGATCAGGCTTATCTTGTCGTAATTGAGCGCAACCCAAGCCGTCACATCGGAAAGTTTATTTGACTGCACGATGACTTTAGCCAGATCGTAGGCCCGGAGTGAAAGTTCTTCGATCAAGTTACCCCTTTCGTTCTGAAGTTTATAGGCGGTTAGTTTTTGCAACTCGATACCCGCGTTTTTCGCCCTTGCAATTATGCTGTGGTAGTGATCCAACAGAAATTCCGCCTGGGAGTAGGTGATCATATTTATCCCCCCTGGACATTCTTGCCAAAGCGTGTTATGCTTTGGGTGAGCGCATGCCCAGGCCCCCGATGCGGGGGCTGTTTTTTACGCTTGGCGGCGTGTATTTATGCAGGTTTCGCCCTCCAAAGGCAATAATTTCATCCCAACTTGTTCAGGTGTATAACTCCCCTTTTTTCTGTTGCATTTCATACATGACGTGGCTAGATTATCTAATACCGTTTGACCGCCTAAATGAACCGGAAAAATATGATCTATTGCTATCATTTCTGTTTTAGGGTTAAGTTTCTTTCCACAATAGCGACAAAGATATTTATCCCTTTTTAATACCTCTTCCCTTAATTTTTCCGATATGGGCTTTCGTGCATTTATCTTCTTGGCCCCATTTTCTACTAATGTTTTTATGCCATTATCAATACTTGTAAGTAATTCAATCATTACGTCAAGTCTATCCAGCATACGCTCATCAATTGGCTTTGTAATATCATCCTGGCGTCCCTCAAAAAGCTTGTCTATATCAGATTTTCTAAAAGCAATTAAGGTACCGAATTTAACTGCTGGTAGTTCACCGCGTTCTATTGATTTTCTAATAACATTAACAGAAACTCCAAACATTTGTGCCACTTCTTCAATTGCAACTAATTCCTTCTCTAATTTTTTTGATTCAAACAAGAAACGTCCCTCCAGTCTTCACCTGGCAACAGTCCACTAATACCACTTTTCGGTGGTTCGGTCATAATCCTTTCCCAGTCCACCACAAAACAAAGATACCGCCGCACCAGGGCCAGCCACACTTCTGGTTGCCGATGTTGTATATATTCCGCTATAGTCAAGGCTCTACGCTCCCCACTTCCGGCCCCCAAAGTTGTAATTGTCGAGGGCCTGTCTGCCACATCTGAATAAAACTTCCAAGCCGCTCTTTCGTCCAGAGCGGAAACGCCGAATCACTAGAATCCGCCCCAATTTCTTTAGCATAGGCAATCTTCCGCAACGTTCCCGCCCGCGCAAAGTGAAACTTCTTGCCGTGCTGGTGGGCGAGACGGCACCAATGCCAGGCCGTCCCTTTGAATATGTCCGTACCTCCCAGAAATAGGCCAGTAAATTTATCCAACACGGATTCCACGTCTGCCAGTGTCATCCCGTCCTGGACGGCGAGATACCACGGCCAGTTTGCCGGCAGCTTTTCCAGCCAGCGGAGGGAAAATTCCAGGCTTCGCAAACCTCCGGCCACCAGATCCGGTACTATGGCAATATAAGGTCTGCCCACGGCATATGCTTTCTCCAGCCGGCATAAATAAGCGTCACCGTCAAACTTCCGCCCGTTCCGCCAGTCCCGGAAGGCCCCGTTATCAAAGCCCCAGGGTTCGCCAGGGTAGGGCGTCGGAACGTGATCAATAAACATTCGGCCAATGCCATGCTTTTGTAACTCTCGTAATAGTTGCCTGGATCTGGTGTCGCCAGTTAGCAAGATCAACCTGCCTGCCTCCACTTCCCCGGCCAATGCACTTTCAGCAGGCCGCTTGTCCAGTCCAAAAAATCTGCCCTTCCGCATCGGGTGCACAATCTCACCCTTCGCCGCAGGAGCTTGCTCCGGCCATAGACCAACGGCGAACCGCATTGTTTGCATTGCATCTGGCATCATCCTTTCTTGTCCTTTCCTCCACCAGCTTCTTCACGCTCCCGCAACAACTCCATTTCCAGGACGCAGTAGCCGATAATATCAATCAGACAGTCCAGCGCTGTCTCATATTGGGCGTGTTTTATGGCTTCCTTGTATCGGCGCAGCTTTTTTTCAACCTCCCACTCCAGCGGTGCAATATCGGTGAAGCCTCGTTTTTGCCGCAGTTCCTGATAAACACCGCCGTATTTCCGCTCCCGGTCGGCCAGGGTCTCTGCCACGGGGCGCAAGAGGGCGAGGAAGCGGTCAACGGCTTGGGGCGACTTGCTTACCAAGAAGTTCTTCGCCTCGGATCTGCACTCTAAGCAAGGACCTTCCTTCCCACAGACTTCACATGTAGCGGGATAGCCTGCTTTCAGGTTGGCTGCGCAGGTATCGTATGTAATGCATTTGCCTTTACAGCAGGTTTTACAGATGATCATGGTTGGCCTCCTTTCTCCCCGCCGTCCAGGGCGGCCAGAGCTCGCTCAAGTTCCGCTTCGGATTCTAACACTCTCGCGGACAAGATAGCTTCCTTTTTGGATTTCTTATTGATCCAGCCTATCTCAGAGTACTTAATAAGAGCATTTTTATTTTGTACGTATTTTTTCGCCGCGTTTACAATATCCCGCAGTTTGTGATATTCTTCCTCTTGCTGTACCTCCTCTTTGCTGGCAGAAGCAGAGAGAGTCTGTTCGATTTTAGCTGAGAACTTAAACTCATCCCAGGTAGCTATATCTCCATTTAAATGCCATCCGGCAACGCCCGTACTTCCCTGGATTACTTCCGCAACTTCTTTAAGGATGTCCCGTAAATAGTCGTTAGCCTTTCTGCAACCATTCAATATTGCCCGGAGGCAATCCATGTCATTTTCGCTATGCTTGTAAATTTTTTTGTATATAAAATACTCTTCCCGCAGTTTGCGGTTTTCCTCTTCCAACTCACGAACACGCTGTTTCAGCCTTTCGTTTTCTGTACGAAGTGTCACTTCAATAAGTCCCATTTTCAAACTCCTCTCCTTCTCCTTCGAGGACAGCAAGGGCCTTAAACAACCTTTGAACCGGCCCACTTTTTGGTGGTAAATATCCAGTTGTTGCCGTCCACTGTTTATAGACTTCCCGCGCCGCTCTGGCCACAGCCTCCAGCTTGCGGGTTTTTTCCTCCAGCTCCCGCTTTTGGCCGTTTCTGTTTGCGAGAGGGCCATTTGAGACTGAGCCGTTACTCCAAATAAACAATTCCGTCCGCGGCCTCTGCCTGTCCACCTGAAAATCCGGTTCCGGCAGGCTGATTAGGTCGGCGTTATCGTCCTTGAGTATCCCGGCGTAGCGCAGTGCGTCCAGGAAAAACTTACCGCCATAGTTGTCCTTGTCACGGTGCCTTGCGTCCGGGAAATAGTACACCACCTGCACCGTAGCCTCCTCGAACCGAGGCAACCTGTACGTTTTCACTATCAGGCCCAAATCACGTGTCAACTGTTTCAAATACCGGTCACGCTTCGCCCAATGCCACCTAGACCAGACGTTCAGACTCGGCGGTATCTGGGGTATTTGTATCCAGACGCCCCCAGGGAACGTTTTCGCACCCCACTGCACTGGCTTTGCCTGCCCAACGCTCAACTTAGCCCACCCACCTTTTGTCGCACTAAGCTGTAAACTTTTTCAAACGCTGCTTCGACGCTGACATCACTAACAAATTCGATTTTTTCCAATTCCTTCATGGCTGTTGCTACAAAGTGTGGCCAGTGCTTGTAGTAACCAAAGAACAATTCAACTGCCCAGCCTTCTTTGTGTAGTTCTTTTACTTTTTGCAGCATGTCTTGGTTACGAGACATTTACAACCCCTCCTTCTTTTCCAACATCGCCTTAAGAGCATTAAATTCCAATCTCCTCTTAAGGCCATCAATTAATTCATCCGCATACACTTGACGCTCGGTAGGCTGCGGCTAAGGTGCTGCGCTATCTCGGCACGGGACAGCCTGCCCCAGTTTTCACGGAGAAAGGCAAGCTCTTCGTCGGTCCAGGGTTTGGTTTGCATGGGACCACCTCCCCGGGTTGCTTTAAAAAGCTTCATCCGGTTAAATTCAACCTCATCTGCTTTGCATTTAGCCTTAATTGCTTCGCTGCCGTTTCCATCGCCGTCCTATCCCTGCCTTCCAACTGTATTGCCGCTTCTTCAAACAACCTGGCCGCTATCTCCTGCTGCCTGGCAATCTCCTCTTCATCGACACCCCCCATCACCGACAGGGTAAACAACCACATCAGTTTATCCTTGTCTCTGGCCAGACTTGCCCGCACCCTCTCCCACTCATCCGCCGGCATCGCGCCCTGGACCAGTTTGAGGTGCTCCGACCCATCGGACTTCTTCGCTTTTACCAGTCCGGCGCCTGCTTCGCGTAAGACGTTCAGCGCCACCCACAGCGGCCGCAGCGGTTCGGCATTTTTGTATGTCCCGTCCGGGCCTGGGTAGTGCAGGTGAAAGGCGTTGGTGAGGACGGCGCGCCAGGCAGGGTCAAGGAGTTGAGATTTTATTTGACTTTCTTTTGGCTGCAGATTAGCTTTATCATCATCGTTATTTAGAATTTGAAGAAATTCGTTCACCATGATTTACCCTCCTTCCATTTTTTACCTCATAAAGGGGCAGATCTATTGCGTTCATATCCCAATCACAATTTCCAGGATTTTCATGCAACCTTTTTAAAAATCAAAAGGTTGCATGAAAAAATTACCCTTTACTCCTTGTGGCTGTAGTGATACAGAGATTTTTTCCAATTATTAGGAGTTGCAAAAAGGTTGCAAGAGTTTTCCTTGCCGTTATTGGGTTTTTTACTTGTTTGCAACTTTGCAACCTTTTTGTCTTCAAAAACCGAAATAGTTTTTTGTTTCTGTTGGCAAATAAGAAACTAAATCTGTTTTGAAAAATCTTTACCAAAAAGTTTTTTTTGTTTCAGGAAAGGTTGCAAAGTTGCAGAATCGCTGAAATGCTTGCGGCTGTAAGGCTAAACTATGCAACCTTTTTGCAACTTTTTTGCAACTTTGCAACCTTTTTTAATCACCGTCGCTGACCAAACTAAAGTTCTCGGCTATTCCTTTGATTTCATCGGTAGCTTCATTGAGATTAATCACCAGCGCTTTCCTTGCTTCGTTTCTAAACCTCTTGAAAGTGTTGTTGTCCACGAAATAAGGCTCTTCCCTGATATTCTTTAAAATAGAAACCTTGTTAAAAGGCTCCCGTCCCGTTTTTTTCCGGTAATGGACCGCCCACTCCGTATAAACAGCCGGAAACCAAACATAAAGCAAATCTGCATCTAACCCGTATTTAGAATCTCTACCAACAAAGAAATGTTTATTGCCTAGTTCGTTTTTAGAAACCAGATAATCAACGTCTTCCCAGAACTGGTTCAACATGTGCTCCTGTTCGCTACTGAGCCTGATTTCTTGGCAGGCTTTTTCCACCCACCTCAAAAAATCTTTGTCCCTTTTAATTACCGCATCGAATGTTCCGGCACAAATAGCCCAATTCTCTGCTGTCCGGTCGGAAATGCCTTTAGAGATCAACGCAGCCTTGAGATTTTTAATGTTGTCGATAACTTTTTTTACTTTGTCCTCGTCGTAAAACCAGTTCAAAATCATTTCGTTAAACATAAAACTGGAAAACGTATGCGCGTTCTGATTTAACCAATCGTAATACTTGCGGCTACGTTTGTAGGCCGACATTTGCAAAATAACGCACCTGGTAAAGAGACCGTTGTCCCTGGGAAGTTCTTCACCGGAAATGGCGATGGTGCCGTTGACCTCAAAGCCCTTGGTCTGGAAGGCCGTCGTGGTGCCTTTACCGGAATACTGCCGGTTGTAGGCGCTGCGGAAAAAACCGTCCTTTTGCGTGACCTTGGGTTCGTTCCGGTATTCGTCGAACCAGACCCCCAGGGAACTGTAGTAGGACAGCGCCCGGGCGATAAAGTTTTGACTTGTTTCGGCCAAACCAATTCCTTCGGTATCGATGCCGAAAAAATTCATTATCCAGCGCATAAATGTCGACTTGCCGCTTTCCCGCTTGCCGTGGACAAACAGGATGGGGAAGCACTTGAATTCGTCGAAAATGTAGGTGCTTAAAATAGTTGCCCCGACCCATCCCACCGCCACGTAAGCCTGATATCCCCCTACCGCGTCCCTGATTTTTTCAATAACGTCGAGATAATCGATTGGTTTTTCGTAAACATTTGGCATGGACAGATACATTCTATTCTTTCCTTTCTACCGTCAAGGACCTGGGTTTGTATCCCTTGTTGTCAATCCAAAAGGCGCCGGTATTATCCGGCCGGAAAACCTCATTTTTGTTTTTGACTGCCACCGTGCCGAACATCCACATTTTTTTCTTAACCATGCCAATTTTTTCCGGCATAATGATCAACTCTCCGGAATCCCGGGCGAACTCCAGCTTCCAGGTATTGACCAGGTCCTCTCCCCGGCCTTCGAAGATATAATTTCCGGCGGCAAAGCAGAACTTTTTGAACTCGTTTAGGCCGGCCATGTCCGAAGGCTCCAGGACGAACGTGTCCGACGTTTCCCCGTACTCGTTGACCAGTTGGATGTTGCGCAGGACGCCCTCCGGTGTGAAGAAACTGCTTTTAATGTTAATGACGAAGTTGCTTATCGTTTCCTCGTAAGTTTCCCCGCCCCGGTATCTGGTCACTACGTACCGGTTGAACTCCCGCCGGATATTGAGCCGCGTGAAGTGCTGCGATATTTTGCGCTGTACTATCCGCCGGGCTTCCTCGTCCAGATCCTCCAGGAATTCCCTGGGCGGCTTTGCCCGGGAGACGACCTGCAGGATTTCTTCACGGGTCCGGCCCTGGGCCAGGGCGCCGTCGAAGTCGATCTTGCCGCGCTCCCGCCACTCGTCGGGCAGCCGGCCGACCTTCGCGTCGAACCCCTCGCGGCCCAGCTTGTAGGCCATGAGGTAGCTCCATAGTTGCGTATCATACCTATCAGAGGCCTTGGGCTTGTAGTTGGGATACTCCGGATTGTCCTTTATTTCGTTGTCAAAGATCACGGTGACTTTTTTGACCCCAAACTCCCGGAAAAACGTCACCAATTTTTCCAGGTGCTTCGCGCCGAAAGACGACACTCCAGGCACCGCGATCGCGGGTATGCGCCATTGCCACAGTGCCGCCGCCTTGAATTCTCCCTCCGTCAGCATCACGTGCTCCGGGGGAAGCGTCTGCAAAAAGTACCGGCAGTAAATCTGCGGGGCGATTTTCTCGAAGCCCAACTTGTGCGGCCGGATGTAGTAAACGTGCTTTCCCCCATCAAGCGGTGTGGGACGCGCTGGCGTCTTACTCCCTCCTGCGTCGGGAAAAGTTCCCCCGCTCCCATCAAGCGGTCGGAAGCGCTCTTCGGACTTACCTTCCTTAGCGTCGGAGCGGTCTCCCTCGCCTCCATCAAGCGATCGGGAACGCTCTTCGGACTTACTTCCCTTAGCGTCGAGGTAAGGGATGAGGATGTTGTCTTCGAGAAGTTGGCTGTTCATGATTACCTGCCCGCTTCCGGGCGTTTTCACCAGCACGCCCGATTCCAGCAGGTCTTCTTCGGCGAATTCCTGCGCCAGTTTGCTCTTCAAGGCCGCCGCGTGCGGGCCGAGTGAGCGGAACATCAACTCGTCAATCAGTTCGTCTGTAAATCCCCGCTTTTTCTTCAGCTGTTGCCGGTGAATGTCGGTCAGCGGCAAAAGTTCGCATACCCTGGTGTAGATGCGGCTGACAATCGGCCTGTCGATTTCTTTAGCGGCGCTTCTGTTTGGAGCCTTATTTGAAGTTTTTTTTTGCTGAAAAGGCACTATCTTGTCTTCAATAATGCCAGCCTCCTTTTGGAGTATTTTTTTTGCTTCCTGGGAAGTGCAGCCCAGCAGCTTCTGCAAAAAACCAGATACGCCGCCGCTTTCGCCGCACTTCCAGCATTTCCACTTCCCGTTCTGCCGGTTGAAGCTGAAATGACTTTCGTCCCGGCAGAACGGGCAGGAACCTTCACAGTTGGTATTTTTGTCCTTGGTTATGATGACGCCGTGTTTTGTGAAAAATGATTTTACGTCCAGCCTGGCGACGATTTCGTCAATGGTCATGACAGCACCGTCCAGAGACAAGATTGCGTCATTATTATCGCCCTGCCGATTACCTCCACAATTTGCGGTATAACCGTGTTGCCCAATACCTGCAACTTCTGCCTGTGGTACGGCGCCTTTTCCGTTGTTACCCTCGGCGGCTCCCATTCGTACTGTTCGCATCCGTAGGAAGCGGGCCATCTATGTCCAGCCAGCCGGGAGGGAAGCCTTGCAAAATTTCTACCCACTCCGGATTGAGCTGGCCGCCCGCAGCATTCGGCAGGCAGGGTTGATTCTCCCATGTCGTTTTCCCCTTGTGATCGCGTGCGTTTGGTGTCGGCCACATTTTGGCTTTTTCCGCAAGATAAACTTGCGTATTCAAATGAGTTGATTTCTCTATGGTTCTTTGGCTTGTTCTCGCCGTCATCCCTATAACCGCATCGCTGGCTTTTGGTGTCGGCCACATCCTGACTGCCGTTGCCAGACCATCGCCCGAAGTTTTCGAAGCTTCTTTGCGGTTGTAATTGCCGTTCACGGTTGGTGTAGGCCACATGGCCTTTGCCGCTTGGTAAGTTGGGCGCTTGGTTCCGTTGCCGGCATATCTTGCCTGTTCGATATCCGCTGTTGTCGCCGTGCTTGCTGTTGGCGTTGGCCACATCCTCCCCGGATTGTGCCTTACCTGATCCGTCAGCGTTACGGCGCTCTTCCCCGTTTCCAGGCACTGGGAAGTGCGCCACAATCCAGACCCTATCCCTTCTGTGCGGGGCACCAACGGCGCAAGCCGGAATAATAAACGCCCCTGTTTCGTAACCTTCACTTTCCAGGTCAAATAGCACAATGTCGAGCGCCATATCGACGATTCCAGCAACGTTCTCGCCAAGCACCCAACGGGGCCGGAGGGCCTTGATAATTCTAAGCATTTCCGGCCAGAGGTAACGGTCATCTGCCTCGCCTCTTCGCTTCCCGGCACAACTGACGGAAGGTATCGGGCTACAGTTGAGGCAGCCGATCAGTTTGGGGTTTTTGATTGGCTCGTGCTTCACTTTTCCAGCCTCCATGCGGTTTATGCATAAATTTTGCATAATTATTCATTCGGCCAGCCGGGTTACTCCCCGGCGAAAACATATACAGGCTTTCCAGTTAACTCCCTAATTTCACGTTTAAACCGCTCTGCGTCGCTGTTACCTTCGCTCAAATGAAGAAGCCATATTTCCTCCACTCGGGACAAGTCATTTGCTTTCAGCATCTCCCTAAGCGTTTCTAAACTCATGTGCGCCCTCATAATGCGGCTCTTTAACTCAGCCAGCAAAAAACCCTCGGCCATATTCCTCCGCAGAATATCTAAACTGTAATTGCAACCAACAAGAATATGCGTAAGCCCCCTGAATCGGTATTTGCAGTATGCGCTGTCCACCAGGTAAAGCACTTTATAAGGAGTGCTTGACAGCAAAAACCCCAGTGTTTCCACATCATGGACGGCATCGAAGGCAAGGACCCGCCACATCCCCACTTCAAAACGGTCCATCGGTTTTATCGTTTTCACCCGATGGCCGACAAGCCCCAGGGCTCCCACTGTCGCCGGAGAAGCGTAGAAGTCGATCCCGGCCTTTATGATGTCTTTTGCCGCTTTGGCGTGATCATTGTGGGAATGGGTAAGGAGGCAGGCCGCCACTTGCGACAGGCCGAAGTTCAGCCCCCGCTTTATCTCCTGAACGGGCAACCCGCAGTCCAGGAGCAGGCCCGTCCTACCGTCGCTTACGTAAATGCAGTTTCCTTTGCTTGAAGAAGCGAGAATCTTTATTTCCATATTTTTGTCCCCCAGGGCGGATTACCGCCGGGGCGGGCGATAAACCCGCCCCTAACTTTGTTTTTAAAACGGCGGCTGGTCAAAGAGGGTTTGTTCCTGCTTTGGCTGGGGCGGGGGAGGAGCTTCCGAATTTAATGGCTCCTCTTTTACAGACTGCTCATACGCCCCGTTGCCGTCGTCGGGTACCGGGTCAACGTCGATAACTGTCCGATTTGCGTTTGCGGCGATTTCGTGTTCGACTTCGGCCTCTGCGGCGATCTCCTCCGAACGCCTGACTGCCTGCTTAAAGAGGTAGCTGTCGCTGCTGGAGTTGATGATCGGCTTACAGCAGCGGTTGATCACCGTGCGCTTGCACATCTCAGCGGTGAATTTTTCGTGAGTTGTGCCGGCCCGGATGTTGCCCTTTTCGTCGATGGGTTTAATTTGGGACTGCTTCCATGCCTGCTTGATGTCGTCGATGGTCATGATCTCGGTCCGTACCCGCCCGTCCTTGTAGTAAACCACGCAGTAGGCGGCCTTGATCTTCTTACTGTCGATATTCTCAAGGGACTGGACGTGTTCGATAATTTCCTTTTTGCCCCGGTCAATTTTGTACTTGAACGTGTCCCCCTCATAAACCACTTCTGCAAAGATGTCCTCAATATTCTCATCAACACGCTTTGCAAGCGCCATAGTGCCGTGGTAGCTTCTCATACAGGTTAATTGGTTTCCGTAGGCGATGAAATAGCATTGGTCTTTCGCCGGGGAAAGCCCCTGGATTGCCATGTCCAGCAGGGAGTTTGCGATGCTGTCCCTTGTGCAGACCTGCAGGACGGGTTTATCGTCTTTTGTCCTGGTGCTCTGGAGGGCGAGCCATGCGGACTTGAGGCTATTCATGGCTGAGTAATCTGGCGGTAGATGAAGTTCTCCACGCTCGATAAATGATTGAATCTTCTGGGATACAACATCAACAATATCTTTTTTAAGGATTGCTAACTCTTTAGATGTTAATTCCTTCGGATCTGCCATTTAAAATTTCCCCTTTCTTGATTTACTTTGTTTTCCAGGTGGAGTTTCAAATGCTTTCTCAACGGACCAGCCTAATTTTGTAAGCCGTTGGAGAACCATAGGATAGTTTAAATGTAATTCATCAGTCCATTCTTTAAGACATTTTGTTTGGCCGTTATAAGTAACCATGTGATTTGTCCGCTTATTATGTTGTTGACGAGCAGCCGGTACCCAAATGCAATTATTTGGCTCATAGTTTCCGTTTGTGTCTTTGCGTTCAATGGTTAAACCGTCTTGGTAACCGCTTTCTGTAGCCCATTTAAAAAACGAATCAAAATCCAACCATTCTTCACATATTGATATGCCTCGTCCACCATACCTATTGAAGTGCGGAACATTGGGGTTTAAACACCTATTTTTCATATTGCACCAAATACGGTAAAGCCTTGTGTGTCTTTGACCATGTTTTAGATGGCTTTTGATAGTTATCTCTTTTCTTAAGCAGCCACAACTTTTAGCTGTTCCGCGCAAAAGCCCTTCAAGTCTCACTACTTTAAAACTGCCACAATCACATTTACATAAGAATCTCCGCTTATTTTTGATGGTTCCGATTCCCTTACAACTGTAAGCCTGCCAAACCTGTCTCCAGTGCTAACATGGTGAAGGTTAACATATCGACCAAACTTATCTCTTGGTCTTGCTTTAGCTAACTGCAAGCCTAAACCGCCTCCTTTAGAATTTTTTCATCCTGCGCCGCCTCAACGCGCAGGCTTTTATCCTGTGCGCTTACATACAGATTAATCAACTGGTTCTTCATTTCTGGTATCTGAACGACACTTTCTCTATTGTCTATCCAAATGGGCGGGTAAAAGCCGTAATGCTCGCAAAGAGTGCGGATAATGTCTAAGCCCACCTGGATCTTTGCACCGTTGTTCAAATCGGGGTACGGCACTCCGTTGTAAGTTGTAACGCAACAGTCTTCAATCCCCCCGTTGATGAGCTGGTTGAACAGCTTAAACCGGGCCAGCTTAAACCGGGAGTTTATCTTATCCTCTAGCAGCTCTACCTTCCGGCGAATGAAGGTTTCACAAAGGTACAACTCCCCTTCCAGCCGCTCATATTCCGCCGCCAACTCCCTCTCCTGGGCCTTCAGTTCTTCGATGCGCTTCTGCCCATGGTAATACTGCTTAACCTTCGCTTGCGCTTCCTCAAGCGCCGCGATTGCTTGATCCAGTTCCGCAATCTCCTTCTTGATATGGGTCGCATTTTCTACGTTCCCTGCCTGGAACCTCGCGATCTCTTCCTCCAGCGCGGCTTTTTCAGCTAACTTCTGCCGGTAGGTGGGGTCTGCCTCGTAGCTCCCGGCTTCGGCCTGCAGCTTTTCGACCTCCGCCCGCAACCTGGCGGCCTCTACTTCCTCATATTTAAGCCGTTCTTTGGTTTCCTCGATCTGCTTTTCTATGGCGAGAATTTCAACGCTAATCCGTTCGTGTTCTTTCTTTATCGCTTTTCCTGTTTCGTTTATCTCTTCCAGCTTTTTTGCCTTGCCCAGGTTGAATTCGGCCAAAGCTTTTTCTCTTGCCTCGTTCAGTTTCTCTCCCGGTAATGGCTGACCGCAGGTGGGGCAAACGGTGTCTTGAATGTACTCCAGCTTTGTGCCGTTGACTGTATGCCACTCTTGGCGCAAAGTAGCTAAGCGGGTTTCCAGGTAAGCGATGTCTTTTTTGTTTTTCTCCAGCGTGCGGCTGGAGGTTTCGATCTGGAGTTGCAGGGAAGAAACGCGGCTTTCCGCTTCGCTTAATTCCTTGCGGGCGGCCAATATCTTTTCCTGTTGTAAACCCTGACGATAGTTCTTGATCTGCAACAGTTCCGCTTCGATCTCCTGTAACTGCCGCTTTTTCTCCGCTATGCCCCCACCGTTCTCCAGCCCGGCCAGTTCCGCCTGTTTATCCTGGCGTTCAGCCCGCAGGCGGGCTATGTCCTCGGGCAGGGCCTCGGGGATGATGTTAGCAATATCGGGGAGGTTATTTTGGACTTCGCTTATACGGATAGGAATTTTCTCTAACTCTTTGTTTATCTCGCTCCGCCGGGCGGCGATGACTTTCCGATGATCCTCCAGCCTGCGCCCCTGGAGGATTTCAGGGAGCTTTGGCAAAGCGGGGTCGCTGGCGATAACGTCGGCATCGGATATGTCGCCGCAAACCTGCAGCAGTATTTCCCGGCGCTTTTGCCAGTGGAGAGTATTGAAATGTTGCGGATTTGTCAGGAATTTAAAAGCATCTTCATCTATGATTTCATTGATTTTAGCCCTGTAATCTTTTTCCTTAACTGGTATTCCATCTACAAAGTAATCTACTGTATGTCCGGTAAATACTTTATTTGCTGAACCGCGTTTTTTCTGCCAGAGTTCAAGAAAAACCTTTTTTAGCGTAATGTCCTGTCCTCCGAAATTTAAAACTGCTTCTACGCTGTGCTCAAGCCCATGTATTGGGGTTCCATCGGGATTTAATGTTTTCACTTCAAAATCGGTTTTCCCCTGGCTGTCGCGGTTAAAAAGCAACCAGAGAAAGCCGTCATATAGTGTGGTCTTAAAACGACCATTATCGGCGAAAACGTTAACATTTTTCCCTTCGGGCTTAAAAACATAGTCTCTTAAGCCTTTAAAGTTTTTATAAGCAATTTGCTTAATTATTAACTCCATTATCTAATTTGCCTCCTTTTAATCGGTTCAGTAATTGCTTTTTCTATCGCCCATCCGAGATTATTTAATCGATTCCAAAGAGTTTCTCTTTTGACCCCTAAAATTTCTGCCCATTCAGCTATGGTCATTTTCTTGCCATTATAAGTAAGGTATATGCTTGTTCGCATATTTCGGGCTTGCTCCTTATGGGTTGCCCATTTGCAGTTATCAGGGCTATAACCTTTATCATTGTTTATCCGCTCAAGAGTTAAGCCGTCCCGATAACCATTTTCCATAGCCCATTTATAGAATGGTTCAAACTCCATCCACTCATCACATACGGTAATTCCGCGTCCACCGTAGCGATCAAAAGCTATTCTGGTTGGATTCATGCATCTGCGTTTCATATCACACCAAATATTGTAAAGTCTTGTTCCTGATAGTCCATGCTTGGTACGTCGCTTTCTGAGTAGTTCTGCCCTCAGACAACCACAACTTTGAATAGATCCTTGGATTAGGTCGCTAGAAGAAACTTTAACTTCATTCCCGCAATCACACTTACAAAGCCAAACTCTATTCCATCGCTTATTTCTTCCGACATCTTTAATACACGTCAACCTTCCAAACTTCTGCCCGGTTAAATCACGGTATTTGCTCACCTGGTATCCCCCTTACTTAATCATCGGCCTACCCTGCTTCTCTAACTCCCTATTTGCACACTCCTTACAAAGCGCCTGGCCCATGCCCTTTAATGAAGCATCCGCAGTCAGCCTGTCTATCGAATATAGGGTTTCTTTTTCTTGCTTGCAGTCAAAGCATTTTGGCGCGGTAGATTTGCAACGTTTTTCCTCCTTGATCGCCCCCGTTTTTTGTGATAAAATGGGGACAGGGTTAGTGGGCCGCGAAAGCGGCTATTTTATTTGCGGTTTGTCGTAAGCGAGATAATGAACAGCTTTTGCAAGGGCTGAGATTGCACATTCGCCTCCCCACCAGGCACATTTCTCTTTCCGGCAGTATCCTATCGCCGTAATGCCAGCAGACAGAAGCGGGCACATTACCTTACCGTCTTTCCCACCGCTAGGTACCTTTGATCCCGTAGCATACGCCTCCAGTTCCTCCACCAGCGCCACCTCCTGTACTTTGTTATCAGATTCCGCAACAGCCGGGCCAGCATAAAGCATTTCACCTCCACAATTTGGACATTTAACAACAACAGTAGCCGAAAACCAGTTGGCGCCGCACTTAGCGCACTTGTAGCAATTCACACCTTCACCCCCTTATACCCATCACTTCCCACGCACTATCCCTTATTACGTATTTCTTCCTTCTTACCCTGGTAGGCCAGTTCACGGATTTTGGCGTAGGTCTCTTTATTCACTTTCCCATTCCTCCGGCGCTAAAATCCTCGCCAGCCGCTCAAAGTACTCGTCCTGGCTTTCCGGGAGGATACGCAGGACTTCCTCTTTTTCGTTAACTAGGTCGCGAGATGTGCGACGGGCGGTAATTTTGACCAGGGTGACTTGCATGGGATCACCTCCCGAAACGCAAAATGCCCCTAGCCTACTCATTTAGAGCAGGAAGAGGCATCTTCTGGAACAATTTCAAAGGTAATACCAAGAGCATTGCCGATACGGGCAATGTTTTCTTCGTTAAGACGTATTTTGCCCTTAAAAACTTTACGGAGGTATTCATAGGTATAGCCGGTCATTTTTGCTAAAGCCATTAAGTTGACGTTTTTCTTCTGCATCTCGGCCTTTATGACTTCTCTCCACATTTTTATCACCCCATATTCATAATACAACGGAGCATTGCACTTGTAAAATTCCATTTGCAACCGTGCGTTTCAATTATCGCCGCTTACAATTAGCTATTGCAAAATTTCTCGCTTTTTCTTTGAAATTGCAATAATATGTTTCTTGTGTTATGCAACATATTGTTGTATTCTTTAAAGAAAAGAGGGGTGTTATCATATTAAGAATAAAAGAAGCTAGGAAGTTAAGGAGTATATCGGGGCCAGCGTTGGCGGAAAAAATAGGCATTACTTCCCAATATTTATACGACATTGAAAATGGTAAGGCCCGTGCAAGAATAGATTTGTTGGAAAAAATAGCAAACGTATTAAACGTCAGCCTGGATTACTTAGCGGGACGTTCAGAAAGCCCATTGCCAATCATTGTTCACGACGACAAGGAAGGTACGATTCCAATCCTCGGATATATCCGCGCTGGCCTGCCTCTTCTGGTAACAGAAAACATCCAGGGGTATATCAAACCGCCCGAAGGAGTAAAAGCCGACTTTGCCCTCTTTGTCAAGGGTGAAAGCATGATCCCTGTTTATCACCCCGGCGTATTGGTCTATATTAGGCAACAGCCGACGGTTGAAAATGGGGAAGTGGCCGTTGTATTAGTGGGCAATGAAGAAGCCACGTTGAAGAAGGTCAAACTCACGGACAAAAAAATTGAGCTTATCCCGTTCAATCAAGCGGAATACGATACACTCGAATATAAGCCGGAAGAAGTCTCAATCATCGGAAAAGTTGTCCATCCCTTTCCGCCAAAAAAATGATGTTGGGGGACAAGCCATGCTCGCCATCGCCTATGCCCGCTATTCTTCTTCTCACCAGCGAGAAGAAAGCATTACCGCCCAACTCCGGGCAATTCACGATTATGCCCGCAGAAACGACATAACCATCATCCGGGAATACACTGACGAAGCAGAATCCGCCACCACCGACGACAGGCCGGGCTTTCTCCGAATGATTAATGACGTTAAGACCGGCAAGATAAAAGCGAACCTGCTCCTGGTACATAAGCTTGACCGTTTTGCCCGGAACCGTTACGACAGCGCCATTTACCGCAAAGCCCTCTCCAAAGCAGGCATAAGGCTTGTTGCCGTTGACCAACCGCTTGACGACAGGCCGGAGAGCATACTTCTGGAATCGCTCCTGGAGGGCCTGGCTGAGTTTTACTCCCGAAACCTGGCCCGGGAGGTCATGAAAGGTATGAAAGAAAATGCCTACCAGGCCAGATTCAACGGCGGAACTCCGCCTTTAGGCTTTGATGTTATTGACGGACACTATGCGATAAACAAGGAGGAAGCCCGGATCGTCCGGCTTATCTACTCTACCTTCCGCCAGTGCAGGAATTACCGCATTATCCAGGATAGGTTGAACAAGCAGGGATACAGGACGAAAGCGGGCAGGCCGTTCGGGAAAAACTCAATTTACGAGATACTGCGGAATCCCCGCTACGCCGGTTATTACGTCTTCAACCGCGCCCCCACCAGAGTTGACGGCAAACGCAACTGGCACGCCAGGAAGAGGGAAGAAGAGATTATCATGATCCCGGACGCAATTCCGGCAATAATACCTAAAGAGGAGTGGGAAGAAGTGCAGAAAATTCTTGACGGCAGGAAAATGGAAACGGCCCCCCGGCAGAGGAGCGAAGTTATCTATATCCTCACCGGAAAAGCCGTCTGTGGCGAGTGCGGGGCCGCTATGGTGGGCGATTCCAGCCGGAGCAAAAGCGGCCAGGTTAAGCGTTACTACAACTGCAACCGGAAGCTGCGGACGAAGGAGTGCGACAACCGGCAGATAAGCAAGCGGATCCTGGAGGAGTATGTTCTGGGGGAGCTAGAAAAGCACTTCTTTGCTCCGGGGAATAAAGAAGAACTGGCGAAAGAGCTGGTCAGACTGGCGCAGGAAAGGGACGGCAGGGAAGCAGAAGAAGAGAAAGGGCTAAAGAAGGAATTGGCCGAAGTTGACAGCAAGATCAGGAGCATAGTTACCGCCGTAGAGAACGGGGCGGACTGGAAGCCGTTTGCGGAAAGAATGAGGGAGCTTTCCACCAGGAAGGAAGATATAGAAGTTCGATTAGGCAGTCTTTCCAGACCACTTAAAACGGTCACGGAAGAAAAGGTGCTGAAATATCTTTCTTCGCTGAAGTTGTCTTCCTTGTCGGTGTTAGACGATATAAGAAAGCAAAAACTCGTGGAAGAGTATGTCCACGAAGTAAAGGTTTACCGCGACAAGATAAAAGTTATTCTGAAAATTACCCTTCCACCTGGTACGGATAAGTCTGGTGCCGGAGGACTGACTATACTTTATCCGTTACCACCGAGGTAAAAATAAAACCCCCGCCGAAGCGGGGGCTTGTTTTTGACGGGGGAGAGGCCAGCATCCCCCTCCCCTTTTCAGATTCTCCCGAATTATCACCTACAACGCCGTCCTTGCGTTTATACTCCGCCGAGTAGTCGGCCCCACCCATCGCCTCGGTGGTAATTCTGGTAGCTAGATAGCACCACACCCTTGCAGGTACATTATAACACCTAATACTTAACTTTGTAAACCGGAAAGCCCATCGCCTTGACCGCTTCCAGCGTTCTATCCGCTCCAGATTCATAGTAATATGCCCCTACCTGTACCCGGTAAAGCGGCCAGCGTTTAGTCTCATAGGTGAGATCAAGCAGTCCCTCTCCTACAAAATTGGGGTGAATCGGCGCTTTGCGCACATGCTTGAACAAAACTTTTTCCGCTTCGTCAACCGTGGGCCAGCGCCCTTCCCTCTGCTTCCAGGCGGCGTAAATAAGCGCCAATGCCCCGGTCACGTGCGGCGCCGCCATAGACGTACCGGACAACAGTTTATATCCCCCACCCGGCCAGGCGGAATAAACCTCGGTACCCGGAGCGCCTAGGTCAATGCCGTCGTAAGATGAAGAATACTTAGCGGCGGTTGCGTCTTTGTTGACGGCTCCCACGGTGACGGGCTCAAACAAGAATCCCGGCCAGTTGAACATTTCTTCTGTCGTGGGATCACCGTCTCCCGCGTTGCCAGCGGAACAGACGACCGCCGTTCCCTGGTCAATCAATTTTCTGATGAAGTAGTGGATCATCGCATCGTAAGGCCCGCCCCAGGAACAGTTGACGGCGGCAATCCGGTTCTCTTCCCCTTGTTCCTCGTTCCATTGAACAAGAAAGCGGAAAGCGTCCTGGAACTGGAAGCCGTTGCCTTCACCGAAAACTTTGCAGGCGATAATCTTTGCTTCCGGCGCTATGCCGCACGTTTTTCCGGCGATAATGGCTGCTACATGGCAACCATGACCGACATCATCGTTAGGACTACCCTTGACGAAAGATTGACAATGCAGAATTCTACCTTCAAACTCCGGGTGTCCCGCATCAATCCCCGTATCCACCACGGCCACAATCGCCCCGTCCCCCCTGGTTTTCTGCCAGAAGGACGGCGCATTGACCAGGGACACGTTCCAGGGAATCTCCTGCTGTGGGGCAACGTCCTGAACTTCGTAAGGAAAAAGCTGCGGGAGAATCGGGTTAGGCACGCTCAACAACCACCTTTCCCGCCATATCGTCCCAATTTACTTTGTTATTCAGTGCCTCAACTAACTGCCTTACTGGGGCATAAGTCTGCCCGTTGATAAGGTAGCCCTTGAATTCCTTGTCCTCCACCTGAACGGTTATCTGCCGTTCGATTTTCACATCTTGAGACACATCCTTTCCCTCCTTCAGCCCCAAGTAGGCCGCTATCCCGTCCGCAATGGCCCGGGCGCATTCCTGCTGAAAATTCTCCCGTTGAAGCAGGTCTTCTTCCGTCGGATTCGAGATAAATCCGCACTCCACCAAAGCCGCCGGCATGTCGGTGAGGCGCAGGACGGCGAACCTCGCTGCCTTTACTCCCCGATTCGCCAGGCCAGTTTCGGCAACCAGTCTTTCCAGCATCGCTTCGGCCAGCCGCTTGCCCGCGCCCGAACCCTCGAAATAAAATGCTTCCAGGCCGTGGGCGGCGGGATTGGTGGCGGCGTTGCAGTGTATACTTACGAACACATCGGCGTTGCCGTCATTGGCAAATTTAGCGCGGTCTTGCAGGGAAACGTCTTTATCGCCGCCACGGGTAAGGATAACGATAGCGCCCCGTTCGCCCAGCAGTTTTGCTACTTGCTGGGTGATTTTGAGGGTTACGTCTGCCTCACGCAATCCGGACGGCCCAACAGCCCCCGGATCGCTTCCCCCGTGTCCAGCATCGCAACAGATGATAGATCGCCTCTCAGGCATTTAGACCACCCCCTCATCATCGTAGTCGTGGGTATGACCGCTTTCAAAGTCAAAGTCTATCTCGTCATCCTTTATCTCCATCCTTTCCACAGAAGGATCATTATCACGGGTAATAACCCGGCGAGGATCGCGGCAATAATACCAATCAGGTCGGTGTGCCAACTTAAACACCCTCTTTCTTTTCTTTCTCCGCTAACGTTTTGTCGTTCATTTTCCCTGCCGTGGCCGCCACCAGGAAACCGTTGAAGAAGGCCAGGACAAAGGTTGCCCAGGTGATGGGTTGCCCCGTGGCTAAAGCGGCCAGGGAGAGAATGATAAAACCTACCAGGACGGCGTAGAGGTCAGTCCCCAGGATTTTCGGCCAGAAGCGGTCAACGGGATTTTTGGTGTAGGCAACAATGAGGAATGTGAGAAAAGAGGCCCCCGCTAAGGTGGCAATGTTTGTCCAGGTGAATAAA
The DNA here is from genome assembly GCA_002402825.1 of Firmicutes bacterium UBA4795. GTDB lineage: Bacteria > Bacillota > Desulfotomaculia > Desulfotomaculales > Nap2-2B > SCADC1-2-3. Next base: position 118,011 of record DHGP01000033.1, read on the forward strand.
CTGTCCGGCATAAGAGATCACCTCCCCACCGAATAAACAATCAACCCCACGCAAAGGCTAGTCAAAAACGTCACCAAAGCCGAAACCGCCCACGTTGGGCGGCCATTAAGTTTTTGTTCGATTCTCTCCAGGCGCTTCTCAATTTTCTCCAGCGTGCTGTTTTGCTTTTCTTCGTGGCGGTCAAACCTTTCTTCCAAATTCCGCACACACGTTTCAGTTGCCGCAATCCTTTCGACAAGTTCGCTCAATAGAACCACGCTCCTTTCCACAAATTAAATAACCGCCCCCGGCGGCGTTTTCGGTATCGAAAATTTTCCAGCCCCCTTTCTTTGGTAAGCCTCCCCGTGGTAAAATTGTGGAAAAACGAGGGAAGGAGGTGTTTTAAAATGGAGGTAAAATACAGCTTTTTCTGTGAGGCAGCTACAACAGATTCTAGCGGTAGATTAAGCGTTTTAGGCATTTTCGACGGTATTTATGCTACCGCTTTTCCCGCTGTCCACCCACGTGCAACTTTTGTTGTAGTAATTGAAGGGCATCGTTCAGAAAGACGCAGAATCAACATAGTAGACATAACTAACTGCTTCGCAGAAGGTATTGCTTACGTAATTAGACGTTGCTTGCAGGCTTGTATATGTTTCCAGAAGCATTTTTATCACCCCTTTCCAAAGGAGGTATGGTTATGCGAAAGTTGGGTATTGTGATCTGTTTAGGTGTTTTATTGCTACTTATCGGGGTTTGCCTGAGTTTTGCTGCTGCTCCAGACGAAGGAGATTTAGGACTAGCGGTTGTGCCAAGTGGTTCATCGGTGCAAATTTCCTGGAATCCACCACCTTATGTTCTTCCAGAGCATCCAATACATCCAGAGCTTACTTTTGATAGTGATCAGGTTCAATGTTACATAATAGAAAGAAGTACATCCGATTATCCAACTATGTTTTATAGGTTAGCCGAAGTTCCGGCAAATGTTTATAGTTATGTAGATAATTCTGTAGAAACAGGAAAGAAATATGGATATTGTGTAACCGCTTCTATTAGCAAAAATTCTGTTAGCAAAAATGTTTATGGCATTGATCATATCTACCAGCGTTCGCCGTTGATAACAATTCCTACTCAAAGCCAACCTACAACCATAAAATCAGAAAGTACGGCCAGCAAAGAACAACAAGAGACCGAAACCTTACAACAACCTCAACAGAACGAACCGCAAACGGATAAAGATATAGCACTATTAACTATAGGTTCAACAGATTTATTCGTGAATGGTCAAAAGATAAAACTTGATGTTGCTCCTAAAATTGAAAATGGCAGAACATTGGTTCCTTTAAGAGCAATATCAGAGGCACTTGGGGCCGAGGTAAAATGGAATGAAGAAACTCAAACGATAATTATTACGAAAGATAAATAGGGCGCTATGCCCTATTTATCTTTACATTTAACTCTTTCATAACAGGAATGCGTTTCTTTGCTTGTTTAGGCACCAGGCAATTTTCCTTTGTTAAAAGCCAGAAATATTTGCCCTCTTTCTTCGCCTTTTCGTGAAAACTAAGGTGTAATTTTTTGATATCATCGTCTATAAAATTGAAGTTTCCTGTTTGCCTATCGAATTTTACCCCCTCCATTAATTCATAAATTGTTTCTTCTCTTTCAACATACTTCTTTACTAAAACTTCTTCAATCTCCCCGCTTTCTTTTAGGTTAAATTCCTTAGTGTACTCTGGAACTTTTACTGTCACGGTACTTTCTCCGTAACAATCTGAATGTATCGGCAACGTGATATTCCCATGTAATTCATCTGAGTAAACAACCAGCAAGCTCAAAACGTCCCCAACTTTAAAAGGCTGTTTACATATAGCACATTCTTTATCATGAAAAACCAAGTCTCCAAAATGAGTTACCGCCGCCCATATTTCATTCCATCTATATCCATTGCCACCTAAATCGTGTATATTATCGGACGTGGGCAATATATTTCCTGAGTGTTTGGTTACTGTGCCAAGTGCAAAGGAAGTACTCGGCCCAATCAAAGCTAATGGCCTACTATTAAGTGAAAACAGTCCAGCATGAGCGATACCATCTAATGAGTAATTTCCCGTCAGGCGAACGTACTCGACATCGTTATCATAGACTGATATATTACCCGTTGCGCCACCAGAAACAATTTCTATGGCTTTTTTGCCGTTGTAAATCACCCGAAATATATTCGGGGGTACAAGTTCGATATAAGTCGTATCTGTTTCTGTCCCCGTCCTGAATAAGGAACTGTAAAGTTCCGAGTTAATAAACTTCCCCCCATACTTCCCCGCCGCATACTGCCCTATATGCGTCCGCAGGTTGCCGGAGGCGTCGTATACCCTGATTCCGCCTTCCACCGGCGGGGCGTACATGTCCAGTTCGCCGTTGACCATCCGCAGCCCAAACCTTCTCACTGTAGGTTTCAGCGTACCGTCCAACGTCATCAGAAGCGTAGTATTCTCATCGACAGACAGCGGCAACCCCGTCTGGTGCTCCGCCTGGTGCTCGGCCAGGGTCTGCGCCTTGCTCATCACGGCGAAGTCGGAGGTGATACCGTTGGCCTGGCTTGCGCCGCTGGAATCGCACCCGACGTACATATTCGCAGGTAACGTGCCGACAGGTTCGACGTAGGCCGTGTCTGCGCCTATTTGCGCCCCGTTGACGCAAAGACGCAGCTTTGAGCCGTCGCCGGAGGCGGAGATTTGGTATGTGTTGCCTGCGGTCGTACTGCCGCCGCTTACTCTATATAATGTGCCGCCGGATTTTACGTCCAGAACAAACTCGCCGCCCCAGCCGATATTAAGGGTATAGTAGTTGTTTGCGTCAATAACACAGCTCCACAACAGTTTCGCCACGCTACCCAGATTCGTCGCGCTGGTCGGCCTGTACCTTGTTTTTATCGTCCAGTTGCCCTTATAGAACACTCCAGCGGTCGGGACGGTGAGAACTTCGGCTGAGCGGGCGGTTCCGGGGAGTTGCCAGGAGGATG
>DHGP01000023.1 GCA_002402825.1 Firmicutes bacterium UBA4795
CGGTAGCGGCGGAATGGAGGTTAAAGTGAAATACCTTGCTGTAATTGAACAAGGTTCAGATAACTATTCGGCTTATTTGCCAGATGTACCCGGTTGTGTAGCCACGGGCGAAACCATAGAGGAAACCTTGCGCAGATTGGCCAGAGCACTGGAAATGCACCTGGCGGGACTTAAAGAGGATGGTTTGCCTTTACCCGTTCCAACCACTGCGGGTGAATATATTGAATTACCTTTCCGCCAAGTAGGGGGGTAAACTTGTTGCTGTAAAACGATATCTGCCCACCTGGAAGAGCATAATTTTTCTACTAATTTTTAACCCTTTTTATCAACCCGGGGAGTTTACTTTTTGCTCCCCGAGTACTTCTTCAAAAGATTCTGGAGTAGGCTGGATAAGCAAGGGTTGCACAACATCGGCCACGGCCTCCTGGGTCTTAAGCCCTGCTCCGGTAAGGAAAACCACCGTAAGCTCATCTCTTTTAATCATCCCTGAAGCTACCAATTTCCTTAATCCGGCAACTACTACCCCGCCTACTGCCTCGGCAAAAATACCCTCCGTCTAGGCCAAGAGCTTCATTCCGGCCACGAGTTCCTCGTCAGTAACGGCACAAGCGCCTCCCCCTAATTGTCTGGCCACCCTGAGGGCATAATATCCGTCGGCCAGGTTTCCAATGGCAATTGATTTAGCAATGGTATCCGGCTTTACCGGATGCACATGCTGGGAGCCTGCTTGAAAAGCATTAACGATGGGAGCACAACCAGCGGCCTGCGCAAGATACATATGGGTGTTAACATTTTTTTGTCAAGACATGAATATCTTGACTGAACATTTTTAGGTAAGATACTATATAAAATAAGCCCATATGTAAACGAGGTTAGAAAAAATGAAAGGTTTTTTAAAAAGTTCATACGACTGGGGAATTTATGAAATTAGGGATAAGGAGGTTGTTTCGTCTTATGTTATTCCCGGCCGCCCATATTGTGTAACCAAAGAACCAACCCGCTATTGGGTTTTTGCCCAATACCGTGAAATAAACAACATTCCTAATCAGCTCGCTTACATTAAAGTTAATATTTTGCCAGGTTATAATAAAGTTACAAAAGAAGATAAAATAATCATGGAAAAATTTATCCGTACCCAGTTATTAAAAGATTTAGATATTCCCGTTGCTTTTTTCTAGCTTAGCCCAAAAAAGCGGCTACAATCCCTACTAAAAAAATCCCGTCAAAAATTCCGGCCCCGCCAATACTAACTGCGTGCGCCCCAAGGCTTTGAATTCTTCGCCAGTTTAAGAGGTCGGCCCCTATTAAAGTACCCAATGTTCCGGCAATGTAAGCTACTGGCGCCGCCTGGGCTGGCGCTAAAACAAGAGCTACGGCTGCCGCCGCAATTGGTGGAATAAAAGCGGGCATAACTATTCCTACTCCCTGCATAGGCCGGGCAATTAACTTTGCTACTATAGCCACTACTATTATTCCTAAAAAGGCAGGTAAAAAAGGAGACTGGGTAAATAAAAGATAAATAGAAAATATTACGGGTAAACCCGCCCCGCCCACATTAAAATAAATCGTTTGTTTGTGAACCACCGGAGGGTAATAAAAAAAGTAAAAGGGGAAAGGCAAAAGACGGCGTGGTGAAACAGCTACTTGCCGGCGTGAAAGAGGAACATTAATCATACTTCCAAAAACAGAAGCCGTAAGAAAAAGGATGGCTCCGTTAGGAGAAAGACCCAGGTGGGTGAATGAGAGGGTAGCCACGTGTAAAAAGATAAGTAAAAATAACAAGGGTAAAAGCAAGAAAATTATAAGGGGCAAAATAACACCTCCTCTAAACCAAAAATTTATACTCATTACCATTACTATGAGTATAATATTATCATAACATTATCATAATTAATGATTAACTTTAAAAATATTTTACAGCAACAATATTTTAACCGTATAAACTTATACCTTCCGGATATAACTAAAATTAGGTAAAATAAATAAAAAAATAAAATTTAAAAAATAAAAAGGGGGGATCTTGCTATGGCCCAGCTTTTTGACGGAAAAGTGGTTCTGGTTACCGGGGCGGGTTCAGGTATTGGCCGGGCCAGTGCTTTGGCTTTTGCCCGGGAAGGGGCTAAAGTGGTGGTGGCTGAATATAACCCGAATAGCGGTGAAGAAACCGCCACCTTAATTCAAAGGGATAAGGGAGAAGCTGTCTTTATTTGTACAAACGTTTCAAAAGAGGATGAAGTAAAAACCTTAATCGAAAAAACCATTAGTGCGTTCGGACGCCTTGACTGTGCTTTTAACAACGCCGGCATTGAAGGTAAGATAGCCTCCACTGTAAAATGTTCCACGGAAAACTGGGACCATGTGCTGGCGGTCAACCTGAAAGGGATATGGCTATGTATGAAGTATGAGCTTTTACTAATGCTCCGGCAGAAAAAGGGAGCTATAGTAAATTGCTCCTCTGTCGCCGGATTGGTTGGTTTTAAGGGTTTGCCTGCTTATGTGGCCAGTAAACACGGGATTATTGGACTTACCCGGACGGCAGCTTTAGAGTATGCTAAGGAAAATATTAGAATCAATGCTGTTTGCCCAGGGGTAATCCAAACTCCGATGGTTGAAAGGGTTACCGAAGGCAATGCTGCTGTCCAAGCCCAGTTTGAAGCTGGCGAACCCGTTGGCCGGCTGGGACAACCGGAAGAAGTTGCTGCGGCGGTATTATGGTTATGTTCTGAGGCGGCTTCCTTTGTAACGGGACATACTATGGTGGTAGATGGCGGTTGGGTAGCCCAATAATATTTTTATTTTACCTCAATAAATAGTAAAATCATTTTTGAATAATTAAACTGGTTTTATATAATAATAATAATAATAATAATAATAATAATTTATTTGCAATAGTTTTTGAAAGGAGAAATTAACTCATGGCCATTGAAAGATGGAGACAGGGGAGTTGGCTCTCACCATGGAGTCCCTTTAAAGAATTAGAAGATTTAAGCCGGCGGATGGAAGATTTTTTCAAACCTCTTTTGCCTGTTTTTAGGCGTGAACCAGGGGAAGAAAAAATGTGGAGTCCGGCCATTGAAATGTTCGAAGAAGAAGACAAGTTTATTGTTAAAGCCGAGCTTCCGGAGGTAAAAAAAGAAGATATCGAAATTTCATTAGTTGATAGCACCTTAGCCATTAAAGGAGAAAGGAAAGCCGAAAAAGAAACTAAGGAAAGCAACTATTATTGTTGTGAAAGGTACTACGGTAATTTTTACCGTCAAATCACCTTGCCGCCTAACGTAGATCCGAAAAAAATTGAAGCTAACCAAAAAAATGGCGTTTTAGAAATAAAGCTACCAAAAACAGAGGCGACCAAAACCCAAAAAATTGATATTAGAGTTGAATAATTTTTAATAAATAAATATTTTCTCCCCTCCCGGTGATATCATCGGGATTTTTTTATTTCGACCAGTTGATCAGGGTAATCATATTTTGCCTATTCAGAACATTTATCACACAAACCGTAAAAAAACAAGCAGTGGCCAGTTACTTTCATTCTACTACATTTATTTGCTTCTTCCTCCAGGTGATGTTGGGAGGGGAAATCAAAGTCGTAAACGCATTTACATTTTTCACATAAAAAATGGTAGTGTCTCTTAGGGTTGCCATCAAAACAACTAAATGTTCCTAAATAATTTAGCTCTTGAATTTCACCTGTTTTTTTTAAAAGATTTAAATTGCGGTAAACAGTACTTAAACTAAGGCTAGGTATCTCTTTACGGGCCTGCTCAAAAATCCAATCTGCGGCAGGGTGAGCTTTCGTACGGCGCAAAACATCCAAAATTAGCTTTTTTTGTTTGGTCAGGCGCATATATTTAGGCACAATTTCTTACCCCTATGGTTATAAGTTTCCCTCCACCGTTTTTTTTATGATTTCCACCATATACCGGACGCTGGTTACTAAGTCTGCCACCTGGATAAATTCTTCAGTGGTGTGTACTTTTTGCATCCCAAGGCCTAAATTAGCCGTAGGTATGCCCCAGGAATTAAAAATATTAGCGTCACTGCCTCCGCCTGATTTTATTAAATGCGGGGTTAAGCCAAGACTTTGGGCGGCTTTAACCGCTACTTGAACTACCAGCGCCTCTTCCGAAAGGCAAAACCCGGGGTAAATAGTTTCGGTATTAATACACGCTTTAGCCCCGAAGGAAGCAGCGGTTTCTTTTAAAATACCGCATATTTCTTTAGTTTGCTTTTGACGCTTAGCCTCATTTAAACTTCTTGTTTCCCCTTCTAAATAAACAGCTTCTGGAACTATGTTCGTGGCTTTGCCTCCTGATATAAGGCCAATATTAGCGGTAGTTTCTTCGTCTAAGCGACCCAAGGACATCTTGGTAATGGCCTGGGCACATACATATATAGCGTTAAGACCTCCCTCAGGATTAATACCCGCGTGCGCTGCCCGGCCTTTAATAGTGGCCGTTATTTTATCCTGCGAGGGAGCCTGAATTACAATTGCTCCTGGTGGTCCATCGCAATCTAAAACATAGCCCAGGGGAACCTTGCTTAGGGAGTAACCCAGGTTCTTTGCTCCGTACAGGCCTTCTTCTTCCCAGATGGTAAAGACAACTACCAGGCCACAGCGGTCAAACCAACCCTCTTCTTTAATTACCTGTATCGCCTCTAAAATAACCGCAATCCCAGCTTTATCATCAGCGCCAAGCACGGTATTTCCTTTTGCTCGAATTATCCCTTTTTCAACAAGAGGCTTAACTCCCTGTCCTGGTTCTACGGTATCCATGTGAGCGCATAAAAACAGCTTGTCCCTTTGATTAAAGTCAGACGTGCGGGCTATAAGGTTGCCGGCCGTACCACCTATTTTTTGGCCAGCCCTGTCTTCCTGCACAAATAAACCCAAAGAAAGAAGTTTTTCTTTAAGTAAATCTGCCAGCTTTCTTTCCCGGCCGCTGGGGCTACCCACCTGAACCAACTCAAGAAAATTGGCTATTAAACGGCGCTCACTAATCACGCTTACAACCTACCCTTTCACATCACCGATTATTAGTCGTCAAAAGTAAATAAGCCTAAAAAAATATCTTTTAACTATTCCTGACGACTGACGTCCGACGACTGACGACTGAATTAGCCTGCTTTTTCTTTTGCCAGGTGATCAAAAAATTGAGCTCCTATTTTTAAAGCTCTTTGGTTAAGGATAATTAATTTTTGATTGTGGGGGGGAAATACTTTACCCAACGATTCTATGGCTAAATCCAGGCTTACTATTTGAGTTAAGAAAATAAGCGCGCCTAAAACAATATTCACGGCAACTTTATTATTGCCTAACTCCTCGGCCAGTTTATTGGCGGGGATGTACATCGCCTGAACATCTTTACGCGCTACTTTACAATTAACCAGAGAACTATTTACTACAATTAAGCCATTCGAGACCACGCTTTGTTCGAATTTTTCAAGCGACGGCCTGTTCATAGCCACCAGGGTCCCCGGTTCACTTACAATTGGGGAACTGATGGGCCGGCTGGAAATAGTTACCCCGCAATTAGCCGTACCACCGCGCATTTCTGCCCCGTAAGAAGGTACCCAGGTTACGTGTTTACTTGCTAAGGTTCCTGCGTAAGCCAGTAACTGACCGGCAGATAAAATTCCCTGACCACCAAAACCTGCTAATAAAACGCTCTTAAACATTTTTTGCCTCCTCTTTTGGTGTCTTAAAATCTCCTAAAGGATAATAAGCAATTAAATTTTCAGCCAGCCAATTCAAAGCTTCGGCTGGTGATAAGCCCCAGTTGGTGGGACAGGTCGAAAGTATTTCCACCAGCGCAAGACCCAATCCACTTAGCTGGATTTGAAAAGCTTTTTTAATTGCTTTTTTAGCTTTTATAATGCTAGCTGGATTATGAACTGAAACCCTGGCTACATAAGCTGTGCCTTCTATAACGCTAAGCATTTCACAAACCTTTACTGGATTGCCGTTAATTTCTCTATCTCTCCCGTAAGGAGTAGTGGCGGTTATTTGCCCGGGTAAAGTGGTTGGAGCCATTTGTCCGCCAGTCATCCCGTAAACACTGTTATTAATAAAAAAAACGGAAATTTTTTCTCCCCGGGCCGCCGCGTGAACAATTTCCCCCATTCCAATGGCCGCTAAATCACCATCACCCTGGTAGGTAAATACTACCCGGTCAGGTAAAACCCTTTTAATGCCTGTGGCTACCGCAGGCGCACGTCCATGAGCTGCCTGAAGGATATCACAAGCAAAATAGTTATAAGAAAATACCGCACAACCCACCGGGCAGATGCCAATTGTCTGCTCAAGAATATTTAATTCTTCAATTACCTCAGCAATTAACCGGTGGATGATACCATGGGTACAACCAGGACAAAAGTGAAAGGGCACATCTTCTAAAGCCTTGGGGCGGGCAAAGACCTTTTTAAACACTAGCACTCCTCCTCTAAAAGCAACTTTTTTACTTCCTTAACCACGTCAGTTAGGACAGGTAGCATACCCCCAAAACGGCCGTAGAAATATACCGGACGACGGCCATTAACAGCCAGACGTATATCTTCTATCATTTGTCCCGTACTCATTTCCACCGACAAAAAGTAACGCACCGTAGCTAAACTTAATAAATAATCAAAAGCTTTAACCGGAAAAGGCCAAAGGGTAATAGGTCTTATTAACCCTACCGCCAATCTTTGTTCACGACAATAATCTACTACCCCCTTACAAACACGTGCTGCTGTACCAAAAGCTACCAAAACAAGTTGGGCATCTTCTGTTTGGTAATTTTCCCACCGTTGTTCCTTGACCTCTATTCTCTTATATTTTTGGTTAAGTTTGAGGTTATGCTTTTCTAATTCCTCAGGAACAATTATAAGGGTATTAATAATTCTTTTTGGACCGCCCATTCTACCACTTGTAGCCCACGGACGGGGAGGAAGAGAAACTTCTTTTACTTCGTTTAGTTCTACCGGTTCCATCATTTGGCCCAAAAGACCGTCTCCTAACATTAAAACTGGATTAAGATACTTTTCCGCCAAATCAAAGGCCTCCCGGATTAAATCAATAATTTCTTGCACCGAAGAGGGAGCTAGTACTATTAAGCGGTAATCGCCATGACCACCTCCGCGCGTTGCCTGAAAGTAATCAGACTGTACGGGAGCAATATTACCCAAGCCAGGCCCCCCACGCATAATATTTACAATTACGCAAGGTAATTCGGCACAAGCAATAAATGAAATCCCTTCTTGCATTAAGCTTATGCCTGGTCCTGAAGAAGAAGTCATTACGCGTGCACCTGCCCCAGCAGCCCCATAAACCATATTTATCGAGGCCAATTCACTTTCTGCCTGGAGAAAAGTGCCTCCTACTTCAGGCATTCGTTTAGCTAAAAAATGGGCTAACTCACTTTGAGGGGTAATGGGATAGCCGAAATAAAAACGGCAACCTGCCCGGATGGCTCCTTCGCCAAAGGCTTCATTGCCTTTCATTAATACTTTTGCCAACTACAACTTCCACCTCTTTTTCTACTTCAATAACTATATCCGGGCATATCAGAGCACAAAGAGTGCAACCCGTACATTTTTCTTGCTCTTTAACCGTTGCCGGCCGAAAACCCAGGCTGTTAACGTAATCAGCCGAAATAATAATTTTTTGGGGACAAACCAGCTTGCATAATTCACAACCCTTACAGCGGTCTTCTCTAAAGGTTACGCGAGCCAAAAACCATTCCTCTCCTTCAATCGGGTATTTCTTTGGCAGTTTGTGGTATTTTAAGCAGCGGGTCAGTAATACCGTAATACCAGGGGGGTTGCATAAATATTTCCAACGGAAGTAAAAATATATCTTCATTTAACCTCATGCTTACTTGAAGCATTAAATCCCTGCGAACACTTAAGAAGGCTACCGGTAAGTCTAATTCTGCCGCCACCGTTTTTACTACTTCATGCCCTTTAAAAATAGTCTGGACATCAGTAGCCCAACCTAAATTAGTATTACTAACTAAACCCGTTATCTTAAGCCTGGCTGATTTTTCAATGAAGTGGATATTTTTTATAATACTCGCTTTATCTCCCGTAAAAGGCCGGCACTGGTTAATTACGTAATAAAGGGCGTACGAATTTTTTAATAAAAAAGCTTTATAGCGTCCTAAAATTGTCGCCCCTATCTCATCGCCGCCTACATCAAATACTCCGTAGTTAAAAGTATCTTCCAAAACACTTTGGATAGCCGGTGGAAGAGAGGGTAAATCTGCATTAGCCAGTTCACCGCGGGGACAAACAACCCTAACGCCCATGTGTTCTAAGACGTGCCGCACCATACGGGTACGAAAGTAGGGATTGATAATATCTAAATCAACTATGGTGGTAGGATAACCTTGCTTAACTAAAAACAAGGCGAAATTAAGCGCGATTTCTGTTTTGCCGCTTCCTAAATTACCTACAAAGATAGTTAATTTTTTTTCGTGCAATTTTCTTTCCCCGCGATTTAAAAAATAAAAGCCATCCTAAAAATAATCCTTTATGGTTTTGTATATTTTCGCTAAAAAAATTTAATTTCCTGCTTTATTTTCGACCTAAAAGGTCTAAAAAATTTAAAAAACGATTTTGGGCTATTATTTGGGTAAGAGAATATTTCTCCGCCACGATGTGAAAGATAATTAAACAAACCAGGTAAATTATTTTTACCGGAGCGGCTAAAACCCAAACAGCAACAATCCCTAAAGCAGCCCCTAAAGCATTTGCCCCTGTATCACCCATCATTGTTTTGGCTTTTAAATCAAACCCTACGTAAGCCAACAAGCTTCCGCTAACGGCAGCCAAAAAAATAATTTCCTCTTTTCCCCAGCCTAAAATAAAGAAAATAACGGTGAGGAATAAAAATCCTTTTCCAGCCCGGCCTGGTCTTAAGTCTAATAAATTTATGGTGTTTACCGTAAGTACCACGATTAGAATATTTACCAAAACCCATAACCAGGAACCGGTACTTACCGTCAACAGGGTTGCTCCCACTAATCCAAATATAGCCTTGACTGCACCGGTGGTTAGCTGGCCCTTCTTAAAACTGGTGAAGAGGTGACCTTTTAAACCTGAAGTGATCTTTGAACCCCAAACATCATCTACCAATCCCAAACAAGTAAATATGACAAAGGCAAGCAAAAAAGCATACGCTTTTATACTTGCCCTTTCAGGCAAAAAAGGAAGAAAAATAGTTACCACCAGCAAAGTAGTTAAAAAGAAAACTATTCCTACCCCAACCGGGATAAGTTCACTTTTGTAATTAAGCCTTAAAAAACTAGCTTCTTGTATTATAGTAATTATTTTAGGCAAAATCAAGTAAGAAAATAAAAAACTTATTAAAAAAAAACTTATTAAAAAAAATAGTACTTCACACCGCACCTCTTCGTTTAAAGCCTGAAGCCTAACCGCTTCGAGCAGTTCAACAGGCTGGAAGCCCGTTCTACTACAAACCTGGCCTACCTGACAGCCAACGGCCATCAAGCACGCCAGGCCAGGACCAATACTTTTAACACATCATAGAACTGGCGGGAACGATGGATAAAACCTTTTAGGTTCCGGCCGGTTTCTTTATGCCTCATTTGAACGGGTACCTCACAAACCCGAAAGCCAAGCCTGGCGGCTTTAATAGTCATACTTACTTCTACCCCAAAACATGAGGCAAAAGGTAAAATCTTTAAAAAAACAGCCCGGCGCATAGCTCGTTGGCCAGAAAGAGGGGCTTCGGCTAAAATTCCCGTGTAATACCTTATTCCCATTCTAGCCAGCCCTTTTACGAAACTAAAGCCACCTTTTTGCCTGGCCGGTGGAAAGCGGGCTATAGTTAAGTCTGCTTCTCCGTTTATTACGGGCCAAAGCAAATGCTTGGCTTCGCTGGCGCTGGTCCCTAAATCAGCATCCAGAAGAAGAACTATATCCCCGGTTATCTTTTTGGCCCCCTGGTTTAAAGCTTCTCCCTTTCCCATATTGTAAGGTAAAGATATTATTTTGGCGCCGGCGGCTTGAGCCCGGGCAGCCGTACGATCAGTGGAACAATCATCAACCACTAGTATTTCTTTGTCTTCAGGCAAAAAACCAACCGCCTTTACCGTATCGTAAATAAAAGCTTCCTCGTTATAAGCTGGAATAAGCACGGATATTTTCACGTTAGATTTTACCTTTATCCTTTTTGCCCGAACTTGCGTCCAATTTTGGCAAAAGGCTTTGGGCGGTTGGCTTAACCCCATAATGACCGGGATTTCCAGCCATGGCCAAAACTAAAGCTGCCTGACCAGGGATAGTGTCAATATTGTCTACGGTAGTAATTTCTTTTCGCTGGTACGCTTTCATGCAGGAACGGTCAACTTTTGTTTCCTCTACCCCAAAAACAGAAATTTTCTGCTTTAAAAAATAGTCAATCAAAGGCAAATCAAACGTATCTACTTCATAATATACTTTTTGTTCCTGACTTCCCCTAATAATGATTACCCCGTTTAAAGGAACCCCGTACTGACCAGTTGCTTTAATTATACCCTGGGTGGTTAAAAAGTTTATTAGTTCCTGGTTACCACCGGTGACAATGGTTTGGCCAATCTCATTTGCTAATCGCCTGGTTATAAGTTCCGGGGTAAGGTCTTTTTGCCCCCAAAAGGCTCGGATTTCCTCCTGGTCAAAACCAAGGTCAGAAAAAATCGTGGTGACCGAAGATACAGTTGCTCCACTTGCTTTTAATGCTTCGGTAAGCTCAGGTAAAAAACGATAATTATTAATTTCTACAATGGCTACCTGGTATCCTGACAGGCGCCCGGCTAATAAAAAAGGTAGACTTTGTTTTTCAAACTGTTCTTTAACGTCATTACTTGTCTCCAAATTATTCACTATAGCTTGAACAGCTTCGTTTTTTTTCCTTAATTCTTCTATTTGAAGCTCCAGCTTTCGGGTTAGTTGCTGCTGCTGCTTAACCAGCGTATCGTTTCCCAACATAATACTCCCGATTAAAATACCAATTCCCAGGGCAAGAAAGGTAGCCACCAAAGAAGCTATGTGGTAACGCAAATTTATGATCAGACGCTATCCACTCCTTATATTCCTAACATAAGCCGGAAATGAATGTAAAGCAGACGCAGCAATTCTCTGGTGGTTGGGGAAATAAGCAAGATTGCGCCGGCCGGCAGTAGAGCCGCTAAAATAATCTGCGCTAAATAACGAGTTTTAAGGCGGTTGCGGTAAAGCTTGCTTACCCCTTTAGCGTCTACAAAAATTGAGCCTATCTTTAAGCGGACTAAAAATGTGCTGGCCATTCCCTTCCGGCCTTTCTCCAAAAAATCTTCCATACTTGAATGTGTGCCTACTGCCACGATTAACTCCGCGCCTTTTTCATAAGCCAAAAGAAGGGCCACATCCTCACTGGTTCCCGGAGCCGCAAATATTTCTGCTCCTAAACCCAATTGCTCCACCCTAGCCAACCCAGGAGCATACCCGCTCGGGTACGCGTGCACAATTAAGTCTGCTGCTTCTCTTAAAGCGTCATCACTTACACTATCCATATCCCCAATAATAACATCCGGACGATAGCCATGTTCCCTTAAGGCATCGGCCCCGCCATCAACCCCAATTAAAATTGGTTTTACTTCGTCAATGTAAGATTTAACGGCCTGTAAATCTTCTTTATAATTTTTGCCGCGGACCACCACCAAAGCGTGTTTTTTAGCAAAATTTGTTTTTACATTGGGCGTGGCGTACGAACCAACAAGAAGACCTATTTCTTGTTTGGCATATTCTAACGTGTTCTCCACAAAAAGAGGTAATACTTTTTTTACATTTTGTTGGACCCTGGTCATATGCGCTTTAATCTCTAAAGCATTTAAAAGATGTCCCTTGGCAATCCGGCGTTTGTTTTTATAAATACTCTCCCCTACAATTTTTACTTCTTCGCCTTCTTTAATTAAACCCATAATTTCTTCACCGGCATTATCTAGTAAAATAACCCCGGCTTTAACTAAAATAAGAGGTCCGGGGTTAGGATATTGATCGCTTAAAGAAGGAACAGCATTTATAACCGCTTTTACCCGGGCAGCTACTAATGATTCTGCGGCTACTTCATCAAGCTCACGATGATGAATTACCGCAATTTCATTTGGGGTAAGCCGTTTAACCAGGTCTTTTGTACGTTTGTCTACCCTGACAATACCTTTAACTTCCATATATTCTACTTTCAACCTATGGTCAAATACTAATCGCTAAGTAATTAATAATTATTTAAGGCTATTTTAATTTTTTGGTTGACCTAAGTCAAGTTTCGGGTTACTTATCCTTTTAGCTTACTTTAGCCTCAATTCTTAGCTTATCCGCAATCATGGCAATAAATTCAGAATTAGTAGGTTTGCCTTTTTCTACGTTAATTGTATACCCAAAAAACTTAGTTATCATATCTACGTTTCCACGATCCCAGGCCAGTTCTATAGCGTGACGAATTGCTCTTTCTACCCGGCTAGGGGTAGTTTGGTATTTTTGGGCAATCATAGGATACAGTTCTTTGGTTATGGCCCCTAATAAGTTTATTTCATCAATAACCATCAAAATAGCTTCCCGTAAATAATGATAACCCTTAATATGGGCTGGTACACCCATTTCGTGAATGATATTTGTTACCGCCAGATCTAAATTTTTATGGCGTGCCGGCGAAACGTAGGTGGTGGTACTTTTATTTACTCCTGCCGTAAGCTGCCTAATCCGGGCAGCCAAAACAGAAAAATCAAAGGGTTTAAGAATATAATAATCTGCCCCTAATTCTACGGCCCTTTGGGTAATATTTTCTTGACCAAAAGCGGTTAGCAAAAGCACTTTTGGCCGGGGGTTAAATACTCCTGAAGCAACTTTTTCTAGTACCCCAAGACCATCCAAATGAGGCATAATAATATCCAGGATTATTATATCAGGGGTTTTTTCTTCCATAAGCTTTAATACTTCCAAGCCGTTATAGGCTGTACCGGTAAGGACAAAATCCTTTTGCTGAGTAAGATAATCTTTAAGTGATTCACAAAATTCACGGTTGTCATCAGCAATAAGTACTTTAATTAAATTTTCCATTTTTTGCCCCCCTAGATTTAATAATTATCATTTAGTTGTATTAAATACC
Organism: Firmicutes bacterium UBA4795; assembly: GCA_002402825.1. Classification (GTDB taxonomy): domain Bacteria; phylum Bacillota; class Desulfotomaculia; order Desulfotomaculales; family Nap2-2B; genus SCADC1-2-3. Next base: position 13,130 of record DHGP01000023.1, read on the forward strand.
TTCGCTATTAAAATTAAATTTCCTGCTTTTTAACAAAATAATTTTAAATTTTTCCATATTTACTTATTTCTATATTTTTAGCTATTTTAGCCCTTCATCGCCTTATATTTTTCTTTTTTAAGCTATTTCTCGTGTCTTTTCTATTTTATTTGAGGTAATTATTGCTTTATTTTCCCATAACATCCATTCTACTGGAATACCGTAACCGCACGTGGGGTCATTAATGAAAACATGTGTAACAGCCCCAATAAATTTTCCCTCTTGAATAATGGGACTACCGCTCATTCCCTGAACAATTCCTCCGGTTTGTTTAAGCAATTCGGGATCGGTAACTTTAAGCATTAACCCTTTCCCGCTGGCTTTGGCATAAGGTAGTATTTGCTGTATTTCAACGGTAAATCGCCTGATCTGATTTTCTTTTACTACGGTTAGTATTTCAGCAGGACCCTTTTTAATCTGATAACTTAAAGCCGTAGGTAAAGGCTTGGGATAAACTGGATTAGTAAGCGGCTGCTGCAAGTAACCGAATATGCCATATTTAGTATTTTTAACTATATTTCCTACTATACTGCTTTTAACCTGAAAATAACCGATTTTCTCCCCTGGTTGCCCCGGTTGACCAGTTCTTACTCCTTGAATGGTGGCGGCAACTATCCTTCCTCTGGCTAAATCCATTCGTTGGTTAGTATTTAGGTTATTAATAGAATGACCAAGGGCACCAAAACTTTTACTTAACGGCTCGTAAAAAGTTAGGGTCCCAATACCGGCCGCACTATCTTTAATAAACAAACCAATACGGTACCGTCTGGTTTCCGGACAAAAAATCGCTTTAATCCTTAACGTAATAGTTTTTTTATCCCGTTTAATTTCCAGGACTATAGTTTTTCCTTTTTGGCCACTTTGGTTAATTTCCTCCTGCACCTGTTTCTCGCTAACCGCTTCCTGGCCATTAATTTTGGTTATTAAATCACCAATACTGATACCAGCCTGACCAGCCGGGTCAGCTTTTCGGCCTCTGGCATCATGAATTAGGGCCCGGCCAACTACCATCAGCCCTTGCGGTTGGACCAAAATACCAATAGAATGTCCGCCGGGAATTAATTGGACCGGAGGAACAATATCAACTACTAATTGGCGTACCGGGATTAAGCCAAATAACTTTAGCCTAAGACACAATCTACCCGGCTTAACGGCAATAGGGATATATTCGGTTAAAATAAAATTTACCTGTTTTTTCCTGTCATTTAACCGGAGGATATTTTCCTGGTCAGCACTAACCTGAACAATTAAATGGCGAAACAATTGGGTCGGGTAAACCAATTCGGGCAGAATGGGATCACCAACATTTATATGTTGCCTGTTTAGAAGGAAAAGAAAATTAGCTAAAGAAACACCCAAAACTAAAAAAAGGCTTAAAAAAACTAAAAAAAGTTCTTTGGACGCTTTTTTCTTCATCATAGTATAAGTTAATTACCCCCCTTAAAGCGATAACCATTAAACTTAAAATTAATCATCCGTAAGTAATAAATTACCGTAAAAGTAAGTATACAATCAATAATAAAAGCATTTTATTGTAATATTAAGATAACCTAAGATATTAACATTTATTCCGTATATATGTGTTATTTTTAGCTAAAACGGTATTTATTAGTAATACAAATGTATATAAAAAACCTTAGGAAAAGGTTTTCCCAAGGTTTCTAAGCGTAAAAAATCTTTAAAAATTAAACGGGATATTTTCGTGTTCGTGTAGTTTTTGGCGAAGGAGATAAAAAAAATCGTGTTTTTTCAAGCGGATAAAACGGGCATAAGTAGTTGCTTTTTTTACCTGGATAAGGTCATGGCAATCAACGTGAAAACCGCGCTGTCCGTCTATGGTAAGCACCACTTCTTCTGGTGAAGCAAGTAAAGTTACCTCAATTGTACTTATGGCGCTTACCACCAAAGGTCTGGCCCACAAAGCATGGGAGCAAATGGGAGTAAGAAGTATTAACTCTAGTTCCGGGGTAACTAAGGACCCTCCGGCGGAAAGAGAATAGGCCGTAGACCCGGTTGGGGTAGCGATGATCAAACCATCGGCCGGATATGTATTCACATATTCACCGTTTACTTTGGCCTGTAAAAATATAAGCCGGGCAAAAGCACCTTTAGAAATTACGGCATCGTTAAGTGCGATGGCCTGTTCAACTACCTGACCAGCCCGGTAAACCTTTACTTCAAGCATCATTCTTTCTTCAACGTAATATTTTTTCTGAAACAATTTATCTAAATAAACAAGCAATTCAGGGAGCTCAATTTCCGTTAAAAAACCCAGGTGGCCTAAATTTACCCCAAGTAAAGGTACTCCCGCTAGTGCTGCTTGTCGGGCAGTATGCAATAAAGTACCGTCCCCTCCCAGCACAATTAAACAGTCAACCTCTTTTATCATTTGCTCTACCGGGTAACCGGGCTCAAAAAGACCCAGCACTCGGGCCGCTTCAGCCTCCGTAACAACCCGGCAATTTTTTTCTTTTAACCAGGCTATTAATTCCCGCACCAGTTCACTTACCCGGTCTTTATTTAAATTAACCACCAATCCAATTGCCCGCAAACATTTACCTGGTTCAAAAACTTTACTAGACTTAGCTTAGCTAAAACTTTAACCCTTAAACAATTAAGCCGTTTTTTTGACCAGGTTTTCGCCTCCTTTGGTTAAAAATTTTACTCTCTTTCATATAATACCTTTCCTAATATTTAGTTTCAAGGGTAAAGGCTCTAAAGTTTACGTATAGGGCAATCTGGAAATAAGCCTAAATTTTTTGTTGCCTTAATGATTAGTTATCAGCTAAAATTAATAGTAAAGGAGAAATAAACGTAAACAAGGAGAATAAACATGCCCGAATTCCTTGATTATTCAATTATTGACCAGCCCATGATCCTTAATTTTATTTTTTACCCTCGAAAAAGCTTTACCAAATGTCCGACTGGGGCTATTGACTTTTTTATCCCGGTAGACGAAAAAGTTCATGTTTCCTGCCGTTTTTACTTAAAAGATAAAAAACTGCCTTCCTTGCTTTATTTTCACGGCAACGGGGAAGTAGTAAGCGACTACGACGAAATAGCTCCTTTTTACCACCAAATTGGGCTTAACTTATTTGTGGCCGATTACCGGGGTTACGGGGCAAGCACGGGTACGCCTACCTTTTCTACCTTGGTTAAAGATGCCCACGCCATATTTTGGGCCTTAAAAAAAGAACTGACCCAGGGAAATTACCACCAGGATCTTTTTATTATGGGCAGGTCCTTAGGCAGCATTTCCGCTCTGGAATTAGCTTCTTCTTATCCCACTAATCTTAAAGGATTAATTATTGAAAGTGGTTTTGCCGGCGTAATGTGCTTGCTTAAATACCTAGGACTAACCATTAAAGAAGACGAAAGATTAGCCACCCTTGAACAAGCAATTTGGGCTAAAGTTAAAAATATACCCGTACCCGTTTTAATTATCCACGGAGAGTATGATGCTTTAATTCCTTCAAAAGAAGGGCAAAGGCTTTTTCAAAGCTTGACCTGTAAAGATAAAAAATTAACCATCATCCCTTTTGCCGACCATAATAACATTATGCTGGTTGGTTTTAAGCAGTATTTTGCTGCTCTTGGTTCTTTTATTAAAGGTTAAATTTAATTTATTCTTTTAACGTTTATTTAAAATCTAAAGGCCATTTTATTTCAACTTCCAGTTCTACTTCATCTTCTTTTTCTTCTAATTCTACTTCTAAGTTTAATATTTCAGGAAGGGGGACTTCCGCAAAACCTACTATTACGCGCCCCTCACGAATTTGCTGCAGCAGCCTTTCCAGATACAAAACTAATTGTTCTTTGGGGCATTCACTTACTTTTAATTCATTTTTCACGCTTGCCACTCCTTCATTTAATTGCTATAATTGTTCCGGCTATTTTATAGACTATTTTATGTTAATTTACCCTATCTTATACGTCCAGCATAAAGTAGTCAAGGAAATAATTAGTAGCTGAAGCTGACGGCCAAGTACTAGCTTGAAAGAAAATTTTTCATTACTTTTTGTGCCTTGATCAAAGTGAAAGGAATGACCGTTAAAATGGGCAGTGTAAAAGACTTAACAGTTCAAAAAGCACCTGCCGAAAATAAAAGCGGAATAGGCCGGTTTATCTTTTCTGACCGGTATTCTGTTTTTGACTGGGGGGAAATGCCTGACTTAATTAAAAATAAAGGGGCCTCCTTATGCCTTACCAGCGCTTATTTTTTTGATAAGCTAGCTAAAAGAGGAATAAAATCCCACTACCTGGGCCTATTAGAAAATGGTGCCCTTAAGAATCTTGACGAACTAAAAGGTCCGGCCGTCAACATGGAAATAAGACTTTTGCAGGTAATAAAACCCGAAGTCAAAGACACTGGTTATGATTATTCAGCTTACCAAAAAGAAAGATCTAATTTTCTCATCCCCCTGGAGGTAATTTACCGTAATTCTCTTCCCGAAGGGTCCAGTATTTTTAAAAGATTAAAAGAAGGTGATTTAAAACCGGAAGATCTGGGTTTAAAAGAAATGCCTGTCCCAGGGCAGGTCTTAGAAAAACCCTGGTTGGATGTTTCCACTAAACTAGAGGCAAACGATAGATACTTATGCTGGGAAGAAGCCAAAGAACTGGCCGGACTTACTTCAACTGAAGTTGACCAAATTAAACACACTACCCTGCTTATTAACGAAATTATTACCAAAGAAGCAAGCAGGGTGGGGCTTACGCACGAAGACGGTAAGGTAGAATTTGGCTTTGATGCAGCTCGTACGCTTATTGTGGTAGACACAATAGGAACGCTGGATGAATGCCGTTTTACTTTGGCCGGTTTTCCGGTGAGCAAAGAAATTACCCGCGTCTTTTACCGGAATACGTCCTGGTATCGGGAAGCAGAAGAGGCAAAAAAAAGGGACCGTCTTGCCTGGCGCGATAAAGTAATCAGCCACCCCCCCCAGTTGCCTCCCAAATTAAAAGATTTAATTTCTCTTCTTTATGCTGCCTGGGCTAATGAAATAACCCAAAGAACATGGTTTAATGATACCCCGCCTTTACAGGAGATTTTGCCCAAGATCAAGCAAATTACCGCCGGCGTTGATCTTAAATAGTTATACGGGCTAACCCATGAGTTTGCTTACGGGCAAATCTAGTCCGTGAGCAAGCAGACCGTCTATTATTTTAGCTTCGGTAACCATCCCTTTATACTGCCACTGCCGGTCCAAAACCAAAACCAGATGAAATTTCTGCGGAACAAAAGGCTGGATTATTTCACCCAGGGTAACGTCTTCGTAAGTTACCAAAGATTCGGCCCCCAGGATGCCGGTACGGAATAACTCGTTCTTTTTTTGCGTTAAATGCCGGATAAATAAGTAAGGAGCCATATTTTTTTCCCGTGACGCAGCATAAAAAAGAAATAATCCATTTAAAGAAATATCAAAACCGGTATAACCCAAAACCATACTAAGTGTACCTAAAAAAATAATGGTCACCGCCCATATTTGCCCAGATTTGCTAGCCTGGTAGGTAGCTGCCCTAAGTCCAATCCGCCGGCCCAGATAAGCCCGGTAAACCCGCCCCCCATCCAGGGGTAAGGCTGGTAATAGGTTAAAACCGGCCATAATAAGATTACATTGCAAAAAGTAAGGGCTCCACGTTTCAAACCAAAAACCATAATTTTTAAAGGCCAAACTTAAAAATACCAGGGCCAGGTTACTCGCCGGCCCCGCCATAGCCACATATAGTTCCTTACGAGGGTCAAGCTCTAACTCGCTGCTTATGCGGCTTACGCCACCAAAAGGGAGCAGTTCTATATCCTTTACTTTTAATCCCAGACACCTGGCAACCAGAACGTGGGTTAGTTCGTGAATTAACACAATTCCAAAAGCCAGCAACCCCTTGTCCAGCACTCCGGCCGCAAAAAAAAGGCCCAGCAAAAACAGAAAAAAAATATTTAAATAAAGCTCAATTCCCCATACCCGTCCAAGGCGCATATTTACTTTATTTTAACTCCTTTTCAGCCAAGGGCAACCTGGTTAACGGGTCAATTAATTTTTCCTTTTCTCTTAACTCAAAATGCAGCCCTCCTCCAGGCACATCACCTTTTTCTCCTATTCGAGCCATAACTTCACCCGCATTAACCTCTTGGTTAACTACAACCATAATTTCCGTAACTCCGGCGTATAAAGTGCTGGTACCTTCCCCGTGAGTCAATAAAATATATTGACCTAAAGCTGCATCTCTTCCCACCTTGATTACCTTTCCGCTCAACACAGCTCTGACTGGGGCACCAGGTAAGGCGGCAATATCCAGCCCGTGATGAAAACGTTTTAAATTATCTAAAGGATCAAGCGACCAACCAAAGCCTCTGACTACCTTACCGGAAACAGGAACAATTATTGGGACAGTAAGCACCTGGGGATTCATAGCTTCTTTTGTTTTAACCTCATTATCTTTAGGAGTTTTAGGAATTACCCTTCCGTAAAATTGATGGTCTACATTAACCATCCGCAGGCCAATTTCAACTACCTTTTGCACTACTGGCTGAAAATTCCATTCCGTAGTTAAAATATAACGCAGCCCTTCCCGAGCCTGTTGCCCTATAGGATGGGAGGTTTGACGCAAAAACAGTACCATCGCCAGGATAACCAGGACAATAAAAAGGCGTCGAAAAGTCCGCCTGATTCTTTGCTTTTTGGAAGGCCAGCGGCGCGGCGTAGCGGAATAATTTGGCCACCAGTTTTCGGGTTGGTATTTACTGGTACGCATAAGTTCTTCCTCCTGTCGCCAGTTTTTTACTACAATTTTCCTTGCCTTAAATATATACTGACTTACAAAGAGGAATATGACCGCTTAAAAAATAATTTTTTTCCGCCGCGTGTAAATATTTAACAGCAAGCCTAGGGCGGCTAAATTCATAATAATGTTGCTTCCCCCATAACTAAATAAAGGTAAAGGAATACCGGTAACGGGCATAATGCCAATGGTCATTCCTATGTTCACAAAGACTTGAAAAACAAACATAGTCACTATCCCGCCGGCCAAAAGAACGCCCTCGTTATCCCGGGCTTGAATAATTATTTTAGTTCCCCGGTACAAGATAATAAAATATAAGCTTAAAAGAAATAAGGCCCCCAAAAAACCAAACTCTTCTCCCACCACGGAAAAAATAAAATCAGTATGCCGGATAGGTAAAAAAGTAAAGTGGCTTTGCGTTCCTTCTAAAAAACCTTTGCCTACCAGCCCCCCCGATCCAACCGTAATTAATGATTGCCAGATATGATACCCTGCCCCCAAGATATCCTTTTGGGGGTTTAGGAAAATAGTTAACCGGTTCATTTGATATTCTTTTAAGGTATAACGGTGAAATAACTTATGGTATTCACTAATAGCCTGGTATTTTTCTTCTAGGGCAATTAACTTGACGTTTTTTTCTTTTGCCTCATCTTTGTCTCCCACCTGGCTAATTATTTTTTCTTTTGGCCTCAAGACTAAAATTTGTTTTTCCAGGCTATCTTGAGCCTGGTGAAGATACATATGAACGGTAAAAATCCCGGCGGTAAAAATTATTCCTATTCCCAAAAGAACCAATAAATGGGCGGGTTTTGCGCCAGCAAAAAAAAGCATGCCAAACATAATGGCGATAAGCACTAAAGATGTACCCAAATCAGGTTGTTTTAAAATAATTATGAAGGGTAAACCTATATATAAAAAACACGGCCATAGCCCTGACCAACTGTTTAGCCGTTCTTCTCTTTTAGCCAAAAAGGCGGCAAAGGTAATAATGATTAAAAGTTTAGCAAATTCAGAAGGTTGAAAGGTTAAAGGACCAATTTGAATCCAGCGTTGCGCTCCTAAAGCAGTATGTCCAACAAATAAAACCATAATTAACATAAATAAGTTAAGAACGTAAAGAAAACGAGCTTGTTTAATTATATCCTCGTAAGGAACATAGACCATCAAAGCCATAACCCCAAAACCTAAAAAAATCCATAAAATTTGCTTGCTAAAATAAGTGTAGTCCAAATGTAATAAACGTAAAAATATATTTAAATTTTCAAATTGCCGCAATGATTCAGGAGTGTATTCAAGAGTGGCGCTCCCAATCATTATCAAACTAAAAAAAATTATAATAAGGGTAGCCCCAAGCAAAGTATGGTCCAGGCTTTTATATAGCCTTTTATTAAACAGTACTCTTCCCTCCCGCTTCGAGCAGGCCAACGGGCTGGAAGCCCGTTCTACCGGAAGCCTGCCCTACTTAGAGACCGGAAACTACATTTTCCGGTAATCGCTTCATTTGCTTTATGGGAATATTGGCAATTAAGGCTACCTGATTATCATGGCTGTCCAAATTAACTTCTAAACCTTGTTCGTCAATTTCCATATAATTAGAAATTACTTTAATCAATTCTGATTTAAGGGCCTGGAGTAATTGTGGCGACACTCCGGCCCGGTCATGAACTAAAACCAAACGCAATCTTTCCTTGGCTATATCTTTACTAGGGCTGCTTTCCCGGCTAAAAAGACGGGTTAGAAATTCCAACAAGGCCGTTTCCCCCTTTCTTTAGTCCCTATCCTATCTTAGCCCAATAATCCGGCGTAATTTATTCAACATTCCGCTTTGATTCAGATTCATCAGGGGGATGGCTTCTCCTTTAATTCGCCGCACAATATTACGAAAAGCCTGACCGGAACGCGAACGCTCATCCTGGATAACCGACTCCCCTTTATTTGTACTGACAACCACCTGCTCATCTTCCGGCACCACCCCTAACAAGTCAACCGCTAAAATATCAATAATATCTTCAATGCTCATCATGTCTTTTTGTTGGACCATCTTATAACGAAAACGGTTAATAACAAGCTTGGGATTGCGTAATTCGGCCGCCTCTAAAAGACCAATAATCCGGTCTGCATCTCTTACTGCCGCCACTTCGGGGGTGGTGACTACAATGGCCTTATTCGCCCCGGCAATTGCATTGCGAAATCCTTGCTCAATGCCGGCTGGACAATCAATAATTACGTATTCAAATTCCTGGGCCATATCCTGACATAATTTTTTCATTTCTTCCTGACTTACCGCCGTCTTATCTTTTGTTTGGGAGGCTGGTAAAAGATGGAGCCCCTCACAATGTTTATCTTTAATTAAAGCTTGCTTTAAACGACAACGACCCCCAGTAACATCTGTCAGGTCATAAACAATACGATTTTCCAAGCCCAATAAAACGTCTAAGTTACGTAAACCTATATCGGCATCTATTAAAGCTACTTTATGTCCTAAAGCAGCCAAACCCACTCCCAGATTAGCCGTAGTAGTGGTTTTACCCACCCCCCCTTTTCCAGAAGTTACTACAATTACCTCGCCCATATCGGATACGCGCCTCCTTTCTAACCCTTTTTAGAATTGTAAACTGGCAGACAAGGGGACGGTTCTCTTGTCTGCCCAAAGAAAAAATCCTTTGAGTAGGGGCGTATAGTAGGGGTGTTAAATTTAACACCCCAGCCAACCAGTCCCTACTATCTTTCTATCGTTCTCCGCAAGTGGAAAAAGCTTCAATGGTTACCACCCCATCTTTAAGGTGAGCTACTTCCGGATAAGACCCAGGCATTTCTTCTTCATCCGGAGGACGGGTGATGTGATTGGCAATTCTTAGTTGAATGGGTTGCAAACGAAAAGCCATTACCATTGCCAGAGTGTTCCCTTCCGCCCCCGCGTGAACAACGCCGCGAACATTACCCATCACAATAATATTACCCGCCGCTACTACCTCTGCCCCAGGATTAACATCTCCTAAAATAACCACGTTACCGTTAAAATGAATCTTTTGACCGGCGCGTAAAGTACGCTGAACTAAAATAGTGTTTGAATCAATAAAATTACTTTTTATTTCGGATAATGCTTTTTCTGGTGAAGATGTTGTTTCTTTTTTTGCTTCACTGGCCAAAATAATCTCCTCCCGTTTTGCTGTATTAATTCTACAATAAAAAACCATTTCCTGCTAAAATAAAAAAATTAAAAAATAATCATCTGATAACTAATTCTTACTCTTGATATACCTCTCTATGGATAGTCAGCTTACGCGGCTTTAGTTCTGGCGGTTTATTTTGGGCCGGGAATTGGTTGGTTAACGATTGACCGGTTTCCTTAGGGGCTAAAGTCAGTTTAGTTTTATCTAAATCAAAATAACCATCCAGGATTTGCCTGGCTACCGGCCCCGCCACCCCGCTCCCTTTACCGCCGTATTCTATTACTACCGCTACGGCTATTTCAGGTTTTTCGTAAGGAGCAAAAGCCAGGAATAAAGCATGGTTATCATGCCCGTGAACTTCAGCCGTACCTGTTTTAGCCCCGGCTTTATACGGCGCTCCGGCAAAAACCCCCGCTGCTGTTCCTCCAGGAGGCAATGTAACCAAATGCAAACCTTCTTTAATTATTTTTAAAGTTTGGCTTGAAACATTTGCTTTATGTACTTTCTGAGGCTCAACTTTCCGCAATAACCTTCCGTCAGGGGTGACTATTTTTTTCACCAGGTAAGGACGATAAACAATTCCTCCGTTAACTATAGCCGCTAAATAATTAGCCAACTGTAAAGGGGAATAATAATTATCTCCCTGACCAACAGCCATATCCAGCGTGTCGTACTCCCGCCATTTTAACTCCCATTCAATTTTGCTTTTCTTTCGCTCTAAGTCAGCTAATTTTCCTCTTGAGCCCTGATTCTCTTGTTTTATTTGGTCTATTTCTTTTTGCACTCTTACTAACTCCTCTTGCCATTTTCCATATTTTTGGGCCGGGTTAGGAACCCGCCCTGCCTCTTCACCAGGTAAATCCACCCCACTTTTTTGACCTAAGCCATATTCCCGGGCATAATAAGCCATTTTCTCGGGTCCAGTTAACCCGCCCAAAGTCCAAAAAAAAACGTCGCAGGAAACCTGCAAAGCTTTACGCAAGTCCACGCGTCCATGCCCCCCAGGCTTCCAGTCTTTTTTATACTTATAATAACCGGTACAGTTAAGAACGTAGGAAGGAGAAATTTTTTTACTTTCCAAGGCGGCCGTTGCCGTAACCATTTTAAAAGTCGAACCAGGAGGATAACGAGCCAGGGCACGGTTTATTAAGGCTTTTTTTTCATTTACCTTTGCCCAGTCTTTCTCTCGAATTCCTCCTACAAAAATATTCGGATCGTAGGTAGGATAACTGGCCATGGCCAGTATTTCTCCTGAATATACCGAAAGCACCACGGCTGCCCCGGCACGAGCCTCTGGATAGCCGGTAGCCAAGGCACGCTTTATCCCTTGAGCCAAAGCATCCTGGGTAAGACGCTGCAAACGAGCGTCAATGGTTAAAAATAAATTGTTTCCCGGCACGGCATCACTAATCCCTAAGTCACGTACGGGCCGGCCTAAAGCATCCACTTCCATCTGACGTGCACCTGGTATGCCCCTTAAATATGGTTCATAAAATTTTTCCAGGCCTTCTTTACCAATTAAATCCTTTAAGTAATAACCTTCGTCCTTATGAGCTGCCAATTCACGCTCGTTAATCTCCCCAATGTAACCTACCACCGGCACCAATAAATCCCCGTAAGGATATTTACGCTCCGGCTCAACATCAACCACCACCCCGGGCAATTGATAGCGTTGCTCTTCTATTTTAAAAATGGTTTGGGGGGTAATGTCGCAGGCTATTTTTATTGGTTCGTAAAGAGAAAATTTTTCTTCTATGTCCTTGTTTTTGGTAAATTTAATTATTTTAGCTTGAATTTCGGTTTCAATTTGCTCTTTGGTTTTTCCCTGAAAAGATTTTTCCCCTTGAAGTAATCCGGCCAAATAATTTACCACCTGAGCCGATTCCTTTAAATCCAAACCGGTCAAAGAAATGGTATAAACAGGACGATTGCTTACTATCCTAATACCTTTACGGTCAAATATCTCTCCCCGGGGAGCAAACAATCTGGTTAACCGCAGGTGATTTTGGCGGGCTAAAGTCCGGTACTCATCTGCTTTAACTAATTGCAAGAAGCCCAAGCGTAGAATAAGTATTATCAACGCCCCCAAGATTAAAGCCAGAAAAAGATGCGTCTTTTTTTCAAGTTCTTTTTTTTCCATAAGTAAATTTCCTTTTTTAAATCACCGTTGACCTGCGCTGAACATTTAAACCTTTTTTCTCTTTTACTTACCATGGTAACTGAGTGGCCAGTGCCTGATTTCTAATTCGGGATATAATTTGCTGGCGCGTGAAAACCAACGGTAAAGAAAGGGCACCGTTATAGCGTTATAAAAAGAGACCGGGAGAATTATTTTCACCAGGGCCGGACCAGGTGAAACTAAAAATCCCGCATAAGTTAATAAAGCATACTGCACCAAACCACTAGCCATGGAAGCAAACCAGGTGGTTATAACCACTACCAAAAGGCTGTCTTTATAAAATTGTTTTTCAACCAATCCTACCAAGCAACCAATAAACATTTTAGTCAAGATATTTAAACCAAAGAAATTACCGGTGTAAAGATCCTCTAACAATCCTCCTACAAAACCCCACCAGCACCCGGCCCGATAACCCCGCAAAAAAGCAACAAAAATTACCATAACCAACCCTAAATCAGGTTTTACGCCCTCTATCTGGATAAAATTTAAAGCGGTAAATTGAAGAAATACGGCTACGACAAAAAACCCAAGCAACACAAAATTGGGCAATTTAAAAACCTGCCTTGTCAGTCGTCAGTCGTCAGTCGTCGGTCATCGGTCGTCGGTCGTCGGTCGTCGGTCGTCGGTCGTCGGTCGTCAGGATTCTATTCCGTTGTTTAAAAAATAAGCACTTCTTCCAAACGATTAAAGTCTACAAAAGGCTGAATTATAGCCTTAAAAAATAAACCCGAAGGCTCCCGGGTTACCTTTTTAATTCTTCCTACCGAAAGACCACGGGGATATAAGTTACTTAAACCAGAAGTTATCACTATTTGATCTTTTTGGATTTTAAAATCAGTAGGAATATGAATCATCTGCAACTGGTTAGTGTTGCCACTCATCCCTTCCACCAGGCCAGGAGCACGGTTTTCCTGAACCAGACAACTTACCCCGCTGCGTGGATCAGTAATCAGTAAGACCTCGGCTGTTTTTTGGCTGACCGAAATAACCCTCCCTGCCAGACCGGCCGGAGTAATAACGGTCATATTTACCTTTAATCCATCTCTGGCCCCTTTGTTTACGGTAATTGTACCAAACCAGTTATTCAAATCACGCCCAATTACGGCCGCGCTATAAACGCTCCTACGGGTAGTTTTGATTTTTGTTTCTTTAAAATCCAGCAATTTTTTTAATCGCTGGTTCTCCAGTTGGAATTCATTCGCTTCCCGTAATTGCTCTTCAAGCTGGCTAATTTTCTCTTTTAGTTCCTGGTTTTGTTTTATCGCCTTAGCTATGGAAACAGGTAATTTTAAAACATTACGTATTGCTTGTCCGGTCTGCATAGTTATCATGCTTACTGGAGCCAGCACATCCCTTACGGTCTTTGCAGGCAGCGTTAGCTCATTTTTAGCCGTGGCTTTAAGGATAATCAGTAAAAAGATCAATACCGCTAGCAAAAGCAGTATTTTACCCAGCGGGGGGCGGGGCAACTTTACCACCCCTTTTATCTAAGCAAGTTTTCTAGGATTAATCAATACCCGGCGCAGTAAATCAATATTTTCCAATACCCGGCCGGTTCCGTAAGCTACCGCTAAGAGGGGATCCTCCGCCACATGAACCGGCATCCCGGTTTGCTCGCTAACCAGCTTGTCCAGACCCTTTAATAACGCTCCCCCTCCGGCCATCATCACCCCGCGGTCCATAATGTCGGCGGATAGCTCAGGCGGGGTTTGCTCTAAAGTAGCCTTAATGGTTTCCAGGATGGCCGCTACCGGTTCAGATAAGGCTTTATAAATTTCTGTATTAGTAATGCTCACTGTTTTGGGTAAGCCGTTAATTAAATCTCGCCCCCTGATATCGTAAGTTTGCTCTTCTTCCTGAAGGTAAGCTGAACCAATTTCAACCTTAATTTCCTCCGCCGTACGTTCCCCAATTAAAAGATTAAAAACTTTTTTTACGTGCTGAATAATCGCCTCATCCATTTCATCGCCGGCCACCCGGATAGAGCGACTGGTAACAATACCACCTAAGGAAATAACCGCTACTTCTGTTGTCCCTCCCCCAATATCAACAATTAAATTTCCTGTCGGCTCGTGCACCGGCAAACCAATACCAATGGCGGCTGCCATGGGTTCCTCAATCAAGTACACTTCCCGCGCGCCAGCCTGCAGCGCGGCTTCCCTTACGGCACGTTCCTCTACCGCCGTCGCCCCAGAAGGAACGGAAATCACCACCCGGGGCCGGACTAAAAAGGTACGGTTACGCAATGACTTGGTAATAAAATATTTAATCATACTTTGGGTAACGTCAAAATCAGCAATCACCCCGTCTTTCATGGGACGAATGGCGACAATATTTCCGGGCGTACGGCCAATCATTTGCTTGGCCTCTAGCCCTACGGCTAAAACACGGTGAGTGTCCTGCTGAATAGCCACCACCGAAGGTTCTCTTAAAACTATTCCCCTGCCCCGAACATAAACCAGAGAATTTGCTGTGCCTAAATCAATCCCCATATCCTTGGAGAACAGGCCTAAACGCAATTACCTAACCCCTTTCCCCGTTACTTAAATTTTAAATTTCTAAAAAATCCTTTATGCCTTTACCCTAACATTTACAATCTTTTATAAAGAAAATAACCAAAGAGCATCCCTAAAACCGTTAAAGGACCTAAAGCAATAGTAAAGCCAAAAGTAAGCTTAAAAAAACTTAAGTCCAAGGTCGCCGTGGGAAGACCAAAAGAAGCCGTAGCCTTTAAAACAGGTAAAGTAAGCTTACTGGCAACCACATTTCCAATCAGGCCCCCAACTATTAAGAGAAGACCTAAAAACCACGGATTTTGCCTGTTTTGTTTTATCTTTATATTTTTAGCCATAACCTTTCCCGCTTTTAGTAGGGGCGTATGGCAATACACCCCTACTGATTGCTAAACACAGTTTAACACTTTGCCTTTAATTGAACAAGCTAATGTTTAATCAACTTATGGTACCTGTAAGGGCAGCAATTAAAAAAACAAGGTAAAAAACCCCTCCGTAAGTCAATAAATGCCGGGCGTCTAAAAATCCCCGGTACTTAATTATCGTTAAGGTAAACAGGGCGGATACTAAAGCTAAAACAGCACTTAACAAGGCGGCTCCAGAAAGAACCCATGAGGTAAGCAAAATACCGATCGCTGGAATTATCGAACCTTGAAAGACCATAGCCCCGGTGATATTACCCAAGGCCATAGTGTCTTTGCGCTGGCCTAACCAGATTATACTGTTAATTTTTTCAGGCATTTCCGTAGCCAAAGGGGCAATAAGCAAAGAAAAAATTAGAGCCGGTATGCCCCATAAGGCAGATAAGGTTTTAATTCCGTCTACAAAAAACTTTGCCCCTATTATAATCCCGGCTAAAGCCATTCCTACCTGGAGAAGAACTAAAAATAAGGGGGGATTGGTAGATTTACGGGCTATTAACAAGGGGTCCATCTCTACTTCTTCACCAGCACATCTTTCTCCCCAGGTAATGGTATGGTAAACAAAAAACAAATACGCCATAATCAAAACTACTGCTACCGCTATTTTTAAGGGCCAACTGAAAAAAGCAGCTAAAATAGCTAAGGTGTATAAGGGCAGAAAAAAAGTCAGGTCCCGCCGGATTACCAAAGGTTCGGGTTCAATACGGGGATAATTTTCCTGACGTACCTTTTGAAAGGCTAATACTGACCCCCCGCTTAAAAAGAGGGCCAAGGTACCAAGCATAAAAGGGGCTCCTAAAATAGCCCCAATCCCGATTTCATGTCCTACTTCTCCGCGGCTAAACAAAATAGCAATTAGCGGGATAATTGTCTCCGGCATAGCTGTCCCTACGGCCGCCAGGATGCTGCCCACCGCCCCTACGGTAAGATCCATTTTCTTACCTAGCCATTCAACACCGTTGGTAAAAAAACCGGCACTAATTAAAATTAACCCTAGACTAAGCAACAAAATGCCTATTTCTAACCAGACAGTCATTAACTCTTACTCTCCTTAAAAATAATTCTGCCGTATGGGTGTTAAATTTAACGCCCCTACAAATTTAAGAAATTTAAGACGTCTATAAATTGATTTGAGGTTCGCTTAAAACCTCAGCCACCAGGTATAAAGAACCCGTAAAACAAATAACTTCATTCGGCATGGCTGCCTTCAACGCCTGGTGCAGCGCGGCCGATACAGTTTCCTTGACCAGTACTTGCTTTACGTACTTTACCGCTTCAGCCGCTAATACATGACAATCCAAAGCTCGAGGATTGCGGGGCTTGGTAATAATAACTGCTTTGGCGCGCGGGGCCAGTTCAGCCACAATTTTTTGGTACTCCTTATCTTTCAACACACCCAATACCATTATTATTTCCTGTCTTTTAAAATAATCGTCCAGGGCCTGTCTTAAATTTTTAGCTCCGGCGTGGTTATGGCACCCATCAACTACCACCGTAGGATTTTGTCTGATAATTTCAAACCGCCCTGGCCAACGGACAGCCGCCAGACCTTGCCGGATGGTTTGTTTACTAACTTTGTAGCCAAAATCCCGTAAAACTTCTATGGCCGCAATAGCCAGGGTAGCATTGGCTAATTGATAGCGCCCAAGCAAAGGTAAAAAAAGAGCTTCGTAAGTATCCTTTACTCCTTTAACCGTAAAATCCTGCCCGCTTAAAGAAAAATTTTTACTTTCCCAGCTAACCTGCCCGGCCACGGCTATTTGCCGGTATAGGGGCGTCAAATTTAACGCCCCTGCGGCTTGACTTTTAACCCAAAATAAAGGAGCCTTTTTCTGCCGGCACAAGCTAAAGATAACGGCCAAGGCTTGCCGGTCGTCGCAAGCCGTAATTAAAGGCACATTTTCCTTTATAATACCGGCTTTGTTTAGCGCAATTTCTTTGATTGTCCTCCCCAGGTATTCCGTATGGTCCACAGAAACATTGGTGATTAGGCTAACCACAGGCTCAACTATATTAGTAGCATCCATAGACCCGCCCAAGCCTACTTCTAAAACCACCGGGTCTGCTTCTTCCTCGTAAAAATACCGTAAAGCAACCGCGGTAATAACCTCAAATTCAGTAGGGTGTCCATATCCCTCAGCCACCATTCGTGAGGCGAAAGGAGAAACAAGAGCAAGCAATTTCGTTAAGCGAGTAACGTCAATTTTCTTTCCGCCCAAACAAAAACGCTCCGTATAACAATAAAGGTGGGGAGAAGTAAAAACACCTGTTTTGTAACCGGCCGCATTTAAAATACTGCCTATGATGGCCGTGGTAGAGCCTTTGCCGTTAGTGCCGCCGACATGAATAGCTCGTAAGTGATGGTGAGGGTTGCCCAGGCGTTTTAAAAGTTCTTTAATCCGCACCAGGCCAAGGTTAACCCCCAAGCGGGTTAATTCTGTTAAATAGCCTTGCACTTCTCGATAACCCACCTTATCCCCCAAGTAGGGGCGTATAGCTATACGCCCCTACAAATCTTTGCCTTCCAATAGTACCAGCCGTTCTTTTACGGCTGTTAGTTTGGTTAAGAACTCCGTTTCCTTAGCCC
>DHGP01000002.1 GCA_002402825.1 Firmicutes bacterium UBA4795
TCTTTTGGAGCAAGAAACAATTCCTGCAATTATCCGCTTGCTTGAGTATCCCAGCCTGGATTCCGCCTACTTTCAGCCAGAGGGATTGATCAGCTGCTCAAGGCCGCCAGTTTGGCAGGTATAGCAAAATTATAACTTAAGGGACGGGAAAACTCGTCTGTTGTATTTTAAAAACAGCTTTTAGGGAGGCGATGTTTATGGTTAAAGCAGGCAAATTAGTCTTCGCGGTGCTCATTTTGCTGGTTACAATTTCTCCATGTTGCTCAAGCGCTCAAGAAAAGAGCTTTTCCGAAAAACTAAAGGGTTTAGTGTGGGTGGCTTACTGCCCGACAAACTGCAACCCCGAAGAAAACCGCTGGCCTTCAGAAGAATCAATAAAAGAAGATTTAAAAGCACTAAAGCAGGCAGGTTTTAACGGACTGGTGACTTACAACACCCAAAAGCAAACCGCTAAAATATATCCGATAGCCAAGGAGATGGGCTTTCAAGGAGTAATTGCCGGGATCTGGAACCCAAGTGACCAACAAGAGATAAGCCTGGCCATTCAAAATAAAAACTTTATTGATGGCTATTGTATAGGAAATGAAGGGCTTGTCTTTAACCGCTATTCCTTAGAAAAACTTAGAAAAACAGCAAAAGAAATCAAAAAAGCCACCGGCAGGCCTGTAACCACCAGCGAGCCAGTTTATATGTACTTTAAAGACCGCCAGCTGGTTAACTTTGGCGAATGGTTGTTTCCAGTGGTTCACCCCTGGTGGGCTGGAATAAAAGAGCCTGAAGCAGGTGTAAGATATACAGTAGAACAGTATAAAAAACTGGCTGCCTTGACAAAAAAGCCTGTTTTAATTAAAGAAACAGGCCTTCCCTCAGCCGGCAGCCCGGAATGTTCGGAAGAAAAACAGGCCGGGTTTTATGAGCTTTTAAGGACAAAAAATGTTTCTTTTGTTTACTTTGAGGGGTTTGATCAGGTGTGGAAGGTATCTAAGCCGTGGGTAAAAAGAAGCCCCATTGAAACTCACTGGGGGATCTTTACTGCAACAAGAGAACCAAAGCTTGTGGCTAAAAACCTGATGGCAGCCAAGACTTCAGGGAAACCATTGGGCCTACCTGAAATTGAATTCACTTATCTCCCTCCCTACGGGAGTTTTGAAAACCTGAAAGGAAGGGTAAAGGGAATTAAAAATCCTTCTGATTACAATGTAGCAGTTTACATCTATGTCGCCGGCTGGTGGACAAAGCCTTATTGGGATGAGCCATTAACTCCTGTTAACCCCGACGGGTCGTTTGTCTGTGATATCACCACTGGTGGAATCGATGAACAGGCCACCAGAATCAGAGCTTATCTCTTACCCAAAGGTTACATTCCACCTCTGGCCAGGGGAGAAGCTACTCTGCCGGAAGAACTCGAACATAAAAAAATAGCTGTGGTGGAAGCGGAGCGCAGCCCGTGGAAGGTAAAAAATGAAGACAGGCAGTTAAAAATATTTTTTTCTGAAAGCCAGTACGCCGCCCTGCACCTGGACAGCAGTTACTTAAGGCTGGTTTATGGCCCCTCGTCAGGCTGGGGGACTTCGGTAATTGTTTTTCCTTCCTTTTGGGAAAAAACCAGTGGTCAAGAAAGGTACTGGCAGGGAAACCTCAACCAACCCTTACATTATAACTGGAAGATACAGGGAAATGAGCTTGTGCTTTTTATTTCTGGAGAAATCTCTTCTTTAAAAGTAAATGGCGAAATTGCCTTTGCCCCTCCCCAAAAAGACCTGTTTTCAGCTGCGGTATGCATAAACGTTGAGGGCAAGGTAAAGCTTGCTGACCGGCCAGGGGAGGCTTTTAAGCCGGTAATGCTTTCTTCCATGCATATTTCCCAAGATATCTGGGATGCCAGGGAAGCTTATGCAGATTGTCTAAGTTTCAAAATTCCATCTGAAGGGTGGATCATCAGACCACCAGCAGGGGGCAGAGTATTTGGCTTAAGAGGTGGTACCTCTGTCTGGAAAACAAACTCCCCGACAATAGAAATCCATTTGGAAAAGCCAATGCCAGTCACTGGCTGGGTAACTCCCAGCAAAGACCCCAACGATGACAATCTTGGCTTTTGGGCTGCTTCAGATCAGATTGTTTCTTTCTGGAAATACAGAGTAATTGCCACAAAAGATAAGAATACCGCAAGAAAAAATTAGAAATACTCACGAGAAATTGGGCTATTGTGAGTATAATTAATGAAAAAATTAATAATAAGGCGCACGCAGGAGAAAAAAGCCATTCTCATGAAGATAATGTTAAATTTTGCTGGGGGGGGTGAAAATGGGATTACGGCAAATTTGAGAGATTGGTAACGATTTTGGTAAAATTATGTCAGTTGAATAGTCAATAAAAAAATAATAAAGGAGGTCTTAGAAGTATGAAAAAAAGCATTTTCTAGGGAGGTTGGTAAATAAATGGTGCAGCTTGCGAAACTCGAGCAGATTGCAATTGGAAGCATTCTTCTCACGACCATATTTACTAGCGAGCATAGCATTTGTACATCTCTCTGTTGGTGAAGCAAAAACTGTTTTCTAAAAGTCAAGTATATTAAGGAACATGAGCTTCAGAAAGGAAGATTTTTGGCTTATGCATTTAAGTTAAATTAGGAGAGTGAGAAACAAGATGAGAAAAATTATAATTGACATCATTGTATTCGTAGTTCTAATTGCAACGCTGGCATTCACGAATGTAAGTGTTGGACATGCTTCTGCAGCAACGTATTATGTTAACCCTGGTGAATCTATTCAAGCAGCAGTGAATGCGGCAAACCCCGGCGACACCATTATCGTGCGCGATGGCACCTACACTGAAAATGTAGATGTGAACAAGCAAGTAACTATTGAGTCTGAAAGTGGCCCTGCAAATTGCATTGTTCAGGCAGCAAATCCAGATGACGATGTTTTCGCTGTCGCGGCTAATTATGTGATTATAAGTGGTTTTACGGTCCAAGGAGCAACAGGGGGGGACTCCCGCCTTTTTAGCGGAATTTGTCTTTGGGGTGTAAATCATTGTAAGATTTCCAACAATAAGGTATTGAATAACGATTTTGGTATCCTCTTGCGTGATTCTTCGAGCAACAATAGCATCTCAAATAATTTCGTATTGAGCAACTATGAGGGCATCGGTGTGTGGTTTAGTTCGAGCAGCAATGACATCTTGAATAATGATGTGTCGAGTAACTATCGAGGCATCGTTGTGTGGAATTCGGGCAACAACAATATCTTAAACAATAACCTATCGAATAACGGCCGAGATGCCATTTATTTTCAGGGATCGAGCGAAAACATCATCTCGAGCAATGATATATCGAACAATGGATTTGGCATTGAGTTTTGTGGATCGAACAAAAACACTATCTCGAATAACAACATATGGAACAATGACCGTGGCATCGACTTCTGGAGCACTACCAACAACAACACCATCTCATATAATACCATAATGAACAATAACTACCAGGGCATCGTCCTCACAGAAGCTTCTAACAACAACACCATCTCTAATAACAACATAAGGAACAATAACTACTATGGCATCCTCCTAAGGGACACATCCAACAACACCATCTACCTTAACAATTTCGGCAACAACAGGCAGAATGTGTATTTGGCGAATTCAGCCAACATCTGGAACTCAACAGAGAAAATAAGCTATACTTACAACGGTAGTCAACATTTAAACTACATGGGCAACTACTGGGGTGATTATTCTGGAACAGATGCTGATGGAGACGGAATTGGAGACACTCCTTACAGTATAGGTTCTGATGCTGATAACTATCCGCTGATAGAACCTTTTGAAAATTACATGGTGGGTGCTCCTTCCGACACCACTCCGCCCGCGTGGCCGACGGGCAGCCAGCTGGCGGCCAGCGACATCACGCAGACAAGCCTCACCCTTACCTGGACGGCGGCCACTGACAACATAGGTGTAACTGCCTACCGCATCTACTGCAATGGTCAGCAGATTGCGGAAGTGCCAGGCGATATGCTGAGCTATCAAGTCACAGATCTGGCTCCTGGCACGCAGTACACCTTCCAAGTGCAGGCGGGCGATGCGGCGGGCAACTGGAGCACGGACGGGCCGAATGCGACGGTAACTACCCAGGTGGCCCCACCTGTGGACACCACCCCGCCCGAAACAACTCTTACCCTCTCCGGCACAGCCGGCAGCAACGGCTGGTACACCTCCGATGTGGAAGTAAACCTTAGCGCAGTTGACAATGAAGGCGGCTCAGGAGTGGCCAAAACCGAGTATAGTTTTGACGGAGTGAACTGGCAGGATTACTCCTCATCCTTCACGCTCAGCCAGGAGGGGCAAACAACCGTTTACTACCGGTCGGCAGACAACGCGGGCAACGTAGAACCAACTAAAAGCCAGGTAATCAAGATAGACAAAACGCCATCTTTAATCACGGTTACCTCTCCAACCCAAGGCCCGTATCTGACAACCGACACTATCACCATTGATTACGAGGCCTCCGATACTGTGTCCGGACTGGAAACAGCCACGGCCCTTCTTGATGGTACAGAAGTGAACAATGGGCAGACCATTGACCTTTCGGCAATGGCCGGCAGTCACACATTCAATGTTGTTGCTACCGATCAGGCGGGCAACGAAGCCGCGGTAAAGCTCAACTTTGAGGTTATCATTGCGGCGACCACTGATTTTAAGCCGGATTCCCTTAATGTAGCCAGTAAAGCTGATGCTAACGCTGCAACACTTTACATCGAACTTCCGATAGGCTACAGCGTTGCGGATATTGACCGGGCAAGCGTTCGCCTTGTGGTCAACGGTGTCGAAATCCCCGCCCAGGAGAGCCCCACGGGGATCGGAGACTACGACCAGGATGGCACATCGGACCTGATGCTCAAGTTCAACAGGGCGGCTGTTATAGACGCAGTTGGTAACACAGCTGACAGCGTCACTGTAGCAGTTAAAGGTGCACTAAACGACGGGCGTCAGTTACTCGGCAGTGACGTGGTGAAAGTAATCATGCCTCCAAAGAAACTTAAATAACCACATTTGACCTACCTGAAGCAAAGACAAAAGAGAAAGGGGATAATCTACAAGAATAGGGCACGAAAAGAACCAGGATTATAGCCATTACGGGGGTGGTGCTTGTGCTGCTGGTTTTGGATACCACCCCCGCTTTTATCTGCATACTGCAATTTTACAAACTGCTTTACGGTTAGCCTGGATTTACGAATTTGTGATCGTAAAAGCCCCCTGTTCAATTCTATATGTAATGGTATCGTTAATACTACTGGCACCCTTTCTTTAAACATGCTGAAGTAGTTTCCTCAAAGAAAAATTAGAAATGCTCACGAAAAATTGGTCTATCATGAGTATAATTATTACCATGGAAGTTGAAAGAGGCTACCGTGTTTCCTGACG
>DHGP01000044.1 GCA_002402825.1 Firmicutes bacterium UBA4795
GGTTCGATTCCCGCCAGCTCCACCACTTTAGTTTTTGTTAAAAAGGGTTGTAAGTCTCTCGTCGGTAAAGGACGGGAGTTTTTACTTTTAAGCCCGGTTAGCTCAGGCAACTTTAATTGCGTCTTACTGGTTTTTATAGTAGAATACCCGCGGTATAACCAGCCGTAGTTTTGTAAAGCAGGAGGAAAAATATGAAGTATAATTTTCAGGAAATTGAAAGAAAGTGGCAAGAACGTTGGGAAAAAGATGAACTATATACTGTACCTGATTTTAGCCCTAGCCCAAAGTATTACTGCTTAGAAATGTTTCCTTATCCCTCCGGAAAATTACACATGGGGCACATGCGAAATTATGCTATTGGTGACGTGATTGCCCGGAGCAAAACAATGCAGGGCTACAATGTACTTCACCCCATGGGTTGGGATGCTTTTGGCCTTCCGGCGGAAAATGCCGCCATTAAACACGGTAATATTCATCCGGCAGACTGGACTATGGAGAATATAAATACCATGCGCCAGCAGTTAAAACAGCTTGGTTTCAGTTATGATTGGCGGCGGGAGTTTGCTACCTGTCACCCTGGTTATTATAAGTGGACCCAGTGGTTGTTTTTGCAATTTTATCATCGTGGTTTAGCCTACAAAAAAAAGGCCGCCGTTAACTGGTGCCCTTCCTGCGCTACGGTACTGGCCA
Organism: Firmicutes bacterium UBA4795; assembly: GCA_002402825.1. GTDB lineage: Bacteria > Bacillota > Desulfotomaculia > Desulfotomaculales > Nap2-2B > SCADC1-2-3. The sequence continues at coordinate 691 of DHGP01000044.1, forward strand.
ACGAACAAGTAAAAGAAGGGGTTTGCGAGCGTTGCAAGCATGAAGTAGAAAAACGTGAGTTAGCCCAGTGGTTTCTTAAAATTACGGCGTACGCCAAAAGATTGCTTGATGATTTAAGGCAACTTAAAGGATGGCCTGATAAAGTAAAGATTATGCAGGAGCATTGGATTGGGCGAAGCGAAGGAGTTAAAATTAAATTTAAAGTGGAGGAATTGGCCGAAGAAATTGAAGTTTTTACCACTCGTCCTGATACCTTATTTGGCGTTACTTACCTAGTCCTGGCCCCGGAACACCCGTTAGTGGAAAAATTGCTTGCCGGCAAAGAACAGGCCGAGGCGGTATGCTCTTTTATCCGGCGTGTCCGCAACTTAAGTGAAATAATGCGTACGGCTACCACGGTAGAAAAGGAAGGCATTTTTACCGGCGCGTATTGTTTAAATCCTTTAAGCCAAGAACAAATTCCAATTTATGTTGCCAATTATGTTTTACTGGAGTATGGTACTGGTGCCGTAATGGGGGTGCCGGCCCACGACCAGCGGGACTTTGAGTTTGCCCATAAATATAAGTTGCCCGTTAAAGTAGTTATTCAGCCAGTCAATTTAAAAGGTACTGAAGTTGATTCTTTAACCGCCGCTTACCTTGACGAAGGGGTAATGGTTAATTCAGGACCGTTTAACGGTTTGCCCAGTGAAAAGGGAAAAAAAGCCATAAGTGAATATTTAGAAGTTAAGGGTCTGGGTTGCCGCCAGGTAAACTACCGCCTGCGGGATTGGCTTATTTCCCGGCAGCGGTACTGGGGAGCGCCTATTCCTGTTGTTTACTGTACAAAGTGTGGTCAGCTACCGGTTCCGGAAAAAGATTTACCTGTTTTACTCCCCCGCAAGGTAGCTTTTAAACCTACCGGACAATCTCCTTTAGCTGATTGTGCGGAGTTTTTACACACTACCTGCCCCAAGTGCGGCGGCCCGGCACAGCGGGAAACAGATACCATGGATACTTTTATTTGCTCTTCCTGGTATTACTATCGTTTTACCTGCCCGCGGGAAGAAAAAGGCCCGTGGGACAAGAAAAAAGTGGATGTATGGTTACCCGTAGATCAGTATATTGGAGGGGTTGAACATGCTATTTTGCACTTGCTTTACGCCCGGTTTTTTACTAAATTTCTTTATGACATAGGGCTGATTAGCAACACAGAACCATTTACGAACATGCTTACCCAGGGGATGGTTTTAAAAGATGGAGCGAAGATGTCCAAGTCAAAAGGCAATGTAGTCAGTCCTGAAGAAATGATAAATGCTTACGGGGCGGATACAGTACGCCTTTTTGTTCTTTTTGCGGCTCCTCCTGAGCGGGATTTAGAGTGGAGTGAGCAAGGGGTAGAGGGTTGCTCCCGGTTTTTAAACCGCGTTTGGCGGTTGGTAACGGCAAAATGGGATCTGCAAAACATAAGCTCTGGAAAAAGAAAGGCCGAACCTAAGGGAATCAATCAAACTATCCGCCGGCTTACCCACCAGACAATCAAGAAGGTTACGGAGGATACCACCCAACGCTTTAACTTTAATACCGCTTTAAGCACCATTATGGAACTGGTTAATGCCCTTTACCAGTATAAAGAAGTACCCGAAACAGACCGTGAGCCTGAGGTAGCAAAGGAAGCGCTGGAAAGTGTCCTTTTGCTTTTGGCGCCTTTTGCCCCGCATATTACCGAAGAATTGTGGGAACTAACCGGTCACCAAGAAAGTATCCATAAGCAGGCCTGGCCAACTTACGATCCGACATTAATTGTCGAGGATGAAATTACTATTGTGGTACAAGTTAATGGCCGGGTAAAAGAGCGAATGTTGGTACCGGCAAATCTTTCGGCAAACCAAATGCAAGAGCGGGTGCTTGCCCACCCCCGGGTGCAGCAAATTATTGCCGGTAAAGAAATTAACAAGGTTATTCCTGTACCCGGTAAGCTGGTTAACATAGTGGTAAAATAAAGCTGTACTTGACTAGAGGATTAAGGAAGCGGAGGAAAGAACCGTAGCCCTGTAACGAAGGCTATTCTACAGTACCCGATAGCAATCGTAAAATAATCAGGGAAATTGCCAGGTATGCCGATAAACATGAGCAGGAAGAGGGGCGTTTCCCTAAAATATTGATCTTTGCTGCAAACGACCTGCCGCATACCTCGCATGCCGATCAAATTGTGCAGATTTGCCGGGAAGAATTTGGGCAGAGGGATGATTTTGTCCAGAAAATCACCGGGAATCCCAACGTTGACCGGCTGCTCCAAAAAATTCGCCAGTTCAGGAACCGGCCCAAGCCAAAGATTGCGGTAACCGTGAACATGTTAAGTACCGGCGTAGACATCCCTGCTCTTGAATTTATTGTATTTCCTGAGTTTATCAGTTACCCCTGATTTTCACCTTGAGCTGACGACAAGAATCCAGTAATACTGGTACTTTCGAGTTAGGGAAGGGCAAAAATCTCAAAAAGTGTAGTGGCAACCCGAATAACAATATTCGCTGAAAGTAGGGGCGTATGGCTATACGCCCCTACCCATGTGAAGCATAATATGTTATACTTTAAGTATGTTTATCAAGATAACCAAGGCCAAAACAAATCAATATGTACAACTCGTAAGATCCTACCGGGAAGATGGCCGCGTCAAGCACAAGGTCGTCTTAAACCTGGGTAAGCTTGAACAGATCGAGAATAACCCCAGCTTCCAGCGGCTGGCCAAGCGCCTGGCGGAGATCTCCAAACTTCAGAGATAGACATATTCATAAGGAGCAGGTAGTAAATGGACACTTCTGAATTAAAGGAAATATTAAGCCGGGGGGAAGATTCAAAAACACAGTTTAAAACCAGGTTTACCCATGTAGACGGCCTTGCTTCAGAAATCTGTGCCATGGCCAATACTGATGGTGGAATTATTGTCGTCGGTGTGTCCGATAAGGGAGAAATAGTAGGGGTTGATAATTTAACCAGGCTCAACCAGTGGGTGTCTAGCGCTGCCTCCCAAAAGATAGATCCTCCCGTTAGCGTTGTTACTGAAAACATAAGAATAAATGAAAAGTTGGTAGTAATTATCAAGATCCCACGCGGGACAAATAAACCGTATGCAGCCAACAAAACCGAGTTTTGGGTAAAGGTAGGGGCTGATAAAAGGCGAGCCACCCGAGAAGAATTAAGAAGACTGATGCAGGCAGCACATAGTATGTATGCTGACGAACTGCCTGTTCCCAACGCCAGCCTGACTGATCTAAATATCAGCTACTTTAAAGATTTTTATGAAAAGGAATACGGCTTGAAGCTGGAAGAAGACCCTCTTCAACTGGAGCGAGTTCTGAAAAATTTAAAGTTAATTAATAACAGCAACTTGACGTTAGCTGGACCTTTACTTTTTGGAGACAGGCCTGAACGAATCAGACCTCAATTTATCGTTAAAGCAGTAGCGTTTATAGGCAATGAGGTAAGTGTCAGTGAGTACCTTGACAGTGAAAATCTTGAAGGAACTCTTTACGAACAGTACAGAAATACAATGGCCTTTTTAAAAAGAAATTTAAGGAAAGTACAGCGGGGCAGAAATTTTAATCTGCCGGGAAAAATGGAGATTCCTGGTATAGCTTTAGAAGAAGCCGTGGTGAATGCTCTTGTTCACCGGGATTACTTTATAAACAGCAGTATCAGAGTTTTTATCTTTGACCACCAGGTGGAAATAATCAGTCCTGGTAAACTGCCTAATGCAGTGACCGTTGAAATTATCAAACAGGGAATTCAGGTCGCCAGAAACCCAATTCTCCTTTCCTTTGCAGGCAGATTAGGTCTTCCCTACCGGGGAATTGGCTCAGGCATCAGAAGAATTATAGCTGAATGCAAAAAAGAAGGTATACCCGAGCCTGAATTTGTTGAAGACAAGGCTACAGAGGAATTTAAAGTGATTTTTTCAAGGGAAGTTTGTTTGGGCCCCAAAAACTTAAATTGACAAACCCCACCAGAAGGGGTCACCGGGGTCAGGTCTTGAAATATAAAAAATTATTTATTACAATAACCACAGTATAATCGAAGACACGAAAAACCTGGGCATCTCTTCCAGGAAAGATATAAGGTTATTTTGGTACAGAAAGAGAATTACCTCCGTGAACTTTGCCGGTATATTGTGCTTAACCCGGTACGGGCGAGCATGGTGGAAGAACCCGAAAAATGGGAATGGAGCAGCTACCGGGCTATTGCTGGGCTCACAAAAAAGCCGGAATACCTTACGGTAGACTGGATATACAGCTTCTTTAGCACCAGAAAGACTTAGCCCAAGAACAATACAGGGCATTTATTAGGGAAGGGATGGGGTAAGGTTCGCCACGGGATAAGAAGGCAAAAAATAAAAATACTGGTCTGCAATAGGGGTAAGAAAAATAATACCCAAAAATTCTTGACAGCATCAAAATAAAAAGAAACCTTGACAGCCAGATTGCTTTTTGCTAATATGAAAACAGTAATAAGCCGGCGTAGCTCAACGGAAGAGCAGCTGATTTGTAATCAGCAGGTTTAAGGGTTCGAATCCCTTCGCCGGCTCCAATGAGTTCTTAAATTGTGGAGGGGTTCCCGAGTGGCCAAAGGGAGCAGACTGTAAATCTGCCGGCGCAGCCTTCGTAGGTTCGAATCCTACCCCCTCCACCAGTATATGGCGCAAGATTATTGTAAAGTAAGAAGCAGTTAAAGTTGTAGAAGATAAAGAAAAAATTATAGTTTAAAATAAGGTTGAATAAAAGTGATTTTTAGGTTATAATAAGTTTGAAGTAGGAAATCTTTAAATCGCGGGGTGGAGCAGTGGTCAGCTCGTCGGGCTCATAACCCGAAGGTCGTAGGTTCAAATCCTACCCCCGCAACCAAAAGCCACTATAGCTCAGCAGGCAGAGCGCGTCCTTGGTAAGGACGAGGTCACCGGTTCAAGCCCGGTTAGTGGCTCCAGTTTTCATAAATAACAGTCATTTTATCAAGGGTGTTGATTAACGGTTATATCTTAGCGGCGTAGCTCAGTTGGTCAGAGCATGCGGTTCATACCCGTAGTGTCCGGGGTTCGAGTCCCCGCGCCGCTACCAATTTTAAATAATGAAAAGGCACGAAGCCAAGATGGTTATACCGTTAAATGGCAAAGTGCCTTTTTCTTTGCCATGGGGTTAGAATATCAATAACATATTTTAGTTATCTTGAATAATATTGCAAGAAGACCATTATATTTGGGTCGTTCTTCAAGGAAGGGTTTAAAGTCTGAAAGAAATGCTTTCATTAAGGTTTTGTGCCTAGAAAGGAATGGTTATAAATATGAACGATAAAAAAAATGAGACCCTATGGTTAAAATGTTCCGCGCCGGGTCCTTACCCCGAAATAAAAACTTCCCGCTCAAATTTGTTTTACGCCCAACTTTTAATGGAAGATTATGCTGGGGTGGTGAGCGAATTATCAGCAATTAATCAGTATGTCTATCACCATATTATGTTTGAAGAAAGAGACAAAGAACTGGCGGAGCTTGAGGAGTGTATTTCCTTGGTAGAAATGCACCATTTAGAGATGCTGGCCCAGGTAATCAGAATGCTGGGAGGTGACCCGCAGTACAAAGTAGTAAAGAACAACCAGGACGTTTACTGGAATGGTAGTTACATTTATTATGGCCAGGAGATTTGTGACCGTCTGGTTTCAGATATTGAAGGAGAAAAAGCCGCCATTGCCCAGTACCAGCAACATTATAAATTAATTACCGACCCCCATATTCAACGCCTGTTGGAAAGAATAATCCAAGATGAAACATACCATATCCAGTTGCTTACCCAGGCTTTGCAAAAGTATTGTACTTAATCGAATTGACCATAAAGCAAACTTTTTTAATCAAAAAGATGGAAGGTAATAGCGTGAAAAATAACTCG
>DHGP01000008.1 GCA_002402825.1 Firmicutes bacterium UBA4795
ACCTTCCTTTACTTTATTCATTACCTTATATTTAAAGATGCTCACCATATCATAATTTATTTTCTGGGGGATGTAGCTTTTGTTCCCATTGAAGTTTTATTAGTAACGTTAATCATCCATAAATTGCTTAGCGAAAGGGAAAAACGGGCCCTGCTAAAAAAGTTAAATATGGTCATAGGAGCTTTCTTCAGTGAAGTTGGTACCCAGTTATTGAAATATTTCTCTGTCCTTGACCCCCGTATTGAGGAAATAAGAAAAGAACTCATTGAAATTAAGGATTATTTTGAAATAGATTTTACCAGCCTTAACAAGCGTCTTAAAGATTATGACTATAAAATCAAAAGTAACGTTAAAGTTTTGGAAGATTTACAGATTTTTCTGTCAGGTAAAAAAGATTTCTTACTGGGGCTGTTGGAAAATCCAAATTTATTAGAACATGAGTCGTTTACGGATCTTCTTTGGTCGGTATTTCATTTAACTGAAGAATTAATTTACAGGGCAAATATAAAGCATTTGCCTGAAACAGACTATGAACATCTTGCTAGTGATATAAAAAGAGCGTACACTTTACTTGTTTTTGAATGGCTAAGTTACCTAAAGCATTTGAAGGATGATTATCCTTATCTCCTTTCTCTTATGGTTAGAACAAATCCCTTTGACCCCGATGCCTCACCAATAGTAAAATAGGGAGTGGGACGATGACACCCGAAAGATAATTGAAAAAAACCGGCGGGGACGGTTCTGTAAAAACCAGGAATTATTTGTAGTGGCAAAATGTGCGCTTTTAAATTGTTTTTTCTTGATTTATCAAGGGTTTATGGTAGGTCAACTGTCAAAGTCGGGAGCCATAATCCTATGAATTTTTAGTTACTCTCGAGTTTTTTTACATAATATTAAGCCTATAACAGCCATAATCGCAGCCGGTAGCCTGCCCGAGAACCGACCGTTTTTATCTTTACTATTCCTATATTTATTTTTCCCATTACTTTTTTTATCTTTTTCGGGGGATGCACCAGCTCCGGCATCCTTCTCATCCGCACCGTCCTTATTATCCGGAAGTTGCAAGGAATCCCCATCTTCGAAGCTTTCCCCGCTGCCGGTTTCACCGCCATGCTCTGTATTTTCCTGCACCTTTTGCTCTGTGGCATAGGAAGACTTCGCATCTTGCTGTTTATCACTGTAACCCCCGACATACCCCATATCTAACATCTCGTTTAATCCTGCATAGTTACTTTTTGTTTGTTCTTTTTCATCTCTACCGTAGTCCGGAACAGGCATGGCAGTGCGGGAAAGAGTAAGCAAGGCTAAACTTGTGTGCACAATTTTTTCAGTAGCTCTTTCAAAAACCCAGTTTCCAGGTGAGCGACCCGAAAAAAGTTGCATAAGATTTAAAGTAAGTAATTTTTTACCTGCATAACTTGATGACCAGTTACCATCTTTTTTTTGTTGGGCTACTAAATAATCGGCTATATCGGCATACCAATCATGGTTTCCAATAAGAGTAAAATACGGCTCAATAACGCATCCTCTTTGGAGATTAAACAAATAATAATATTGTGCGCTGTCCGTAATCCCTAAATTTAACTCAACAGTATAATTAACCTTCAACCAGTCCAACGCCCTGTCAAGCAAATTTAGCGCCTGGGATTTTACGTTCGGATTTGCAGAAAATAGTTTAATAATTTTCAGATTTGATAAAGCCCCGGCAGTCGTATTATATAATATTCCTTTATAGTTAAGCCTGGTAGCATCATCCAAACTATAAACATAACTTCCGTTATTATTAATATCATGATTTATCTTGTACCACGTTATGGCCCTATTCCAGGTTTCCTGTGGAGCTTTTAACCCCCATGAGGCAGCGAAGGATAAAGCCAATATAGCCTGCTGGGTAGTAAAAGCAGTTGCCAGTTCCGGACAATTAAAATGGTTCCAACCACCAAAAGATAACATGTTATACGGATCGTTGCCTTGAACTTGAATCAGCCACTCTACATCTAACTGCACCCGGTTTAAAATATCCGGCGTTTTTTTACCGTTGGCCGTCAAGGCCATAATCGCCAAAGAACGTAAATAAGTTGAGTCTGAAGGATCGGAATTAAGAATATATGAAATGGCATTTGCAACCGCCGGGTCTGAATTTGGCACGCTGCTGCCGAGCAGGGCCAGCACGGCTAAACTGGTTGAACAAAGCCCCCATTCGCCATAACTTCCATCTACATTTTGATTTGATTTTAACCATATGACGCCCTTATCAATAGCACGGCTTATTTGATGCTTGGAGATAAGAATGTCCCTCCATTCATAAAAAGGGTAGTTGGTTGGTGTATTCTATAAAAAGAAATTTGTTATTCATAATTATGATGTAGATTAGTGTTATATACTAATTATAGCGATGCCTTTTTGTAGAAATTTTTTACCTATGAAAAAAACAACCCGCCGGTATGAATATCAGCGGGTGTGGTATGCTTAGATAAAGTCTAAATAGGAATACTATCACCCACAATTTGCCCCCGGTCTCCAGTCCTCACAGGCTCCATTGAAGATTTGTACACATCTTATGTCGTCAAAAATGAGGAAGATAAAAAATTTTGGGCAGCAGCAGTCTACCTTTTTATGGTGTTTGTCATTATGTTTGTCGTCGCAGCCACCATAATCATTAACAACACCTGATAGAGTTTCAGCCACAGCTTTTATTTTTTCTTGATCCACGCTTATACCCTCCTTTTATCTTTTAGTTTTATTTATACGATATATTATTCTATAGAGAAAAAGTTGGTTACAGTTACCATGATTTAAATGCTAATTGCTTCTTCATTCAAAGTTGAAGTTTATACTAAAATATGTATAGTTTTACGATAAAATTGAAACGTAAATAATTGAAACATGAATAATACTTAAGAATATTAAGCTTTAAGGAGATAAATAAAATGAGCCAGGTAGCAATTAGGTTACCTGATGTTTTTGATGGTCTGTTTTAATTGCGGAGGGACAAAAATTATTAGAAAAATTATTAAAACAACGTGATTTGATTGCCGAAGCAGTAGATAAAGTTATCCGGAAGGCAGATTTTCTTCACGGACAAATTTTAACCATTGACCCAAACGAAATAACCTTATTTCGATCTCCCCAAGGAAATTTTTCTTTGCGCCTTTTTATCTGGGAGCCGGGGAAAACTTACCCGGTTCACGACCATGGCTCCTGGGGAGTAGTGGGAGCCTGGGCGGGCATAGTAGAGGAAATTAAGTACCGGCGTTTAGACGATGGAAACCGGGAAGGATACGCCGATTTAGCCGTTAAAAACAAAGCTGCTTTATCACCAGGTGAGCTTACCGCGGTTCTCCCCTTAAACGAGGGTACTCACCAGATGGGAGCAAAGGAACAAAAGAAACCAAACGAAGTCA